>NZ_JABLTE010000011.1 GCF_013315795.1 Nocardia barduliensis
GGCCGCGGGGACGTAGGTGGGCGGGCCCGCCTCCGGCCCGGGGTAAGCCGGTTGCGCGATGACGGTGGGCGCGGGCTGCGGCTGGTACTGCGCGGCCACGACCGTCGGCGCGGGAGCGGTGAGCGCTCGCCGTGCCGCCGTGGCGAACTCGACGCAGGATGCGAAACGATCGTCGGGTCGCTTCGCCATGGCCCTGGCGAGCACCGCGTCGAGCGCGGGCGACAGACCGGCGCGCCGGGCCGCGACCGAGGGCGGCGGCAACTGGAGATGACCGCGGATGATGTCGGCCGGTGCGGGAGCGTCGAAGGGGGCGACGCCGGTCAGCAACCAATACAGCGCGCAGGCCAGCGAGTACTGATCGGAGCGGTGGTCGAGGTGCGCACCGGTCATCTGCTCGGGCGAGGCGTAGGCGAGCGTCGCGGTGAACATGCCGGTCTGGGTCAGGTGCGTGGAATCCTCACGCAGCCGGGCGATGCCGAAATCGGTGAGGAAGACCCGCTCGCCGTGGCCGCTCACCGCGCGGGCCAGCATGATGTTGGCGGGTTTGACGTCCCGGTGCAGCACCCCCATCCCGTGCGCGTAATCCAGTGCGGAGGCGACGCCTTCGATGATCTGCACGGCCCGTTCCGGCGGCAGGCTCTGCGGGTTCACCGTGGCCGCGTCGACGCCGTCGACGTACTGCATGGAGATCCACAACTGGTCGTCCTCCGCGCCGCGGTCGTACACCGCGACGATGTTCGGATGGTCCAGTTGGGCCGCCAGATCCGCTTCCCGCTCGAACCTGGCCCGCACCTCCACATCGGTGAACAGGTCCCGGTTGAGCAGTTTCAGCGCGGTCTGCCGGGGCAGTCTGGGATGGCGGGCGAGGTACACCGAGCCCATGCCCCCCTGGCCGAGCAACTTCTCTATGGTGAACCCGGCGAACACCGCACCGCTGTCGAGCAACACGCCCCCTTCAGGTGACCGCGGCGGCCGGACGGGGACGTCCGGGCGCGCCTTCATACCGATCCTGGAGCCTACCGGGTGACGCCGTGGCCACGGGGTTTCGAATTCTCCGGGAAGATCGGCAAAACTATGTTCGAGATATCGTGCCGTCGACACCGTCGCGTGCCGCGGCGATGTCTCTCGTCCGGCCACCGGCCGGACGGGCCCGATGAGCTATTTTGCACCGCCGTACGACAGCGTGGACACGCCACTGGTGGTGGGGAGGACTCGGTGGTGAGGTCGACGGGATCCGGTTCGACAGGCCGGTCGGCGCTGCGCGCCGTGGCGATGGTGGTGCTGCTCACACTGACCTCGTGCGCCTTGTTCCCCGGCGACCGGCCCGCCCCCGAGGCGCCCACCGTGGTGGTGGACACCGCGGGAGCTTGGCGGCCGAACCTCGCGGTGTCCGTGCCCGACTCGCTGGCCGCCGACTTCACCCAGTTGCAGCCGCAGCTGGGCGGGCAGGTCGGCATGGCGATCATGCCCGTCGGCGGCGGCCGGATGACCGTCTTCGGCGACTGGGTCAGCGGCATCGCGTGGTCGACCATCAAGGTGCCGCTCGCGATCGCGGCGCTGCGGCACGACCCCAAGGAAGAGATCCGGCACGAGGTGGAGGCGGCCATCACCTGGTCGGACAACGGCGCCGCCGAGGCGCTGTGGCAGTCGCTGGGCGACGGGCTGGAAGCGGCCAAGGCGGTGCAGGACGTGATCGACGAAGCGGGCGACGCGACGACCGGTGTGGCCGGCCCGCGCACCACGCTGGACTACACCTCCTTCGGCGGCACCGAATGGACGCTGGCCAATCAGGTCCGCTTCGCCTCCCGCCTGCCGTGCCTGCCCGAGTCGTTCCAGGTCACCGAGCTGATGACGGAGATAACGCCCGAGCAGGCGTGGGGTCTGGGCGTGCTGGAGGGCACCGCCTTCAAAGGCGGCTGGGGGCCCGACGACGAGACCGGCGTCTACACCGTCCGCCAGTTCGGCCTGGTGCCGGTCCGCTCCGGCATGATCGCCGTGGCGCTCGCGGCACAGGCCGATTCCGGAAGTTTCGAGGACTCCACCACCATCCTCAGCCGGATGGCGCGGATGCTCGGCGGTCACCTCGACGAGCTGCGCGGCGGGTCCTGCGCCCCGCTGTGAACCCCGATCAGCCGGGGGTGACCAGGCCGGTCTCGTAGGCCAGCACCACCGCCTGGGCCCGGTCACGCAGATTCAGCTTGGCGAACACCTTGGAGACATGGGTTTTCACGGTCTGCTCGGCCACGAAGAGGGCCTCGGCGATCTCGGTGTTGGACATGCCTTTCGCGATCAGTTCGAGTACTTCCCGCTCGCGGGGAGTCAGCACCGACAGCTGCGGCGCCGGTTTGGCGCGGGCGCTGCGGCGCCGCGTGACGTCGGCGATGAGCCTGCGGGTGACCGTCGGCGCGAGCAGCGCCTGTCCGTCGGCGACCACGCGGACCGCGCGCACCAGTTCCTCGGCGGGCGCGTCCTTGAGCAGGAATCCGCTGGCGCCGAGGCTGAGCGCCTCGTAGACGTAGTCGTCGATGTCGAAGGTGGTGAGCATCAGCACACGCACCGGCGGGTCGAACCCCGAGGCCAGGATGGCGCGGGCCGCGTCGAGCCCGTTCATCTCCGGCATGCGCACGTCCATCAGCACGACGTCCGGGCGCAACCGCTTGGCCTCCGCCACCGCGATCTTGCCGTCCGCCGCGTCGCCTACCACGCTGATATCCGGCTGAGCCGCGAGCAGCGCCCCGAACCCCTGCCGGACCATCGCCTGGTCGTCGGCGATCAACACCGTAATTGCCACCCGCTCACCCTAATTGCCCCGTACCTGCGCGCGCCGGGCCCGTTCGTCCGGTCGGCAGCGCGACTCGCCGTCCAGGCCGGCCGACTGTCGCCGAGTACCTGCGGCAGGTGCCGACCGGCGCTTCGCCGAAGACGCCCGCGCTTCGCGTTCAAGAAACGAATCCGGCCGACGCGCACCGTTATGGTTCGCCGTGCGCGGCGACGGCAGCGACGGCGGCCGTCTCCGGCGCGCCGATCGGGAAGCGCGCGTGCACGCGGAAGCCGCCGTCCGCACGCGGCTGCACCGTCACCTCACCGCCGACGGCCAGCGCTCGCGCCTGCATGCCCGCGATGCCGTGACCGCCGTTGCCGACCGGCCGGGCGGGCGTGGCCCCCGGCCCGTTCTCGACCTCGAGCAGCAGATCCGCGCCGTGCGCGATACGCACCTGGACCGGCGCGCCCGGGGCGTGGCGGGAGGCGTTGGACAGCGATTCTTGAGCGACGCGATAGAGGGCGAGGCCGGTGGTCTCCGGGATCGTCTCCAGCGCTCCGTCGACGGTCCACTCGATGTGGACGCCCGCGCGGCGCGCACCCTCGAACAGCGCGATCACGTCCGCCGCCCTCGGCTGCGGCGCGTGCTCGGGCAACTGACCGTCGCTGCGCAGGACGCCGAGCATGCCGCGGATCTCGTTGAGTGCTTCCCGCGCCGTGGCGCCGATGGACTCGAACTCGGCACGCGCGGCGGCGTCGACGCCCTCGACCCGGTACGGCGCGGTCTGCGCCTGCACCACCACCAGGGACATGTGGTGGGCCACGACGTCGTGCAGGTCGCGGGCGATGCGGGCCTTCTCCTCCAGGATGGCGCGACGGGCCCGCTCCAGCTCGTTCTCCTCCTCCTTGCGCTCCAGTTGCCGCCGCGACAGTGCCAGCCAGCGAATGAGCAGGCCGAACAGCACCAACCCGGCCAGCGCGATCGGCCAGCCCCACGCGGCGTTCGCCAGCGCGTCCCCTTCCCCCGGCATGGTGGTCGCGAACAGTAGGGCCGTCGCCCCCCAGGCCACCGCCACGATCTGACCCGGCGCACGCAACGCCACCGCGAACAGCGTCACCAGCAGGCACAGCACGTGGACGACCTGGAACGGCAGCTCGTTGTTCGGTTGATGCGGAATGGCCATCGCGATCACCAGCGCGGAGCCCGCCGAGATGGCCCAGCCCAACGCCGGGTTGATCCGCACCAGCAGCACCGGGAGCGCGGCCAGCGCCGCGATGAACGGCTGTACCGCGGTGGGCACCGCGTGGGTCAGGTGCAGCGTCGGCCAAGCCACCGCGTACCAGATCAGCGCGACCACCACCGTGCCGAGGTCGAACCAGGTCCGCGCGTCCAGCCGTCGCGTCCAGGCGCGACTTTCTCGGTTCATGCCTACGACACTAGGAACCGCCGGCGCGCCGCGGCCTCATACCCACGGGTGATTTCCGCCCCGATACCCAGGTGGGAGATCGCGCGCGAGCTCACTCGGCAGCAGCGGGCCCGAAACATTCCCGGGCGTGAGGCGGGTGCGGCAGCGGGGTCCCTAACGTCGTCGCCATGAGCACACCGACCAGCGCCGGGCGCGAGACCCGGTTCGCATCGGCCGCGGGAGCCCGAAACCATTCCGCCACAACCACTTCCGTCAGCGCGCACTCGCGACGCTACGCGGCGCTCACCGCGACGGCGTTGACCGCCGTGGCCGCGACGGTATTCCTCGCCCCCGCCCCGCGCGCCGCCGCGGCGGCCGCGCCGATCGAGAGCACGCAGGCCGGCGCCGCCGTCGCCGAGCTGGCCGCGGGCGGCCCCGGTGCGCTCACCGCCATTCCGCCGGACTTCGTCGCATCGTTCGGCTACCGGCCGAGCACGGTGGACGGTCTACTGGTCAACCCGGGCGGCGACTGCTCCTCGCCGGTGACGCTGCCCGCCGAATTCGATACCGCGTGCAAGGCCCATGACCTCGGCTACGACCTGCTGCGCTACGCCGACCAGCGCGGCGAACCGCTGGGCCCGTGGGCGCGGCAGGCCCTCGACGCCACGTTGGACCGGCGGATGCACGAGGCTTGCGCGGCCCGCGTCGACCCGTTCTCCCGCGCCCGGTGTGATGCGATGGCATCGATCGCGAACACCGCTGTCGACCTGAACTCGCGGCGGCAGGATTACGGCGCACCGGTGGTCGAACCCCTGCTGGGTTCGGCGGATACCGACTCGGCGACGAGCTGGCAGCTGCTCGGCGTGCTCGGCGCCGGAATCGCCGGTCTGAGCGCGGTTCTCGTCGTGCGCAATCGACAGCGTGACCCCGAAGCCGTGGCGGCTCGGTCGGATATCGCCGGCGCGGCGGTGGTACGGCGATGACCTCGTCCGTGCTGCCCTTCCTGGATCGCCACCGGTGGCTTGCCGCCGCGGCAGGCCGTGTCGTGCCGCCGCGGATCGGCACGACGCTCGGCATCGGGACCGGTGTCCTTGCCTCGCTGGCGCCCGGACTGCTGCCGCGCACCCCCGGTGCGCAAGCCGTGCTCACCGGGTTGCTCGCGGCGCTCGCCCTCGGCGTTGCCGGAGTACTTCGAGTCATCCTGCGGCGCTGGGCGCACGATCTGGACCAGCGGCTCGCGTGGCTGCGACTGCCGCTGCTGATCGCGACGGCGGTGCTGGTGGCGGGCGCCGCGGCGAACGCGGGCCACTGGCAGAACCGGCTGCGCGCGGCGATGGGCACACCCCCGATCGGCGCGGACTACTGGGGGCGGTGCGCGCTCGGCGCCGCCTTGATCATCGGGCTGTTCATCGGCGCCACCCGCTCGATCGGCTGGGCTCTGGGGAAACTCGGCTGGGCGCGGGGAGTATCACTGGCCGCCGTCATGGGTGTGCTGGCGTATCTCGTCGGCGTACCCGCGGTGGCCGGATGGCGGGAATCGGTGTACGCGAGTGCGAATGCCCAGTTCGATCCCGGTGTGGTGCAGCCGGTCTCGCACCGCGGGTCGGGAAGCGCCGAGTCGGCGGTGAGCTGGGCGTCGCTGGGCGCCGAAGGACGCAAGTTCGTCAGCGGCACACCGGTGCGGGCGGTGCGGGTCTACGTCGGGGTGACTTCGGCGCCCGACCTGGACAGCCGGGTCGAGCTGGCGATCAGCGAACTGGAGCGGTCGGGCGGCTTCACGCGCTCGCACCTGGTCGTGGCGGTGCCCACCGGATCGGGCTGGATCGACGCGAACGCCGTAGCGGGTCTCGACCGGCGCTTCGACGGCGACGTGGCGCTGGTCGGCCTCCAGTACTCCTACCTGCCGAGCTGGGCGACGTTCGTGTTCGGCCGGGACGCGGCGGTGACGGCCGCGCGCGGTCTGTTCACCGCCGTGGAACGCCACATCCAAGGGCTGGCGCACAAGCCGAAGCTGTATGTGTACGGGCAGAGCCTGGGCGCCCTGGGCGGCGATGCCGTCTTCGCGGACGACGCCGAGCAGGACCGTCGCACCTGCGCGGCCCTCTGGGCCGGACCTCCGGCCAACCACGTCCACCGTGGTGGCGCGACGGTGCTGGCCAACAGCTCCGATCCGGTGATCCACTGGTCGCCCGCGCAGCTGTGGCGCGCGCCCGACCTGACCGGGGCGCGCGTCGACGCTCCGGTGCCGCGGTGGCTGCCGGTGATCAGCTTCGCGCAGACCACCGCCGACCTGCTCGCCGCGCTGCACGCTCCCCCGGGCCACGGCCACCGTTACGGCACGGATCAGGGCACCGCCATGGGTTCTTGCTGAACCGTTCGAGACGGCGCCCGCACGGGATCGCCATAGAACATGTTCTAATTTGCCCATGGCCTTTGTCATCGACCTCGCCGTCGACATCGACGCGCCCGCCGCACTGGTGTGGCAGGTGATCACCGACTTTCCGCGCTACGGCGAGTGGAATCCCTTCGTCCCGGAGTGCCACAGTTCGCTGGTGCCCGGCGAGCCGATCGACATGCTCGTCCGCGTCTCCGGCTCGCGCCCGCGCAAGCAGCGGGAATGGATCCGTACGCACACGCCGGGCCGGGAACTGAGCTACTCGATGAAACCGGTGCCTCCTGGCGCGCTGCACAGTCTGCGCTCGCACACGGTGACGCCGCTCGCGGACGGCCGGACTCGCTACGAGTCGCACTTCGAACTCGGCGGATGGTTGAATCCCGTGGTCGTCGCGCTGCTCGGCAGGAACCTGCGACGCGGCTTCGAGGGCATGACCGACGGCATCCGGAAGCAGGCCGAGTCGCTGCGCACCCCCTGAGGGCAGCCGCCGGTATGCGTCGAATCGAGGACCCGAGGATTCTCCCAGGCGGCCGCGCCGCATCTATGCGGGACCGCGTTGGTGAACATGCCGAATCCCCCGCTACGCAAGATCATCGGCCCCGGCGCGCACGACATGGTCGCGCTCGCCCTGGACCAACGCCGCCACCGACCCGAATTCACCCGGCCGCATGACGATTCGCAGAGCCGCCCGCTTCCTCACGACCCGCGAGGGAGCGAAGCGGCTCTGCGCGCAACATCAGGCGATGGCGCCGCGGGCGACCTCGTAGGCCGCGCCCACCCGGTAGAGGCGGTCGTCCGCGAGGGCGGGCGCCATGATCTGGAGCCCGACGGGCATGCCGTCGTCCTTGCTCAGCCCGGAGGGGACCGACATGGCGGGGTGACCGGCCAGGTTGGTGGGCAGGGTGCACAGGTCCGACAGGTACATGGCCAGCGGATCGTCCACCTTCTCGCCCAGCTTCCACGGCGTGAACGGACTCGTCGGCGAGACGAGCACGTCGACCTGCTGGTAGGCGTTGTCGAAGTCGCGGGCGATCAGCGTGCGCACCTTGAGCGCCTGGCCGTAGTAGGCGTCGTAGTAGCCCGCCGACAGCGCGTAGGTGCCGATCATGATGCGCCGCTTGACCTCGGGGCCGAACCCGGCCGCGCGGGTGGCCGCCATGACCTGCTCGGCGCTGTGCTGCCCGTCGTCGGCGACGCGCAGGCCGTAGCGCATGGCGTCGAACCGCGCGAGGTTGGACGACACCTCCGACGGCATGACGAGGTAGTAGGACGACAGCGCGTATTCGAAGTGCGGACAGGACACTTCGACCACCTCGGCGCCGAGATCCTTCAGCACCGCCACGGCGGCGTCGAAGGAGGCGAGCACGCCGGGCTGGTAGCTGTCGGAGTGCAGTTCCTTCACCACGCCGATCTTGACGCCGCGCAGATCACCCTGCGCGCCCGCGCGCGCGGCAGCCACCACGGGCGGGACCGGCACGTCGCGCGAGGTGGAGTCGCGCGGGTCGTATCCGGCGATCACCTCGTGCAGCAACGCGGTGTCCAGCACCGTCCGGCCGCACGGACCACCCTGGTCCAGCGACGACGCGCAGGCGACCAGGCCGAAGCGCGACACCGTGCCGTAGGTCGGCTTGGTGCCGACGGTCGCGGTGACCGCCGCGGGCTGGCGGATGGACCCGCCCGTGTCCGTGCCGATGGCCAGCGGCGCCTGGTTCGAGGCCAGCGCGGCCGCGGAACCGCCGCCCGAGCCACCCGGGATGCGGGTGGTGTCCCACGGGTTGCGGGTGGGGCCGTAGGCGGAGTTCTCGGTGGATGACCCCATGGCGAACTCGTCCATGTTGGTCTTGCCGAGGATCGGGATGCCCGCCGCGCGCAACCGCGTGGTGACCGTCGCGTCGTAGGGCGACACCCAGCCTTCGAGGATCTTCGACGCGCAGGTGGTGGGCATGTCCGTGGTGGTGAACACGTCCTTGAGCGCCAGAGGAACTCCGGCAAGCGGCGAGGCGGGCTCGGCGCCCGAGGCGATCGCCGAGTCCACCGCGGCCGCCGCCTCCAGCGCCTGCTCCCCCGCGACGTGCAGGAAGGCGTGGTACTCGCCGTCGACCGCGGCGATCCGGTCCAGGTGCGCCTGGGTGACCTCGACCGAGGACAGCTCGCGGGCGTGGATCCTGCCTGCGAGTTCGGCCGCCGACAGCGTGGTCAGGTCCGGTCCGCCCGTCGTGCTCATTCGGCCTCTCCCAGAATCTGCGGCACCATGAACCGCTGCTCTTCGACCGCGGGCGCGCCGGAGAGCGCCTCGCGCGGGGTCAGGCCAGGCACCACCTCGTCGGAACGGGTGACGTTCGTCGCCGGATTCGGCGACGCGGTGGCCGGGACGTCGGCGGCGGCGACCTCGGAGATGGTCCGCACGTGGCTCAGGATCGAATCCAGCTGCCCGGCGAACTGATCCAGTTCGCTATCGGACAGCGCGAGCCGGGACAGCCGGGCGAGGTGTGCGACCTCGTCGCGGGAGATGGCGGGCACCGCGGGACCCCTTTCGGCTTCGTTATCAACAGTGCTCAACCCACACAGCCTAGCCACCGGCGGCCGGACCGCCGCCCGGCACCCGCGCTTCGTCGGCGCGGCGGCGGGAGCCTCGCCCAGCAGGCCCCCGGCAACACCCTCCGGCACGCGACACGTCTGCTGGAAATAGTCCGACACGCCGCTTTGGCGTGAATTCGCCGAGTGGTGTGCGTCACTGGACCGGCTTCGACTCGATAACCGGGCGTCAGGGGTGTAAGTATTGCGTGACCCGGGTATCCGTTCAGAGCCTCGGCCGCTCAAGGAAAGGAAACGCACGTGTCGTATCTGCTCCGCGTGCAACTTCCGGATCGACCGGGAAGCCTCGGTTCGCTCGCACTCGCACTCGGCTCCGTCGGCGCCGACATCCTCTCGCTGGACGTGGTGGAGCGCGGCGCGGGCTACGCCGTCGACGATCTGGTCGTCGAGGTGCCCTCCGGCGCCCTCCCCGACACCCTCATCACCGCCGCCGAATCGATCGGCGACGTGCACGTGGACTCGATCCGCCCGTATTCCGGCGTGCTCGACACCCACCGCGAGCTCGAGCTCATCGATCAGGTGGCCAGCGCTCGCGACGACCGGATGCAGGTGCTGGTGGACGGCGTGCCGCGGGTCCTGCGGGTCGGCTGGAGCACGATCATCGACATCGGGCCGCAGGGGGCCTACCGGGTGGTCGGCAGCCCGAGTGCGCCACAGACACAGGCGGGTTCGGCCCCCTGGATGCCGCTGGAGAAGCCCACCGTGCTCGACCCCGAGGCCGAGTGGGTGCCGGGGATCTGGCGCGACATGGACACCAAGCTCGCCGCCGCTCCGCTCGGCAACACCGGCAAGGTGCTGCTGCTCGGCAGGCCGGGCGGCCCCGACTTCCGGCCCTCCGAGGTGGCCCGGCTCGGTTACCTCGCGGGCATCGTCGCCACCGTCCTCGGCTGATTTCCCCAGCGGCGCTTCGAATTGCGGGTATCACCGTCGGCGACGCCGACCCGGCGATCGTATGCGGGCGCCGCGCAGGTATCGCCCTCGCCGACGCCAGCCGTGCCGATGGAAGCGCGGCTTCGATCATAGGCAGACGCCTCCCATTTACCGCCGAGCGACTGTCGCAGCTGCCGTGCGGACCGCACAAGCCCCGGCGAACCGTCAGGCAGACTCGCCGGACGGGCCGAGCGGTAGCCGGAGAACGTGCAGCAGTTCTCCCGCGCTGGTGCGCCAGTCCCGGCTCGGTACCGGGCGGAAGCCGATGCGGTCGTAGATCCGGCGGGCGTCGACCATGGCGGGCATGGTGGTGAGAGCCACCGCGGCGTGCCCCTCCGCCCGCGCCAGGTCGATCACGGTGCGCACCAACGCCGTTCCCGCGCCGAGTCCGCGCGCGGCCTTCGCGACGGCGAGCATGCGGAACTCCAGCTCGCCCGGAAGCGCGATCTCCGCGTAGGGGGTGCCCGCCGACGCGACGGTGAGCGAGCCGACGACCCGGTCGGCGTGGGTGGCGACCAGGATCCGGGCCGAGGCGGCCCGGCGGGCGGTGCCGGCCAGCTCGCCCGCGTACCAGCTGCCCGCCTCCACATAGCCCTCGCCGACGTAGACCTGCACGGTCAGCTCACCGACCGCGTCGTACTCCTCCGGCCGCGCCGCCCGGACGACGACGCCCGTCTCCCGCACATCCATACCGGCATGATGCCATCGACCATGACGTGGGCTACGGCACGTCCGGCCCCGCTCCGGGCCGGGTGATCTGCCAGCTGTCGGGCTTGCCCGCCGGATAGACGACGGTGAGCAGATCACCGGTCTCCGGCCAGGAGTTCGTATCCCAGACGAACCGGCCGTACACGACCTTGCCGGGGACCGAAGGGCCGGTCAGGTTCCCGGTGATGGTCACGTACTGCTCACCGGGAATGTCGGGGCGCGGGCTCACGCCGGTGACGTACAGCGTCCCCGCCTCCGGGTTCGCGGGCCGATAGCGCCGCCCGCCGCGGACCGCGAACACGATCACCGACACCAGCACCGCGGTCAGGATTACCAGGGAGGCGAACTCCAGCATGGCTCCCATGCTAGGTGCGCGTCACACCGGCGCGAGCTCGCTGGTGCCCTGAACGGTGCGCCGGACCTGCCAGACCGACGTGCGGGTCCGTTGGGAACGCCCGTTGCCCCGATCGATCAGCAGCCGGTTGCCGGTGGTGAAGATCAACTGGGCGCCACGGGCATTCGTCTCCGGATTCTGGAACAGCTGGATCAGCCGGTCGGTCTCCTCGGCGGGCAGGCACGCGCCGATGTCGTCGACGGCCAGGACCCGGCCCGCGTCCAGTGCGTCGAGCATGGCGGGCAGCACCCGCAGCAACGACAGCGTGGCGGAAGACTCGGCACCGATCTCGAACGGGGTGTCGACGCCGTCGTGCACCAGGTTCAGGCCCACGCCGCGCCGGGCCACCATCCGCGCGTACAGGGCGTCGCGCGCCGCCTTCAGGTTGGTCAACTCCCGCTCGAGCAGCGTGGCGGTGAGACCGTTGTCGCGCAGCAACTGGTCGGCATAGCTCGGTGAGCCGGCGCACCGGTCGATCTGTTTGCCGAGGCCGGCGATGTCGGCGTCGAGTTCGCGCAGGTAGTCGGCGTACAACGGGTCTGGTTCGGCGACGAGCAGGTCGGTGATGCCCAACTCGGCCGTGCGCAACAGCATCAGCAGCCGCGCCGCGTTGTCCGGCGAGCGGGACACGTGACTGCCCAGCCGGTGGGCGATGGCCTCGGGTTCGGCGGGTCCGCGTTGCACCTCGAGCATGGACTCGAACCATCGGTACGCGGGCACGAGCGCGTCGGAGTACATCTGGCCTGCCAGGCTCAGCAGCAGGGCGTTCGGACGGACCAGCGGAGCCAGCGCGGTGATCCCGTACCGCGACGCCTCGAACATCGGGCCGATCTTGATCTGTTCCCCGCCGCGCTCGAACACGATCCGCTTGCGCGAGCGCGGATGGGTGTGCAGCCATTCCGCGGTCACGTCGGCGTTGTCCAGCCGGAACCCGTAGGTGTACGGCACGCCCTCGGCCACGAACGCCGCCACGAATTCCGAAGGCCGGTCGGCGAATCCGAGATGCGGCGCGCGCACCGGGCCCGCGTACGGGTCCCAGCCCGTCACCGAGTGCAGCACCGCGTCGCGCATCTGCCCGAGCGCGTCGATCAGGTTCGTCTTGCCCGCCGCGGCCCCGCCGTGCACGGCGGTCACCGGCACGGCCACCGGCCCGCTCCCCTTGGTGAGCCGCAACTCCTGCTCGTCGGCCAGCGATCTGTGATTGGTCACCCGAAAACTGCGCAGCATGCCGTCATACTTCCGTCTGCGCCCCGGGTGGGCGACACCAGCCCGGTAGCGTCCGCGATCCGCGCCGAGCGCCGCCTCGCACGGGAACCGCGCGCACCTATTCCGGTTCGCGATGTGGACATCACTGTCGCCGTGGACGATCCGCTCCGTGGTCGCCGGGACAGCGGGTGTGATAGCGGGTTAGCATGCCTGCACGTCGCGGCTCGCCGCGGCGTACTGCCGAAGTTGTTCGATGGGATGAGGGTAACGATGGAACCGACGGTTCGTCGTCTTGTGGTTCGAAGCTCCGTCGTCGCCGCGCTCGCGCTCGGCTCGCTGGTCGTGGCGCCGGAGGCGGTGGCAGACGCGCCGTGTCCGGAGGGCACCGCCCGCGTGTTCCTGGCCGACAGCACGAACACCTGCCAGGGTGGCGGCACGGTCAGCTACGACCCGCCCGGCGTGGTGTCGAAAATATGCTCGACGCCGAGCGCCGACGTCTCCGCCGAGGCGACGTTCAAGAACCGCCGCGGCAAACTGATCACCCAGAAGCTCGATCTGAGCAGCGGCCGCTGCGGACGATTCGACGTCGCGGGCCAGCTGGGCGCCACGGTCACGGTCAGCTGAGGGGTTACTCCTCGGCTTCGGCGTCCTCGGCGGCCGTCTCCGGCGCGACCGCCTCGGGGCCGCCCGCCAGCAGCCGCCGGAACCCCTCCTCGTCGAGGATGGGCACACCGAGTTCCTCCGCCTTGGCTGCCTTGGAGCCGGGGGCGTCACCGATCACCACGAAGGAAGTCTTCTTCGACACCGAGCTCGCGGCCTTGCCGCCGCGCACCAGGATCGCCTCCTTGGCCCCGTCGCGGGTGAAGCCCTGCAGCGAGCCGGTCACCACGATCGACAGACCCTCCAGGTTGCGCTCGATGGATTCGTCGCGTTCGTCCTCCATCCGCACACCCGCGGCCCGCCACTTCGCGACGACGGCACGGTGCCAGTCGACGGTGAACCACTCCGTCACCGCGGCGGCGATGGTCGGGCCGACCCCGTCGGCGGCGGCCAGTTCCTCGACCGACGCCGATCGGATCCGGTCGAGACTGCCGAACTCGGCAGCCAGCGCGTGCGCCGCGGTGGGTCCGACGTGCCGGATGGACAGGCCGATGAGCACCCGTGACAGCGGCTGGTCCTTGGCGGCGGCGAGGTTCTCCAGCAGTTTCCTGCCGTTCGCCGAAAGGCTGCCGTTCTTGTTGGCGTACAGCGTCGTGGTGAGCAGCGCCGCCTCGTCCAGATCGAACAGATCGCCCTCGTCGGTAATCGCGCCGGATCTCAGCAGATCGATCGCGCCCTCATAGCCGAGCGCCTCGATGTCGAAGGCATGGCGGCCCGCGAGGTGGTAGACGCGCTCGCGCAACTGCGCCGGGCAGTACTGCTGGTTGGGGCAGCGGATATCGGCGTCACCCGCTTTCTGCGGGCGCAGTTCGGTGCCGCATTCGGGGCAGTGCGTCGGCATGACGAATTCGCGCGCGTCTTCGGGACGCGCGTCCACCACCGGGCCCAGTACCTGGGGAATGACGTCGCCCGCCTTGCGAATGGTGACCGTATCGCCGATCAGCACTCCTTTGCGCTTCACTTCGGCGGCATTGTGCAGGGTGGCCATCGCGACCGTGGATCCCGCGACGGACACCGGCTCCATCACCGCGAACGGCGTCACCCGGCCGGTGCGGCCGACGTTCACCTGGATGTCCAGCAGCTTGGTCGTCGCCTCCTCGGGCGGGTACTTGTAGGCGATCGCCCAGCGCGGCGCGCGTGAGGTGGAGCCGAGGCGGCGTTGCAGCGCGGTCTCGTCGACCTTGATCACCTGGCCGTCGATCTCGTGCTCGATGTCGTGGCGGTGCTCGCCCCAGTAGGCGACCCGCTCGATCACCGCATCGATGCCCCGCACCCGCCTGGTGTGCTCGGACACCGGCAGTCCCCACGCGGCCAGCGCGCGATACGCCTCGTATTGCGAGGTGGGCAGGTAGCCCTCGATGCGGCCGAAACCGTGGCAGATCATGCGCAGCCTGCGCCGCGCGGTGACCGACGGGTCCTTCTGCCGCAGCGAACCAGCCGCGGTGTTGCGCGGATTGGCGTAGGGCGGCTTGCCCTCGGCCACGATGGCGGCGTTGAGCGTCTCGAAGTCCTCCAACCGGAAGTACACCTCGCCGCGCACCTCGAGCACCTCCGGAACGGGGAACTCGTCGCTGGGGGTCAGCTCTCCGGGAATGTCGTCGATGCCGCGCGCGTTCAGCGTCACGTCTTCGCCGGTGCGGCTGTCGCCGCGCGTAGCGCCGCGCACCAGCCGCCCGTTGCGATAGACGAGGTTCAGCGCAACGCCGTCGATCTTCACCTCGCAGAGATAATGCAGGTCCGGACCGGTCTCCGCCTCCACCCGGGCAGCCCAGGCGCGTAGCTCGTCGACGGCGAACACGTTGTCCAGCGAGAGCATCCGCTCGAGGTGGTCGACCGCGGTGAAATCGGTCGCGAACCCGCCGCCGACGAGCTGGGTCGGCGAATCGGGCGTGCGCAGGTCCGGATGTTCGTCCTCCATCGCCTGCAACCGCCGCAACAGCGCGTCGAACTCACCGTCGGAGATGATCGGCGCATCCCGCACGTAGTAGCGGAACTGGTGTTCGCGCACCTCGTCCGCGAGTTGCTGCCACTGCACCCGCTGCTCTGCCGTCGCCGGGGTAGCCACGCTGTCGCTGTCACTCACCCATCGCACATTAGCCCAGGTCGTCGCCAGCACAATGGCATGTTCGCGCACGTCGCCGCCCGGACGCCACGGGTTCAGGCCGGCCGTTTCCGCCGCCGATCACCGGCGCCGAGCCGCGTACCGACCACTCCACCGGCCCGGCCGTGGGCGTCAGGAGAAGGAAAGCTCTTCCGGTTCTTCGGCGTACGCGCGCGCGACATCCGCCGACAAGCGCAGGGCCCGCCGGCTCCACTCCAGCGGGACGCCCGCCAGACCGCATGCCGGACTGACCGCCACCCGTTGCGCCAGCGTCCGGCGGCCGAAGCCGAGCCGGTCGATCAGCCGGACGCCCGGCTCGGCGAAGTCGCGCCAGGTGACCGAATTCGCCCGCGGCTCGGTGGGGACGACACCGAGCACCAGCTGCTTGCCCGCTTCGAGGGTCTCGCCGACCTCGTCGAGCTGCCCGGTGCCGATGGTGTTCAGATCGAAGCCGATCGCGGCGGCGGCGCTGCGGCGCAGGACGCCGAGCGCGGGCGGCTCGGCGCAGCTGTGCACCAGCACCGGCGCGGACTGGGCGGAGATCACCGTGTCCAGCAGGGCCAGCGCTTCCGGCTCGGGCAGCGCGCGCACGGTGTTCAGCACGCTCACACCGCGCAGGGAACCCTCGAGCACCGCGGTCAGCGACGGTTCGTCCAGTTGCAGCACGACCCGCGCCCCGAGTCGCTTGCCCACCTCCGCCACGTGCTGGGCCAGTCCCTCGGCCAGAGAGGCGCAGAGGTCACGCACCGCACCGGGATCGGTGAGCACGCGATGACCGCCGGGCAACTCGACCTGCGCGGCCAAGGTCAGCGGGCCCGCCGATTGCACCTTCACCACCCGGCCGCCGCCGGACAGGCCGGCGTTCTCCCATGCTTCCTCGAGCGCGTCCAAATCGGTCCGCAGCAGGTCGTGGGCCCGCCGGGAGACCGAACCCGGGCGCGGCGCGAGCCGGTAGCCCCGCGGCGTGGTGTCGAAGCGCAGGTCGACCAGCAGGGCGGAAGCGCGTCCGATCAGGTCCGCGCCCGCGCCGCGAGCCGGTAATTCCACCAGGTGCGGCAGGTCGCCGAGTTCACCGACGACGGTCGCGGCGGCCTCGCGCGGGTCGACGCCCGGCCAGGAGCCGACGCCGGTGGCGATGCCGCCCGGGAGGCGGACCGGCTCGGTCGCCACATCGGTCCCACTGTCTTGCGCGTCATCCGTACCGGTCTCGTCCACCGCTGCCGTACTCCGTCCGTTAGATTCCGCCGTTGCGCGACCCCGCCGTACTCAGCGGCCGGACCGGTCTTCCATGTCTCCACGCGCGCCGGGCAGCCAGGGAGAACAAGCGCCGGAGGCCGGTCAGGATCACCGCCCTGCGTCGGCCCTCGCCTCGCTCGCGCCGGGCTCGCGTTCGGTGCCGGAGATGGTCCCGCTGCCGATCACCTCGTCGCCCTCGGGATCCGGACGGTAGAGCACGACGGCCTGACCGCGCGCGACACCGGTCAGCGGCTCGCGCAGCCGCGCGACCAGCCCGTCACCCACCGCCTCGGCGATCGCGGGCGCGGTGCCGCCGTGCGCGCGCACCTGCGCCACGCACTCGATCGGGCCCGCGGGCGCGGACCCGGAGGTCCAGATCGCGCGCTCCGCCTCGACCGTCCAGACCCGCAGGTCCTCGGCCGAACCCACGCGGACCGTGCCGGAGTCCGGGTCGATTCCGGTGACGTACCGCGGCTTGCCATCGGCGGCCGGACCCGGCAACCCGAGACCCTTGCGCTGGCCGATGGTGAACCCGTGCACGCCCTCGTGCCGCCCGAGCACCTGGCCGTCGGAGTCGACGACCGCGCCGGGCCGCACCCCGATCTTCGCGCCGAGGAACGCTCGGGTGTCGCCGGAGGGGATGAAGCAGATGTCGTGGCTGTCCGGCTTGTTCGCGACGGCCAGGCCGCGCTCGGCGGCCTCGGCGCGGATCTGCGGCTTGGGGGTGTCGCCCACCGGGAACATCGCGCGCGAAAGCTGCTGCGCGGTCAGCACGGCCAGCACGTAGGACTGGTCCTTGTCGGCGTCGACGGCACGGCGCAGCACGCCGTCCGCCAGCCGCGCGTAGTGGCCGGTGACCACCGCGTCGAAGCCGAGCGCCACCGCGCGGTCGGCCAGCGCGGAGAACTTGATCTTCTCGTTGCAGCGCAGGCACGGATTCGGCGTCTCGCCCGCCGCGTAGGCCGCGACGAAATCATCGATGACGTCTTCCTTGAAGCGGTCGGCGAAATCCCAGACGTAGAACGGGATGCCGAGCACGTCGGCGGCGCGCCGGGCGTCACCGGCGTCCTCCTTCGAGCAGCAGCCGCGCGACCCGGTACGCAGCGTGCCCGGTGTCGCCGACAGTGCCAGATGGACGCCGACCACCTCGTGACCGGCGTCGACGGCACGCGCCGCCGCCACGGCCGAATCCACACCACCGCTCATCGCGGCGAGTACCCGCATCAGACACCTCCTTTCGCACCGGCCAGGCCCGCGGCCTTGGCCCGCTCCACCACCTGCGGCAAGACTTTCAGCACTGCGTCGACGTCGGCGCGCGTCGAGGTGTGCCCCAACGAGAAACGCAGCGATCCGCGCGCCTGCCACGGCTCGACGCCCATGGCGATCAGCACATGACTGGGCGTGGCGACGCCCGCCGTACACGCCGAACCGGTCGAGCATTCGATCCCCGCCGCGTCCAGCAGCATCAGCAGCGAATCCCCTTCGCAGCCCGGGAAAGTGACGTGCACGTTGCCGGGCAGGCGCCGCTCGCCGACCGGCCCGTTGAGCACCGTGTCCGGCGCTGCCGCGCGGATGCCGTCGATCAGCGCGTCCCGCAGGGCGATCAGCTCGGCGGTGCGGGCGGGCAGTTCGACCGCCGTCTGGCGCAGCGCGGCGGCGAGCCCGATGGCCGCCGCCGTATCCGAGGTCCCCGACCGCAGGTCGCGCTCGTGCCCACCGCCGTGCAGCAGCGGCACACACGGCACCTGCCTGCCGAGCAGCAACACCCCGACACCGTGCGGGCCGCCGACCTTGTGCCCGGCGAAACTGGCCGCGGCCAGGCCGCTCGCGCCGAAGTCCATCGGCAGCTGGGCGGCCGCCTGCACCGCGTCGCTGTGCATCGGCACACCGAATTCCTGTGCCACGGAGGCGAGTTCGCCGATCGGCTGGATGGCGCCGACCTCGTTGTTCGCCCACATGACGGTGACCAGCGCGACGTCGTCGGGATTCGCTGCGAGCGCCGCCCGCAGCGCGCCGGGCGCGACCACGCCCTCGGCGTCCACCGGGAGCCAGGTCACTTCCGCGCCCTCGTGCCGCTGCAGCCACTCCACCGCGTCGATCACCGCGTGATGCTCGATGGAACTGGCGATGATCCGGTTGCGGCGCGGATCGGCGTCGCGGCGCGCCCAGAAGATGCCCTTCACCGCCAGGTTGTCGCTCTCGGTGCCACCGGAGGTGAAGACGACCTCCGAGGGCCGCGCGCCCAGGTCGGCGGCGATCGACTCGCGCGCCTCCTCCAGCAGCCGCCGGGCGGCGCGCCCCGAGCCGTGCAGGGACGAGGCGTTGCCCGTGGTGCGCAGGGCAGCCGTCATCGCCTCGATGGCCGCGGGCAGCATCGGTGTGGTGGCCGCGTGATCGAGGTAGACCGTGTGGGGCGCAGCACCGTTGACCGGACCCGAAGAAGCCGACTTCATGACCAATTAAGGATAGCCGTGACCGTGCGCCGGTTATTCCCCCCTGCCCTCGCCGTCGCGGGAGCTGCCTTCAGCGCCGTAAACGCCCGATGAGCTGGCGAAATCGGGATTTTGTCTTACCTATTGAATGTACCGCTGAATAGCGGTACGTTGTTCATTGTATTGATCGCCGGGTCCGCTCGTTTCGCGGAGCGGATCGAGGGGCCTAACACCCCGAGCGGTCGACTACCGGACGAATCGATCAGTGAGGAAGCTCCGATGGACCCACGCACCCATGGACGGACGCGACGTGTGCTGGCGCGCGCCGCGGCCGCGTCCGTACTGGCCCTGATGCCGATCACCGCCGTCGCGGTGCCCGCGCTCGCCGACCCGATCGTGCTCGAGCCCGCCGACCAGGTCGACGCGGCCCACGGCCGTCACGGTCACGGGCACGGCCACGGGCACGGCAGGCACGGCCACGACAGGTGGAACCACGGGCGGCACAACGACTGGAACCGGGGCCGCCACGACGACTGGTTCCGGGGGCGGGACCGTCACGACGACTGGGATCGCGGCAGGCCCGGCTGGCACCACGGATACCGGCCGCCGACGGGCAGCGGTTTCTGAGTTCCCCAACGTCTTCGGGGCGAGCCGGTGTCGGCTCGCCCCGAAGACGTATTCGGGGGCGCTCCCCGAGATAGAGCCCGGATCAGCGCCGATAGCAGTCGATGCCCGATGGCCGCGACGAGCACGGCGGCGACCGTCGGGTCTTGCGATGACTACTGGCGCGGGCAGCCGCGCCGGGACGGCTGCCATGCGCAGCAGAACCACATCCGGACAGCCGCTTCCTCGGTCGCCGTTCGCCTACTGCGCGGCGGCGGCGCTCCGACGACCGCGCAGCATCGGGCGGCGCCGCGGACGGCGCACCTCCGGCGCCTCGGCCGTGACCGACGGGTCCTGCACCCGGGTGTGCCCCGCCTCGATCCACTGCGCGGCGTCCGACGCGTCGTGGCGCGTCACAACCGCGCCGCGGACGGCGGCCTCGCAGCGGCGGGCCAGCTCACGCCGGTCCGCGCCCGGCTGCTGCACCGGTTCCAGCACCACTTCGGCGACCATCCCGCGCGACCGCAGCACCCGGCGCGCGGAGGAGGCGAAGGTGTCCACGCCGACGAACCCGGGCACCGTGCACGGCACGCCGTGCCGGTCGAGGTACCGCAACCGCACCGGCTGCACCGGAGTGCCGGTGTCCACGGCCGCTTGGAACAACGCCGGTCGCATGGTGCCGTAGGCGCGGCCACACCAGGTGGTGCCCTCGGGGAAGAGGCCGATCCGCTCGCCCGCGGCCAGCCGTGCGCCCACCGCCGCCACCACGCCGGGCAGCTGTCGCAGACTCTCGCGCTCGATCGGGATCACCCGCATCAGTTCGGCGAGCCGGCCGAGCAGCGGCCACTCCACCATGTCCGCGCGCGCGACGAATCCGAGCGGCTGCACCGAGGCCAGCACGACGATGTCGGTCCAGCCGATATGCCCGGTGACGACCAGCACGCCGCGGCCCGGTGCGCCGAAACCGGCCGGTGCGAGCGCGGGGCCGCCCTCATCGACGACCCCCCGCTCGTCCGCGGCCCCCCGATTGTCGACGATGCGCAGCCGCATGCCCAGACAACCGAGCAGGAGGCGCGCATAGCCGCGCTGAAGTGGCTCGCGCCTGCCGCGCGGGGTCACCGCGTTCGCGACCGGGAAGCTGAGCAGCAGACCGGCGACCCCGGCCAACCGGGCGGCCACCCGTCCCGGTCCGACTTGATCGATCGAATCCAGACAGCCGGGGCCGCAGGGGCTGGACGGCATCCACGCGTGCGCGGAGGACTCGGCGGGCGGCGCGTCGAACACCACGATCCTCACCGTCCCCCGTCGAGGGTCGCGGCGGCTTCCTGTAGTCGATTGAGGTAGCGGGTGTTGATGGTGTCCAGTCCGAGCAGCATGACGAAGTCGGCGACCGCGAAAGCCGGATCGTGCGCGGGCTCGCCGCAGATCTCCGCGCCCAGCCGCAGGTAGCCGCGCATCAGCGGCGGCAGCTTCGGCCGCGACGGCGGCGTCAGTTCGTCCAGGGTCTTGCCATCGACGACCACCGGGTTGTACGGGTGCACCCGGCGCTCGGGGTCGGAGGCGTGGCGGCCGAGCAGCAGGTCGCGCACGCCGCGCACGTTCACGCCGGGCGCGTCGGCCGGGGTGTCCTGCATCGGCACCGACACGCAGCCCATCACCCAGTCGTAGCCGGTGAGCTGGATGTAATGCAGGATGCCCGCCCACATGAGGGTGAGCACCGAGCCGTTGCGATGATCGGGGACCACGCACGCGCGGCCCATCTCCACGATCCGCATCTCCTCCGGATCCAGCTGGGCCAGATCGAATTCCGTCGCCGTGTAGTACCCGCCCGCCGCGGCGGCCCGGTCCGGGGGCAGCATCCGGTAGCAGCCGACGAACTCACCGGTCGCGTCGTCGCGCACCAGCATGTGATCGCAGTGCTCGTCGAAACGATCGGCGTCCAGACCGGTGCCGTCGTCCGGGATCTGGAAACCGGGCTCGTTGGCGAACACGTTGTAGCGCAGGCGCTGCGCGGCGACGCGGTGGTCGAGGTCGGAGGAGACCACCAGCGAGTAGCGCGACCGTTCCTCCCCGGAGTCCGTCGCTCGAGCCGGGGCTGTCAACACGGACGAAATTGTCATATCCCTGATGAAGCCAGCCCGACAATGCGTCGCAGCAACCTCGAAGTGTCGCAACGATGCCGGTTCGGTGAACGAGACGGCTGTCACACCGACCGTTCACCGAACGGTTCCACCGTGTTCGTCCCTCGGCATCGCCACCGCTTCCGCCATACGGTTGTCACCCAGGTCACTGCTTCCGGCCCGGCGCCGGGGCGCGTACCGGGCCGGGCGCGTTGGGGCGCGCCGCTCCCGGCTCGCAGCGGCGCGAGTCCTCAGGTGCGGGAAGCCGTCAGGCGGCGCGGATCTCCGAAGTGCGTACGTTCGTCCCGGTCGTGTCCACTTCGGCGAAGCCGGGGCGCCCGGTGCCGATGAACGCGACCAACCACGAGGCGACCGCGGCGAAGCGGTTGCGGAAGCCGACCAGGTAGAACAGGTGCACCGCGAGCCACATGAACCAGGCGATCACGCCGCGGAAGGTGATGCGCTCGTTGAGCTTCGCCACCGCGCTGAACCGGCTGATCACCGCCATGCTGCCCTTGTCCCAGTAGGTGAAGGGCGTGCCGGGCTGCTTCTTGCGACGGATGATGTCGGCGGCGTGCCTGCCCTCCTGCATGGCCACCGGCGACTGGCCGGGGTAGCCGTTGAGCGAGGTCATGTCGCCGATGGCGTAGATGTCGGCGTAGCCGCCGACGGTGAGGTCCGGGTTGATCAGCAGCCGGCCGGCCCGGTCGGTCGCCACGCCCGTGGCCTCGGCCAGGATCTTCGCGAAGCCGCCCGCCTGCACGCCCGCCGACCAGACCACGGTCTCGGCCGCGATACCGTGCTCGACGCCGTCGCGCCCCTTGACGGTGACCTTGCCGTGCTCGATGTCGGTGACGAAGGTGCCAAGCAGCACGTCCACGCCGATGCGGGTGAGCGACTTCTTCGCGTACTCCGACAGTCCGCCGCCGAACGGCGGGAGCACCTCGCCCGCGCCCTCCACGAGGGTGACCGAAACTTCCTGGTGGTAGTGCCGTTTCGCCAGTTCCTTCAGCTGTCCGGCCACCTCGACGCCGGTCGCGCCCGCGCCGACCACGACGAAGCTCAGCAGCCTGCGCCTGGTCGGCTCGTCGGCCTGTGCGGCTTCGGCGAAGACGCGCTCGATCTGCGCGCGCAGCCGCCGCGCGTCGTCGATGGTCTTGAGCGAGAAGGTCTTCTCGGCGAAATCGTCCCGGCCGAAATAGGACTGGCTGGCGCCGGTGGCCGCGATCAGCGAGCCGTAACGGATGCGGCGGCGCACACCCTCGTGCTCGTAGGTGACGACGGCCCGGTCGGGATCGATGTCGACCACCGTGCCCAGGCGGACATCGGCCTCCCGATGGCGGCGCAGAATGCCCGCGATGGGCGGCGCGATCTCCTCCGATGCGAGCACACCGGTCGCTACCTGGTACAACAGCGGTTGGAACAGATGCTCGGGCGTGCTGGAGATCAGCACATAGTCCACCCCCGACTTGGCCAGCTGCTTGGCGGCGGCGAGCCCGCCGAACCCCGATCCGACAATGACGACACCAGCGGTTTCGATTCCCGCTTCCACGTACTGCATGACAGCCTCCTTCTCTCATTACCAACCGCGATCCGGAGGGCGGATATTTCAGGTGTATGGGCGCATAATGCAGATGAGTCTTATCTCGATTCGTAATCAATAGGAGGCCGCTGTGGAACTTCGGCAGCTCACCTACTTCGTCGCGGTGTGCGAGGAGCTCAGCTTCAGCGGCGCCGCGGCGCGCTGCTTCATCTCGCAGTCGGCGATCAGCCATCAGATCTCCCGGCTCGAGCGCGACCTCGGCGTGCAGCTGTTCGAGCGCTCGACCCGCTCGGTGGTGCCCACCGACGCCACCGCACGGCTACTTCCCCTCGCGAAACAAATGCTGAGCCTGGAATCGGCGATCCGCGCCGCCGTGCGCACGGTGGGGCCGCGCATCCGATTGGCCGCGAACATGTCCTTCGCCACGCGCTCGCTGTCGGCGATCGCGGGAGCGCGCGCCGCGCACTCGGAGGCGGAGATCGAATTCGTGATCAAACCCTTCCGCCAGCGCATCACCGCGGTCACCGACGGGGACTGCGATCTCGCGCTCATTCGCGGCCGCGTCGACCAGCCCGGTCTCGTGGTGGAGCAACTCTGGGTCGAGGACCTCGTGATCGCCACCTCCAGCGCGCATCCGCTGGCGAAGAAGGACACGGTGACCCTGGCGGATCTGAGTTCGTATCCCCTGCTGCTGCCGCCGGAGCAGGAACAGGTGCTGTTGCACACCGTGATTCGCAACGCGTTCGCCGAACTACCCGCCGGCCCTACCTTCGGACCGCCGATCCCGCCCGACCACACGGCGACGATGGAGCTGATCAATCGGCCCGAGGCGTGGACAGTGCTCTACGCGGAGAGCACCACCGAGGGGCTGGTGGTGCTGCGACTGACCGAATCCAAGCTGCGCATCCCGGTGTCGGCGGTGTTGCGCGCTGACGCCCGGCGCTCACCGATCCTAAACACCCTGCTCGAGGCGCTGCACCGCTGCTGAGCGCGGTTGTTGGCCGACGGGCCGTCCCCTCGCTGCGAGGCGCCGGTCGCGGGCGGCCCGCAGCACCGGTCACGAGGCTTCCGAGATCGTCTCAGCGACGAGTCGATCGAGTGCGGCATCGTGCTCATGACCCACGATCACGGAAGCGGAGTGAATCCGATTCCGATCGTGCCCGGTCCTTGCGCTGCGATGTCGTCGAGAATTCCGTGAATACCGGTGAACTGGAACGGCGCCCACGGGTTGAGCGGATTGATCGCGGAGGTAATGCCGACCAGACCGCTGCGCGTGGTCACCGGTCCACCGCTGTCGCCAGGGATGATCGCAGCCCAGGAATTGATGACGTTGTTCTCGTACTCGATCACGAGACCGCAGGTCGTTCCGGACACCTGGCCGTACTTGCACATGATGTCCCGAAGCGGAACCGGATGGGCACCGATCCTGCTGATCACGGTCCCGTTCGGCGTCGTGTTGACCGGAGTGATCTTCGTTTCGTCCAGCTTGATGACCGCGTAGTCTTTGGAAGAGTCGGCCGGAAACCGCATCGACGGAAAGCCGGGCCAATTCGTGCACCACGTGACGTAACACCCGATCGGCCCGAGTTTGCGATTCCCTGTGAGGAATACTTCTTGACTTCTGGTATTCCGAGTCATCATGTGCCCGGCCGTGAGAGCCACCAGATTCCCGAGTTCGTCATATCCGACCGCCCCTACGGTGCCCCAGCTTCCGCAAGGCGGTCCGCCATCGGACATGATCGAGGTTCCCGGACCGAAATGCACCCCGGACGGCGGAGGCGTGCCGACATATGTGAACGAGACGCCGTTACTCACCCCGCTCGGCGTGGTGACGGTGATGTGCACGACTCCCGTCGCGGCGGGAGAGACAGCCGAGATCTGCATCGCGGAGTCGATCGTGAACGAAGTCGCTGGAATAGCGCCGAATTCGACCGCCGTGGCTCCGGTCAGATTCGTCCCGGTCAGCAGCACCGTGGTTCCACCGATGATCGGCCCCGAACGTGGAGTCGCCGAGTTCAGAGTCGGCGCCGTGGAAAGGGAAGTAGTGGTAGACATCGTGCGACCTCCTCGACCCCGGCGGGATTGGTTCCGCTGCGCCAGGATTGTGCACTCGCTCGCTCCTGACCCTATTCAGTAAGGCGCCTATACAGGTACGCGGGCAATAGCTATCTCGATCCGTTTTCTTCCGTTTTCAGATCGATCCAGTGGCCGAGGAAGGTCGATGGCGCGGGAGCAGACGTGACCAGAAGTCGTGGCGCACCGCATCCCACTGTACGAATCGGCCCTGCACCTATCCGGTGCGAAATGGTTCAAGAGCAGCCGTAGCGAGAGTGGTTCGCAGTGCGTCGAAGTGGCTTGGACCGAGACTGTCAACCCGATGGAGAACGGCCCCGGAGGTTCCCGGGGCCGTTCGACCGAATCGCGTTGCGCAAATCAGGCTCTCAACTCCGTAGCCGCCAGCGCCGTGCCCTCGATGCGCGCGCGAACCTTGGCGAACGCGGTCTCCCGCGAAGTGGAGGTGTCGTCGGCGAACGGTGCGAAACCGCAGTCGTCACAGGTGCCCAACCGATCGACGGGCAGGAAACGAGCGGCGAGCAGCACCCGGTCGCGCACCTGCTGCGGGGTCTCCACGACGGGGTCGATCGGGTCGGTGACGCCGATGAACACTCGAGCCTCGGCGGGCAGGTGCTCGGCGACCACGGCGAGCACCTTCTCCGGATCGGGCTCGCTGGCGAACTGGAGATAGAACGCGCCGACCCGCAGTTGCAGCAGCTTCGGCAGCAATTCGACGTAGTCCACATCCAGGCTGTGCGTGGAGTCCTGGTCGCCGCCCGGGCAGGTGTGCACACCGATCCTGGCGCGCTCCTCATCCGAGAAACGGTCCAGCACCGAGTTGTTGAGTTCGATGAACTGGTCGAGTACGCCGCCGCTGGGGTCCAGTTTGAGCGAGAGCCGTCCCTCGGTGAAGTCGAGCTGCACCAGGTGCGCCCCCGCGTCCAGGCAGCCACGGATGTCGGCCTCGGCCGCGTCGGCGAGATCGGCCAGGAACTGCTCGCGCGGATATCCCTCGATGCCGTCGGCCGGATACAACAGGCTCAGCGCCGACGGCGCGATGACGGCCTGCTTCACCGGAACGGTGGCGTGCTGCCGCGCGGCGCGCAGATAGTCCGCCGCGTGCGCGGCATAGCGGAACGGACCCGCGGTGAGCCGGGGCAGCTGTCGCTGGTGCCCGTCGGCGAACGGGATGATCGCCCCGTCCGGAGCCAGGTTGTCCAGCCCGGCGATCGGATAGGTGGCGAAGCTCGGCTTGGACTGCTCACCGTCGGTGACGACGGGAGAGCCGAGTTCCTCCAAGCGGCGGATGGTCTCGGCCACCGCCCGCTGCTGGAGTTCGGCGAGCGCGGCGGCGTCGCCGGAATCGTCGGCCATAGCGGCCAGGAGGTCGTGAGGACGGGGGATGCTACCGATCGGTTCCGTGGGTATGCTCACCGGCCGAGTGTAGGTCCACGGCATGCGACTCCGACGCGAAATCGTCTGCGGCCTAATTTTTTTCGCATCGGTCACGATTTTCGCTTCCCTGGCCTCGTGAGTTCGCACCGATCTCGCGCCGACCGAGCCCAGCAAACCAAGCGCTCGAAGATCAGCCTCTACATCCTCATCGACCGCAGCGGTTCGAACCGACCAGCGCCTCGACAGCGGCGCTCGCAACCCGGTCAGTTCTCCAGTCTCCTGGTCGAGGCGCACGAACAGCACGCCGGCCGCGCGGCGGCTATTCGTTCGACGCATTTCGGCGGTGGTTGAAAAACGGAAAGGACCACCGCGCGCAGCAATCGACGCGGTGGTCCTGTGGTTGTACGGCGGATCGTGCGGCGAGGGTGGTACGTATCAGGTCAGCCCGCCCTCACCACTTCGATCAGCGGTAGACGCCCACTCGCCAGCCGTTTGCTACACGCTTGCAGCTGTAATCAGGGACGTTGATATCGCCCGCAGCATTGCGCCGCTTCTCCTCCTGCTTCGCGGCGGCCAGGCATTCCTTCTCGGTCGGATACACCGTTGCCTGTGCCGCAGGTGCCGAGGCGATCAAGGCCCCCGTGACCAGCGCGCCCATCAGCAGCCCCGTAACTGTCTTCTTCACTTTTGATCCCCTAGTGTCGATGACTCCCCCCCTTCGGGGGATTTGACCCGAACAAACTACCAAGCAACGCATCAGATCAGCGGGCGGAGTCGTCGACCGTGCCGACCAC
The DNA here is from genome assembly GCF_013315795.1 of Nocardia barduliensis. Lineage (GTDB taxonomy): Bacteria > Actinomycetota > Actinomycetes > Mycobacteriales > Mycobacteriaceae > Nocardia > Nocardia barduliensis. Next base: position 27,334 of record NZ_JABLTE010000011.1, read on the forward strand.
GAGCAGTCTCGGACCATCTGACACGTATGCCACTGCACCTCAACCGATCACACTGCGCATGGGTGGGCATCAGACAGCGACTCGGGGTCGTCGGCGATCTCGAAGATCGGCGCCTCTTCGTCTTCGCCGACCGCGACGGTCGAATCGGCCACCACTGAGCGGAGTCGCTCGCACTCCGACGTCAGCGGTCGCGGTGTAGATAACTCGAGTCCACGCTGATCGTCCCGGTCAAGCGCCAAGCCCCGCGTTCGAACACCAGGTCACCGGACACGACAATCGGCTGTTTGCTCTGGTGGGCTTGGATCGCCCACTGGTAGTCGTCGCCGACGAGCGGTACGTGCACTTTTCGCAGACGGCCGTCCACATGCGTCGAAAGCACGATGCTCGTGGCCTCCTGATCCTCGTCACCGAGGTCATCCCGGTTGAGGGTGCGCACCATGCCGATCAGGGTCATATGACGCGGTGGCTCCTCGCGCCGAACCAACCGCTCTCGCACGCGGGGCAATCCCGCCATCGCATTGCGATCGATCACGATTCGTGAGATCTCGATATCGGGCGGCTGCTCGCCGGCCGCCCAATCGAAGGACAAGTCGAGTGCGCGTACAGCTTCCGGCTGCGTCAGGTCCAGCACCGACTCGACCAGATTGCCGCTCAGACCCAACTGCCCCGCATGGTCGAGAGCTCGCTCGTCCCAGTCGAGTGCGAGTTGCCGGGCCGATTCCAGACCTGTCGCCAGCGTTGTCATCACCTTGCGCGGGAATGGCACGACTCGCGTCCCGTTCTCCTGCGGTGGCGGGATTTCGCCGAGACGGGTGACCACGGTGAACACGAAACTGCCGCGCTTGGTGTGTCCGAGACGGATGTCGTCTTCGAGGAAGTTCGTGACAACGGCTGATCTGCGCCCCCGATGGGAGTGGGTCGGGTCGTCGGCGGTGGTCGCGGCGGCCCTCATCATCGTGAACAAGGCTTCCAAGGTGATCTCGGCCTGCCGGAAGGGAATGGTGCCGTCACTCATTTCCTGGTCGAGCCGGACGAAGAACAAGTCAGCCCGCGCAGCCGCTATTCGTTCAACCAGTTGCGCGGGGTCCCAGTCATAGATGGTGGCGAGAGCTTGGAGTGTGTCACGAAAACGCCGGGAGAAGTCGACGTAGTCGGTAGCTAAGGGAAGCATGATCCGGCCGAGAAGGCCGTCCTCGCCCGGAAGTCGCCAAATCTCTTTGACGTCTTGCTCGCGAACCTCCAGTTGCCAGTCATGGGTCGCGAGGTACTGGGACACAGCTGGGGGCGATAGCACGGACGCGACCTCTCGGAGGCTGTCGAGCGGAACATTGTTCACCACTGACCTCCTTCGCCGATCGACTGCATGATCCCCCGCAGCGCGCCTACGTCGAACAGGTTACTTCGGGGTAGGTGGACCGTCTTGCTGGCTTTACCGTCCTCGATCCACCCGAGGTTCGCTGCATGTTCCCAGTACATGCGGCTAGAACTGCTCAACCCGTCCTCGGAAAGGTCTATCAATTGTTCGGGGTCCTCCGGGATCAGCAACACGCCGAGCAGTGCGGGGATGAACCGTTTGGGACTGACCAGCTTCAGGAACCGGTCACGCGCGAGCGGCCATGCCAGGTCGTTGGTCCTGAGTAGACGGTGCTGCGTCGTGCACTTGAGCTGAATCTCGAATTCCGGGCAGTAGTACTTCGCATACTCCGCGGACGCCACGACCGTTATGTCGACTCCGTCATAGTCGGTCTCGTGGCTCTTGATGGAACAGCCCGCCACAGCGGCGACCATACGGACGAAAGCAAGACTGAACTGTTCCTGCCGCGCGGTGATCGGAAGACCGCCATCGACGGTCGCTACCGACTTCCCCCCGAAGCTGCCACTGTCTTCGACGACGCTCATCGCCCCCCGGCTCCCCCTTGCCCCACATCTTGCAGCGCAGTTACGCTCGCTAACAGTAGCTCAATGTGGTTGCCTGGTCGGGCTTTTAAGTTCTTAGCACAAAAGGTGGCCCTGACCTAACGGTCAGGGCCACCTTTTCGATGTGCGCGAAGGCGCGATCAGCCCTTGTGCGCCTTGACCGCTTCGGTCAGCTGCGGTGCGACGTTGAACAGGTCGCCCACGATGCCGTAGTCGGCGATCTCGAAGATGGGCGCCTCTTCGAGCTTGTCGACCGCGGCGCGCGACGCGCCGACGGCCACTCCGAGCGAGTCCGCCAGGGCCTCGACTACCGAGGAGGTGTACACCTCGACCGAGCTGGTCTCTTGTAGCAGCAGATCGTCGTCGTTGCGAAGGCAGGCAGGACTGCTTGTCAGCGAAATACGGTCGAAGCGACAGATGTTTCCGGGGCTATCATTGCGGCATGTCCGTCCGCGCCGAGCGCCCTGACCTGCCCGAATACATGACCTGGGAGGAACTGGGGCGTCTACCCGAGGAGATCGCGGAACAGATCGAGCTCTGGGAGGGGCGTGTGGTGTGGATGCGCCGTGGTCCCCGAGAACATCAGCGGTTCACCCGCCGGATCGTCAACGAGATCGAGCGGTGTGCGCGTGCGGATATGTCAGTACGGCCCGAAAGCTGCTGGGAGGCCGAGTTCGAGACGAATGTATTTCTCGGAACGAACGGGAAGTCCGACTTCCTTACTCCAGACTTTCTCGTGCACTGCTGTCTGCCTCCATACCAGGACGTACGGGCAGCCGACACACTCCTCGTTGGTGAAGTGCTCTCACCGTCGAACACTGCGCCCGTCCTCGCCGCCAAGGCGGCACGCTACGCGAAGGCCGGGATTCCGTGGTACTGGGAAGTGACGCTGAAGGCGGATGTCAGCGCCATTGCTTTCATTCGCGCGTACGGTTTGGAGACCGGATACGCGCAGCTACCCGATGGGGTCAGACCGTTGCACCCCGCTGCATATCGGCTCGTCGGCGAGTGGGCCAATGGCGGCGAAAAGGAAGAGAAAGTGTCGTTCACACACCCATTCCCGATCGACATACCTTGGACCGCACTCGCCTTCTGACCGGGGTGTGGCGGGCACCGCAACCATAAGAGGTCGTTGCCGCCGTGAACCTCTCCGATGCGAACGGCCCCGGACCGGAGTCCGGGGCCGCACGACAGCGCTGAGCGTTATCAGCCCTTGTGCGCCTTGACCGCTTCGGTCAGCTGCGGCGCGACGTTGAACAGGTCGCCCACGATGCCGTAGTCGGCGATCTCGAAGATCGGCGCCTCTTCGTCCTTGTTGACCGCGACGATGGTCTTCGAGGTCTGCATGCCCGCGCGGTGCTGGATCGCGCCGGAGATGCCCAGGGCGATGTACAGCTGCGGGGAGACCGTCTTACCGGTCTGGCCGACCTGGAACTGGCCGGGGTAGTAGCCCGAGTCGACGGCGGCGCGCGAAGCGCCGACGGCCGCGCCGAGGGAGTCGGCCAGTGCCTCGACGACCGAGAAGTTGTCGGCGGAACCGACGCCGCGGCCACCGGAGACCACGATGCCGGCCTCGGTGAGCTCCGGACGGTCACCGGCCACGACCGGCTCGCGGGAGGTCACCTTGACCACGCCTTCTTCCTGCGCGGGCACCTCGATGGTGACCTGCTCGCCCGCACCGGCCTGCGCCGAAGCCTCGACGGCGCCCGGGCGGACCGAGATCACCGGCACGTCGCCGGTGGCCTTGGCGTCGACGGTGAACGCGCCACCGAAGATGGAGTGCACCGCGCTGCCGTCGGACTTCACGTCGATGACGTCGACCAGCAGACCGGAGCCGATGCGGGCGGCCAGGCGACCCGACACCTCCTTGCCCTCGGCGGTGGCGGCGACGATGACGGCGGCGGGCGAGACCGACTCGGTGAGCGTGGCCAGCACGTCGACCTTCGGCGTCACCAGGTAGTTCTCCACGTCGTCGGACTCGGCGATGTAGATCTTCTCCGCACCGGCGGCGGCCAGCGCGTCGGCCAGCTTCGCGCCGGTGCCCGCCGTGCCGAGCACGACGGCGGCGGGCTCGCCGAGGGCGCGGGCCGCGGTGAGCAGTTCGGTGCTGACCTTCTTGATCGCACCTTCGGCGTGCTCGACGAGCACGAGTACTTCTGCCATTTGTGTTCTCTCCTAGGAAGTCTGCAGCGCTACCGAGATCAGATGATCTTCTGGCCGATCAGGTACTGGGCGATCTTGGTGCCGCCGTCGCCTTCGTCCGCGATCTTCTCGCCCGCGGTACGCGGAGGCTTCGGCGTGGCCGCGGTGACGGTGGTGCCCGCGTTCGCGACGCCCACGGTCGACGGGTCGACGCCCAGGTCGGCCAGCGTGAAGGTCTGCACTTCCTTCTTCTTCGCGGCCATGATGCCCTTGAAGGACGGGAAGCGCGGCTCGTTGATCTTCTCGGTGACGCTGACGATCGCCGGGAGGGTGGCCTCCAGCTTGAACACGCCTTCGTCGGTCTCGCGCTCGCCGGTGATCTTGTCACCGTCGACGGTCAGCTTGCGCAGGTGCGTCAGCTGCGGCAGGCCCAGGTATTCGGCGATGATCGCCGGGACGGCGCCCGCGCGTCCGTCGGTGGCCTCGTTGCCCGCGATGACCAGCTCGACACCCTCGACCTGACCGAGCGCGCTCGCCAGCACCCACGCCGTCTGCACGGCGTCGGAGCCGTGGATGGCCGGGTCGTTGATGTGGATGGCCTTGTCGGCGCCCATGGACAGCGCCTTGCGGATGGCCTCGGTGGCGCGGTCCGGACCGGCGGCCAGCACGGTGACCTCGCCGCCCTGGGCCTCCTTGATCAGCAGCGCCTCTTCGACGGCGCGCTCGTTGATCTCGTCGAGAACGGCGTCGGCGGCCTCGCGGTCGAGGGTGTAGTCACCATCGGTCAGCTTGCGCTCGGACCAAGTGTCGGGAACCTGCTTGATGAGTACGACGATGTTCGGCATCGGTCTTCGTCGACCTCCTGTTCTGGTTACACGGATGTGGTGGTCGCACGAGCTGCGCCGTACGTCCGGGTGGGTGGCTCAGGCCGTGACATTACCTTACGCTAAGTTACTCGTGGGTAACTTAGTGGCTTCTCTCTCACAATTGGTTACCACGCGATACAGTGCGCCGGTTCGGCGACCCCTCCCGGGGCCGCCGGAAGCCGCACTTCGGGGCCGACCGGGTGGGGTGTCCCGCGCGGTTGCCGTGCCAGTAACGTCGGAACGATGAGCGAGGCTGTGATCCCTGCCGCAGTGGTCGACCCGACCGGTAACAGCGCGGCCCCCGAGACGAGCACCGGCGCCGTCGAACCGCTGCCGCTGACCGGCGAGCGCACCGTGCCCGGCATCGCCGAGGAGAACTACTGGTTCCGCAGGCACGAGATCGCCTATGCCCGGCTGCTCGACCGCTGCGCCGGAAAGACCGTGCTGGAGGCGGGTTCCGGGGAGGGCTACGGCGCGGACATGATCGCCGAGGTGGCCACCAAGGTGATCGGCCTCGACTACGACACCGGCGCGGTCGAGCACGTGCGCGCACGGTACCCGCGCGTGGAGATGGTCCAGGGCAACCTCGCCGAACTGCCGCTGGAGGACGCCTCGGTCGACGTCGTGGTGAACTTCCAGGTGATCGAGCACCTCTGGGACCAGTCCCAATTCCTGCGCGAATGCCTGCGCGTGCTGCGACCGGGCGGCGAACTGCTGATCAGCACACCCAACCGGATCACCTTCTCCCCCGGCCGCGACACTCCGCTCAACCCGTTCCACACCAGGGAACTGAACGCGGCCGAGCTGACCGAACTGCTGGTCGACGCCGGTTTCACGGTCTCGAGGATGATCGGCGTGCACCACGGCCCCGGACTGAAAGCGCTGGACGCCAAGCACGGCGGGTCGTTCATCGACGCCCAGATCGAACGGGCGCTGGCCGGAGAGCCCTGGCCCGCCGACCTGACCGCGGACGTCGCGAGCGTCACGGTCGAGGACTTCGTGCTGGTCGAGGCGGACATCGACGCGAGCTTGGATCTGGTCGCCATCGCGGTGAAGCCTTGACCGATCGCAGTACCGTGCCCGGCGGGCACTCCGCAAGCCCCGTGCCGGGCCAGTTCACCCTGGTCCTGCACTCCCACCTGCCCTGGCTTGCCCATCACGGGCGCTGGCCGGTCGGCGAGGAATGGCTCTACCAGTCCTGGGCCGCCTCCTACCTGCCCGTGGTGGAGGTCCTGCGCACGCTCGCCGCCGAAGGCCGTTCGCATCTGCTCAGCCTCGGCATCACTCCGGTGCTCGCGGCGCAACTGGACGACCCGCACTGCCTGGCGGGCATGCACCACTGGCTGGGCAACTGGCAGCTGCGCGCCGACGAGGCCGCCATGGCGGGCAATGTCGCGCTGGGCAGGCACGAACACCGGCTGGCCGCCGCGGCGCTGGCCGAGTTCGAGCAGCACTGGCGCCACGGCGCGGCGCCGGTCTGGCGGAAGCTCATCGACGCCGAGACCATCGAGCTGCTCGGCGGCCCGCTGGCCCACCCGTTCCAGCCGCTCTTGGAGCCGCGGCTGCGCCAGTTCCAGCTCACCGAGGGCTTGGCGGACGCGCGGCACCGCTGGGGCAGCACCCCCACCGGCATCTGGGCGCCGGAATGCGGATACACCCCCGGCATGGAGGTCGGTTACGCCGCCGCGGGAGTGACGCATTTCATGGTCGACGGCCCCGCCCTGCGCGGCGACACCACGCTCGGGCGTCCGGTGCGGGATTCCGATGTGGTCGCGTTCGGACGTGATCTGCAGGTGAGCTACCGGGTCTGGTCGCCCAAATCGGGCTATCCCGGCCACGCCGCCTACCGTGACTTTCATCACTATGACCATGCGACGGGTCTCAAACCCGCCCGGGTCACCGGCAAGACGGTCGCTGGCCCGGACAAGGCTCCCTACGATCCCGCACTGGCCGCCGCGGCGGTCACCCGGGACGTGGAGGACTTCGTGCGAACCGTCCGCGAGCGGTTGGTCTCCGAGTCCGAGCGGATCGGGCGGCCCGCCCTCGTCGTCGCGGCGTTCGACACCGAATTGTTCGGCCACTGGTGGCACGAGGGGCCGCAATGGCTGGCCCAGGTGCTGCGCGCGCTGCCGGAAGCAGGCGTCACCGTGGGCACCCTCGCCGACGCCCGAACCCGCGGCTACCTGGGCGAACCGGTGCCGCTGGCCGACTCGTCCTGGGGTTCGGGCAAGGACTGGCGGGTGTGGGCGGGCGAGCAGGTCCGCGATCTGGTCGAGCTCAACGACGACATCGTGCGGCTGACCCTCGACACCGTCGACAAGATGCGCGCCGCCCAGGGCGGCGCACCCGGCCTGCGCGACCAGGTGGCCGATCAGCTGCTGCGCGAAGCGATCCTGACCGTGTCCAGCGACTGGGCGTTCATGGTCAGCAAGGACTCCGCCGCGGGTTACGCGCGCGACCGCGCGCACCGCCACGCCCACGCGGTGCGGGAAATCGCCGCGGCCGTCGGGGCGGGCCAACTCGCGAAAGCACAGCAGTTGGCGGCAGGATGGAGGGCGGCTGACGGACTCTTCCCCGGCGTGGACGCGCGACGACTCACCTCCGCGGGGTCCGTGCCCAGCGTCACCGGGGCAGTATCCGCCACCGCGCCAGGACCGGGCCGCGCCACCGCGGACCACGGACCGGCGGACCCCGGCTCGGCCGCAGAAGGACTTGCATGAAGATTTTGATGGTGTCGTGGGAGTACCCACCGGTCGTGGTCGGCGGGCTCGGCAGGCATGTGCATCACCTCGCCGTCGAACTGGCCGCGGCGGGCCACGAGGTGGTCGTGCTGTCCCGGCGGCCCTCCGGCACCGACTCCTCGACGCATCCCACCCACTCCTACATCGCCGACGGGGTGCTGGTGGTGGCGGTCGCGGAGGACCCGCCGCTGTTCGACTTCGGCGAGGACATGCTCGCCTGGACGCTGGCCATGGGCCATGCGATGGTGCGCGCAGGCGTCGCACTGGGCAAGCCGGGCATCGGCGACGGCTGGACGCCCGACGTGGTGCACGCGCACGACTGGCTGGTCGCCCACCCCGGCATCGCCCTGGCCGAGTACTACGACGTTCCGCTGGTGTCGACCATCCACGCCACCGAAGCCGGACGCCACAGCGGCTGGGTCGCGGGCAAGGTCAACAAGCAGGTGCACTCGGTGGAGTGGTGGCTCGCCAACGAATCCGACGCGCTGATCACCTGCTCCTCCTCCATGCAGGACGAAGTGGAGCGGCTCTACGGCCCGGAGCGCATCCCGATGACCGTCATCCGCAACGGAATCGACGTGGGCGCGTGGACGTTTCGTCCCCGCTCGCCGCGCAGCGGTCCGCCGCGGCTGCTGTACGTGGGCAGGCTGGAGTACGAGAAGGGCGTGCAGGACGCGATCGCCGCGCTGCCGCGCATCCGCCGGGCCCACCCCGGCACCACCCTGACCGTCGCGGGCGTCGGCACCCAGTTCGAGTGGTTGCGCGAGCGCGCCCGGGTGCATCGCGTCGCCCGCGCGGTGACCTTCGCAGGTCAGCTCGACCACGCGGAACTGCTCGGCTGGCTGCACGGCGCGGACGCGATCGTGCTGCCCAGCCGGTACGAACCCTTCGGCATCGTCGCCCTGGAGGCGGCCGCGGCGGGCACTCCCCTGATCACCTCGACGGCGGGCGGCCTGGGCGAGGCCGTGATCGACGGCGTCACCGGCGCCTCGTTCGCGCCAGCCGACGTCGACGGCCTGGTCGAGGCGGTCCGCGCCACCCTCGACGACCCCGCCGCCGCGCAGCAGCGGGCCTACGCCGCGCGGGAGCGGCTCACCGCCGATTTCGCGTGGGACGTGGTGGCCGCGGAAACCGCCCAGGTGTACCACTCGGCCAAGCGGCGGGTGCGCAATCCGCTGGGCCGTCCGACCATCATCGACCGTCCACTGCCGGAACGCGATCCGAAGTAACCCTCGGACCGGGCTAGGCCGCGAGCTTCTTGACGATGCGCTCGACGGTGAGCCAGGTGCGGGTGGTGATGTCTTTGCCGTAGGTCTTGTCCAGCCAGGCCATGAAGTCCGGCGTCTTGCCCGGCTCGCTGTTGTCGATGACGGCGAGAAACGCGCGTGCGGCCGCGTCATAGCCGACGACCCGGGTGAGCGGATCGGGTTGCTCGGGCAGGGTGGCCGGGGCCTTGGCCGTGTCCTTGAGGAACGTCGCGATCAGATACGTTCCGCGCCCGTGGGTCAGGCCGTGGAAGGGGTCGCTGTCCAGCAGCGCGCGCAGCTCGTCGTGGCTGCGGATGATCGTGCCGCCGCCGATCCCGAGTTCGCGGATCAGCGCCTGCTGGATGCGCTCCTCCAGCGCGGGCACGTCGGTCTCCGCGCTGCGGAACACGATGTTGCCGCTGGCCAGCACCGAACCGACACCCTCGAAGCCGAGCGATTCGAACACCTCGCGCAGCTTGACGTTGCTCATGTTCGGATTGCTCGGCGCGATCCCGCGCAGCAGGGCGGCGTAGGCAGTCATACCGGCGAACCTACTCGCTCGCACCGACGAAGCCGCGCGTCCACCGAGCGGCGACCCAGCCGGCAGCGCGCCCGTCAGGCGGACTGCGTGGCCCCGTTCTTCTTGCGCGCGATGTCCTCCAGCGCCGCAAGGTATTCGGCCCGCTGCTCGGCTCCCGCCTCCCAGACCTCCTTGCGGTTCTTGACCACCTTGGCCGGTGCGCCGACGGCGATGCTGTAGTCCGGGATCTCGCCTTTGACCACGGCGTGCGCGCCGAGCACGCAGCCGCGGCCGACACGGGTCTCGCGCAGCACCGTCACCTTGGCGGCGATCCAGGTGTCGGGGCCGATGCGGACCGGGCTCTTCACGATGCCCTGGTCCTTGATCGGGACGTTGATGTCGTCCATCTTGTGGTCGAAGTCGCAGATGTAGCACCAGTCGGCGACCAGGGTCGATTCCCCGATCTCGATATCGAGGTAGGTGTTGACGACGTTGTCCTTGCCGAACACCACCTTGTCGCCGATGCGCAGCGAGCCCTCGTGGCAGCGGATGGCGTTGCCGTCGCCGATGTGCACCCAGCGGCCGATCTCCATCCGGCTCAGCTCCGGCGTCGCGTGGATCTCCACGCGACGGCCGAGGAAGACCATGCCGCGCAGCACGATGTGCGGATTTGCCAGGCGGAACTTGAACAGCCGGTAGTAGCGCACCAGATACCAGGGCGTGTACGCCCGGTTCGCGAGCACCCAGCGCAGCGACGCCGGAGTCAGAAAACGCGCCTGGCGCGGATCCCGGCGGCGCGATCCCCGCCAGCGCGAGCGCAACGGTGCGCCCCACATGCTCGTCACGAACGGCTCTCCTGTCGTGGTCCTACCGGCCGTCGCCCGCCTCGGCGGCGACGAATAGAGCCTATCGCCCTGGACGAGGCATGCGACGGGCACCCGCGACGACAACGCCGGGACGCGTTCACCTACGCACGGGCCTCCCGTACAGTGACTCCTGCGCCGGAGACGGCGACGGCGAACGCCAACGACGAACAGGAGTACGGCAGGTGCGAAGCGGCGGCGTACTGGCTACTTCCATGTGGCGACCGTCCCGGAAACGTGCCGCGGCCGTGCTGGCCGCGGTCGGCGCGTTGGCATTGACCGGCTGCGGCACCGACTACGACGACATCACCGTCGGTACCGGCAAGGGCTGGACCGCCGCCTACCACGACGGCCGCAACAGCGGCGCCAGCCCGGTCAGCGGGTCGCAGAAGATCGCGCTGAACTGGTCGCGCCCGGTCGGCGGCCCGATCGCGCAGCCGATCACCCTCGGCCCCGACAGCCAGCTTTTCGTCACCACGCGCCTGCCGAACTGCTCGATCTTCTCCTTCCAGATGGCCACCGGCCGCAAGCGGTTCTGCAACGCCCTCGGTCCGAGCGCGATAGCCGCGCCGTCGGCGGTCGACGGGATGACCAATGTCTACGTCGGCGACGACAGCAAGGTGATCTCCTTCAATTACCTGGGCCAGCCGCGATGGGCCACACCCGTCGCGGGAACGCCGGTCTCGGTGCAGTTCACCGGCGACGGAAAACTGCTCACCGTCACGCAATCCGGCCAGGTCGATGTGCTCTCGCGGCAGACAGGCGACCGGACGGTTCCCACCGTGCAACTGCTCGGCGAGCCGGACTTCCTCGCCAACGCCGGCCTCACCTGGCCCGACTCCGGTCAGGGACTGGGCGACTGCGCCACCGGAGGGCCGCAGTGTCCCGTCGCGAACATCTCCCCGATCGACACCGCCAGCGGCCGTTTCTACGTGACGCTGTGGCAGCCGGGCCGCCCCGCCGCGGCCGTGGTCGCGCTGCGCTACGCCGACGGCGAGATCGAGCAGCAGTGGCGCGCCGAACTGCTGGAGCGCGGCAGCGCGACCAGCCCGGCCCTGTCCGCCGACGGCGGTACTCTCTACGTCGGCGACAACAGTGATCGGCTGATCGCCCTCGACACCGCCGACGGCCGGACCAAGTGGGTCCACCGGCTGGAGTGGACGCCGCGCGGCGGTATCTCGGTCTCCGATGACGGCCTGATCATCCCCTCCGGCGACGACGGCCACCTGCTCGCGCTGCGCGACAACGGCGACGCGGTCCAAAAGGTGTGGGAGCGAAAGGATCTCGCGTTGCGCGGTCCCGTGGCGCAGGCGACCGGCGGCACCGGCTACGCCGCCGCGGCGATCGGCGACGGCCTGAACCTCGTCACCTTCGACGCGCGCACCGGGGACACCCTCGACTCCGACGTCCTGCCCGGCGCGAAGGGGACCGTCACCGGCACGTCGATCGGCGCGAAGGGCGAAGTCGTGGTCGCCACCCGCATCGGGGAGATCTTCGCGTTCGAACCGGAGTAGCACTCGGTGCGGTTCGCCGGAGGCGGTAGAGTCGCATCGATCTTGTAGTCGGGATGGGGTTCACCGGGGGGAATTATGGCGAAGGGCGAGATTCTCGCGCGGCTCGGCACGGCGACGGTGGTCGCGTTCGCCCTGCTCGCGACTACCGCAGCCTGCGATGACACAGTCGACGGGCATCCGGCGGCGGCGCCGCAAAGCTCCTCTGCCACAACCACGCCGGCGAAGGCGGCCGACGAGCCGTTCGTAGAACACGCCATAGCGGACGAATGCGTTCTCAGCGGTGCGGAGATCAGCGCGCTCGCTGAAGTGAGCCTCAAAGACGGGCAGGACACCAAGACCAAGCGGAGCGACGGTTCCTATGGTCGCAGCTGCAACTACTATCTCACCGCCGGTGGCGTCCTGTCCTTCACCGCGTCCATCAAAGTGATGCGGCCGCAACAGGGGTCGGTGACAGAGGCAACCGTCGCGCGGTTGACCACTCCGACCACGCGCACGCTCCATGGCATCGGGCGATCGGTCCTCATCGAGGCGAAACTCGACTTCCCGCAGGCATGGGTTCTCACCGACCGGTTCGCCGTCCGCATCTTTCTCGTCGGCAGCAATCTGTCCGGCCCGCCGACCGACCAGCGTTGGGCGGCCGCGGCGAGGCTGGTAGTCGCCAAACTACCTGCGTAGAGGGAATTTCAGCAGCGAACACCCGATGGTCACGGCGTGGAACAGAGGAATACCGTCGCGGCGCGGCCGATGCGAGTGATCACCAGTGTGTGCGGTCGGGACCCACGCGGTTTGAGACGTGAACGGAGGGCATCCGGGTCGACGTCGACGCCGCGAGCAAGGATTTCCAAGGGGCCACAGTCGCGGCGATGGAGTTCGGCGCGAAGGGACTTCTCGCGGAAGTCCATGCGATCGAGGATGCGGAAACCACGTACCCCGTCCGGAACGGTATTGCCGGTGAGATAGGCGATACGGGGATCCAATTGCCACAGACCATATCTGGACGCGTACTGCCGGACGAGACCGGCGCGTACCACAGCGCCGTCCGGATCGATGATCCATTCCCCCGGCGCGCGCTCATCGATGACGTCGGGTTCGGCATCGGTGATGGTCCACGCGGCTCCCTTGGACGAGAGCACCGTCGCGCGGCGGGTGACACCGGTCTCGGCGAGTCCCGGGGACCACAGGCACGCCTCCCGCACCGAACCGTCGAGCGACACCACCTCCACCTCACCCGGCCAGCCGAGGCGATCGAAATCCAAACCGGGAGCGCATTTCACGGCGAGGTCGCGGCCCGGGTAAGCGGCGAGCAGGTCCGGCAGCGGCGGGCTCAGTTTGGCCGGGTCGTGGGTGCGGCGGCCGTCGGAACGCCGAGCCGGGTCGGCGATGATCACGGTGTCGCGACTGCTCGGGCGCAGCGCGTCCGCTCTGGCCAGCAGCACGTTTCGGGTTGGTCCCGAAGGTTCGGTGGCGGACGCGAACGAACCCGGTTCCCCTGCCCCGAGCCGGTGCGGCCCGAGATTGTGCGCGGCGATTGCCAGCCGCACCTCGTCCAGATCGCTGCCGAGCACGGCCGGGCATACCCGGGCCAGCTCGACGAGTTCGGCTCCGATCGAGCAGGTGACGTCGTGCACCGTCCGTCCGGCCAGCCGTGCGGCACGCTGCCGCGCCACCAGCGTCGGGGTGGCCTGTTGCAGCGCGTCGTCGGTGAACAGCCACTGCCCGGCGTCGAGCAGTTTCGCGGCGGCTCTGCGCCGCAATCGCACGGTCTCGATCAAGGCCGCCGCCCGATCGCCGTGCGCGCGGCGCGCCCGCTCCAGATCGCGCAGGTGCGTCCCCGGGGTCAGCTCCATCAGGTCTACCTCGGCCAGCGCGGACCGGCCGGTCGCGCTACCGAGGTAGCCGACGTCATCGTGGGTGAAGCGGTAGCCCACTACCGATCCCCCACGGGCCTTCGCACCGCGTCGACACACCTGATCCCGCGAATCGCGACCGGGCCGGTGGCGGTCCTGCGCGCCTTCGCCCGGTCATCGGTTCGACGGCGTTCGCACTCCAAATTCCGGCATGGATACGGCGAGGCGGGTCGGCTCCCGCCTGCCTCGGCAGCATGGCCGGTGCCGCCGAGGTAGGCGAGGCGGTCGCGACAGGTGAAGCCGCCCACTACTTTCCGGCGGAGCTCGGCTTCACGCCGGTGATCATGGCGTTGTAGAAGAACTGGCGCGGAACCACGCGGCGCATGACGTTCTCGTCCACCCAGCTCAGCCCCAGCCAGGCGCGGTACATCGCCATCCGGTAGCGCCAGGTGAGCTTCTCGGCGGGCACGGCCGCCTCGAAGGTGCGCACCGGCCAGCCCCACAGCGCGGCGGCGAATTCCTCGGTCTTGGCCGACACCTCGACGGCGCCCGCCGAGCGGGCCATCGCCTCCAGGGCGCGCGGATCGAAGGTGTGCAGGTCGACGACCGCTTCCAGGGCCGCCGCGCGCGAGGACTCGTCCAGCTCCTCCTGCGGGCGCCGCCAGTCGCTCAGCATCGGCAGCTTGGTCACCGTGGTCGTGGCCTTCCAGGTGATCCGGCCCAGCCAGCGGGCGTAGAAGTTGCCCACCGTGGTCGGCTCGCCTGCGAACACGAAGCGGCCGCCCGGCTTGAGCACGCGCAGGCACTCCTTGAGCGCCAGCTCGACGTCCGGGATGTGGTGCAGCACGGCGTGGCCGACCACCAGATCGAAGGTGTCGTCCTCGTAGGGGATGGTCTCCGCGTCGGCGACCCGGCCGTCCACATCCAGCCCGAGGTTCTGCGCGTTGCGCAGCGCGACCTTCACCATGCCCGGCGACAGGTCGGTGACCGAGCCGGACTTCGCCACGCCACCCTGCATCAGGTTCAGCAGAAAGAATCCGGTACCACAGCCCAGTTCGAGCGCCTTGCCGTAGGGCAGCGGCGCGGGACCCACGGCCGCGTCGAAGCGGCCGCGCGCGTATTCGATACAGCGCTCGTCATAGGAGATGGACCATTTGTCGTCATAGGTCTCGGCTTCCCAGTCGTGGTAGAGAACCTGGGCCAGCTTCGTATCCTTGAGCGCTGCTTCGACCTCTGCCTCGGTGGCGTGCGGGTTCGGCGCGGGGTCGTCGGGACGTACCGTCATGGTCGGCAAGCCTACCCAAATCCCCAGTTGACGCCTGCTATCGCCCCATGAATTGCGCCGAGCAGGGACCGTCGGCCAAATAGGAACCTGTTCCTATCAGGCGATCTTGCGTCGTGAACAGGCCCGACCATTCGCCGCGGGCCCGATCCAGGCCGTGCGGACCGGCTTCGAAGACCGCCTTCGCGGCCGCAAGCGCGCGGGCCGGACCGTCGACGAACTGCCGCGCCCACCGCATCGCGGCGGTGTACACGTCGTCCGGCGCGACGACCTCGTCGACCAGGCCGAGCGCCTTCGCCTCCTCCGGTTCGACGAAGCGACCGGTGTAGACGAGATCCTTCGCCGGGCCCGGCCCGATCAGCAGGGCCAGCCGCCGGATGCCCGCGAGCGGGATCAGCCCGGTCTTGATCTGCGGAAGACCCAGTTTGACGTTGTCACCGATGACGCGGCGGTCCGCGCCCAGGGCCAGCTCCAGCCCGCCGCCGAGGCAGTATCCGCTGATCGCCGCGACGGTGGGCTGCGGAATCCGGGCCAGGCAGCCGAGGGAGTGCTGGAGATCGGCCGCCATAGCAGTGGCCTGCTCGCTCCCGAGACCGAACAATTCGGCCACGTCGTCGCCCGCCGAGAACACCCGTTCGTCGCCGTACACGACCACCGCCGCGACACGCGGGTTCGCGACGACGGCGTCCGCCGCCTCGGCCAGCTCGCGCACCAGCTGCACGTTCAGCAGATTCATCGGCGGGCGGGCGATCCGCAGGACGGCCACGCCCCGCGCGGCATCACCCTCCGGCAGCTCCAGGGTCACGAATTCGGCCATGAGAGGCCACGCTACCGGGTGGGCACCGGCGTGAGCGGTCAGGCCCGCAGGCGGCAGCGCAGCGTCACCACGCAGGGCCCCGCACACGCCGACAGTAGATACAGCGTGAGCGGTCAGGCCCGGAGGCGGCAGCGCAGCGTCACCACGCAGGGCCCCGCTCACGCCGACAGTAGATACAGCGTGAGCGGTCAGGCCCGCAGGCGGCAGCGCAGCGTCACCACGCAGGGCCCCGCTCACGCCGACAGTAGATACAGCGTGAGCGGTCAGGCCCGCAGGCGGTAGCGCAGCGTCACCACGCAGGGCCCCGCTCACGCCGACAGTAGATACAGCGTGAGCGGTCAGGCCCGCAGGCGGTAGCGCGGCAACACTCAGGGGCGCACGGATCCCTTGAGCCGTCCGGGGTCGGGGAGGTCGGCGAAGTAGCGCTCGTTGTCCGGGAAGGACAGCAGCCGCTTGCCGTCCAGATCGGCCAGCACCGGCATGATCGGATCGATCGCGGGCTGCGCGGCCAGGATGTCGGCGGTGGAACGGAACTCGCCGAGCGCGATCAGTTGCGACCAGGTCGGCGGCAGCAGCACGTCGGCGCCCGAGCGCCAGCGCTCCAGCGCCTCGGCCGGGGTGCTCCACTGCACCTCCGCCGCCTCGGAGGTGGCGCCGTCGGCCAACTGTCCGTCCGGCAGCACCGCGACGAAGAACCGGGTGTCGTAGCGGCGCGGCTCGATGACCGGGGTGATCCAATTCGCCCACGGCCGCAGCAGGTCCGCGCGCAGCACCAACCGCTCTTCGGCGAGGAACGACGCCAGCGACAGTTCCCTGCGCTCCAGCCTGCCGCGGGCGTCCCGGTAGCGGGTGGTGTCGGAGACGACGCTGTCGGCGGCCGGACCGGCCAGCAGCACACCGCACTCCTCGAACGTCTCCCGGACGGCCGCGCAGACCAGCGCCTTGGCCCTGGCCTCGGTGGTGGCGAAGCGCTCGGCCCACCAGCCGGGCTCGGGCCCGGCCCAGGCGATGTCCGCGGTCCCGTCGGAGGGATCGACGCCGCCGCCGGGGAACACGGTCATGCCCGCGGCGAACGCCATGGCGCCGACCCGGCGTTGCAGGAAGATTTCCGGCCCGTCGGCGCCGTCGCGCACCAGCATCACCGTCGACGCGTCCTTGATCGGCGGTGCCGATTGCTGAGAGTCTGCCTGCGGCTCTGTCTCACTCACCTCTGCACCCTAACGCGCGCTTGGTGCCCGACGGCACGGCGTCCGAGTCAGCGGGTCCGGTGCCTGCCCGCGCGCCGCGAACGCCGCGCGAAGTAGCGGCCGTCGACTCGATCCAGCGCGATCGATTGGCGGAAGGCGTCGCTGAGGTTCTCGGCGGTGAGCACGTCGGAGAGCAGTCCCTGCGCCACCACTTCGCCCTCGTTGAGCAGCAGGCCGTGGGTGAACCCCGGCGGGATCTCCTCCACGTGATGGGTGACCAGCACGATCGCGGGCGCGTCCGGGTCGGCGGCGAGATCGCCGAGCCGCTCCACCAGTTCCTCCCGGCCGCCCAGGTCGAGGCCCGCGGCCGGCTCGTCGAGCAGCAGCAGTTCCGGGTCGGTCATCAGCGCGCGGGCGATCAGCACCCGTTTGCGCTCGCCCTCCGACAGCGTGCCGTAGGTGCGGTCCGAGAGGTGCTCGGCGCCCAGGCTTTCCAGCATGTCGATGGCGCGGTCGGTGTCCACGTCGTCGTAACGCTCGCGCCAGCGGCCCAGCACCGCGTAGCCCGCGGACACCACCAGGTCGCTCACCTTCTCGTCGACCGGCACGCGGCTGGCCACCGCGGCCGAGGAGAGCCCGATGCGCGGACGTAGCTCGTTGACGTCGACCTTGCCGATCCGCTCCCCGAGCAGATTGGCGACACCCGCGGTGGGGTGCATCTCGGCGGCGGCCATGCGCAGCAGCGAGGTCTTGCCCGCGCCGTTGGGGCCGAGGACCACCCAGCGTTCGTCGAGCTCGACCTGCCAGGTGACCGGACCGACGAGGGTATGGCCCGAGCGGCGGACGGTTACGTCGGTGAAATCGATGAGCAGATCGGGATCCGGTTGCGGCACGCGCTCCATCTTGGCCCACCTGAGGGGGCACTCGCCAACGCGGGGAGGGAAAAACGATCCGGGCGGTCGGATCCATACCGGGTCACCGCCGTCACGGCCGCATCCGCCGCGCCGTCCGACACGCCTGCGGCGACCGCGACCGCCGCGGCGCGGCGTTCACCAGGACGGGGCGGGCACCGCGATCACCGTCATCGAGCCCGGCGCCACTTCGGTGTATCCCGCGTCCCGCACGGCGACCGCACCGCCCTCGGCCACCTGCTGCGCCAGCGCCGCCCAGCGCTGCGCGCCTGCTTCGCGTACCGCGCAGCGGAAGCCGAGTTCGGCCCAGCGCAGCGCGTGTTCCACGGGCAGCGCACCGGCCAGCAGCATGCTCGCGTGCCCCGCCTGCGCGGCCGACTTGCCCAACGTCATCCCGAGCCCGGCGTTCACCCACAGCACCGGCAGTCCGGGATCGGGCGGCCCTGGATCGTCGTGCTCGAGATCGGTGCCGCCGATCTGCAGACGCTTGATCCGCGGATCGACCGCGCCCACCGGGCCGGGGACCAGCGCCCGCGCCTGCGCGCCGTCGATCTCGACGGTGACGCCCGGCACCGCACAGGTGGCCTGCCACTGGGCTCCGCGCGCACGCCGGGCCACTTTGCGGATGCGCGAGTGCTTCCATGCGAGATAAGGCTGCTCCCACTCGCCGCCCGGCCCGACCCGCTCGTCCAGGCACAGCGCCACCGCGGCGGCCGCCGCGGCCGCCAGCAACGCGCTGCGCGGCGGCGGATCGGCCTTGGGTAGGTGCAGGACCATCTGCATCGCCTGCACCATGGCGGGGTCGTCCGGATCGCCCTCGCCGTAGTAGCCGCGCGCCAGTTCGGCGTGCCTGGCACGGAAAGCCGCGAGATCCGACGGCGTCGCGGCCAGGCCCGGTGGCGTCGCGGCCAGGCCCGAAGGCGGGGCGGCCGGGGAAGTCTCGGCGTCGCGCCGGATGTCGGCGCCGCATTCCGGAGTGCTCGTCATCACCGCACCTCGATCGTCAACGAAAACGTCCGGGCCGGCGTCAAGCCCTGGTCCCACGGACGCGCGTACTCCATCTGCAACGTGGTCACGCCCGCCGCGACGCCAACGAAGTTCCATACGGCAGTGCCACCCGCCCCCGGCGCGACCGGCTCGGCCGAATCGGGTTCGTAATCCGCCGCACCGTCCTGCTTCACCACGGACGAGTCGATCCGCGCGATGCTCCAGGAGTATCCGGTCGACGGGTTGGCAGGCAGGGCGACCACGAGACGCTGTCCGACCAGCAACCGCCGCTGCTGGTCGGCGTCGGCATCACCAACCCGCACAACAGGATTCGCGGCTTCGGTGCTGATCGTCTCCGACGAGCCGTCGCCGCAGCCCGCCACGGCCGCGCCGAGGAGCAGCACCAGCAGGGTCTTGCGCACCCGTCCTCCGATCGCCGAATGATCAACCCGCAGCGAGCCTACCGATCGGCGCCCCTCCGCGAGTCGTCCGAACGGGCGGGTACCGGCCGCTCAGCCCAGCGGAACGCGGCGCAGCAGACCGTCCCTGGCGTCGGCGGCCTCCACTTCGTGCCGGGTGACCCCGAGGATGAACAGGACGGCGTCCAGATAGGGATGCGACAGCGCGGCGTCGGCGACCTCGCGCAACGCGGGCTTGGCGTTGAAGGCGACGCCGAGCCCGGCGGCGTTGAGCATGTCGATGTCGTTGGCGCCGTCACCCACCGCGACGGTCTGCTCCATCGGCACCCCGGCCTCGGCCGCGAACTTGCGCAGCGCGGTGGCCTTGGCCGCGCGGTCGACGATCTCCCCGACGACCCGGCCGGTCAGCTTGCCTTCCACGACCTCCAGCGTGTTCGCCTGCACGAAGTCCAGTTCCAGTTCGTGTGCCAGCGGCTCGATCACCTGACGGAAACCGCCCGACACCACGCCGCAGCGGAAACCGATCCGGCGCAGCGTGCGAATGGTGGTGCGCGCCCCGGGGGTCAGCTCGATCCGGTCGGCCACCTCCTCGATCACCGATTCGTCCAACCCGGCCAGCGTGGCGACGCGCTGTCGCAGCGATTCGGCGAAGTCGATCTCCCCGCGCATGGCCGCCTCGGTGACCTTGCGGACCTCGTCTTCCACGCCCGCGTGCGCGGCGAGCATCTCGATGACCTCGCCCTGGATCAGCGTCGAGTCGACGTCGAACACGATCAGCCGCTTGCCGCGGCGGGCCAGCCCGGCCCGCTCGACCGCCACGTCCACCCGCTCGACCACCGCGACCTCGGCCAGCGCCGTGCGCAGCCGGGAGTCGGTGTCCGGGCCGGAGTCGATCGCGGTGACCATCAGCTCCATGCCCGTCACCGGGTAGTCGGCGATGCCGCGGATGGTGTCGATGTTCGCGCCCAGCGCGGCCAGTTGCCGCGACACCGCGCTGAACGCCCGCGCCGTGACCGGGCTGCCGAGGATGACCACCGCGTGCGTGGACATCGGCTGCCTGCCGATCGCCGCGTCCACCTCCACGTCGACGTGCATGCCGACGGTGTTCATGGCCTCTTCGAGCTCGTCCTGCAACGCCTCGGCGTCGCTCGGGCAGGTGACCAGGACGCCCAGGGTCAGCCTGCCCCTGATCACGACCTGTTCCACGTCCAACAGGCTCACGCGGTGCCGGGACATGGCCGCGAGCAGCACGGACGTCACACCGGGTCGGTCGGGCCCGGTGACGGTGACGAGGACGGTGGTGTCGGCCAACTGATGCGCTCCATGTTCGATGTCGCCGTCGCTGTGCTGGACGTCGTTGTCGCAACGCACGGTGCGTACTGATCTCCACAAACGAGTGTGCACCCGCTGGTGACCAGCGGGTGCACACTCGTCGCGATGAATCCTACGGCGCGGCCGGACCTCCCCCGTCCGTTGCCCCGCCGCGCAAGCGCCCTACTTCGCCAGGGCGTTCGGCTCGTGCAGCTCGGTGGCGTGCTTGCCCGAACCCCAGCCCACGTGCGCCTCGGCGCGCATGCGCTCGATCATGTGCGGGTAGTGCAGCTCGAACGCGGGACGCTCGGAGCGGATGCGCGGCAGCTCGTAGAAGTTGTGCCGCGGCGGCGGGCAGGTGGTGGCCCACTCCAGCGAGTTGCCGTAGCCCCACGGGTCGTCCACGGTGACCACCTCGCCGTAGCGGAAGCTCTTGAAGACGTTCCACAGGAACGGCAGCATCGACGCGCCGAGCACGAAGGCACCGATCGTGGAGACCGTGTTCAGCCCGGTGAAACCGTCACTGGGCAGATAGTCGGCATAGCGCCGCGGCATGCCCTCGGCGCCCAGCCAGTGCTGGACCAGGAAGGTGGTGTGGAAGCCGATGAAGGTCGCCCAGAAGTGCCACTTGGCCAGGCGCTCGTCCAGCATCCGCCCGGTCATCTTCGGGAACCAGAAGTAGATACCGGCGAAAGTGGCGAACACGATGGTGCCGAAGAGCACGTAGTGGAAGTGCGCCACGACGAAGTACGAGTCGGTGACGTGGAAGTCCAGCGGCGGGCTGGCCAGGATGACGCCGGACAGACCACCGAAGAGGAAGGTGACGATGAAGCCGAGGGAGAACAGCATCGGCGACTCGAAGGTCAGCTGACCGCGCCACATGGTGCCGATCCAGTTGAAGAACTTCACACCGGTCGGAACCGCGATGAGGAAGGTCATGAACGAGAAGTACGGCAGCAGCACCGCGCCGGTGGCGTACATGTGGTGCGCCCACACCGCGATGGACAGCGCGGCGATACCCAGGGTGGCGTAGACCAGCGTGGTGTAGCCGAAGATCGGCTTGCGGGAGAAGACCGGGAAGATCTCCGAGACGATGCCGAAGAACGGCAGCGCGATGATGTACACCTCGGGGTGGCCGAAGAACCAGAACAGATGCTGGTAGAGCAGGATGCCGCCGGTCGCCGGGTCGTAGATGTGGCCGCCCAGGTGACGGTCGTAGGCCAGGCCGAACAGCGCGGCGGTCAGCAGCGGGAAGGCCAGCAGCACCAGGACGCTGGTGACGGCGATGTTCCAGGTGAAGATCGGCATCCGGAACATGGTCATACCGGGAGCGCGCAGGCAGACCACGGTGGTCAGCATGTTCACGCCACCGAGGATGGTGCCCAGACCGGACACCGCCAGGCCCAGGATCCACAGGTCGGTACCGACACCGGGCGAGTGCAGGATGTCGGTGAGCGGCACGTACGCCGTCCAGCCGAAGTCCGCGGCGCCACCCGGGGTGACGAAGCCCGCGGTCGCCATGCTGGCGCCGAACGCGTACAGCCAGTAGCTGAAGGCGTTCAGGCGTGGGAAGGCGACGTCGGGGGCGCCGATCTGCAGCGGCAGGATGATGTTGGCGAAGCCGAACACGATCGCGGTCGCGTAGAACAGCAGCATGATCGTGCCGTGCATGGTGAACAGCTGGTTGAACTGCTCGGTCGAGAGGAACTGCAGGCCGGGCCGCGCCAGCTCACCACGCATCAGCAGAGCCATCAGGCCGCCGATCATGAAGAAGCCCATCGACGTCGTCAGGTACATGACACCGAGGACCTTCGGGTCCGTGGTGGTGACCATCTTGTAGATGAACGAGCCCTTCGGCCCGGTCCGAGCCGGATAAGGCCGAGTCGCTTCCAACTGAGGGACTGGCTGGGGCTCTACGGCAGTCACTGATCCTCCTGAAAGGTGCCTTTAAGTCGCTCCGCAGGCTCCGCTGATCGCATCCGTTCCCGATGTCGGGACAGACGACAGTTCGCTTGCGCTCTTCGAATCGTAAACCCGGGCCCCCGGACGCGACCGCACGGGTCCTACTCTCTGTCGTATTCGATTGGCCGCGACTTCGTCGCGGCGTGTTCGCGGCCCCCCTTTGGCTCGCGTTTGCGCGACCGCCGCTTGCTCCTTCGTCACTTGCGCGGCGGCCGCGCAAACGCGAGCCGGGCCGCGAACGGCGCATGCTCGCTCTCGCTTCGCTCGAAAGACGTGGTCAGGGTGCGCTGGGCACGCAAGAGGAGAAACCGCAACACCCCGGTGCACGGGAGCTGTGCCTTCTGGCAGCGCCTCCGCGCTGCGAGTTCGCGGCCCCTCATGGCTCACGTCGGGCCGCGAACGGCGCATGCTCGGTCTCGCTTCGCTCGAAAGACGTGGTCAGGGTGCGCTGGGCACGCAAGACGAGAGGCCGTAACACCCCTGGTGCAGTCGATACCGCTGTGACTTTTGGGCGCATTCGTCGCAGTTGTTCAAGGCCCCTCATGGCTCACACTCGGCAGGCGGGGGCCGATGAGTTACGTGCGCGACGGCCGTCTGTATCGGTGAAACGAGTTCCCTCTCAGCCAGGAGACCAGCGATGACGACATCGAAAGGTACGAAGCCCGGCGATCCCTGCTGGGTCGATCTGTACAGCTCCGACCTCGATCGGAGTATCGAGTTCTACCGCGACCTGTTCGGCTGGACCGCCGAGAGCGCGGGCGAGGAGTTCGGCGGCTACGTCACCTTCCGCAAGGACGGACGAGCGGTGGCGGGCGCGATGGCCAGGACGCCCGGGGACACCGACAGCCCGGAGCAGTGGACGGTATATCTGGCCAGCCCCGGCGCCTCGGCCACCGCCGACGCGGCGACCGCGGCGGGCGCGTCGCTCGTGGTGCCGCCGATGGCGGTCGGCGAACTGGGCACGATGGCCGTGCTGGGGGACGTCGGTGGCGCGGGCGTCGGCATCTGGGAGGCCGGGACGTTCCCCGGGTTCGAGACCATGGGCCTGGTCTCCGGTGGGCAGTGGCGCGACCACGAGGGCGCGCCGTCCTGGTTCGAACTGCACACCCGCGCCTACGACGCCTCGCTGGCGTTCTACCGGGAGGTGTTCGGCTGGTCGGACGTCTTCACCATCTCCGACGCCCCGGAGTTCCGCTACTCCACGATCCACGCCGAGAGCCCGATGCTCGGCGGCGTCATGGACGCCTCGGCGTTCCTGCCCGAAGGCGCCCCCGCCGCCTGGACCGTCTACTTCGGCGCCGACGACGTGGACAAAACCGTCGAACGACTCGCCGAACTCGGCGGCTCGGTGCTCTCCCCGCCCGAGGACACCCCCTACGGCCGCATGTCCGCCGTCACCGACGCCACCGGAGCCCGCTTCAGCATCGGCGGCAATCGAGCTTGATCCCAGCAGCCCGCACGAAGGTTCTCCGCCCTACCCGGACCCTTCGTGCGGGCCGGGCGGCGCCGTCACACCGGATGTGCGCGCGTGAACTCCGCCATGGCAGCCTCGATCCTCGTGACAACCTCCGGATCGCGGCCGGTGGAGTCTTCGAATCTCGTGGTCAATTCATCGCACAGCGCGACGAATTGTTCGTCTTCGGGATCGGTGAACAACCTCATCTCCGCGATGTTCCTGGCACCGAGATACGGGTCGCGATATCGTCCGGCGACAGCGTATGCCTCATTCAGGCAGATCAGGAAAACTCCCACCATCGGACGTTGGGATACTTTCCTCTGTTGAAAGAACCGCGTCAGCCCGGCCGCGATCCGGTCCGCGTTCACCAGGTCGACGGCGTCGGCGTCCAGCCCTTCGATATCTCCGGCTACGCTGCCCAGCGACGCCACCCTCAGTCGATCGAATTCGGTATCGAGGTCCGATGATTCGACCATCCCGATAGCGTGTCGTGCGCGAATGGCGTTGACCGCCAGAGCATGATTGGAAGATTCGTCGCAATACACTCGGCCACAGAAACGCACCATCTCCGTGAGATCGAGCCGCAACCGCACGATCGGGTCCTCGATGGCTTCCTCACCCTGCCTGGCGGCAGCGACCAACTCGCGTCGTCGTATGCCCATCCGTGTACAGCACCCCGTTCGAGTGAATTACGTGGTCGCGCAGGCGAACCACTCGTTGTCCCGCGGCTCAGTATAGACAGTCAGGATGTCGTTCCCGCGGTTCGTATCGTAGGCGAGTTTCGCCCTGCTGCTGGTGCCGTTGTACTGGAGAATGTTCACTTTATGGCCCGGTTTGTTTCCGTCCCGGGGAAATCCGAAGCTCACCAGTCGGTCCACACAGTCCAGGAAAGCTTTCGGGTTGAGAAACGGATCGTGCCCACCGTCGATCATGTGACGCAGCGCGTAGCATCGCAGCTGCATTCTGGAGCCGTTGGGGTGCACTGCGCCGTAGAGGATGTGACTGTCACTCATCGTGCTGCCGTCCGCGTCACACGCCGCCATTTCGGCGGCGAACTTTTGGTAATCGAATTGCGAACCCGGCGGCGGCGTCGCGTCGGCCGCCGCCGCGGCGGCAAACGTCCAGAACGCGATGAAGAAGGCGAGCACGAGCCGACCGAAATGAAATCTCATTATTCCCCCTGACAGCGCCGCGCAACTCCCCTGCGCGACCTCGCCGAAACGGTAGCACGAGCAGAATGCGGTCGGGAAGTCCGGAGAAGCCACGAGTGCCGTTCCGTTCGAAGCCGGGGCCGGCGGACGGTCGCCGCATGCCGCGACCTCACCCAGGGGAGGGCACGCGCCGACCTGTACCCTCACTCGCATGCCGGTGAGCGACGGGATACAGGGACGCGCCCGAATTCGTGCACTTCGCAATCGGAATGGCGCGGCCGGTCGCCGGTTCCGGGCGGTCTTGGCCGGGTGTGCCGCACTGCTCGTCGCCGGTTGCGGCGGCACCGCCGACGATTCCGCCTCCATCGTGCGCACCACCACCAACATCGCGGGCGCGGGGGTGGTCGGGCTGGAGCGCGACACCGCGCGCGCGTGCGCGCTGCCGAGCGCGCCGGACCCGGCGGACGGGGCGACCCGCGACGTCACCCACGCGTCGGGCGTCTCCGAGGTGCCCGCCGACCCGCAGCGCATCGTCGTGCTCAGCACTTCCGCGCTGGACGCGGTCTGCGCGCTCGGCCTGTGGGAGCGCGTGGTGGGTGCGGTGACCATCGACGGACCGAGCCCGCAACCGGCCTACCTCGGCACCGGCGTGCTGAAGATCCCCGGCGTCGGCACCGCCGCGCAGCCCGACCCGGCCCGGATCGTGGACCTGGACCCCGATCTGATCCTCGGCGAGATCCCCACCGGCACGGCGAGTTTCAGCGCGTTGCAAGCCATCGCCCCCACCGTGCTGGTCGGCGCGAACAACAGCTGGCAGGCCGAATTCGCCGCGTTCGCGGCGGGTTTGGGACGCAGCGCGGCCGCGGAGACCGCACTGCGGGACTACCGCACCGAGGCGAAGGACACCGGTAGCGCGCTGGCGGCCAACCAGACCCAGGCGTCGGTCATCCGGTTCAGCGCCGACGCCGATCGGGTGCAGGGCAGCGACAGCTTCTCCGGCCAGGTGCTCGGCGACGCGGGCGTGCAGCGCCCGCAAGCCCAGCGCGGCGCGTCGTTCGACGTGCGCGCGGACGAGTGGGCCTCGAAGGTGGAGGGCGACGTGATCTACGTGATCCTCGCGGGCCCGGAGGGCAAGAAGCACGGTGAGGCGGTGCTGCGCTCCGACGAGTGGAAGAACCTCGGCGCCGCCACCGACCGCCGGGTGTTCGCCGTGGAGGACAGCGTCTGGCACGGCGACGGCCTCACCGCCGCCCGCGCCATGCTCACCGATCTGCGCAACACGCTCAACGGCTACGTGACCGACTGACCGCCCACCCCCTTGGGTGAGGTTTCGCCCACCCTTGGAGTGCGCGGACCAGCGCTGGGGTTGCTGTCGGAAAGTCCTTTCGAGGACGAGATTCAGAGGTACGCCAAATACCTCTTAATCGACACTCGAGGACACGACATGCACACGCTGACCGATTCGCTCGCCGACAACCTCTACGTCCTGCCGTTGGCACAGCCCGTCGCCGAGGTCGATCCGCAGGCGGTCGTGGTCTCCACCGCCGATTGCGAGCTCACCTACGCCGAACTCGACCGCTGGTCCAACCGCCTCGCCCGGCTGCTGCTCGGCATCGGCGCGGGCCCCGGCAGCCGGATCGCGGTGGCGATCGACCAGCCGATCGAGTCCGTCGTCGCAGAGCGGGCCGCCACCAAGATCGGCGCGACCACGGTTCCGGTCACCGAGGACAGCTCCAACGCGCTCGGCGCCCCGGTGGGCATCACCACCAAGGACCAGCAGCCCGAGCACGCAGGCGAGATCACCTGGCTGGTGCTGGACGAGCGCTCCACGCTGCAGCGCTACCTGACCAGTTCCGCCGCCCCGCTGAACGCGGCCGACCTGGATCTGCTGCCGGCATCGGCCTGACCGGGCAAACCCTTCCCCCCGCGACCCGAACAGCAATGTTCGGGTCGCGCAGTGTGCGCAATACCCCCGCAGCGCCGCCCGCGCCGGTTCAGAATTGACTTGCCGCGTGCTGTGCGGCGGCAGGTACTACCGCTACCGCGGTGGCTACGGGCGGTCCTCGCCGGGTAGCCCAGACCCGCGGTCAGAACGTAGGACACGTCATGCAACAGCCTTCCCTCTCGGCGAAAGATACGGACACAGGTCTTCCCGACGGGGCCTTCGCCCTGTCGGCGGCACAGCGCGGCATCTGGTTCGCCCAGCACGTCGCCGGTGACACTCCGATCTCCATCGCCCAGTACGTCGAACTGAACGGACCGATCGACCTGGACCTGCTCGCGCGTTCGGCGCGGCAGTCCGGGCGCGAATTCGGCACCGGCTACCTCCGCCTGATCGAAGTGGAGGGTCATCCGTTCCAATTCGTCGACCCCACCCTCGACGACAGCCTGGAAACGCTCGACTTCCGCGCCGAACCCGACCCGGAGGCGGCCGCGCACGCCTGGATGCGCGCGGAGTACGAGGCCCCGCTCGATCTGACCCGCGACCGGCTGGTGCGCATCGCCATGCTGCGCGTCGGCGCCGACCGCTGGTTCTGGTACTCGCGCATCCACCACATCGTGCTCGACGGTATGGGCGCGCTGACCATGGTGCAGCGCACGGGTGAGCTCTACAACGCCGCCGTCGAGGGGCGCGAGGCTCCACCGGCGAAGGCGGAGGACCTGCGCAAGATCGTCGAGGCGGATCTGGCCTACCGCAGCTCGGAGCGTTTCGCCGCGGACCGCGAGCACTGGCTCGCCCACCTCGACGGTATGGCCGATCCGGTGAACCTGGCCGGTCGCACCGCGGGTGTGAACGGGCACCCGAGCCGAGTCGCGGGCGCGCTGCCCGCGGACACCGCGGAACTGCTCGACGCCGTCGCCGGTCAGGTGTCCTCCGGTGTCGCGCCGACCGTGGTCGCCGCCTTCGGCGCGTACCTGTCCGCGATGACCGGCGCACCTGAGGTCGTGCTGAGCCTCCCTGTGTCCGCGCGCACCACCGCCACGCTGCGGCGTTCCGGCGGCATGATCGCCAACGTGGTCCCGCTGCGACTGCGGCTGACGCCGGCCACGACGGTCGGGGACGTGATCCGCGCCGCCCAGGGCGAGCTGACGGGGGCGCTGCGCCGCCAGCGCTACCGGCAGGAGGACATCTTCCGCGACCTCGGCTGGCCGATGGACGAAGCGGTGTCGTTCGGCCCCTCGGTGAACCTCATGATGGTCGACACCAGGATTCAGCTCGGCCGGGTGACCGGGCGGCTGCACGTGCTGACCTCGGGTCTGATCGACGACCTGTTCGTCAACCTGTACCCGGGCGTGGGCGGCGAGAGCACGCACATCGACTTCCAGGCCAACGGCAATCTCTACACCGACGCCGAGTTGACCGCGCAGCACCGCCGGTTCCTGTCGTTCCTGCACCGCTTCCTCGCCGCCGGGCCGGACGCGCCGCTGGCGAGCGTCGCCGTGCTGTCGGACGCCGAGCGCGCGGACTTCGCTCCCGGGCGCGGCCCCGCGGGCGTCGCGGCGCGGACGCTGCCCGCCATCCTCGCCGAGGGGGCGGCCCGCGATCCGCTGGCGACCGCGCTCGTGGCGGACGAGACCGCGCTGACCTACCGTCAGGTGGACGACTACACCAACCGGCTGGCCCGGGTGCTGATCGGCGCGGGCGCCGGACCCGAGCGCACCGTGGCGATCTCGATTCCACGATCCGCGCAGTCGGTCCTGGCGACGATCGCGGTGGTGAAGACGGGCGCGGCTTTCGTGCCGATCGATCCGACCTATCCCGCCGATCGCATCGAGCACATGGTCGGCGACAGCGGCGTCGTCGCGGGGATCACGCTGACCTCCGCGCGAAAGTCGTTGCCGGACCGGGTGTCCTGGCTGATCCTCGACGACGAGACAACCGAGCGGGCGGTGGCCGATCAGGACCCGGCGCCGCTGACCGACGCCGAGCGAACCGCGGCGATGCACCCGGACCAGGTCGCGTACATCATCTACACCTCCGGCTCGACCGGTCTGCCCAAAGGCGTGCTGGTCTCCCACCGCGGACTGGCGAACCTGGTGGCGAGTTCCGGCGCCGGTTTCGGCATCGACTCCGAATCCGTTGTCGCTCACGCAGTTTCGCCCAGTTTCGACATCTCCGTCGAGGAGATCGTTGTCACGCTCGCGGCGGGCGCGACGCTGGCCGTCGTCCCGCCCTCGGCGTACGCGGGCGAGGAGCTGGCCCACGTGCTGCGCGCGCACCGCGTCACGCACCTCAACGTGACCCCCGCCGTCGTGGGATCGCTGGACCCGGCGACGCTGCCCGCGCTGCGCACGGTGATCGTCGGCGGTGACGCCTGCCCGCCGGAGCTGGTCGCGAAATGGGCCGGCCGGACCCTGCTGAACGGCTACGGCCCCACCGAGACCACCATCACCGTCACTCTCAGCGCCCCGCTGACCCCGGACGGCCCGATCACCATCGGCGGACTGGCCCGCGACGTGTCGGCCGTGGTCCTCGACCCGTGGCTGCGGCCGTTGCCGCCGGGTACCACCGGTGAGCTGTATCTCGCCGGTCCCGGCGTGTCCCGCGGTTATCACCGGCGTAACGGGCTCACCGCGGACCGGTTCGTCGCCAACCCGTACGCGACCGGCGAACGCATGTACCGCACCGGGGACCTGGTGCGCTGGGTCGAGCACGACGGACGCGTCGAACTGGAGTACCAGGGCCGCAGCGACTTCCAGGTGAAGGTGCGCGGCTTCCGCATCGAGCTCGGCGAGATCGACGCCGCCTTGCAGCGGCATCCCGACGTGGACTTCGCGCTCACCCTCGGCGTCGAAACCGGTTCGGGCGCCACCGCGCTTGTGTCGTACGTGCTGCCGAAGCCGGGAGCGGAGATCCATCCGGAGGCGCTGAAAGCGGCTGCCGGGGAATCGCTTCCGGCTTATATGGTGCCCGCGGTGGTCATGGTGCTCGACAGCCTTCCGCTCACTCCGCTGGGCAAGGTGGACCGCAAAGCGCTGCCCGCTCCGGAATTCGGCGCACGCACCACCACGAGCCGACCGCCGTCCACGCCGCGCGAGGAGACGCTCGCCGCGCTGTTCGCGCAGGTGCTCGGCGTGGAATCGGTGGGCGTCGACGAGAGCTTCTTCGCGCTCGGCGGCGACAGTATCGTCTCGATCCAGCTGGTGTCCCGGGCGAAGGCGGCCGGGCTCGGGTTCAGCGCGCGCGACGTCTTCGAGCGCAAGACCGTCGCGGCGCTGGCCGCGGTGGCCACCGACGTGCCGGTCGCGGTGGTGCACGAACTGCCCGGCGGCGGAGTCGGCGAAGTGGAGCTCACGCCGATCGTGCACGCGATGCTCGAGCCGGGTGACACCTGGCGGCGGTTCGCCCAAGCCGTGCTCATCGAGCTGCCTTCCGGCATCGAGCGCGCGAGTCTGGTCGCCGCGCTGCAGGCGCTGCTGGACCGGCACGACGTGCTGCGCTCGACGCTGCGCCGCGCAGGCGACGGCTGGAGCTGGGTGGTCGCCGAACCCGGCGCGGTGGACGCGGGCGGCTTGCTCGAGGTCGTGACGGAGGACGGGGATCTCGACGCGATCTGCGAGCGCGCCTTGCAGCGTGCCGCCGACCTGCTCGAGCCGGAGACGGGCGCGATCGCGCGCTTCGTGTGGATCGAGCGCGCCGAGTCCGCGCCGCTGCTGTGGCTGGTGCTGCACCATCTGGTCACCGACGGCGTTTCCTGGCGCATCCTGCTGCCGGATCTGGCCACCGCCGCGCTGGGCGCACCGCTCGCGCCGGTGGGCACCTCGTTCCGGCGCTGGGCCTACGGACAGCGTGCGCACGCGGCCACCCGAACCGCGGAATTGCCGCTGTGGCAGCGCATCCTGGCCACGCCCGATCCGGCGCTCGGTGCGGCGCCGATGGATCCCGCCCTCGACGTAGTGTCCACCATGGCGCACCGGACCACCGTCGTTGCGCCCGATATCGCGCGGACCGTGCTCACCGTCGCGCCGGATCGTTTCCACTGCGGCGCCGACGACGTGCTGCTGGCCGGGCTCGCGCTGGCGGTGGCCCGGTGGCGCGGGCGCACCGCGACGCTGTTCACCCTGGAGGGCCACGGCCGCTCGGAGACCGTCCTGCCCGGTGCCGACGTGGCCCGGACGGTGGGCTGGTTCACCAGCGTCTATCCCGCCGCGGTCGACCTGACCGGCATCGATCTGGCGGACGCGTTCGCGGGCGGCGCCGCGGCGGGCGCCGCGATCAAGGCGACCAAAGAGCAGTTGCGCGCCCTGCCGGACAAAGGCATCGGCTTCGGGATGCTGCGCTACCTGGTGCCGGACACCGCCGCGGCGCTGGCGGACGGGCCGACGCCGCAGATCAGCTTCAACTACCTCGGTCGCGCGTCCACCGGCGGCGAGGACCAGGCGTGGCTGCCGCGCCGGTTCGCCGCGACCCAGGACGACCGCGCGCCGCTGGCCGCCGCGGTCGACATCAACGCCGTGCTCACCGACGCGGGCCTCGAGGTGACCTGGGCCTACGCCGGACGGCTTTTCGAGGAGGCGGATGTCGCCGAACTCGCCGCGCTGTGGGAGCGGGCGCTCGGCGCGCTGGCCGAACACGCCGGAAGCCCGAGCGCGGGTGGACGCACACCGTCGGACTTCGACCTGCTCACCGTCACCCAGGCGCAGATCGACACCTGGGAGCGCGACTATCCGAACCTGGCCGACGTGTGGCCGCTCTCGCCGCTGCAATACGGCCTGCTCTTCCACGCGCTCTACGACTCCGACACCGCCGACGGTTACACGGTGCAGTCCCTGCTCACCTTGGCCGGCACCGTCGACGCGGCCCGGTTGCGCCGCGCCGCGCAGGCGTTGGTGGCCCGTCACGAGAACCTGCGCGTCGCCTTCGTCGAGACCGAGGACGGTCCGCGCCAGCTCGTCCTGGCCGACGCCGAGATCGACTGGCGCGAAGCGGATCTCACCGGCATCGCCGACGCGGACGAGCGGGCCGCAGAACTCGATCGGCTGATCGCGCTGGACGCGCGCACCCGGTTCGAACTCACCCGTCCTCCGCTGCTGCGCTGCGCGCTCATCCGGATCGACTCCGATACCTATCGTTTCGTGCTCACCAATCACCACTTGGTGCTCGACGGCTGGTCGACGCCGCTGCTCGTGCGCGAACTGCTCACCCTCTACGTCACCGACGGTGACCTCGCGGCCCTGCCGCCCGCGCACTCCTATCGCGAGTTCCTGTCCTGGCTGGCGACCAGGGACGACGCGCGATCCCTCGCGGCGTGGACCGAATCGCTGGCCGGCGTCGACACGCCGACGCGCGCCGTGCCCACCCTCGCGGGGATCGAATCGACCGAGACCGGGATGATCTCCGCCGACCTCTCCCGTGCCACCGTTGCCCAGCTGGAGACCGCGGGCCGGGAAGCGGGCGCCACGGCGAACACTCTGGTGCAGGCCGCCTGGGCGATGCTGCTGACGATGCTCACCGGCCGCACCGACGTGATCTTCGGCGGCACCGTCTCCGGACGGCCGCCGGAACTGGCCGGGGTCGAGGAGATGGTCGGCCTGTTCATCAACACGCTGCCGGTGCGGGTGCGGCTCGATCCGGCGGAGAAGGTGTCCGACCTGCTCGCGCGCCTGCAATCCGAGCAGGCGCGGCTGATGGACCACCAGCACGTCGGACTGGCCGCCATCCACCAGGCCGTCGGCCTGGCCGAATTGTTCGACACACTGACCGTGTTCGAGTCCTACCCCATCGATCGCGAGGCGCTGTCGCAGGCGCTGGACATCGCGGGCATGCGGGTGCTCGACGTGGAAGGCACCGACGCGACGCCGTATCCGCTGAATCTCATGGTGATCCCGCTGCGCGGCGACGACGGTGGCGACACCCTGCGGGTCACGCTGAAGTACCTGGCCGACCAGCTTCCGGCCCAGGCGGCGCGGCCCCTGCTGGATCGCTTCGTCCGGTTGCTCGGCCAGCTCGCGGACAACCCGCACGCGCTGGTCTCCCAGTTGCAGTACTGCGACGACGCCGAGCGCGCCGCGCTGGTCCCGGTGCGCGGTCCGGCGTCGGTGCCGCAGGCCACACTGCCCGAACTGCTCACCGCTGGCGCGCGCATCGATCCCGAGGCGATCGCGATCACCGCCGGTGAGCTCACCATGTCCTACGGCGAACTCGACGCCTGGTCCAACCGCTACGCCCGGGTGCTGCTGCGCCGCGGAGTCGGGCGCGAAGTGTTCGTCGTGCTGGCGCTCACCCGCTCGCTGGAATCGGTGATCGCCGTGTGGGCGCTGGCCAAGACCGGCGCGGCGTTCGCTCCGCTGGACCCGAACTACCCGGTGGAGCGCATCGAGCACATGCTCAGCGACTCCAAGGCGCCGATCGGCGTGACGGTCACCGCGACCGGCGAGACGCTGCCCGGCACCATCGACTGGCTGCTGCTCGACGATCTCAACACCATCCGGCGGGTGATGACCGTCTCCGAAGCGCCGATCACCGACGAGGAGCGCGGCGGCCCGATCGACCTCGACCAGACGGCGTACCTGATCTACACCTCCGGTTCCACCGGCAAGCCCAAGGCCGTGCTGCTCAGCCACCGCGGCATCGCGAATCTCGTGGACGCGCAACGGGAGACGCTCGGATTGGACCACACCGCCAGCGCGTTGCAGGTGGCGTCGCCGAGCTTCGACGCCTCGGTGTTCGAGCTGCTCATCGCGCACGGCGCGGGGGGCAGACTGGTGGTGTCGCCGCCGGACGTCTACGGCGGGACGGAACTGGAAAACCTGCTGCGCACCCAGCGCGTCACGCACGCGGTGATCACGCCGTCGGCGCTGGCGACCATGGAACCCGGCGGCCTGGAACACCTGCGCGTGCTGGCGGTCGCGGGCGAGGCGGCGACGCCGGAGCTGATCGAGCGGTGGTCGCCGGGCAGGCGCATGGTGAACCTGTACGGCCCGACCGAATTCAGCATCTGGGCGACCGGACCAGGCGAACTCGTCGCGGACGAGCCGATCACGATCGGCGGTCCCATCCGCGGGGCGGCGACCATGGTGCTGGACGCGTGGCTGCGTCCGGTGCCGGTGGGGGTGCCCGGCGAGCTGTACCTGGCCGGTCCCGCGCTGGCCCGCGGCTACTTCAACCGCTTCGAGATGACCGCGAGCAGGTTCGTCGCCGACCCCTTCGGCGAACCGGGCGAGCGGATGTACCGCACCGGCGACATGGTGCGCTGGGTCGACAACGACGGCGGCTACGAGCTGGAGTATCTGGGCCGCAGCGACTTCCAGGTCAAGATCCGCGGTCTGCGCATCGAGCTGGGCGAGATCGACGCGGTGCTCTCCCGCGACGACGAGGTGGAGTACGCGGTGACCATCGGGCGCACCGGCCCGGCCGGCACCACCGTGCTGGTCTCCTACGTGCTGCCCGCCGAGGGCGTTCGCCTGGACGTCGATCGGCTGCGCGCCCAGGTGGCCGCCGAATTGCCCGGCTACATGGTGCCGGGCTACCTCGTCGTGCTCGACTCCATCCCGCTCACCCCGGTCGGCAAACTCGACCGCAAAGCCCTTCCGGTACCGGATTTCTCGGAGAGTCACCGGCCCTACCTCGCACCGAGCACGCCGGTCGAGGAGACGGTGGCCGCGGTGTTCGGCGAGGTGCTCGACCGCGAGCGCGTCGGCGTCGACCAGTCGTTCTTCGAACTCGGCGGCAACTCGCTGAGCGCGACCAAGGTGGTGGCGCGGGTGAATGCGGCGCTCGGATCGCGGATCGCGCTGCGCGACCTGTTCGACGCGCCGACGGTCGCCCAGCTGTCGGCCCGGGTGATCCCCGCCACCGGCGCGGCGGCGGGCCGGTTCGTCCTCGCGCCGCGGCTGCGGCCGGATCGCGTTCCGCTGTCCCCCGCGCAGCAGCGCATGTGGGTGCTCAACCGGATGGATCCGGCCTCGCCCGCCTACAACATCGCGGTGGCGCTGCGGCTCACCGGTGATCTGGACGTCGAAGCGCTGCGCGGCGCCCTCGCCGACGTGGTAGAGCGGCACGAGAGCCTGCGCACGCTCTACCCGGCGGACGCGGAGGGCCCGCGCCAAGTGGTGGTCGGCGTCGACGTCGCCGTGCCCGCCATGCCGGTGGCCGACACCGAGGACGGCCCCGCGCTGCGCGAGCGGATCGGCGAGCTGGCGGGCGCCGGATTCGATCTCGCCACCCAACCGCCGCTGCGGGTGGGGCTGTTCCGGCTGCACGGCGGCCCGGAGCCGTCGGTGGGTGCCGGGCCGGTGTCGTCCGGTCCTTCCACCGGTGCCGCGCCGGTCTCCTCCGGCCCCGCGGCCGGGAACGCACCGGTGGCGTCGAGCTATGCCGCGACACCTGGCGCGATCGTGACCGCCACGCCCCCGGTGCACGTCGTCGTGCTGGTGGTGCACCACATCAGCGCGGACGGCGCGTCGATGGCTCCGCTGGCCGCCGACTTGGTCGCCGCCTACTCCGAGCGGGCCTGCGGCGGGCACGCCGCCCGCGTCCCGCTGCCGGTGCAGTACGCCGACTTCGCGCTCTGGCATCGCGAGGTGCTCGGCGACGAGGCGGACCAGCAATCGCTGGCGGCGCGCCAGATCGGGTTCTGGCGCGAGACCCTGGCGGGCGCGCCCGACGTGCTGGAACTGCCCGCCGACCGGCCGCGCCCGGCAGTGCAGACCATGCACAGCGCCGACCTCGGCTTCACCGTCGACGCCCGGACGCACCGGGCGCTGGTGGACTTCGCGGCCGCGCACGGCGTCAGCCCGTTCATGGTCGTGCACGCCGCACTCGCGGCCCTGCTCGCCCGCCTGGCCGGCACCGACGACGTGCTGATCGGCACGCCGGTCGCCGGTCGCGGCGAGGAGGCGCTCGACCAGCTCGTCGGCATGTTCGTCAACACCCTGGCACTGCGCACCCCGGTCGATCCCGGCCGAGGCTTCGCGGCGTTCCTGGACACCGTCCGGTCCGCCGACCTGGACGCCTTCGCCAACGCGGACGTGCCGTTCGAGCGGTTGGTCCAAGTGCTGGATCCGGCTCGCTCGACCGCGCACCACCCGCTGTTCCAGGTCTCGCTGTCGCTGCAGAACTTCGTCGAACCGGTGCTGGAGTTGCCCGGCCTGCGATTCGAGGTGGAGGACTTCGATCGCGACGCCTCCCAGTTCGACCTGACCCTGGATCTGCGCGAGCGTTTCGGCGACAGCGGTCCGGCGGGCATCGACGCCGTGCTGACCTACGCCACCGACCTGTTCGACGAGGCGACGATGGCCGTGTTCGCCACCCGGTGGCGGCGGGTGCTCGCCGCGGTGCTGGCTCGGCCCGACGTGCGCATCGCCGACATCGACATCCTCGACGACGCCGAACGCGCCACCCTGGTGCCGGTGCGCGGTCCCGCGGCCGCCGCGACCACGACCCTGCCGCAGCTGCTGGCCGAGACGGTGCGGCGGTACCCGGATCGCCCCGCCCTCGTGGCCGGCGGGCACGCCACCACCTACGCCGAGATCGACGCGCACGCCACTCGCCTGGCCCGGATCCTGCTCGAGTCCGGCGGCGGTCCGGAAAGCGTTGTGGCACTCGGCCTGCCGCGCTCGCCGGAATTGCTCACCGGGATGTGGGCCGCCGCGAAGGTGGGCGCGGCGTTCCTGCCGGTCGATCCGAAGCATCCGGTCGACCGCATCGACCACATGCTCACCGACTCCGGCGCGACACTCGGCCTGACCCTCGCCGCGTTCCGGCCGATGCTGCCCGACAGCACGAACTGGCTGGTGCTCGACGACCTCGCCCTGGTCGAACGCTGGAGCGCCGCGAGTGGCCGTCCGCTGAGCGAGCGCGATCTGCCCGGCCCCATCCGGCCGGACAACGCGGCGTGGATGATCTACACCTCCGGCTCGACGGGCACGCCGAAGGGCGTCGCGGTCTCGCATCGCGGCATCGCCGATCTGGTCGCTGCGCAACAGGATTCGCTCGGATTGGACGAGCGTTCCCGGGTGTTGCAGGTGGCGTCGCCGAGTTTCGACGCGTCGGTGTTCGAGGCGATCATGGCGTTCGGTTCCGGCGGCGCGTCGGTGGTCGCCCCGCCGGACGTGTTCGGCGGCAGCGCGCTCGCCGAACTGATCGACGCCGAGCAGGTCACCCACATGGTGATCACCCCCTCCGCGCTGGCCACCCTCGATCCCGCCGAGGTGACCAGCATCCGGGTGCTCGCGGTGGCCGGTGAGGCGGTCGGCGCCGAGCTGGTGGAGCGCTGGGCCACCGGCCGCGCCATGGTCAACCTGTACGGTCCGACCGAGTCCACCATCTGGGCAACGGGTTCCGCGCCGCTGGCCGTGGGCGCCCCGGTGTCCATCGGCACGCCGGTGCAGGGCGCGCGAGTGCTGGTCCTCGACGATCGGCTGCGCCCGGTTCCGTTCGGCGTAGCGGGCGAGCTGTATCTCGCCGGACCGGCGCTGGCGCGCGGGTACCACGCGCGGCCCGGCCTCACCGCGGCTCGTTTCATGGCCGACCCGTTCGGCGCGGCGGGCGAACGGATGTATCGCACCGGCGATCTGGTGCGCTGGATCCGCGGCGACGCGGGACCGGAGCTGGAATATCTGGGCCGCACCGACTTCCAGGTCAAGGTGCGCGGCCAGCGCATCGAGCTCGGCGAGATCGACGCGGTCCTCGGCCGCGCCGACGGCGTGGACTTCGCGGTGACGCTCGGCGTGCCCGGCCCCACCGGGGCGACCGCGCTGGCGGCCTACCTCGTCCGCACGCCCGGGTCCGAACTCGACGTGGCGAAGGTGCGGGCGTTCGCCGCCGACATCCTGCCCGGTTACATGGTGCCCTCGGCTTTCGTCGTGCTGGACGAGATCCCGCGCAACGCGGTCGGCAAGCTGGACCGCAGGGCGCTGCCCGCCCCGGAGTTCACCGCCGACCGCACCGAGTACCGTGCGCCGGGCACGCCGACCGAACAGCAGCTGGCCGCGATCTTCGGCGAACTGCTCGGCGTGGCGCGAGTGGGCGCCGACGATTCGTTCTTCGCGCTCGGCGGCGACAGCATCCTGGCGATCCAGCTGGTCTCGCGGGCCAAGCAGCAGGGCATCACCTGCACGCCCTTGCAGGTGTTCGAGCACCGCACGGTCGCGGCGCTGGCCGCGGCCGTGGACGCGGCCGGCGCCGCGGTGACGCTGGAGGAGTTGCCCGGCGGCGGTGTGGGCGAGCTGCCGCTCCCGCCGATCGTGCACTACATGCTGGAACGCGGCGGGAACTACGACCGCTTCGCCCAGACCGCGGTCCTGGAGCTGCCGGTCGGGATCGAGCGGTCCCAGATCGTCGCGGTGCTGGCCGCCGCGGTGGACCGGCACGACATGCTGCGCGCAAGGCTGATCACCGACGGCGACGCGCCGCGCCTGCTGGTCGGCCCGCCCGGCTCGGTCGACGTGGACGCGCTGGTGCGCCGTATCGAGTTCGCCGCCATCGACCCGATCGAACTGCACGAGTTCGCCATGACCGAGCTGGACGCCGCGGCCGATCGGCTCGATCCGGCCGACGGCGTCATGCTGCAGTTCATCTGGCTGGACCCGGTGGGCGACGCGGGCGCGCGCACCGGTTCCGGTCGGCTGATCGTGCTGGCGCATCACCTGGTGATCGACGGTGTGTCCTGGCGCATCCTGGTGCCGGATCTGGTGGCCGCGTGGGCCCAGATATCGGCAGGCAGCACCCCGGTACTCGCGGAGACCGGCACGTCGATGCGGCGGTGGGCCCACGCGCTGGCCGACGAAGCGCATTCCGAACACCGGGTCGCCGAACTGGCGTACTGGCGCGACGTGCTGGCCGGACCCGACCCGGTGATCGGCGGCCGCGAGCTGGATCCGGCCGTCGACCGAACCGGCGGTTTGCGGATGGTCGAGCGCGCGGCGTCCGCCGAGGTCACCTCGGCGTTGCTCACCACCCTGCCCGGCTTGTTCCAGGGCAGCGTCAACGACGCCCTGCTGGCCACCTTGGCGCTGGCGCTGGTGCGCTGGCGCGCCTGCGATCCGTCGACGCTGGTGCGTCTGGAAGGGCACGGCCGCCAGGAGGAAGTGGTGCCCGGCGCCGACCTGTCGCGCACCATCGGCTGGTTCACCAGCATCTACCCGGTACGTCTCGACCTGTCCGGAATCGACATCGATGAGGCGCTCGCCGGCGGGCCCGCGATGGGCACCGCGATCCGCGCCGTCAAGCATCAACTGCTCGCGGTGCCGGACAAGGGCATCGGCTTCGGCCTGCTGCGCTACCTCAACGCCGAGACCGCGCGGCAGCTCCCGCGACGCCTGCCGGGGCGAGTCGGCTTCAACTATCTCGGCAGATACTCCACCGGCGATATTCCGGCCGGACTCGAAGGGCTGGGCTGGCTGCCGACCGACGAGCTGGGCGACGTGCACGTCGCCGAAGATCCCGGCGTACCGCTGCAATCGGCGATCGATGTGAACGCCGTGGTGATCGGAGACCGGTTGCGGGCGAGCTTCGGCTTCCCGTCCACCCTGCTCGACCGGGACGAGGTCGACGAGCTGGCCGACCTCTGGCTGGCCGCGCTGGGCGCGGCGGCGCGCTTCGCCGCGTCCCCGGCGGCGCGATCCGCCGCCGAAGAGGAAGCCGCGGCGACGGCACCGGCCGTTCCCGCGGCCGGTGGGCTCGGGTTGGACGTGGTGCTGCCGATCCGGCTCGGCGGTGCGGAACCCGCGCTGTTCTGCATCCATCCGTCGTCCGGAATGGCCTGGACCTACCTCGGTTTCGCGGACGCACTCGCACCCGGCCGCCCGATCTACGGTCTGCAAGCGCCCGACCTCGGCGGACACGAGCCGCCCGCGCGCTCGATCGAGGACTTCGCCGAGCGCTACGTGCGCGAGATCCGGGCACTG
This sequence comes from Nocardia barduliensis, assembly GCF_013315795.1. Classification (GTDB taxonomy): domain Bacteria; phylum Actinomycetota; class Actinomycetes; order Mycobacteriales; family Mycobacteriaceae; genus Nocardia; species Nocardia barduliensis. Next base: position 67,324 of record NZ_JABLTE010000011.1, read on the forward strand.
CAACCGCACGGGCCCTACCACCTGCTCGGCTGGTCGTTCGGCGGCCTGATCGCCCACGCGGCGGCGGCGCGGCTGAAGGCCGAAGGCGCCGAGGTCGGCGTGGTCGCGCTGCTGGACGCCGACACCGCCGACATCGACGGCGACAGCATCGAGCGGCTCACCGCCGGGTCGTTCGTCAACAGCTTCGGCGCGGTGTTCGGCATCCACGACGTCCCCGCCGACGCGACCGCACAGCAGGCGGCGGACCTGATCCGCGAACGGCTCGGCGGCGTCTCGCTGATCGACGCCGCCACGCTGGAGCGGATGGCCGGGTCCTACAACGCCGCCGCCCGCACCAGAACCGGCTACCGCAGACCCGTGTACGACGGCGACATCGTGTACTTCAGCGCGACCGTCGACACCTCCGACATCTTCGGTCCCGACGGCTGGCGGCCGTACGTGACCGGCGAGATCATCAACCACGACATCGAAGTCACCCACGACGAATTGACGGCGCCAGCGGTGCTGCCGATCATCGCGCGCGTGCTCGATGCACATCTGGGAGGCCGAGGATGAATCCCGACCAAGGAGTCGTCGTCGAGGGGATCGAGAAATCCTTCGGCGCCGTCAAGGCACTACGCGGAGTCGATTTCACGGCCGAGCCGGGCGAGGTGCTCGGCATCCTCGGACCGAACGGCGCGGGCAAGACCACCATGGTGAACGTCCTGTCCACGCTGATCCGGCCGGACCGCGGCCGCGCCACGGTCGCCGGGTACGACGTGGTGGCCGATCCGGCGGCGGTGCGCCGCAGCATCATGCTCACCGGGCAGTACGCCGCGCTGGACGACATGCTCAGCGGCTACGAGAACCTCGTGATGTTCGGCAGGCTGATGGGCCTGCGCAAGCGGGCCGCCCGCGCCCGCGCGGACGAACTGCTCGCCGAGTTCGATCTCGAGCGCGCGGCGAGCCGCCGGGTCGGCACCTACTCCGGCGGCATGCGCAGGCGCATCGACATCGCCTGCGGTCTGGTCGTGCGCCCCGACGTGGTGTTCCTCGACGAGCCGACCACCGGGCTGGACCCGCGCAGCAGGCAGGGCGTGTGGGATCTGGTCTCCGGTTTCAAGAAGGCGGGCATCACCACCCTGCTCACCACCCAGTATCTGGAGGAGGCCGACGCGCTCAGCGACCGGATCATCGTCATCGATCACGGCGTGGTCATCGCCCAGGGCACCGCCGACGAGCTGAAGTCACGGACCGGCGGCAGCTACTGCGAGGTGGTGCCGCTGGATCTGAAGGATCTGCCCGCCATCGCCGCGGCCCTCGGTTCGCTGCTGCCGCCGGGCAACCGGGCAGCGCTGACGCCCGACTCCGATCGGATCGCCGTGCCCGCTCCGGACGGCGCGAAAACGCTCGCCGAAGCGTTGCGCCGACTGGACAGCGCGGGCGTCGAGCTGGTGGACATCGCGCTGCGCCGTCCCTCACTCGACGACGTCTTCCTCCAGCTCACCGGTCATCTGGCCACCGCGGAGGACACCGTGCGGCCGGAGGTGGTGTCGTGACGACGGCGACCTGGCTGTCCCAGACCCGGGCGGCCCCGCTGCGACCGCAACAGTGGTGGGTGCTCACCTCCCGGCTGATCGTGCCGTCGGTGCAGACCGGCGAAGTGCTCACCTCGGTGCTGGCGCCCGCGGCGTTCACCGCCAGCTTCTACATCCCGCTCAAGACCATCATGACCGTGATCGGCACCGGATTCAGCAGCTACGCGCAGTTCATGATGCCGCTGGTGATCCTGCAGGCCGCCGCGTTCACGGCCGTCTCGGCGGCCTTCCGCGCCGCCACCGATTCGGTCGCCGGGCTCAACCGGCGCTTCGGCGCCATGCCGATCGGCCCGTTGGTCCCGGTCGCGGCGCGGCTGTCCGGCAGTGTCTTCCGGTTGGCGATCGGGGTGATCACCGCGTTGATCTGCGGTCACGTCATCGGGTTCCGCTTTCACCTCGATGCCGCGCACACGCTCGGTTTCGTGCTGTTCTCGCTGCTCATCGGCCTCGCGCTGATCTGGGGCGGCGACGTGATCGGCACCGTGTCGCGCAACCCGGAGGCGACCGCCCAGGCGCTGGTGCTGCCGCCGTTGATCTTCGGGATGCTGTCCACCGGGATCGCGCCCGCCGATCAGTTCCCGGAGTGGGTGCAGCCGTTCGTGCGCAATCAGCCGGTCTCGCAGTGGGCCGTCGCCCTGCGCGCGTTCGCCGGTGACAGCGGACCGAACGCGGGCCAGGTGAGCTGGACGCTGCTGGGTCCGCCGCTGGCGTGGGCGCTCGGCATCCTGATCGTCTGCGTTCCGCTGTCGATCCGGCTCAGTTCGAGGAGGGCATGATGGTACTGCTGGCGGATCGCCCGGACCGGCAGCGCACCGGTTCGGAGATGTCGCTGTCGGCCCTGGTGATGCACACGCTGATCCAGACCCAGCGGTTGCTGCTGCGCTGGGCGCGCAATCCGGTCACGCTGCTGGAGACGCTGATCGTCCCGTGCCTGCTGCTGGTCATGCTCAATACCGTGATCGGCGGGCAGATCCGGAAGTTCACCGGCGAGAGCGCGCTGTACGGCTCGGTGCCCATGGTGGCCTTGGTCGGTGCGCTGTCCGGCGCGGTGGCCGGAGGCGTCCTGCTCGGCCGCGAACGCGACGCGGGGCTGCTCGCCCGCTTCTGGGTGCTGCCGGTGCACCGCGCCTCCGGCCTGGCCTCGCGGGTGCTCGCGGAGGGCTGCCGCATCTTCGTGTGCACCCTCGCGGTGGTCTCGGTGGGCGTCGTGCTCGGGTTCCGCTTCCACGAGGGTGTCGCGGCGTCGATCGTCTTCCTGTTCATCCCGGTGCTCTTCGGCCTCGCCTTCGCCACCATCGTCACCTCGGTCGCCGTCTTCACCGCGAAATCGACGCTGGTGGAGGGGATCACCATCCTCACCTCGCTGATGATGTTCTTCAGCACCGGATTCGTCCCGCTGATCGCCTTCCCCAAGTGGATCCAACCGGTGGTGCGAAACCAGCCCATGTCGGTGGCGGTCGACACCATGCGCGCGCTCGCTTCCGGCGGCCCGCTCGCCCGCTCGCTCACCCTCACCGTCGTGTGGTCGCTCGGCGCGATCGTCCTCTTCGCGGTGCCAGCGACCATCGGCTACCGCCGGGCCAGCAGGCGCTGAACGCCGACCGCCCGTCCACAGCCGACTCCCAGCCCGGCCCCAGCCTGCACCGAGCGCCCGTTCCTAACGTCGCGGGGGAACGACCTCCTCGACGAAAGGCAGCTAGTGGGCGCACGAAGCGGTGAGACGCACGAGCACGATCTCGGCCTCGCACACGACATGAAGGTGATGGTGTCCCGGCGCCGCGCCCTGTTCTTCCTCGGCGCGACCGCGGGGGCGGCGGCGGTGGCGGGTTGCGCGCCGGGATCGAGCGGGACGGCGTCCACCACGACCGGGACCGCGGCCGCGACCACCACGCAATCCGGCGCGACCGCGGCCGCCCCGCAGGAAACCGCGGGACCGTATCCGGGCGACGGGTCGAACGGGCCCAACGTCCTGGTCGAGTCCGGTGTGGTGCGCAGCGACATCACCACCTCGTTCGGCTCGTACTCCGGTGTCGCGCAGGGCGTCCCGATGACGCTCGACCTGACGCTGCGCGACCTGGCCGAAGGCGGCGCCGCCGGGGCGGGCATGGCGGTGTACGTGTGGCACTGCGACCGGGACGGCAATTACTCGCTCTACAGCGAGGGCGTCACCGAGCAGAACTATCTGCGCGGCGTGCAGGTGGCCGGCGCCGACGGCAAAGTGAACTTCACGTCGATCTTCCCGGCCTGCTACTCGGGCCGCTGGCCGCACATCCACTTCGAGGTCTACGACTCGCTGGAAACCGCCGTCGCGGGCCAGAACGCGCGACTGACCTCGCAGATCGCGCTCCCCCATGAATCCTGCGAGGCGGTGTTCGCCCACGACTCCGGTTACGCGCGCAGCGTCACCAACCTGAGCCAGGTCACGCTCGCCTCCGACAACGTCTTCGGCGACGGCTGGGACGCCGAACTGGCCACCGTGACGGGCGCGCCGTCGTCGGGCCTGCGGGTCTCGCTCACAGTGGGCGTCGCCGAGAAATCCAAGAACACTCAGTCGGGTAACGCCCCCGGTGCGCAGCCGGGTGGGCGACCGCCCGGCGGCGCACCCGGCGGTCGGCCGCCACGGTAGGCAACGGCTGGTTCGCGGCGTCCCTTACCCGCCGTGGGGCTGGTCCCGCGGCGTTATCCGGCGGCGAGTTGCCTGGCCAGCGCCCAGATGACCAGAACGTCGACGCCGATCAGCACCAGCGCCCAGAACGGGTAGATCGACACGAACAGGAAGTTGTCCAGAATGCTGATCGCCGCCAGGACGAGACCGGCGAGAAAGGCCAAGGGCTTTCCGGTCACGATGCCGAGGCCCGCGATCACCACCAGCACCCCGATCGACAGGTGGATCCAGCCCCATGCGGCGACGCCGACCAGGAACACCTGGTCCTCGGTCACCACGAAGACCTCGCGGCCGCCGATCGCCGCGACGGCCGTCAGCAGGTGCAGCACACCGGCGACGAGGATGAGCACGCCTGCGAAGATCGTCATGTCGCCGAGTACCGGACGGGTGGTGATCGGACTGGTCATAACCCTCACTCCTTCCAAACGCGTGGGACACCCTCGGCCCAACGTAGCCGCTCGGCAGGGCCGATCGGCGCAGGTGAGCGGGCGGGTCAGACCGGGACCGCGACCAGAACTCCCACTGGGCGCCCGGTGACTTGCGGCACTGTCCGCCGCGCGGCGCCGCCGCGAATCGGTGAATCGGCGCGTCCGGCAACGCTTTCGCGGCCAGGGAAATACACGCACCCGGACCTGTGTGCCGGGTTGCCGACCCCGCGCCCTCACCATGCGCCAACCATATGGCAAACTTTCAGCGATCAATTCGGGTCACCGGCACCGGTGTGGTGACCCACCGGGGCGTGCCGCACAATAGGGGGCCGCGCGCGGCGCGTCGCCGCCTTCTCACACCCGGCGGACGTGCGCCGCGGCGACACAAGGTGTTGTGCTACGCGGACATGTCACCCACAAGGAGTAGTGTTCCGGGGGTAGACATTCCGTGACGGCAGCGTGCTCGGGAAAGGCGTGGAGGCAGGATGAAACTGATCGATCGGGTGTCGGCCATCAACTGGAATCGGGTGCCCGACGAAAAGGACGCCGAGGTCTGGGACCGGCTGACCGGCAACTTCTGGCTGCCGGAGAAGGTGCCGGTCTCCAACGACATCCCGTCGTGGAACACCCTCACCGCCGACGAGAAGCAGCTGACCATGCGGGTCTTCACCGGCCTGACCCTGCTGGACACCATCCAGGGCACGGTCGGCGCGGTGAGCCTGATCCCCGACGCGCTGACCCCGCACGAAGAGGCGGTGCTGACCAACATCGCGTTCATGGAGTCGGTGCACGCCAAGAGCTACAGCTCGATCTTCTCCACACTGTGCTCCACCCGCGAGATCGATGAGGCGTTCCGCTGGTCGGAGGAGAACCGCAACCTGCAGCGCAAGGCCGAGATCGTGCTGTCGTACTACAACGGCGACGATCCGCTCAAGCGCAAGGTCGCCTCGACGCTGCTGGAGAGCTTCCTGTTCTACTCCGGCTTCTACCTGCCGATGCACTGGTCGTCGCGGGCCAAGCTCACCAACACCGCCGACATGATCCGGCTGATCATCCGGGACGAAGCGGTCCACGGCTACTACATCGGCTACAAGTACCAGAAGGGCCTCGAGCTGGTCACCCAGGCCGAGCGCGAGGAATTGAAGAACTACACCTTCGAGCTGCTGTTCGAGCTCTACGACAACGAGGTGGAGTACACCCAGGACCTCTACGACGAGGTGGGCCTCACCGAGGACGTCAAGAAGTTCCTCCGCTACAACGCCAACAAGGCGCTGATGAACCTCGGCTACGAGGGCCTGTTCCCCAAGGACGAAACCGAGGTGAACCCGGCCATCCTCTCGGCGCTGTCCCCCAACGCCGACGAGAACCACGACTTCTTCTCCGGTTCGGGCTCGAGCTACGTCATCGGCAAGGCCGTGAACACCGAGGACGAAGACTGGGAGTTCTGAGCGAACCCGCGTCGAGCCCGGTGCCCGCGATGCGATCGCGGGCACCGGGCTCGCGTCGTTTCTCCGGCGACCGCCCGGTGCGCTCTCGCGGCGTCACTCGGGCCGCAGCGCTGACTCTCAGATTCCGAGCACCAACTTGGCCGTCGTGAAGTAGATGATCAGGCCGGTGGCGTCGACCAGGGTGGTGACCATCGGGGCGGAGACGACCGCTGGATCGATACGCAGTTTCTTGGCCAGCAGCGGCATGGTGCCGCCGATGGTGGCCGCCCAGCCGCAGATCAGGATCAGGGTGATGCCGACGACCAAGGCGATGCGCGGTCCGACGAACAGGGCGCCGATCGCCAGGCCCACCGAGGCCAGCAGCGAGCCCAGCACCAGGCCCACCCGGCATTCCCGCCAGATCACCTTCAGCAGATCCGACGCGCGGACCTCGCCGACCGCCACCGCACGCACACAGGCGGTGGCGGCCTGCGCGCCCGCGTTGCCGCCCGCGCCGATCAGCAGCGGGATGAACAGCGCCAGGTGCGCGGCCTGCTGCAAGGTGCCCTCGAAGAAATCGGTCACGCTCACCGTGAGCGTCGCGGCGAACAGCAACAGCAGCAGCCACAGCGCGCGGTAGCGGGCCAGCTGGAACACCCCGGCGGCCATGTAGTGGCCCTCCCACGGCGCGGAACCCGCCTGCCGCGCGACGTCCTCGCTGTCGGCGGCCTCGATCACCTCGACTGCGTCATCGATGGTGAGCAGCCCGACCAACCGGTCCTCGCTGTCGACCACCGGCAGGTTGATGTCGTTGGTCTCGCGCATCAACCGGGCGGCCTTCTCCGCCGAATCGGTGGCGCGCGCGAAGGCGGGTTCGGTGACGACCAGTTCCGACACCATCGTCTCGGGCTTGCTGAGCACCAACTCCCGCAGTTCGACGATCCCGGTCAGCCGCCTGCCCGCGTCGACGACGGGCAGGGTGTACACCGTCTCGGCGTTGCCGCCCTTGGTGCGCACCATACCGAGCGCTTCGGCCACCGTGAGGTCGCGCGGCAGCGCCACCACCTCCGGCGTCATGTACTGGCCCGCCGAACCCTCCGGGTAGCCGAGCAGGCTCGCGGTCATCCGCCGCTCGCGCGGACTCAGCCCGGCCAGTGCCTTCTTGGCGACCTTGGCGGGCGCCTCGCGCAGCATGCGGGCGCGGTCGTCGGGCGCCATGCCCTCGACCAGGTCGCGGAAGCTCTGATCGCGCAGCCCCTGCAGGATCTGCTGCTGGTCCACCGGCTCGAGTTCCTCGAACACGGCAAGCGCCAGATCCTTGTCGAGCAGGCGGAACGCCATACCGGCGCGCACCGCGTCCATGCGGGCGAGCTGGTCGGCGATGACGTGCGGCGGATGGTTGCCGAGCCAGTCCAGCGCGGCGTCCACGCGACGGGTATCGACGATGTCCTGCAGGGATTCGGACAGCGTCGGACGTACTTCGATGATGTCGGTCTGCGACATGGGGGGACCTCAGCACATGCGTGAGTGAACGGAGAACGCGGAATTCACACCGCGGGCGCCGGCCCCTGCCGTCGCGACTCGATCAGGAATGCGAAGGGGCGGCGCCGCGCGGCCTTCGACTGGGAGGTTCGCTGCGCATCGCTACCCCACCTCCCTCTCGTCGTCGCCGCGGATCTCGGAATCCGCACCATTCGGCTCAACATCGCACGGACGCGAAAACGTCCTCGTGCAGCTTACCTCGCTTCGGAGACAATGATCACCTTACGACCTGCCGTTGTGACCGAAGCCGCTTTACGCCCAGCACAACCCCTCGTGCACCGAGCCCGCGACGGCACGGCCGAAAACCCTGCCGTGCCGGAATCACAGGGTTACACGCAGTCGGCGTCGAACTGTTGCTCCCATGGCTGGGAACCGGAACAGTGTTTGTCAAGCAGGCGTACAGACCTTCCCGGCCCCCGCCACACCTCAGCAACAGCTCATGGAAGTCCCGAATGTCGACAGCAACCGCATTGATCCGCCGCCGCGCGGTCGACTTCATGCGCGTTCCGCACGGAATCTGTTGCCGCTGAAGCAGCGCGGCCCAGGTCTGTGACCGAATCCCGCGCGGTCAGCCACCTCCGCATCGCTCCGCTGTGGTGTCGCCGGATGCCGGGCATCGAATCGCACGGCGTCCTCTCGTCTTCGAAAGAACGAACAATGCCTATCCCCCTACCCACCCGGCGCGTCGTCCGCGCGCTCTCCACCGCTGTCGCCGTGCTCACCGGCCTGTCAGTGCTCACCGGATGCGGCGAGTCCGCGCCCGCCAAGACCGCCGACGGCAAGACCGTGCTGCGCTACCAGGGCAGCACCGGCCAGGTGACCCCCTTCGAGCTGGCCGACGACCTCGGCTTCTTCACGAAGATCAGCCTGCACTGGGAGGGCGACACCACCAGTGGCCCCGCCAATATCCAGGCCGCGGCGACCAACCAGGTCGATTTCGGCAGCGCGTTCAACGGCGCTGTGGTGAAGCTGATCGCGGGCGGGGCGAAGGTCACCTCGGTGCTGAGTTCCTATGGCGCGGACGAGCAGTCGTTCACCGGCTACTACGTGCGTGACGACTCCCCCATCACCTCGGCCCGCGATCTGATCGGCAAGAAGGTCGCCGTCAACACCCTCGGCGCGCACCACGAATTCATCACCAGGGAGTGGCTGCACCAGCAGGGTCTCACCGCCGACGAGGTCGAGCAGGTGCAGTTGGTCGTCGTGCCGCCGGCCAACACCGAGGACGCGTTGCGCAAGGGGCAGGTCGACGTCGGCGCCTTGGGCAGCGTCTTCCGTGACACCGCCCTCCAGCGCGGCGGTCTGCACCCGCTGTACACCGACAAAGCCATTTTCGGCACGTTCGACTACGGCACCTACGTCTTCCGCAACGATTTCATCGCCGGGAACTCCGAAGCCGTGGCGGACTTCGTGCAGGGCACCGCCCGCGCGATCCGCTGGTTGCAGGTGACGCCGCGTGATCAGGTGCGCGAGCGGTTCGTCCAGATCATCGGCAAGCGCGGCCGCAACGAGAACACCAGCTTGGTGCCGTACTGGCTCAGCTCCGGCATCCCGGTGCCTGGCGCGGTGGTGGCCGAGAAGGAACTGCAGATCTGGATCGACTGGCTGGTGCGCAACGGCGAACTGCCGAACGGCAAGTTGCAGGCCAGGGATCTGTACACCAACAAGTTCAACCCGTACGCCAACGGCAAGTATCAGCCGGAGGCGGGACCGACCGGAGAGGTGGTGGCCGCGAAATGACCACGGCGACAAAACTATCGCTTACCGGAGTGCACAAGCAGTTCGCGGTGCGCGGCTCCCGGGAGCGGTTCACCGCGCTCGAGGACATCTCGCTGGAGCTGCGCGAGGGCGAGTTCCTGGTCCTGGTCGGGCCCAGCGGCTCGGGCAAGTCGACGCTGCTGGACCTGCTCGGCGGACTGAGTAAGCCGACATCCGGTGAGATCCTGCTGGACGGCAGGCCGATCACCGGGCCGGGCCTGGACCGCGGCATCGTCTTCCAGCAGTACGCGCTGCTGCCCTGGCGCACGGCCCGGGCGAATATCGAATTCGGTTTGGAAGCCAAGGGTTTGCGCCGCAAGGCGCGGCGCGAGCTCGCCGAGCACTATCTGGAACTGGTCGGCCTCTCCGGTTTCGGTGATCGCTACCCGCACGAGCTGTCCGGCGGCATGAAGCAACGGGTCGCGATCGCGCGCAGCCTCGCGTTCGATCCCGAGGTGCTGCTGATGGACGAGCCGTTCGCCGCGCTCGACGCGCAGACCAGGGAGTCGTTGCAGGACGAACTGCTGCGCATCTGGCGGGCCACCGGCAAGACCGTCCTGTTCATCACCCACGGCATCGACGAGGCGGTCTATCTCGGCCAGCGGGTCGCCGTGCTGACCTCGCGGCCCGGCCGGATCAAGGCCATCGTCGACGTCGAGATCGATCGGGACACCGACGACGACATCCGCTCGTCCGAACGCTTCCGGGACTACCGCCACGAGATCTGGACGCTGCTGCACAGCGAAGTCCAGCGGGCGGCGAGCCTGGAACTCGAGTCCCTGTCCGAGCACCCGGCCGATGCCGAATCCACCATCGAGAGGACGGCCCATGTCTAGCGCCATCCAGCTGAGCGAGCGGCCGGTGCACGCGCACACGGCCGCGCCCACCCGACCGATCCCGGTGCGACCGGCCGAGGCGGAACCCACCACCGTGGGGCAGGCGCTGCGGGCGGTGCGCCGGTTGGCCTGGCGGGTGTTCAAACCGACGGTCGTGATCGCGCTGTTCTTGCTGCTGTGGCAGGTCGCTCCGACTCTCGGGCTGGTGGACGAGGTGTTCCTGCCGCCGTTCTCCGTGGTCGCCCAGGCGTTCGCCGACCTGGTGGCCAGCGGTGAGATGTGGACCCACCTCTCCGCAAGCCTGAATCGGTCGCTGGCGGGGTATTCGCTCGCGTTGCTCGCCGGTATTCCGGTGGGCATCGCGATCGCCTGGTACAAGCCGGTGGCGGACTTCCTCAACCCGATCCTCGAGCTGTTCCGCAACACCGCGGCGCTGGCGTTGCTCCCGGTCTTCCTGCTGATCCTGGGCATCGGCGAGACCTCGAAGGTCGCCATCGTGCTCTACGCGAGCTTCTTCCCGATCCTGCTGAACACCATCACCGGTGTGCGCACCGTCGATCCGCTGCTCGTCAAATCCGCCGCTTCGCTGGGGTTCTCACCGCTGCGCCTGTTCCAGAAGGTGATTCTGCCCGCGGCGCTGCCGTCCGTCTTCACCGGACTGCGGATGGCGGCCGCCAGTTCGATCCTCGTGCTGCTGGCCGCCGAGATGTTCGGGGCCAGGGCGGGGCTGGGCTACCTGATCACCGCCGCGCAGCAGAACTTCGCGATCCCGAACATGTACGCGGGAATCCTCGCCATCTCGCTGCTCGGCCTCGGCTTCAACGGCCTGCTGGTCACCCTCGAACGCCGCCTGTCGCGGTGGCGGGCACCGGCGAACGGCTGACCATGACCGCCCCTGTCCAGGCTCGCCGCGCGCGGAACGCGGTCGTCGTCCGCGCGCTGACCAGGCGACGCGTCGTCGACTTCATGCGGACGTGCGGCAGCGCTTGTCGCCCGACCGAACACCCGCATCTCCGGCTGGAGCCGACCCTGATCCGCTATCCCGAAACGAGTTCTTCCGATGACCGCCGTACACGAAACCCCCGTCTCGAACGCCACCGATGACGCGGTGCACGTCGCACCCGTCGCCGGCTACATCGGCGCCGACATCTCCGGCGTCGACCTGCGCGAGCCGCTGACCGACCAGCAGGTCGCGGCCATCACCGACGCGCTGCACACCTACAAGGTGCTGTTCTTCCGCGACCAGCACATCGATCACGCTCAGCAGATCGCCTTCTCCCGCCGGTTCGGCGCGGTCACGCCGTCGCACCCGTACGACGACGACGCGCCGACGGAGCACCCGGAGATCCTCGCGGTCGACAGCAGGCTGTACGAGAAGCGGTTCGGTGTGCGGAAATTCAGCTACACCAATCACTGGCACACCGATGTCTCCGCGCTGATCAACCCGCCCGCGGCCTCGATCCTGCGCGCCGAGATCGCCCCGGCGCGAGGCGGCGACACCGGCTGGACGAATCTCGTCGCCGCCTACGAGAACCTGCCGGAGTCGCTGAAACGGTTCGTCGAGGGGCTGCGCGCCGAGCACCGCTTCGGCGGCAGCAGACCGGCTTGGGACGCCGACAGCGACTACGCCAAGAAGGTCGCCGCCGCGCCCCTGATCACGGAGCATCCGGTGGTCCGGGTGCACCCGGTGACCGGCGAGCGAGCGCTGTTCGTCAACCCGGGCTTCACGACCCGCATCGTCGGCCTGCGGCCGAGCCAGAGTGACGCGGTGCTGAAACTGCTGTTCGACGAGGTGACCAACCCGGCGTACACGGTCCGGTTCCGCTGGGAGACCGGCAGCCTGGCGTTCTGGGACAACCGCGCCACCGCGCATCTCGCGCCGAGCGACCTCGACCATCTCGACGTCACCCGCGTGCTGTACCGCACGACGCTGGAGGGTGACATCCCGGTCGGTGTCGACGGTGAGCCGTCGAAGTCCGTCGCCGGGACGAAGTTCACCGGCGCGTAGAACCGGACGAGCAGGGTCGGCCGGACGCCTCGCGAGCGTTCGGCCGACCTCGCGCTTTCGCAGCGGTGACCGCGAGTCGACAGAAGTCGCCACCACGCGAGATTCACCTGCCGGACCATCGGCTGGGCCACGTCGTCGATGGTGGGTGGAACGCTCGGTCAGCCCTGGGGCCGGCGGAATACCCGGTTCCGTCCCGGAGCAGGTCACGCCGCGCCGGTCGTCTCCAGCACCGCGCGCTCCACGTCGTCCCAGGTGGGGACGTGGCGCACCCATGCCGGAATCGGCTCGCGCTGCACGCCGAACAGGAGCCGGTACGGCACCAGATCGCGCAGTGCGCGGTGCACGTCGAGGCGGTCATCGATCATGTGCGTGATGCCGAGTTCGGCGCAGTGCACGGCCTTGTCCGCCCGTGCCCGGCAGAAGCGCACATTGTCGCGTGCGATGCCGCTCCGGTCGTAGAAGTCGTGGTGATCGAGCCACTGGCGGGTGCGCTGCTCGATCCGGGGTCCGCATTTGGAGATGACCCACGCGCGGCCCTCGAAGCGCCGGACCAGGCGCGGCAGGACATCGAAGGCGCCCGTGGTGGGCGGCGTGCGCAGCGCCTGCTCGAGCCCGCCGGAGAGGAACACGGTGTCCTCGTCACCCGGCGCCATGGCCGCCCCTTGGATCACGCGGCCGAAATCGACGCCGAGTCGAGGTTGTCTTTCTTCGTTCGAATGTCTTACTTCGTTCATACGGTTCCAGCGTGCGGCATTCGCCGTGTCGCGCGCCAGCAGGTTTCGCGGGGGTCTCGGGAGGTGTGCTCGACCGCCATCGGCTCGACCCTTCACTCTCGTCGGCGTGCTGGCTCGTGAAGACCTGGTGGTAGCGCGAACGAGACAGCCCGGCACGTGGCCGGAATTCGGTGCGTCGAGCGCCGAACGGTTGCCAGCCCGCGGCGGACTGGGAACAGTGAGGTAGGAAAGCCGCGGCGCTCGCCGTGGCGGTTCGGGTACACACGAGGGAGATATTCGTGCGCTTCGGCATCTTCGTTCCGCAGGGTTGGCGGCTCGACCTGGTGGGCATCGACCCGGCGGACCAGTGGGGGGTGATGCGAGACCTCGCCCAGCGCGCCGATGCGAACCCGGCGTGGGAATCGCTGTGGGTGTACGACCACTTCCACACCGTCCCGGTACCCACCGAGGAGGCGACGCACGAAGCATGGACGCTGATGTCGGCGTTCGCCGCCGCCACCGCGCGCATCCGGCTGGGCCAGATGTGTACCGCGATCAGCTACCGCAATCCGGCCTACCTGGCCAAAGTGGCCGCGACGGTCGACCTGATCTCCGGCGGCCGCACCGAGATGGGCATCGGGGGTGGCTGGTACGAACACGAGTGGCGCGCCTACGGCTACGGCTTCCCGTCCGCGGGCGAACGGCTGGGCCGCCTGGACGAAGGTGTGCAGATCTTCCGGCAGGCGTGGACCGCGGGTAAGGCCACCCTCGACGGCAAGTACTACCAGGTCGACGGCGCGATCGTCCGTCCGCTTCCGTTGCAGGAGGGCGGCATTCCGCTCTGGATCGCGGGAGGCGGTGAGAAGAAGACGCTGCGCATCGCGGCGAAATACGCGCAGTACACCAATTTCAGCGCCGACCCCGACGAGTTCACCCGCAAGTCCGAGATCCTGCGCGCGCACTGCGCCGACGTCGGCACCGACTTCGACGCGATCGTCCGCAGTTCGAATTTCAACGTCGCCATCGGCTCGAACCAGGCCGAAGTCGAGGAACGCCTCGCGGCGCTGACCGCCCGCCTGACCCCCGTCCTCGGCGCCGACCCGGCCAAGTCCTATGTCGATCAACTGCACAACGGCGGCGCCGCCATCGGCACCCCCGACCAGATCATCGAGAACCTACGCCGAGTCCGCGACCTCGGCCTCGGCTACGCCATCCTCAACTTCCCCGAAGCCGCCTACGACACCTCCGGCATCGAACTCTTCGAACGCGAAGTGATCCCAGCGCTGCGGTGATCGTGCCGGGCGAGCCTCGCAACCGCCGAGCCATCGAAACCCCGAACACTGCCCCGCTCAGCTCGGACAGCTCGGTAGCGCCCGGCAGCCCCGGCAGCACCGGTAGCCCCGGCAGCCCCGAGCCCCGGCAGCACTCGACACCTGGACAGCCTCCGGCCAGCCCAGTAACTCGATCACCACTTACCCACCCCGCCCGGAGCGAGTCTTACGAGCGACCGTTCGCGGCCGTCTCGCGGCCGAGCGATCGAAGCGCATGCGCCGCAGGCGCGAGTCTCGATCGCTCGGCCGCGAGACATACCAGGCCGCGAACACGCAGCGCCGCAGGCGCTGCCAAACTACTCAGCAGGCGCTGCCGACTACTCAGCCGGACAAACACCTCTCACCGCTTGCGGCCGACCGCGCTCCAGCAGTTCACTTGCGCGTCGAGCCATGCGGGGGATTCGGTGCCCGGACGCCACTGGTTGGAGACGACGATTCCTGGCTCCAGTAGTTCCAGATCGGTGAAGAAGCGGGCGAATTCGTCTCGCGTGCGCGCCTGGGCGTAGACCCCGCTCTGGCGATACACGTCCAGAGCGTTGGTTATGATCTCCGGTTCGAGGTCGGCGGTGATGTGCGAGACCGCGAGGAACGAACCCGGTGCGAGGGCATTCAGCAATGTCTCGACGATGCCGTAGGGGTCCTGCTCGTCGGACAGGAAATGCAGTACCGCGACCAGGCTCAGCGCCACCGGGCGCTTCAGGTCCAGGGTGTCGGCGAGTTCGGGGGCGGACAGGATCGCTTCGGGGTCCGTCAGGTCGGCGTCGATGTAGGCCGTGCGTCCCTCCGGCGTACCGGTGAGCAGAGCGCGGGCGTGGCTCAACACGATGGGGTCGTTGTCCACGTAGACCACCCGCGCTTCCGGGCACGGCGCCTGGGCTACCTGGTGCAGGTTCGGTTCGGTGGGGATGCCGGTGCCGATGTCGAGGAACTGTGTCACGCCCAGGGTGGTGAGGGTGTTCACCGCGCGGTGCATGAAGAGCCGGTTCTGCCGAGCCGCGACTCGGGCGGTGGGAAACGCCGCGATCACCTTCTCGGCCGCGTCCCGGTCCACCTGGTAGTGGTCTTTTCCGCCCAGGACGT
The DNA here is from genome assembly GCF_013315795.1 of Nocardia barduliensis. GTDB lineage: Bacteria > Actinomycetota > Actinomycetes > Mycobacteriales > Mycobacteriaceae > Nocardia > Nocardia barduliensis. The sequence goes on from NZ_JABLTE010000011.1 coordinate 82,689, forward strand.
AGTCGTATATCCGGGCGCTGCTCGGCACGCTCGGGTCGTGAATCGGCCGAAGTGGCTCGCCGTTGCTGCCGAGATGAGTCATCGTCGTTTCCTATCCCTACCGTATCGCCCTCCGCGCCAGCATATTCCAGACGCGGCCGGGCACTGGCGCCGCTGACGGGAGCCCGGCGTCGGACCGGGCAACGAGGCACTGCGGTTGGGATCCGGCTCGTGGCTCCAGCAGGGAAGCGCTTGCGATCTCGGCGGCCGGAATGCGAAACAGGGGCCCACCCAGCGGGAGGCCCCTGTTCGCTATCGCGGAACTACAGCATGCAGGACACGCAACCCTCGACTTCGGTTCCCTCCAGGGCCATCTGGCGCAGCCGGATGTAGTAGAGGGTCTTGATGCCCTTGCGCCAGGCGTAGATCTGGGCGCGGTTGAGGTCGCGGGTGGTGGCGGAGTCCTTGAAGAACAGCGTCAGCGACAGGCCCTGGTCCACGTGCTGGGTGGCCGCGGCGTAGGTGTCGATGATCTTCTCGTAGCCGATCTCGTAGGCGTCCTCGTAGTACTCGAGGTTGTCGTTGGTCATGTAGGGCGCCGGGTAGTAGACGCGCCCGATCTTGCCTTCCTTGCGGATCTCGATCTTCGACGCCACCGGGTGAATGGAGCTGGTGGAGTGGTTGATGTAGGAGATCGACCCGGTCGGTGGAACCGCTTGCAGGTTCTGGTTGTAGATGCCGTGCTCCATGACCGAGGCCTTCAGCTCACGCCAGTCGTCCTGGGTCGGGATGTGCACGCCCGCGTCGGCGAACAGCTGCCGGACGCGATCGGTCTTCGGTTCCCACGCCTGATCGGTGTACTTGTCGAAGTACTCGCCGCTGGCGTACTTCGATTCGGGGAAGCCGCCGAAGTACGCGCCGCGCTCGATCGCGATCCGGTTCGAGGCCCGGAGCGCGTGGTAGACCACGGTGTAGAAGTAGATGTTGGTGAAGTCGATGCCCTCGTCGGACCCGTAGTGGATCCGTTCGCGCGCCAGGTAGCCGTGCAGGTTCATCTGGCCGAGGCCGATGGCGTGCGAGAGGTTGTTGCCCTGCTCGATGGACGGCACCGAGTAGATGTGGGTCTGGTCGGACACCGCGGTCAGCGCCCGGATGGCCACCTCGATGGTCTGCGCGAAGTCGGGCGAGTCCATCGTCTTGGCGATGTTCAGCGACCCGAGGTTGCAGGAGATGTCCTTGCCCACCTTGGCGTAGGACAGGTCGTCGTTGAATTCCGACGGCGTGGAGACCTGCAGGATCTCCGAGCACAGGTTGGAGTGGGTGATCTTGCCCGCGATGGGATTGGCCCGGTTCACCGTGTCCTCGAACATGATGTACGGGTAGCCGGACTCGAACTGCAACTCGGCGATGGTTTGGAAGAACTCGCGCGCTTTGATCTTCGACTTGCGGATGCGCTTGTCGTCGACCATCTCGTAGTACTTCTCGGTGACGTCGATGTCGGCGAAGGGCTTGCCGTAGATCCGCTCGACGTCGTAGGGCGAGAACAGGTACATGTCCTCGTTCTTCTTGGCCAGCTCGAAGGTGATGTCCGGGATGACCACACCCAGCGAGAGGGTCTTGATGCGGATCTTCTCGTCCGCGTTCTCCCGCTTGGTGTCCAGGAACCGGTAGATGTCCGGGTGGTGCGCGTGCAGGTAGACCGCGCCCGCGCCCTGACGAGCGCCGAGCTGGTTGGCGTAGGAGAAGGAGTCCTCGAGCAGCTTCATGATCGGGATGACACCCGAACTCTGATTCTCGATCTTCTTGATCGGCGCGCCGTGCTCGCGAATGTTGCTCAGCAGCAACGCGACCCCACCGCCACGCTTGGACAGCTGCAATGCGGAGTTGATGGAGCGCCCGATGGACTCCATGTTGTCCTCGATGCGAAGGAGGAAGCAATTGTGGACGACGGCGCCGCGGATCGTGTAGGTGTGCGTACGCTCCACGTGGAGGTTGTACACCTTCTCGGGAGCGGTCTCGGCGCGCTCGATCGCTCGGACACCGTACACGTGGCGGCCGTGAACGACCTGGTACGTCGTTCGCTTCGTGCCTTTTCGCCCTGTGTAGTTGTGCAGGTTCTTGCCGATGTCGAAGATGAACTCTTCATTGGTGCCGGGCAGGCCGGGCACGAATACCTGCCCGGTCGGGTTCCCGGCCTGATTGAGGTAGGTGCGAACCACCGACACGATGCCCAGGCGCCGCAGAATCAGCTGTACCTGGTCGATCAGCTCGGGATTGACCAGATCGAGCACCATCCCACCGGCGGTGCTGCATCCGTCACCACGGAAGAGGCCGCCCACCAGGCCACGCAGGAAATCATCATCTGCGGTCATGACTTCGGGTGAAAGCCGCTTGGTCGCGTATCCCGTGCCGGCTAGCGACAGCAGCAACGATGCGACAACCTTGCTATTGCATACCATTCGGGTGGAGTGGTCGGAATGGTTGGTGTGCAGGCTCAAGTCGGCCCCGAACACTTGCTTGAAGGCCATGCCCAACTCGACGTGGTACTCGGCTTCGTGCGCGCCGAGAGTGAAGTGGACGCCATTCGGCGCAACGCCGTCGACACCCGAGCGCTTGGACACATGTCCTTCGGCGAGATACCAACCGAGGATCAGGCCCAACTCGTAGGACTCCTCGACATACCGGTTGACCGCTACGAAATTCTGGTTGTGCCGCTGCTTGTTCCGATGCTTGGCGTCCACGTTCACTTTACGAATCAGCCCGTCGACCTCTTCGTAGCGGCCCGCGCCGACGACGTCCATCAGATCGAAGACGCGACGAGCACGCGTGTCGAGCGGAGCGGTCGTCACGATGAAGTCGGACGGGTGTACATCCTGAGCCGCCAACCACACGAAGCCGTTGAACGGGTCGGCGCCGTCGCCCTCGATCAGGGTTTCGACGTCACGGGTGGTCCAGACCAGGATCGGATGCTCCGGGGTGCACCGGATCGGCTCTTTGTGCCCGAAGTGTGCAATCGAAATCAGCGGCTGATCATTCGAGTTCTCGATGAGCTTCTCGACTACCGCGTACGAACCGTCGTGTGACAGCACACGGTCACCCGGGCGCAGGCTCTCGATCGGGCGGGGGCCCTCGCTGGTGTCGACGGGGGTACCGGCGGGGAAGCACGACACCGGCTCGCCGCGCTGTTTCTTGCCCGAGTTCAGGAAGGTCGGGGTGGCCGGCTGGAAGCGGCCGTCGATGATCTCCTCGACCAGCTTGCTCGCCAGCGCCTCGTCACCGGCGGCGAGGGTGAGCGCGACCATGACCACCCGGTCCTCGAACCGTTCCAGGTAGCGCTTGCCGTCGAAGGTCTTCAGCGTGTACGAGGTGTAGTACTTGAACGCGCCGAGGAAGGTCGGGAACCGGAACTTCTTGGCGTAGGCCTGCTTGAACAGCCTCTTGATGAACTCGCGGCTGTACTGGTCGAGAACCTCTGCCTCGTAGTAATTCTCGTCGACCAGGTAGTCCAGCTTCTCGTCCAGGTTGTGGAAGAAGACGGTGTTCTGATTGACGTGCTGCAGGAAGTACTGGTTGGCGGCCTCACGGTCCTTGTCGAACTGGATCTCGCCGTCCGGGCCGTACAGGTTCAGCATGGCGTTGAGGGCGTGGTAGTCGAGAACCTCGCCCGCTTCGGCGCCGCGGACCGGGGGCTGCTCTAAGCGAGCTGTTTTTCCGGCCGGTGCTGTCGTTGCTGTTGCCAAAACAATCCCAATCCCTCTCGGACGCGTTCGACGTCCTCAGCGGTTCCCATGAGTTCGAAGCGATACAGGTACGGCACACCGCACTTGCGTGCGATCAACTCCCCCGCATAGCAGAAGGTGTCGCCGAAGTTCGTGTTCCCCGCCGCGATGACGCCACGCAGCAGCGCCCGGTTGTGCGGATCGTTGAGGAACTTCGCGACCTGCCGCGGCACGAAATCCTTGTCGGAACGGTCGCCCCCCAGCACATGCCGACCGCCCCCGTAGGTGGGGACGATCAGCACGTACGGTTGGTCTACGCGCAGCGAGTCGGCGGTGTGCAGTGGTATGCGAGCCGCCGGGAGACCCAGCTTCTCGACGAAGCGATGCGTGTTCTCCGAAGCGCTGGAGAAGTAGACCAGCGCCGTCGTCTCCGGCATGGTGGCCTTCCTCTCCAGCACTGCGGCGTCTCAGGCCGCCACGGTCGCGAGCGACTTGATCCGGTCGGGACGGAAGCCCGACCAGTGATCGTCTCCGGCCACCACGACCGGCGCCTGCAGGTACCCGAGTGCCATGACGAAGTCACGCGCCTCGTCGTTCTCCGAGATATCGATGACCTCGTAGTCCACCCCGGCCTTGTCGAGGGCCTTGTAGGTGGCGTTGCACTGGACGCAAGCGGGCTTGGTGTACACGGTGACGGTCATTGATGTCCCTCTCTCCTTGTGCCTGATCCACAGCCTGAGATCCGTATGCCGATCGTGTCGACCGACCTGCGAGCAGTCGCTAGCGAGGCAGGATCGACGTATGCTGCGCAAACTCCTGGAGCCGGACTCGAATCCCCTGATCAGCCACGGATGGCCGACTCCTGCGGGATGGGGCCTCGCACCGTCTTCCAGTAGCGAAGACACTACACCTAGTGGCCGACAGATTCCTACAACACGACATGTAGCGAGTCACATCGATGAAATTCCATCGAGAGAAGTACCAGCACGCTCGATTCACCCTAGAATCAAACAGTGGCGCAGATCACTGTTCGACGCGTCAGCATACTTCTAGCAAACTCCATGGCGAACGAAGAGGGCCACCGCTGCGCCCGCAGCGATGACCCTCGTCCGAGACCGGAGATGGAGCTTACACCGACGCCAGTTCGCCGCGCGTCGCCTCGACCAGCTCGCGCACGGTACCGGCCAGCTGGGTCAGCGCCTCGGCGTCGTCGCGCGGATGCCCGGCGCCGAACCGCTCGCCGATGACACCGAAGTGCAGGTGCGCCGACTCGACCACCCGCGCGCCCGCCACACCGAGCGCCTTGACCGTGTCGCCGTGTGCCCACTGCGCAGCGTTCGGACTGATCGACGCGCTCACCACGGCGGTGGGCTTGCCCTTGATGGCGCCCGCGCCGTACGGGCGCGAAGCCCAGTCGATCGCGTTCTTCAGCACCGCCGACAGCGTGCCGTTGTACTCCGGCGTCACCACCAGCAGGCCGTCGGCCTCGGCGACCGCGTCACGCAGTGCCTGCGCGGCCGCGGGAACGGCGCCGGGGACGTCGATGTCCTCGTTGTAGAACGGGATGTCGGCGAGTCCGTCGTAGAGAGTGACCTCGGCACCGTCCGGCGCGGTCAGCGCGGCGGCCTCGGCGAGCCGCCGGTTGACCGAGGCGGCGCGCAGGCTACCGACGAGGGCGAGGATGCGGGTCCCGGCATCGCCGGAGCCGATGGACTCTGCGTTGATGATTCGCTCGCTACGCTCGCTCATGAGGTCTCCTGGTGTACTGAATGGTGTGGTGTCCTTACGTTCACCACACACTAACCGGACCATGGTCCGATTACTTCCCGCGGAGTCTGCGTGAGCGCTGTGAACTACCCCACATCCGATGCGTCCGTATCCGGTCCGCGCCGGCTGCTGGACGTCGGCCCGCCGCTGCCCGGCACATCGGAGCCCGCCGAGCGCGCCGACGCGGCGCGCAACCGCAGGCTGCTGCTGGACGCGGCGCAGCAGCTGGTGCGCGAACAGGGCGTGGACAGTCTCACCATGGACGCGCTGGCCAAACGCGCCGGCGTCGGCAAGGGCACGGTGTTCCGCCGGTTCGGCAGCCGGTCCGGCCTGATGCTGGCCCTGCTGGACCACTCGGAGCGCAAATACCAGGAGGCGTTCATCTTCGGACCGCCGCCGCTCGGCCCCGGCGCGCCTCCGGTGGAACGGCTGGTGGCCTTCGGGCGGACCCGGCTCCTGGACATCGAAGTGGAAGGCGAACTGCACCGTGCCGCCGAGCTCGGCGAGGCCGCAGACCGCTATTCCGGCGGCCCGTACGGATTGCTGCGCGCGCACGTGGTGATGCTGTTGCGGCAGGCCGACGCGCCCGGAGATCTCACGCTCCTCGCCGACTGGCTGCTGGCGATGCTGGGCGCGGCGCTGATCCTGCACCAGATGCGGGTTCTCGGCTATACCCGCGAGCAGATCGGCGACAACTGGGAGAGCGTCGTTCGGCGCGTTGTCGTCCGGTGATCGGCCAGTAGACTCGGGCGCCATGGGGAACCTGCGCGAACAGATCATCAGTGAATTGGGCGTCCGCCCCACCATCGAACCGAAGGACGAGGTACGCCGCCGGGTCGATTTCCTCAAGGATTATCTGAATGCCACTCCCGCACGAGGTTTCGTCCTCGGTATCAGCGGTGGGCAGGACAGCGCGCTCGCCGGTCGGCTGTGCCAGCTCGCGGTCGAGGAACTGCGCGCCGACGGCGCCGACGCCACCTTCCTCGCCGTCCGCCTGCCCTACGGCGTGCAGGCCGACGAGGCCGACGCGCGGACCGCGATGGCCTTCGTCCGGCCCGATCGGCAGGTCGTGGTGAACATCCGCCCCAGCGCGAACGCGGCGGCCGCCGAGGCGGCGTCCGCGTTGCAGGTGGACAACCTGCGCGACTTCGTGCGCGGCAACCTCAAAGCGCGCGAACGCATGGTGCTCCAGTACGCGCTGGCCGGGCAGGAGAACCTGCTGGTTGTCGGCACCGACCACGCCGCGGAGGCGGTCACCGGTTTCTTCACCAAGTACGGCGACGGCGGCGTCGACCTGACCCCGCTGACCGGTCTCACCAAGCGTCAGGGCGCCGCGCTGCTACAGGAACTCGGCGCGCCCGCCAGCATCTGGTCCAAGGTGCCCACCGCCGATCTGGAGGACGACCGGCCCGCCCTGCCCGACGAGGAGGCACTCGGCCTGCGCTACAGCGAGATCGACGACTACCTCGAGGGCAAGGAGGTCACTCCCGAGGTCGCCGAGCGGCTGGAGAAGATCTTCCGCGACACCCGCCACAAGCGCACCGTCCCGGTGACTCCGCTGGACACCTGGTGGCGCTGAGCGTCTAGACCGACTCGCACTCCGCGAGGCGTCGCGCCAGAAATCGCCGCACCTGGTCGTTTCCCGCGAGTTCCAGCGCCGCCCGGTAGTGCCGCGCGGCCTCCCGCGGGCGGCCGCCGCGCCGCAGCAGGTCGGCGCGGGTCGCGGCGATCACGTGCGACCCGGCCAGTCGCGGATCGCCGGCGATCTCGTCGAGCGCGGCCAGGCCCGCCTCGAACCCACGAGAAAAGCCCACGGCCACGGCGCGATTCACCGAGACGGCGGGTGACGGGGTGAGCCGGAGCAGTTCGTCGTACCCGGCGACGATGGCGTGCCAATCGGTCTGCGCCCAGCTCGGCGCCGTGGCGTGCGCGGCGGCGATCCGCGCCTGCACCAGGTACGGGCCGGAGCCGTCGGCTTCGGCGGATCGCAGGCAGGCCAGGCCCGCCCGGATCATCGCGCGATCCCACCCGGCCCGATCCTGCTCCTCCAGCGGTACCGATTCCCCGTCGGCGCGCCGGCGCTGCTCCCGGCGGCTGTCCTGCAACAGCATCAGCGCCAGCAACGCGCGCGCCTCGGGCTCGCGCGGCAGCAACCGGCACAGCAGCCTGCCGAGCCGAATCGCCTCGTCGCACAGCTCGTCTCGCACCGCGGCGGGTCCCGAGCTGGCGGAATACCCTTCGGTGAACACCAGGTACACGCACGCCAGCACACCCGGCACCCGCTCGGGCAGCAGCTGCGCGGGCGGCACCCGCAAGGGGATGCCCGCCTGCCGGATCTTCGCCTTCGCGCGCGTCAGCCGTTGCGCCACCGTATGTTCCGGTTGCAGGAAGGCACGCGCGATCTCGGCGGTCCGCAACCCGCACACCAGGCGCAGCGTCAGCGCCACCTGCGCGGGCCGCGCCAGCGCCGGGTGGCAGCAGGCGAAGATCATTCGCAGCTGGTCGTCCGGCACCGGCGACACCTCCTCTTCGCTCGGCGCCCTGGCGCGGACCGCCTCGAATTCCCTGGCCGCTCGCACCGATTCGCGCCGCAGCCGGTCCAGCGCCCGATTGCGAGCGGCCGTGGTGATCCATGCCCCTGGGTTGGACGGCAGGCCGCGCTCGGGCCAGGTGCGCACGGCGTCGGCGAACGCCTCCTGCACAGCGTCCTCGGCCAGTCCGATGTCGCCGATCGTCCTGGCCACCGTCGCCAGGGCCCGGCCGAACTCGGCGCGGTAGACGGCGTCGATCGTCGCGGCCGGGCCCGTCCGCACCGTCAGTCGCCCAGGTCCACGACTCGGCGCAGCTCGGTGCGTCCGCGCTCGCCGAGCGGGATGACCGCCGCGATCTCCGCCGCCTGTTCGCGGTCCGGCGCGGCGAACAGGTACAGCCCGTCGACCACTTCCGCCAGTTCCGCGTACGGCCCGTCGGTGAGCAGCAGTTTCCCGTCGCGCACCCGCACCGTGGTCGCCGAGGACGGCGGTTGCAGCGCCCCGCCGCCGCGAATGGCCGCCGCGTACTTCGCGCCGAAGCGCTCGTGCTCGGCGACGGCGGCCTCCCACTCCGGAGCGTCCGGCGCGATCACCGCGTCCGGAGCCTCCCACAGCAGTGCCAGCCACCAATCCGCGCGCGGGGTGTCGTGCGGCGACCACATCACCATGGGCCGCACCTCGACCGCTCCGTCCTCGGCCGCGGGCACCTGACGCGCCAGCTGGATGGCCTCGTCCAGGTCGGCGGCCTCGAAGACGTAGAACCCGCCGACCACCTCGGCCTGCTCGGTGAACGGGCCGTCGGTGACGAGCGTCCGCCCACCCGCGCGCCTGATGTGCAGCGCGTCGGCGGAGGGGAACAGCGCCACCCCGCCCGCTACCGCGGCGCCCGCGCGCTGCTCGAACGCGGCATACCTCGCCACCTCGGCATCGAACTCCGGTGTGCCGGGCCGCACGGCCGGCTCGTCTTCGCGTCCTACCAGTGTCGCCAGGTAGTGCATAGCGTCATCCTTCCTCGCATCGAGGGGCTCGGATACCCCTTGCTACTCGGACGACGAACCGCACCCGCCGTTCTCTACACACCCGCGCGGAAAACTTCGCGAAGTCTCAGCAGACCAGCCCGCCCTCGCCCGCCGCGGTGGCGCGCAGCAGATCACGGATCAGCTCGACGTCGATCCGTTCCGGCGCGCGGAAACGCAGGCACCCTTTGCCCATGTCGTGTCCCGCCAGACGATCGGCGAAGGCCGCGCGCACGTCGGGACGCAGTAGATAGAACGAGATGTACTGCTTCTGGTTCGCGAACGCGATCTCTCCGACACCGTCGCGCTGGTAGCAGGGCATGCCGTATGCCATGACCTCCGTGAAGCCCGTCAATTCGGCACGGCACAGCTCGCGCAGACGGGTGAGCGCCTCCCGGCGCGCTTCGGGCACCTCGCCCAGATAGCCGTCGACATCGCTCGCCTTGCTCTGCACCACAGCGCGACTGTAGACCGCCGCGTGCCGGGGCGCGGCCTATCCGCCCGCGAAAGGGGGCAGGACGTCGACGCGCGGGCCGATCTCGACCGTGGGGTCGCGGGTGAGTTCGTCGCCGATCAGGTAGGCGCACACCGACAGCATCTTGTCCAGGTCGGGCCCGTAGGTCGCCGACAGGGTCGCGCGCAGATCGGCCACCGTGGCCCCGGCCGGGAAGTCCAGGGTTTCGCCGTCCTTGCCGACGGCGTCGGCGATCGCGGCGAAATAGCGGATCTCAACCACCGATGGCTCCCATCGTCCGCTCCGGGGGGACGAAGCCCTCGGCATCGATGCCGTGACCTGCCCACTTGTTCCACATCGCGCCGCGCCAGAGGTTCGCGACCTCCTCGTCGCCTGCGCCGGAACGCAGCGCCCGGCGCAGATCGAACTCCTGGTCGCTGAACAAGCAGGAGCGCAGCATGCCGTCGGCGGTGAGCCGGGTGCGGTCGCAGGTGTCGCAGAACTTGCGGGTGACCGTGGCGATGATGCCCACCGTGCCGGGGCCGCCGTCGACCAGCCACTTCTCCGCCGGAGCCGACGGATCGGCGCGGCCTGCCTCGGTGAGCTGGAACCGGGCGCCGAGCACGTCGAGCAGTTCGGCGGCGGTGACCATGTTGGTGCGGGCCCACTCGTGGTCGGCGTCGAGCGGCATCTCCTCGATGAAACGCAGTTCGCAGCCCTCGTCCAGGCACCAGCGCAGCAGATCGGCGGCGCCGGAGAGGGTTTGGCGCATCAAGACGGCGTTGACCTTGATCGGGGCCAGTCCCGCGGCGCGGGCGGCGCGGATGCCCGCGAACACCGATTCGAGGCGGTCGCGGCGCGTCAACCGGGCGAAACCGGCCCGGTCGACGGTGTCCAGCGACACGTTCACCCGGTGCAGGCCCGCCGCGGCGAGGCCGAACGCGCGGTGCTCGAGCCCGATGCCGTTGGTCGTCATGGCCAGCGGGATGTGCGGCACCTCGGCATGACAGCCGGAGATGATGTGTTCCAGGTCGCGGCGCATCAGCGGCTCGCCCCCGGTGAAGCGGACCTCGCGCACCCCGAGGTCGCGCACCGCCAGGCGCACCAGCCGCACGATCTCGTCCACCGTGAGCAGTTCGTGCCGGGGAATCTCCGGCAACCCCTCCTCCGGCATGCAATAGGTACAGCGCAGCGAGCACTTCTCGGTAATGGATACGCGTAGGTCGCGGGCGACGCGCCCGAAACGATCCAGCAAGTAGGGGGTGTCGGGACGGCCGTCGAGCGAGGGACGCCCGGAACGCACGGCGGGAATCCCGATCTCGACCAGAGTCACACGTCCATTATGACCGCCTGTCCCGATTCGGCAGCGGGCGGAATACCCAACCCGAGGCTCACCACGATCACGGACCGGCGGTGAGGCGCCTGCCCGCGACCCGAGCGACCCGCTCGCGAACGGGCGCCCGGCGGCAGCGGCGGAAAACCGCTCCGATCGGGCGTTAGGCTGACTCGCATGAACCCCCGGCCCGCCGGCCTCTCGGCCAGGCCCGTCGACGACTACCGCGACAGCATCGAACAGCTGCTGCGGCCGCTGGCCGCGCGCGCGGTCGAGTCCGTCGCGGTGCCGCGCGCGCTGGGCAGGCAGCTGGCCGAGGACGTCCGATCGCCGATCGACCTGCCGGTGTTCCGCAACTCCGCGATGGACGGATACGCGGTGCGCGCGGAATCGGTGCTGGTCGCGCCGGTCACCCTGCCCTTGACCGGCGTGGTCGCGGCGGGCGCGGCGGGGCGAGCGCCGCTGCCGGAAGGTGCGGCGATGAAGGTGATGACCGGCGCCCCGATCCCGCCCGGCGCGGACTGCGTCGTCCCGGTGGAGGACACCCGCGCGGGCGACGGCACGGTGACCATCGAACGCGGCCGCGCCGCAGGCGAATTCGTGCGGGAACCGGGCACCGACGTGCGGACCGGGGACCTGCTCGTGCACGCGGGAACCGTGCTCGCGCCCCGGCACGTCGCCGCGCTCGCCGCGGTCGGGCTGCCCGAGGTTGCGGTCTTCCGCCCGGTGTGCGGTGCCGTGATCACCACCGGCGACGAGCTGGTCGCGGCCGGGAAAACGCTGCGGCCCGGGCAGATCTACAACTCCAACGGCGTCGCCCTCGCCGCGGCGCTCGCGGCGAACGGCGTCGAGGTCGTCTCGGTCGCGCACAGCACCGACGATCCGGGGCGCTTCCGCGCGCTGCTCGCGGCCGCCACCGAGCGCGCCGACGTGGTGTTCACCTCCGGCGGGGTGTCCAAGGGCGATTTCGAGGTGGTCAAGGACGTGCTCGAGCCGATGGGCGGGCAGTTCGGCTCGGTCGCGATGCAACCGGGCGGCCCGCAGGGACTGACCGTGGTCGGCGGCGTGCCGGTGCTCAGCTTCCCCGGCAACCCGGTCAGCACGATGGTGTCGTTCGAGGTGTTCGCCCGCCCGATCCTGCGCCACCTCGCAGGGCTGCCCGAGGTGGACGCCTACGAGCTTCCGCTGCGCACCGCCGTGCCGCGTTCGCCGGAGGGGAAGCGTCAGTTCCTGCGCGGCAAGCTGGTCCGCGCGCGGCCGGGGCCCGCGCAGGCGGCCGGGCAGCCGGAAGCGGTCGAGGTGGTCTCCGGCGCGGGCTCGCATCTCGTGGCGGCCATGGCGTGGGCCGACGTGCTGATCGACGTGCCCGCCGAGGTCACCGCACTGCCCGCGGGAGCGCCTGTGCGAGTGTGGTCGTTATGAGCGAGCTGTCCCATGTCGACCACGAAGGTCGCGCCCGCATGGTCGATGTGAGCGCGAAGAGCGACACCACCCGGATCGCCGTCGCGGCAGGCGAGTTGCGCACCACGGCCGAGGTGGTCGCGCTGGTCCGGGCCGACGACCTGCCGAAGGCGGACGTGCTGTCCACCGCCCGCATCGCGGGCATCGCGGGGGCGAAGAAGACCTCCGAACTGATTCCGCTGTGCCATCAGCTGGCGCTCTCGTCGGTGCGGGTCGAGTTCGATTTCACCGACACCGCCATCACCATCGAGGCCACCGCGAAGACCAAAGGCCCCACGGGTGTCGAGATGGAAGCGCTCACCGCGGTCGCGGTCGCCGGGCTCACGCTGCACGACATGGTGAAGGCGGTCGATCCCGCGGCTACCCTCACCGACGTGCGGCTGCTCACCAAAGAAGGCGGTAAGCACGGACATTGGGAGCGCCCCGCCGAGGAGAGCGCGAGCGGGCCGTCCACCGGCGAGGACCTTGCCGCCGGGGCGGAAACGCCCGAGGCCACCGAACCGGAATTCGACGAGGCGGAACACTCGGCCGTGGTCCTGGTCGCGTCGACCGGCGTAGCGGCGGGCACCCGCGTCGACACCACCGGTCCGCTGCTCGTGGACTGGCTGACCGGTCTCGGCTTCGCGGTGCGCGGTCCGCTGGTCTACGCCGACGCCGAGATCGAGTTCGGGCTGGCCGACGCGCTGCGCTTCGAACCCCACCTCGTCGTCAGCACCGGAGGAACCGGCGCCTCTCCCACCGACGCGACCCCGGAGGCCACCCTCGCCGTGCTCGACCGTGAGCTCCCGGGCGTGGCGGAGGCGATCCGGCAGCGCGGCACCGCGAAATTCCCGCTCGCCGCACTCAGTCGCGGTGTGGCCGGACTCGCGGGACACTCGGTGATCGTGAACCTGCCGGGCTCGCCGGGCGGCGTTCGAGACGGTATCGCCGTGCTGGAACCGCTGCTGGGTCATCTGCTCGCACAAGTTGCCGGAGGTGGAAGTCATGACAACGGCTGAGGCCACGGTCCGGCTCGCCCGGATCAGCGATCAGCCGCTCGACGCGGCGGAGGTCGAGTCGGCGGTCACCGGACCGCACTACGGCGCGGTCGTGGTGTTCACCGGGAAGGTCCGCGACCACGACGGCGGGCAGTCCGTTTCGGCTCTGGAGTATTCCGCGCATCCGCAGGCGGAGCGCTTCCTGCACTCCGTCTGCGCGGAACTGGCCGCCGCGCACGGCTTGCCGGTCGCCGCCGTGCACCGCGTCGGGTCGCTCGGCATCGGCGACGACGCGATCGTCGTCGCGGTCGCGGCGGCGCATCGCGGCGAGGCGTTCGCGGCCTGCGCCGAACTGGTGGATCGGATCAAACACGAAGTCCCGATCTGGAAGCGCCAGTTGTTCGCCGACGGCCTGTCCGAATGGGTGAACGCCTGCGGGTGATCCGCCCGTCACAGGAATCTCATGACGAATCAACACGGCGGGTATAGCGTGGCCGCGTCGCGGTGTCGCGCTCGGAGCGCCCGCGGCACTGCGGACGGAACAGGCTCGGTCTCGCCGCGCCGGTAGGCCGGGGCGGCCGATCGGTCGCGGTGGGAGAAGGGAGCGCGCGATGGGGACCGACCAGGTGCTGCTCCACCGATTCGTCGTCTCGCAGCTCACCGCGGCCGGTGTCGACCGGGCCCGGCTGTTGCGGGAATCCGGGTTGCCGGAGTGGACCATGGCGGGCGACGACGCGCACCTGCCGAGCCGGACGTTCTCCCGGTTGTGGGAGATCGCCGAACACGAACTGGGCGACCCGAACGTCGCGCTCAACGTGGCGAGCCGCTACGAGCTCACCTGCCTCGGTCTCTACGACTATCTGTTCTCCTCGGCCCCCACACTGGGCGCCGGACTGGCGACCTGCGGGCCGTACGTCGCGGCGGTGACCACCAACCACCGCTTCGACCTGGTCGCGGAGAACGACCACGAGGTGACGCTGTACCTGGACATGATCGACGGGGCGGGCCGCGGCCGCGACCTGACCCAGTTGTGGGGCCTGAGCGCGGTGCTCAGCCGGGCACGGCGCGTGGTGCGCGGACCGCTGGCCCCGCTGCGGGTCGCGCTGCGCCAGCGCGCGCCCGCCAGGACCGACACCTTCGTCGAGGTATTCGGCACCACCGCGATCGAGTTCGACGCGCCGGTGGATGCCATGACCTTCCGCGCCTCGGACATGGACCTGCCGCTGACCACGAGCGATCCGGTGCTGGCCGGCATACTCCAGCCCTTGGCCGCCGCCCTTCCACCACCGCCGCCGCTGGCCACCGCCTGGCCCGAGCGCGTCGCGGCGGCCCTGGCGGACTGCCTGCACGACGGTGACGCGTCCCTGGAGCGGGTGGCGCGCAAGCTGGCCATCAGCCCGCGCACGCTCCAGCGCCGGTTGCGGGAGGCGGGCACCACCTGGCGCACGGAACTGGATCGGGCCCGCGGCGCCCGACTGGTCGCCGCGAGCGCCGCCGGGCCGTTGAGTCCGTCGCGCCAGGCCGAGATCCTCGGCTACTCCGACCCGGCTTCGATGCGGCGAGCCGCTCGGCGGTGGTCGCTGGCCACCGCCGCACACCGCGCGGAGCGGGTCGAGCGCACGTTCACGGCCTGAGGTAACGCGCCGCGATCGACCAGAACGTCGCGTCCTCGATCGCCCGGAAATCCCAGCTGTTGGTGAGTGCGTGGGTCTCGGCCACGATCGCGGGCACGTCGAAGTCGTCGCGGGTGGCGGTGCCCTTGGCTTCCAGCGCCTCGATGACGTACGCGGTGGCGCTCTCCATGGAATCTGACACGGGAAACTCCCATCGGTCGCAGGACGATCGGGTCGGTCACGGATCGGCTGCCGAGCGGCGCCGTTCGCGGCAGTTCGCTCCCGGCGCCCGCCGACCGGCGGACACCGCATTCAGTCTCATGAGAAGACCGCTCTGTCACCAGCACCGAACGCGACAGGTCGCGACCGAACGCGCCAATCTGACGTCTCAGTGCGGTGTATAGCGCCACACGCCGAGCATGCTCTGCGTGTCGAGCGGATCGGCGGCGTCGTGCACCGTCTCGCGCAGCCGGGCCAGTGCGGAGTCGGTGTGCAGCCCCGCACCGATGAGCACCAGCCGCGCGCCCCGCGCTTCGCCCCGCGACCAGTGCCCCGGCTCGAAGACGATGTGGCGGCCGACCATGTGCAGGACGAACTTCCTGCGTTCGTCCGCCACCCCGAACGCGGCGAAACCCTTGGCCCGGAACAATCCCGGTGGCGGGTCCTCCAGGAAGCCGATCAGCTTGCGCGGATCGAGCGCTCGGCCGCTGGCGAACGACACGCTGGTGTAGTCGTCGTGCAGATGGCGGTGCCCGGCGTGGTCATCGTGGTCGTGCTCGGCGAGGAGTTCGTCGAAGCTCAGTTGCTCGGCCACCAGCGGGCCTCGGCGCGCAGGCTCGTCGAACAGCAGTCCGGGATCGATCCGGCCGTAGGTGGTCGCGTACACCGGGACCGAACCGACGAGCGCCGCGATGTCCGCCCGCAGCCGCGCCAGCTGCTCGGACGGAACCCGATCCGCCTTGTTGACCACGACGAGATCGGCCAGCCGCAGATGGGTGCGCAGCTCGGGGTGACGGGCGCTGCTGCGCGGGAACTCGTCGGCGTCGACCACCTCGACCAAGCCGCCGTAGCGCAGTCGCGGGTTGTCGCTGCCGACCACCATCCGGATGAGGTTGCGCGGCTCGGCCAAGCCGCTGGCCTCGACCACGATCACGTCGATCCCGGCGCGGGGCTGGGTGAGCCGGGTGAACAGCTCGTCCAGTTCGGTGACGTCGACCGCGCAGCACACGCAGCCGTTGCCGAGCGAGACCATCGCGTCGACCTGCCCGGCGACCAGCATCGAATCGATGTTGATCGCCCCGAAGTCGTTGACGACGACCCCGATCCGCGTTCCCCGGTTGTCCTTCAGCAGGTGATTGAGCAGCGTGGTCTTCCCGGAACCGAGAAACCCCGCGACCAGCACAACTGGAATCCGGTCAGCCATTCCGCTCACCCTAGTGCGCCGCGCGGCCCGCCGAGGAAGCCGGACGCCACCCGCGCACCGGCGGGATGGCGTCCGGTGGGTTCGGTGTGCGGACTATTTCGACGACCCCAGCAGCATGGCCGCCAGGCTGTAGCCGAGGTTGATCAGCTCCGTGGTGATGGCGTTGTCGTCGAGGCCGAGCATCTTCGCCAACGGCATCAACAACTCCATGATCGACGCGTTGCCGCCCGCGGTCCCGGGCGACTGCTGGGCATACGGCGCGCCCGGCGACTGGTTTCCGGACGTGCCCGGCGAACTCGGCGCCGCCGACGTACCCGGGGACTGCGGTGTGGCCGTACCCGGCGGCGTGGTGCCCGGCGCGGACTGCGCCTGCGGCACAGCGGGAGCCGCCGGACTCTGCGGCACCGCCGGAATCGTCTGAGCCTGCGGAACCGCCGGGTTCGTCTGCGCCTGTGGCGTACCCGGGCTGGTCTGCGCTTGCGGCGTACCGGGGTTGGTCTGCGCTTGCGGAGTACCCGGGCTGGTTTGTGCTTGCGGTGCCGCCGGGTTCGTCTGCCCCTGCGGCGTCTCCGGATTCGCCGCGGGGCGATCGAACGACGCGCCCTGCGGAACGGACTGCGCCGCCTGCTGATCCGACGACGCCCCCGGCGGTACGCCGAGCAGGTGGCCGACCACGCCGGTGGTGAGCGCGATCGCGTGCTTGAGCTGCCCATCGGGTGATTCCAGCAGCGCCGCGTCCTCGGGGTTGGCGCCGTTGCCCATCTCGAGGAAGACGACCGGAACGGTGGTCAGCGCGGGCCCGGCGACATCCTTGCGGGTCTGCAGGCCGTCCACCACGCCGCCGTAGTTCGCGGGCGGGAATCCCGCCTCGCGATACGCGTCGCGCACCGATTTCGACGCGGCCAGACCCGCTCCCGACTGGACCTGATCGACGATCAGATTCGGGATGGGCAGTTCCGGGACGATCAGATGGAACCCGCGATACTGCGCGGGCGCGCTGTCGGCGTGGATACTCACGGCGACATCGGCGCCCGACTGGCTCGCCGCGCGGGCCCGGTCGTCGACGCAGCCGCCCCAGTTCATATCGTCCTGGCGGCTCAGCACCACGCGGGCGCCGAGCGTCTCCAGCGACGTCTTGACCACCTGCGCGACGTTCCAGGTGATGGTGTGCTCGGGAACGCCGTTCATCGTGGTCATCCCGGTGGTCTGGCAGTCCTTGGTGCCGCCGCGACCATCGCTGACCTGCCTGGCCAGATCTTGCGAGTGGTTCGACCCCTGGTGTCCGGGATCGAGGAAAACGGTCTTGCCCGCGAGCTTTTTCGACATGTCCAGCGCCGACGGCGCCGCATGCGCGCTGACCGGAAGCAACCCGGACAACGTCACCGTCACCGCGGCCGTGACGGCGGTACAGATACCGGCTTTGACGATGCTTGGCTTCATAGTGCGGTCGGCGCCCCGGAATGGAGCGCCCCTCCCTTCCCACTTGTAACACCAAACCCAGTAATTAACTCTGGCAACGTGTGTATCAGCAAAGCAAGGAGCGTTATCGAAGTGTTACCGCATGTCCAGCGTCCGGCCGTACGACCGGCCTCGATGGTTTGCACAGAGATAGCAGAGCGTAGTGCACTCCGACCGGCGCCATGCCGATCGGCGCGCTGAATTTTTCGGCGAGTCGGCAAAGTCCTGATAGCGAGTGCCGCGCAAGGTTACCGCAGCGATATCGGCGCGGGAAACGGAGACAAAGAAACAAGTAGCTGAGCCGCCCGAAATCCATCCACAATCCGACGGACGAATCCGCGTGCGGGGAACGGACTCGGCCTTCACGCCGGCTTCGGCACAGCCGGCACAGACCGCCGGGATCGCGGATTTCCGGCACACCACCCGGTCGGTTCTGGTATTTCTGGCCGCGGAGATGCGGGGATCTCCGGAATCGGCCGCGACCACGAACGAACAATGCCCGTGCGCGCGGCGGTAGCACAAGTCGAGGAGAACCGGTATGCGTGCAAGCACGCTCCTACTCGCTGGGGCCATGACCTCCGCGCTGACCCTGCTCGCCACGGGAACGGCGGCGGCCGAACCGGCGAACACCATCGCGCACGACGGCGTCTATTTGGTCGGCGTCGACATCGCCCCCGGGGTCTGGGAGGCGCCCGGCACACCCGACC
Organism: Nocardia barduliensis; assembly: GCF_013315795.1. Lineage (GTDB taxonomy): Bacteria > Actinomycetota > Actinomycetes > Mycobacteriales > Mycobacteriaceae > Nocardia > Nocardia barduliensis. The sequence continues at coordinate 101,127 of NZ_JABLTE010000011.1, forward strand.
CCGCCTACGCCTGCGATTGGGCCAGGCTGTGGAAGGTCGAGGGCGACAACACGAATATGCAGAACATCATCGCGAACAACCACACCCGGCTGAGTCCGGTGCGGGTGGTGATCAAGCCGACCGACGTCGGATTCAAGACCGCGAACTGCGGTCCGTGGCGGTTACTGCCGACACCGCCGCCCACCGGGTCCTTCGGCGGCTGAACCGGGCGGCGCGCGCCGGGCGACTATTGACTGGCGTTCAACAGAAGCTAGGGTCGGCCGCATGACGAGGAGCAAGATTCTGATCACCGGCGCGAGCGCCGGCCTCGGGGCCGCCATGGCGCGGGACTTCGCGGCCAAGGGCCGCGATCTCGCGCTGTGCGCCCGCAGGCTCGACGCGCTCACCGCGTTGCGCGACGAACTGGCGGCCGCCCATCCCGGCGTCACCGTCGCGGTCCGCGCACTGGACGTGGACGACCACGCGGCGGTGGCGCCGGTGTTCGGCGAATTGCGCGACGAGCTCGGTGGACTGGACCGCGTGATCGTCAATGCCGGGATCGGCAAGGGAGCGCGCGTGGGCAGCGGCCGGGCCGACGCGAACCTCGCGACCGCGACGACGAACTTCGTCAGCGCGCTGGCTCAGGCGGAAGCGGCGCTGAAGATCTTCCGCGCCGGGAACGCCGGACATCTGGTCCTCGTCTCATCGATGAGCGCGGTGCGCGGTCTGCCCGGCAAGAAGGCGGCCTACTCGGCGAGCAAGGCGGGCCTGGCCGCACTCGGCGAGGGGCTGGCCACCGAGCTGGCAGGCACGCCGATCGCGGTCACCACGCTGCTGCCGGGATTCATCGCCACCGACATGGCCGCCAAAGCGGGTGACGCGCGGATGGTCGCGCCTCTGGACAAGGGTGTCGCGGCGATGGTCGCCGCCATCGAGAAGGAGCGCCGCCGGGCCTGCGTGCCGGGGTGGCCGTGGCGCCTGATCGACCTCGCCCTCCCCCATCTACCCGACGCCCTCGTGGCACGGATGAGCTGAACGGGCCACCGCCCGAGCTCGGCCCGGCGACCTCCGCCGTACGTGGTGGCGGCACGGACATGGTCGAGCCGCGACCGCTTCCGATGTCCGGCGGAGGCATTCGCCGCAGGTCCAGCGCTGCCCAGCCGATGATTACCCGTGCGGTAATAGACGCGACGACCGGCGGCGGGCAGGATCGCGGCCATGATCGATGAGACGGGCACCAAGCTGTTCCACCAGAGCATGCCGTTCACCGAACGCCTCGGCGTCGAGGTCCTCGCCCACGGACCCGAACTGGTGCGCAGCCGCCTGGCCTGGGACGAATCACTGTGCACGCTCGGCGGCGTGCTGCACGGCGGGGTGCTGATGTCGCTCGCCGACGCCACCGGCGCGGTCTGCGCGTTCCTCAATCTGCCCGAAGGCAAGCAGGGCACCACCACGGTGGAGTCGAAGACCAATTTCCTGCGCGGGGTCCGCTCGGGGCACGCCATCGCCGAGGCGACGCCGCTGCACGCCGGACGTTCGTTCATCGTGATCGAGACGGTGCTCCGGGACGACGCCGACAGGCTGGTCGCGAAGGTGACCCAGACCCAAGCGGTGCTCTAGCCGACGCCGACGGCCACCCGCTCGCCCGCCGCCGCGCGGGCCGCGGGCCAGACCCGGGCCAGATCGAGCAGTTGCCGCAGTTCGGCGTCGAAATCCGCCGCAGGGACCGGCAACCGGGCCGGGTTCGATCCGATCGGCTCCGTCCCCGCCTTCCGCGCCGCCGCCGCGCACGCCACTCGGCGCGCGTAGTCGGTCATCGGGCATCCGGAGCCGGCCGGTGCGGCCGACACCGGGGCGTAGCGGCCGAGATGCAGCAGCGCGTCCTGGATCTCCACGGTCATCCGCAGCAGCTGGGTCCCCGGGTCGGCCCGCTCGCCCGCGGCGGGCCGCAGCACGATCTCGGGAACGGCGGTGGTGAGATCCCGCCACAGCGGACGCAGCCTGCGGCAGAATCGTCCGGCCCGGTCGAGTTCCGCCGCGGCCAGCAGTGACCGGATCAGTGGGATGGCGACCACCGCCGCGTCGAGCACCAGACAGATGGTGACCGTCGCCTCGATCCTGATCAGATGCCCGCCCCAGCCCTGCCACCCGGTGCAGGCCCGCACCGTCGACAGCACCAGGTTCACTCCGAAAAGTGTTGCGGCCCAGATCATCAGGCCGCATACCAGCTTTTCCGCCAGGCCGATACCACCGGCCCGCAGCTCCCGGACGCACATGCGGGCCAGCAGCGAGACGTTCACCAGCAGCGGGAGACCGAAGGCGGTCCACACCACCAATCCCTCGGCGTCCAGGGTCAGGTCGACCACTCTGCCTTCCTGCCGCGCCGAGGCGCCGGCCAGCAGGATCGCGGCGGTGGACGCGGCCGCCAGCCCGCCGCAGACGCGGTGCCTGCGCCGGACCGCGACCGGGTCCGCGTCGAAGGCCCAGATGCGGACGATCCCCTGCAGGCACATCGACGCCATCACCGTGCAGCCCAGCGAGAGTTGATGAGCGAGGCTCGCGACGCCGGGCGTCATGGTGCAGCGATACAGCAGCAGACTCAGTAAGCCCCAGCCGAACAGCTGATTCAGCAGTCTGTCGACGGTGGTGTCGCGAACCAGCAACCACCGGCCCGCCAGCACGGCCGCGACGAAGCCGATTACCGGCCACGCGACGATTCCCGGAATCGATGACGACATCGGCCGACCTCCCACCCACGAAACTGTCCCATGCGAACGATAACGTTGCCGCGTGTTCATGACCGCGCGGATCGAGAAACGGCAGCAGCCGATTGCCGAGGCGCGTCATCCTCTCGCCGGTGATGCGGTGATGCCACCTTCCCGGACCGTTTCCAGGGCCGGCGAGTCGCCGCTTCCGCAGTTTCGAGGTCGATCTTGACAAATACGCGATACGCTCACTCGTTCACCGAGCCGACATCCCATTTGTCCAGTTTTCGACAGCATATGCCGAACACCGGGCGGACGGCCATTGTCATCGCGCCCAAAACTCCGGCGTCCCCGCCGTCCGATGTCACAGCACGGCGTGGCGCGACGAATTCGAAGAGCGCGCAAACCATTTGGCGGATCGGGCGTCGATGTTACGCTGAATCACATAGAGTTTCAGTGACGACACTCACCTCCGACACGCACCGCCCGGCGGGTGCGCCTACTCTTCGTAGTCCGCGAACGCGGCCCCACCTCATGCTCTGCCCGCCCGTTCGTGCGGCAAGAACGGAGATATCTGTGCGCGATGAACCACGATCAGCTTTCCGGACCGAGCGAGTCGATGGTGCATCGATGGGGAGAGATGTCGTTCCCCCGGCACTGCCAGGGCATGGCCGGGCACTCCGGCCACGAACGGCCCCGATACCGGCGGCCTTCGCGGTGGGGACGATCGGGGGGTACTCGGCCGCGCCGCGATACCGCATTCCCGAAGACAGCGTGCCGGCGAACCTATGCGTCACCGCTTGACCGTGTTTGGGGAAACGGAACCGATGAGCAAGCAGACTGCCGGAACAACCGAATTAGCCGTGCGCCCTGCCGGGACGGACTCGATGAACACCGCTCTGCGCGATCGCCTGATCGACGCGACCGTCGAGGTGGTGTCGACCGAGGGTTTGCACGCGCTCACCGTCCGCCGCGTCTCGCGCATGTGCGGTGTCTCCACGATGGCCGTGTACTCGAATTTCGGGGGAATGCCCGGCCTGATCCGGGCGGCGGGTTCCGCCGGCTTCGCCCAACTGGCCGAGCGCATGACCGCCGCCGGGGTGAGCGAGGAGCCGATCACCGATCTGCTCGTGCTCGGCCTGGTCTTCCGGGACGAGGCCCAGCGCAGGCCGGAACTGTTCCAGCTGATGTTCGGCACCGGCACGCGGATCGACATGAAGATCAACCGCGGCAACGTGCTGGTGGCCGGGCACGATTCGGAGTTCGAGCACTACGCGGAGACCTTCGACCACGTGGTCGGCGCGGTGCGGCGCGCACAGGAAGCCGGGCTGATCGACACCCCCGATGTCCGCTCGGCCGCAGCGCAGCTGTGGATGGGACTGTTCGGCTTCGTCCAATTGGAGATGGCCGGACATCTAGGTGACGACGGCCTGCTGGAAGTGCTGGTGCCCGCGATCGTGAATCTTCTCGTGGGCATGGGCGCCGAGCTGGAGACCGTCGGCACCTCGGTCCTGCTGGCGGTGGAGCGCTTCGCCGACAAGTTCGGCGACTGACTTCCGCGCGCCGGGTTCCGGTCAGAACGGCAGCCGGGACCGCAACCGCTGGGCGCGTGCCATCGCGCGCTCCGCGGCGCTTCCGCGCGGCGGCATCAGACCCAATTGCAGCAACATCTCCGTCAGGTCCCAGGTGGCCTGGCTACGCCAGATCAGCCCCGAGCGGAACTGCCATACGTCGATGACCAGCAGGTCGATCCGCTTGCCGGTCGGCCCGAAGCCGGGCGGGTCGATCGGGCCGAGATGGGTCCCGGTCATCCGCCACGGCACCAGGGCGATCCGATCGTCGGCGGCCAGCACCGGCGGAAACGGGTTGGTGTAGGCGACATCCGGGAACGAGCGCACCGTGTCCGCGACGAATTTCGCCACGCCCGCCCGCCCGTGCGCGGGCGCGTCCAGCGAGGGGTCGTGCCAGATCGTGTCCTCGGTGACGCATTTCGCGACCGCCGCGCCGTCCCCGCTGTTCCAGCCGGCGATGTATTGCTCGGTGAATCCCAGCAGCCAGGCGAGGCTTTCGATGGGCTCGGCCTCCGCCTCGATACGGAACTGCCCGGTGTTGTACGGATCCACGCCCATCGCCTTTCGCCCAGTGCGTATTCGACGAGTCATCGTAGCCACGAAACGTAGGCGTACTCAACAGCTTCCGGCGGCCCGGTCCCAGAAGACGCGGAATAACACCGGAATAACGGTGTAATTGCTCGGCGATCGGGCCGCCATAACCATGTAATAACAGCAGAATAATACCGTCATACCCACCCTGAACTGCACAGATGACGAAGGCGGCATTATCTCCGGCGCAATACTTTTCACTCCGCGACCGCCCAGTTCCGTATTGACCTTCGCGAATCGGTCCTCCTACCATGGGTGGACACTGACCTCCTACCGCGGAACCACTTCACTCCGGACGACGCTCACGGCCGAACAGGTTTACCGGCGTCGCGATTCCGGTTGTCTCCACGCTGATTCGAAGACGCCGACGGAAAACGCGCCTGCGATTTTTCGAATACCCGAGCACCAGGGGATTTTGCATGCCCAATGTAGCAATTGTCGGTATCGGCTGCCGTTTTCCGGGCGGCATCGACGGGCCGGACTCTTTCTGGGATCTCGTCGTGCGCAAGGGCGACGGAATCGTGGAAGTGCCGGCGGATCGCTGGAACCTCGCGAAGTTCTACGATCCGGATCCGGACGCGCCGGGCCGGATGTACACCAGGCACGGTGGCTTCCTGACCCAGTCGCTGTGGGAGTTCGACGCCGAGTTCTTCGGCATCTCCCAGCGCGAGGCGTCGATCATGGACCCGCAGCAGCGGTTGCTGCTCGAAGTCGCCTGGGAGGCGCTGGACGACGCCGGGATGGCGGGCCGGGTCGGCGGGCGCGAGGTCGGCGTGTTCGTCGGCGGCTTCATGAACGACAACGCGCTGGTGCGCAGCGGCTCGATGTCCCGTGCCTCGATCAACAGCCACAGCCCCACCAGCTCGTCGCACACGCTGCTGTCGGCCCGCATCGCGTTCCTGCTCGATCTGCTCGGGCCCACCATGACCATCGACACCGCCTGCTCGTCCTCCCTGGTCGCGCTGCACCAAGCGGTGCTCGCGCTGGAGTCGGGCGAGTGCGAATCGGCGATCGTCGGTGGCGCCAACGCGATGCTGCGGCCCGAGGCGTTCATCTCCATGTGCAAAGGCCGGTTCCTGGCGGTCGACGGCCGGTGCAAGTCCTTCGACGCGGCCGCCGACGGCTACGGGCGCGGCGAGGGCGCCGGCGCGGTCGTGTTGAAGACCTTGGACGCGGCGGTCCGGGACCGCGACCGGATCTACGCGGTGGTGCGCGGCAGCGGCGTCAATCAGGACGGCCGCACGCTGGCGATCCCGGTGCCCAACCCGGTCGCGCAGGAGGCGCTGGCCCGGCGGGTGCACCGGCTGGCGGGCATCGACGCGCGCGACATCCGTTTCGTGGAGGCGCACGGCACCGGGACACCGGTCGGCGACCCGCTCGAATTGGCCGCCCTCGGGGCGGTGTACGGCGCGGTGGACGGCCGCGACGAGCCGCTGCCGGTCGGCTCGGTGAAGAACAACATCGGGCACACCGAGGCCGCCGCCGGCGTCGCGGGCGTCATCAAGGCCGCGCTGACCCTGCACCACGGCGTCATCGCCCCGCAGCTGCGCCTGGACAACCCGAACCCGGAGATCCGGTTCGAGGAATTGCGGGTACGCATTCCGCTGGCGACCGAACCGCTGCCGAACGAGGACGGCCGGGCCGCGGTGGCCGTCAACAGCTTCGGCTACGGCGGCACCAACGCCCACGCGATCCTGACCCGTGCGCCGCAGCTTCCGGCTCCCGCACAGGCCGCGCCGGCGCCGATCACCGTGCTGCCGCTGTCGGCCCGCAACGAGACCGCGTTGCGCACCATGGCCACCCAGCTGCGCGACCTGACCGAGACCGCCCCGGTGGACGCGGTGACCGAAGCGGCATGGACCCAGCGCGCACACCATCCCCTCCGCGCCGCGTTCGGCTACCGGGACTCCGACGACCTGCGGGCCCAGCTCGCCGATTTCGCCACGGGAGCGGGCAAGTCACCGGTCCGCGCGCTCACCGACGGCTCCACCCAGCCGGTGTTCGTGTTCAGCGGCATGGGCCCGCAGTGGTGGGGCATGGCCCGCGGCCTGCTCGAGGCCGACGGGCCGTTCGCGGCGGTCGCGCGCTCGATCGACGAGATCTTCCGCGAGATCGCGGGATGGTCGATCGTGGAGGAACTGCTGCGCCCGGAAGAGCAGTCGCGAATCACCGGAACGGCGTACGCGCAACCGGCGAATTTCCTGGTCCAGGCCGCCCTGATGGCCGAACTCGCCGAACTCGGCATTCATCCCGCCGCGGTGGTCGGCCACAGCGTCGGCGAGGTGGCCTCGGCCTACGCCTCCGGCTCGCTGTCGCTGCGCGACGCGCTGCTGGTGAGCTATCACCGCGCCCGGTTGCAGGCCACCACCGCGGGCACCGGTGGCATGCTGGCCGTCGGACTGGCGGAGGAGCAGTTGCGCGAGCGCCTCGCGGGCGTGGCGGGCGTCTGCGTCGCGGCGGTCAACAGCCACTCGGCGGCGACGCTGTCGGGCGACCTGGCCGAATTGGACCGCATCCGCGACGAACTCATCGCCGAAGGCGTCTTCGCCAAAGCGCTGCGCGTCGAGGTGCCCTACCACAGCCACCTGATGGACCCCATCCTCGGCGACCTCACGACGGTGCTGGCCGGTCTCACACCGCGACCGGCGCGGGTGCCGATCTGGTCCACCGTCACCGGCGGCGAACTGTCCGGCCCGGACTGGGACGCCGAGTACTGGTGCCGCAACGTGCGCGAGCCGGTGCGGTTCGGCGCGGCCGTGGACAGCCTGCTCGACGCGGGCCATCGGGTCTTCCTGGAGGTGGGGCCGCACCCGGTGCTCAGCGGCAACATCAAGGAGGCGTTCGTGCGCCGCGGCCTCGACGGCGCGGCGATCAGCACTCTGTCGCGCGACGCCGACGACCGTGACAACCTGCTGCGCACCGTGGGCGAGCTGTACCAGGTGGGCGGGCTCGACATCACGCACGCCCCCGGCGCGCCGGAAACGCGTGCCGCGCACCTGGATCTGCCCCGCTACCCGTGGCAGCGCCGCCTGCTGTGGACCGAGGACCCCGCGATCGAGGCCGACCGGGTCGGCGCCGTCGACGGGTACGTCATGCTCGGCCAGCGCACAGCGGCGTCCGCGCCGGAATGGGAGGTCGAGCTGTCGGTGGCCGCGCTGCCGTGGCTGCCCGATCACGTGGTGGACGGGTCGGTGGTGCTGCCGGGCGCGGCCTATCTGGACGCCGCGCTCAGCGCCATCGCCGTCCGCACCGGCCGCAGCAGCTTCGGCCTCGAATCGGTCCAGTTCGTCGCGCCCCTGGTGATCGCGCAGCACGACGTGCCGGTGTTGCGCCTCACCGTCGAGGAGACCACCCACCGGTTCACCCTGCGCTCGCGCGCCGCCACCGCGGCCACCTGGACGGTCAACGCGCACGGCAGGCTGATCGAGGCGGACGTCGACGCGCGCACGATCGACCTCGCGCCCGCGGCGGACGCGGTGGAGGTGGCCGCGGCGACGCTCTACGACGGCCTGGCCGCCCACGGCCTGGCCTACGGGCCGAGCTTCCGGCTGATCACCGCTGCGCGAGTCGGCGCGGACTCCGTGCTGGCCCGGCTCGATCTCGCGCCGCTGGCGGGCAGCGCGCCGAGCCTGCCGCACCTGGCCCACCCGGCGGCGGTCGACGCGGCGTTGCAGTGCTTCGCCGCCCTCTATGCCCAGACCGCGCACGGGGCGAGCGTCGTGGTGCCGTCCTCGGTCGCCGGAGTCCGCTGGACCGGGCCGCTGCCCGAACAGGCGGTGGTGCTGGTGCGCCGGGTGGACGGTGACCCGCTGTGCGCCGACATCACCGTCGCCACCCCGGAAGGCGCTGTGGTACTGGCCCTTTCGGGCGTGCGGTTCACCGGCCTCGCGGCAGAGCCGGATCTGCACGACCACCTCGACGGCCTTTTCTACGAGCCGGTGTGGTCCATCGTCGACGACACCGCGACCACCGACGAGCCCGCGGGCGGGGCGGAGTTCCTGCTCGTGGTCAGCCTGGGCAGCACCGTCTCCCAGCGCGCGAAGGAGATCGCCAGCGCCCGTGCCGCTTCGGAGATCCTCACGTTGGCGCCGGAGGAGGCGGGCGCCGCGGATCGCGTCCTCGCCGCCCTGCGCGCCGCGCGCGAGCGGCCCGGCGTGACGCGCAGCCGCCTCGTCGTGGTGTCCGGCGCCGAGCTGGACGCGGTGCCCAACGCCTACGGCCTCGCACTGGTCGCCAAGGCGGTCGGCGAGCTGGTGGTCGGCACGGAGGAAGACGACGCCGCGACGGCCGAGGTGCGCGCGGTGGTGGTCACCGAGCAGGCGTTCTGCCTGCCCATCGACGCGTTCGCGCATCCCGCGCAGGCCGCGCTCACCGGCGCCCGGCGCACCCTGCGCAACGAGCAACCCGCGGTGCAGTGGCGGCTGGTGGACATCGAACCGGCCACGCGCGCCGCCGACCTCGTGGAGCAGGTGCTCGGCGACGGACGCGCCGACGAGGTCGCCCTGCGCGCGGGCGCGTGCTGGGCGCTGCACCTGCGCAAGTCGTTGCGCGAGCATCTCGCCGCCTGGGACGAGGCCGCCCCGCTGACCGACCCGCAGGCATCCTTCCGCCTGGAGATTCCGCGCTCGCGGCTGCTGTCGGACCTGGCCTGGCGCGCGGTCGAGCGCGTGGCGCCCGGTCCGGGCGAGGTCGAGATCCGGATGGACGCGGTGGGCCTCAATTTCAAGGACGCGCTCAAGGTGCTCGGCGTGCTCACCGAAAAGGAGCTGGCCGGCACGTATTTCGGCACCGAACTGGGTATGGACGGGTTCGGCGTGGTCGAGCGGGTCGGTCCCGGCGTGACCGAGGTCGCCGTGGGGGATCAGATGTCGGTGTGCGCCAGGGACCTGGTCCGCCGCCACGTCACCCTCCGGCCCGACGAGGGCGCCACCATGCCCCTCGATTACCCGGACTCGGTGCTCGACCCCTGCCACTCCAGCTCGGTGCTGCCCTTCCTCACCGCCGAATTCGCCTTCGGCGAGCTGGCGCACCTGCAGCCGGGTGAGACGGTGCTGGTGCACGGCGCGGCGGGCGGCATGGGCATGGCCGCGGTCCAGGTGGCGGCGCGCCTCGGCGCACGGGTCATCGCGACGGCGGGTTCGGACGAGCGCCGCGCGGTGGCCGCGGCCGCGGGCGCGCACGAGGTGGTCAACTCGCGCTCGATCAGCTTCGTCGACGACGTGCTCGCGCTGACCGGCGGACGCGGCGTCGACGTGGTCTACAACTCCTCCCCCGGCGAGATCCTCCAGCAGAATCTGCGGGCGGCCGCCGAATTCGGCCGGATCGTCGAGATCGGCAAGGCCGACATCTACGGCGGCGGCACTATCGACCTGCGCCCGTTCGACCGGAACCTGTCGTTCTTCGCCGTGGACATGGACCGCGCCCTGGCCGTGCGCCCCGAACTGGTCCGTCGCGCGGCACGGCGGGCGATGGACGCCTTGAACGACGGCACCTACGACTACCTCCCCTACACCGCGTTCACCCTCGATTCCACCGCTGAGGCATTCGAAACCGTGGTGCGGTCCAAGCAGATCGGCCGAGTCGTGCTCGACCTGCGCGAACCGGAGCCGACGGTGCTGGCCGCACGGCCGGGCCTGCCGATCGACCCGGCGGCCAGCTATCTGGTCACCGGCGGTTTCGGCGCGTTCGGCCTGGCCACCGCGCGCTGGCTGGTCCGGATCGGCGCGCGGCGTCTGGTGCTGGCCGGACGCAGCGGCGCCACCACGGACGCGGCTCGCGCCGGGATCGCCGAATTCACCTCCGCCGGAGCCGAAGTCGTCGAGGAACGCCTCGACATGGCCGATTACGACGCCGTCGCCGCGCTGGTCGAACGCATCCAGGCCAGCGGTCGGCCGCTGCGCGGGGTGTTCCACGCGGCCGGTGTGGTGAACAACCTCGAGGTTCCGCAAATCACCGCCGAATCGCTGGCGGAGATCTTCGGGCCCAAGGTCGCGGGCGCGGTCAACCTGGACACCGCCGTCACCGCCGCCGACATCGACCTCGACATGTTCGTGCTGTTCTCCTCGGCCAGCAGCATCGTCGGCATCTCCCCGCAATTCGGTTACGCGGCCGCCAATTCCGTGCTGGACATGATCGCCGCCGCCCGCCGCGCCCGCGGCGCCGCCGCGCTGGCGGTGAACTGGGGCTTCATGAGCGGTGGCGGCGGGATGGCCGACTACGAGGCGGTCAGCCGGTACGCGGAGATGACCGGTTACCGCTCGGTGGACATGGACGTGGCCACCGATCTGCTCGGCGAGTGCCTGCGGCTGGATCTGCCGCAGATCGTGCTGTTCGACGTGGACTGGAGCCAGTGGGCACTGGCGCACCGCCCGTCCACCCGCACGCCGCGCTTCGCCGAGCAGGTGGCGGCCGCGGGCGGCGGGGCGGCGGGCGCGGGCGCGCTGCGGGCGGAGATCCTCCAGCTGGGTATCGAGCAGCGCGGAGAGGTGGTGGCCTACCTGCTCGCCGAACAGCTCGCCGCGGTGCTCGGCGTCGACGCCGAGACGGTGGACCTGAACACCCCGCTGCCCGAACTCGGCATGGACTCGCTGATGGGCATGGAGTTCGGCGCCCGGGTGGTGCAGGTGCTCGGCACCCAGCTGTCGGTGCTCGCCGTGATCGGACTGACGTTGCGCGGGCTCGGCGCGCGGATTGCCGAGCAGATTGCCCAGGAAGAAGAGCGCGCGGCGAGGAGCGAGGACGAATGACGGACAACAACCCCAGGGAACTGGCCCGCGCACTGCTGGCCAGGCACGCGGGCGGCGAGACAGGCGCCGCCCCGGCGACGACCAACGGCGCGCGGCAGGCGAATGGTTCCGCCACCCCCGCGACCGGCACCAACGGCAACAGCGCGCCCCGCGGAGTCGCGCACACGTCCTTCCGGGACCACCCCGGCGTGCTCGAAGCCGCGCAGCGGTTCGGCCGGTTCGACGCCTGGGTCGAACAGGTCGGCCTGGTCAACCCGTACTACCTGCCGCACGAGGGCATCAGCGGCGCGGTGACCAGGATGGCCGACCGGGACGTGGTGAACTTCAGCAGCTTCGGCTACCTGGACCTGGCCGCCGACCCGCGGGTGCGGCAGGCCGCCAAGGACGCGATCGATCAGTACGGCACCTCCGCCGCCGCGGTGCGCATCGTGGCGGGCGAGCTGCCGATCTATCGTGAGCTGGAAGCCGAGATCGCCCGCACCTACGACACCGAGGCCGCGCTGGTGACCGCCAGTGGCTACCTCACCAATGCCGCCGCGGTCGGATTCCTGCTCGGCAAGCGCGATCTCGCGGTCTGCGACGCGCTGATCCACCACAGCGTGGTCTCCGGCACCGAGTGGTCGCGCTGTAAGCGGGTCTCGTTCCGGCACAACGATCCCGAGTCGCTGGAGACCATCCTGAAGATGTCGCGGCGCAGTTTCGACCGGGCCATGGTGATCATCGAGGGCCTCTACAGCATGGACGGCGACGTGGTCCGGCTGCCCGAGATCATCGAGGTGGCCCGGCGCTACGACTGCTCGATCATGATCGACGAGGCGCACTCGTTCGGCACGCTCGGCGCCACCGGGCACGGGGTGCGGGAACTGTTCGACCTGCCCGGTGACGCCGTCGACGTCTGGATGGGCACCCTGTCCAAGGCGCTCGGCAGCGTCGGCGGCTATCTCGCGGGCAACCGGGAGCTGGTCGACGGGTTCAAGTACGTCGCGGGCGGCTTGAGCATGTACACCGCCGCGCCCGCCCCCTCGGCCATCGGCGCGGCGCTGGCCGGGCTCGAGGTGCTGCGCGACGAGCCGGAGCGCGTGACCCGGCTGCGGCACAACAGCGAGTACTTCCACCGCCGCGCCGGGGAATACGGCTTCGACATCGGCACATCGGAGCGTTCGCCGATCATCCCCGTCATGACCGGCGCCGACGAACCCGCCGTGCTGGCGGCACTTGCCATGCTGCAACGCGGTTTCAGCGTGAACGCCATCACCCACCCGGTCGTCCCGGCCGGGGAGGCCAGGCTGCGGTTCTTCGTCAACTGCAGGCACACCGAGCAGCACATGGACCAGGCACTGGCCACGCTGCGCGAGGTGCTCGACGGACTCGCGGACACCGCGGGACAGCAATTCACTCTCGCCCATGAGGAGCAGCACTCGTGAAAATTCCCATCAACCGATCCCTCCTCCGAAAAGCGGTGGTGCCCGGCGTGGCCCTGCTGCTGATGGGCTCGCTGTTCATTCCGGCGCGATCGACGCTGCTGCCCACCTACGACGAGGCCGGCGGGCCGATCGCGAGCAAGTTCGACTTCACCCCGATGCCGATCGCGCTGCCCAAGGGCCTGCCGACCGATCGCAAGATCCGCGAGCTGCGCGAGCCGTACAAGCACCTGTCGGCCTGGATCTCCTCGGTCGGCGCGGCCATCGCGATGAACGACTTCGACGGCAACCGGCTGGCCGACGACCTGTGCGTGGTGGACCCGCGCTCCGACACGGCCTTCCTCACGCCGACGCCGGACAGCAACACCGGCCGGTACGAGCCGTTCGTGCTCGATCCCGCGCCGCTGCCCGCCGACTCGTCCACCGTGCCGTCGGGCTGCGTTCCCGGCGACTTCAACGGTGACGGCAGGATGGACGCGCTGGTGTCGTACTACGGCCGCACACCGATCCTGTATTTGCAGCGGGCCAACGCGACCCGGCTGGAGGCCAAGGCTTTCCGCCCGGTCGACATCGTCCCCGCGCCGAACACGCCGGACGGGCACTACGAGGGCCAGCGCTGGATCACCGCGGCGGTGTCGGTCTCCGATTTCGACGGCGACGGCAAGCCGGACATCTACCTGGGCCAGTACTTCAACGATATGGACGTGCTCTCCAAGGAGGGCCAGCTCGCGCTGTGGATGACCGACTCGCTGTCCAACGCGCGCAACGGCGGCAAGGACCGGATCTTCACGCTGGCCTCCGCCAAGTCGGGTGACGAACCCACCGCCGAGTACCGCGAGGTGGCCAATCCGTTCCCGATCGGCATGGACACCGGATGGGCGCTGGCCGCCGCCGCGTCCGACCTGAACGGCGATCAGCTGCCGGAGCTGTACGTGGCCAACGACTTCGGGCGCGACCGCCTGTTCGTCAACCGGTCCACGCCGGGCCAGATCCGCTTCGGCTTCGCCGAGGGCGAGCGCGGTATCACCGAGCCGAAGTCGTATGTGCTCGGTCATGATTCGGACAAGGGCATGGCGGCGGACTTCGGCGACCTGAACGGCGACGGCATGCCGGACCTGTTCGTCAGCAATATCGCCGTGCGCTTCGCGCTGATGGAGGGCCACTTCGCGTTCTACAACACCGCCGAGGACACCGCCGACGCGGCGCGTCAGCTGGCCGACGGTGTGGCGCCGTTCAAGAACCGCGCGACGGATGTCGGGCTGGCCTGGGAGACCTGGGGCTGGGACGCGAAGATCGACGACTTCGACAACGACGGCCGCAACGAAGTGGTCCAGGCCACCGGCATGATCAAGGGCGACACCAACCGGTGGCCGCAGATCCAGGAACTCGGCACCATGAACGACGACCTGACCAAGTACCCGTGGTCCTGGCCGATCATCGGCGAGGACGCCGATCTGGCCGGCAGCGATCCGGTCGGCTTCTTCAGCCGCGGTGACGACGGCAAATTCGCCAACCTCACCCATGCCCTCGGCATGGACACCCCCGTTCCCTCGCGCGGCATCGCCGTGGGCGACACCTCCGGCAACGGCGCGCTGAGCTTCGCCGTCGCCCGCCAGTGGGGTGATCCGACCTTCTACCACAACAACAAGGCGGACAACGGCCGGTTCCTCGGCCTGAAGCTGTTCAAGCCGACCTGGGAAGGCACGGCGCCCAGGACGACCATCGCCGGTCTTCCGGCCCAGGGCGTTCCGGCGGTGGATGCCCAGGTCGAGGTGCGCACGCCGGACGGCCGGTTGTTCACCAGCCACCTCGACGGCGGCAGCGGGCACACCGGCAAGCGCGCCACCGAGGTGCACATCGGCCTCGGCGACGTCGATCCGGCCGCCCCGCTGAACGTCGTGCTGCGCTGGCGGGAGACCAACGGCACGCCGCACGAACAAACCCTCCAGCTCGCGCCGGGCTGGCACACCGTGAACCTCGCCTCGGACGCCCAGGAGGTCAAGCAGCGATGAGCGACAACGACAAGCAGGATCCGGGCGACGCGACTGCCGCGTCGAACGGCCGCCCCGACGCCCCGGCCGCCGACGGCAGCGCCGCCGCCAACGGCAAGGGCGCGGGTCCCGAGGGCAACGGCGCGACCGCACCCGCGACCACCGCCGAACGCATCTCGTCGATGCAGCGCTCGGGCACCGAGTTCGCCAAGGAGTGGGTGGAAACGCCCGCGCCGACGAAAGATACGCGCTACCTCGCGCTGCGCAACTTCGCCATCTCGATCACGATCTTCAATCTGATCGGATTCCCACTGCTCGGCTTCGAGCAGCCGTTCCTCTGGCCGTTCATCGCACTGGCCACCGCGTATTCCACCGAGATCGGGCTGGAAGTCCTGGCGGCCTGGGCGTACAAGCGCCCACCCGCCTTCCGGGGCCGGGGACCACGTGGGCTGTTCGAGTTCCTGCTGCCCGCGCACATCACCGGTCTGGCGTTCAACTTCCTGACCTTCGCGCACGACAAGCTGTGGCCGGTGATCTTCGGCATCGTGGTCGCGGTCGGCACGAAGTGGGTGCTGCGCGCCAAGATCAACGGCAAGATGCGCCACTTCATGAACCCGTCGAACTTCGGCGTCGTGGTGTGCTTCCTGGTGTTCCCGATGATCGCGGTGGCGCCGCCGTACCACTTCACCGAATACATCACCGGACCGGCGGACGCGCTCATCGTGCTCGGCCTGTTGATGACCGGCACGATGCTGAACGCCAAGCTGACGTTGAAGATGCCGCTGATCATGGCGTGGGTGGGCGCGTTCGCGCTGCAGGCCATCGTGCGCGGGCTGATCGAGCCGAACGTCTCGGCACTGGCCGGCCTGAGCATGATGACCGGTCTGGCGTTCGTGCTGTTCACCAACTACATGGTCACCGACCCGGGCACCACGCCGTCGGGCAAGAAGCAGCAGATCATGTTCGGCGCCTCGGTCGGCATCATGTACGGCGTGGTCACAGCGCTGCACATCTCCTACGGGTTGTTCATCGCGCTGGTCATCGTCTGTGGCGCTCGCGGCGTCTACTGGTGGGCACGCGGCCTCGCCGAGTGGTGGCGTGAACGCGGCGCTACGCCGAGCGCGCCGCAGCAGCCCGTGGTGGCCGACGACCTGGAGGCCGACATCACCGGCGAACCGGAGCCGGCGAGGCAGGCCGCCCGCTCATGAACCGGAAGCGCCGAGCCGCGTCGCGGCTCGGCGCTTTCGCCGCCGGTGCCAGCGTGGTCACCCCCGGCCCCCGATACTCCTCCGACG
>NZ_JABLTE010000120.1 GCF_013315795.1 Nocardia barduliensis
CCCCAACTCGCCACACCACACGCCACCAACACCCGCACGCCAAGCCCCGAATTCCACAACTCCACGCCCAGCACCCCCAACCATGACTTCCGAGCGAAATGAGACCGAGCATCCGCCGTCCGCGACCCGGCCCACGTTCACCCGCCGCCCCACCCGCGACAACAAACCAAGCAGCGATCACACAAACCACAAAACGGCCCCGAACACGCCGCAACACAGACCGCCAGCCCACGAACAGGCCGTGCGCTATGTCCTGAGTTCCGCAACTACGCGCCCAGCGCACCCCAACCACGACTTTCGAGCGAAGCGAGACCGAGCATCCGCCGTTCGCGGCCCGGCTCGCGTTTGCGCGGCCGCCGCGTACGCGACGAAGGAGCAAGCGGCGGCCGCGCAAACGCGAGCCACAAGGGGGCCGCGAACCCGCCGCGCCGAAGGCGCGGCCAATCAAACACAGCTATCGTGACGATCATGCTTGCCGAACAGGCCGCCGAGGCGATCGCCGAACGTACGGGAGTGTCACGCCACCGGGTGGCGGTGGTGCTGGGGTCCGGCTGGCAGGACGCGGCCGCGGAGATCGGTGCGCCGCGGGCATCGGTGTCGATGCCGGAGTTGCCCGGCTTCGGGACGCCGACCGCGCAGGGCCATGTCGGCGTGATCCATTCCGTGCGGGTGGACGACAACGACGTGTTGTTGCTGATGGGCCGCCAGCATCTGTACGAGGGCTACCGGCCCGCCGATGTGGTGCACCCGGTGTCGGCGGCGGTGGCGGCGGGCGCGGAGATCGTGGTGCTGACCAACGCCGCGGGCGGTATCCGGTCCGGCCTCCGGGTCGGCGAGCCGGTGCTGATCAGCGACCACCTCAATTTGACCGGTCGCACGCCGCTGGCGGGCGCGACCTTCGTCGACCTGGTCGACGCGTGGGATCCCGAGTTGCGGGCGCTGGCAAGGGAGATCGACCCGAGTCTGAGCGAGGGCGTCTACGCGGGCCTCACCGGACCGCAGTACGAGACTCCCGCCGAGATCCGGATGCTGCGCACGCTCGGCGCGGACCTGGTCGGTATGTCCACGGTGCTGGAAGCCATCGCCTGCCGCGCGCTCGGTGCGCGGCTGCTGGGCATCTCGCTGGTCACCAATCTGGCGGCGGGCGTCACGGGCGCGCATCTGTCCCATGCCGAGGTGCTGGCCGAAGGACACGCCGCGGCTCCGCGTCTCGGCAAATTGCTGCGCGGCGTACTGGAACGGGTGTAGATGCTGCGCTTCGGCACGGCGGGTCTGCGCGGGCCGCTGCGTGACGGCCCGGACGGCATGAACGTCACCACGGTGAGCAGGGCGACCGCCGGGATCGTGGCGTGGCTGCGCGACCGCTGTCTGGGCGGCGGCGCGGTGGTGGTCGGCCGCGACGCCAGGCACGGTTCCGCCGAGTTCGCCGCGGCGACCGCGGAAATCTTCGCGGCGGCCGGTTTTCGGGTGACGCTGCTGCCGCGTCCGCTGCCCACCCCGGTGGTCGCGTACGCGGTGCGCGAGCTGGGCGCGGTCGCGGGCGTGCAGATCACCGCCTCGCACAATCCGGCCTCCGACAACGGCTACAAGGTCTATCTCGACGGCGGGTCGCAGCTGATCGCCCCGGCCGACGCCGAGATCGAGCGTTGCATCGAGGCGGTGACCGAGCCGGTCGACCGTACGCCCGTCGTCCCCTCGGACGACGAGGTGGTGCGGCGTTATGTGCGCCGCGTCGCCGAATTGCCCGCTCGGATCGGCGGACCGGGTGAGCGTGCCGGGATTCGGATCGCGCTCACCCCGCTGCACGGCGTGGGCGGCGAACTCGTGGTCGAAGCGCTCGGCGCGGCGGGTTTCCCCGACGTCCATGTGGTCGCGGAGCAGTTCGAGCCGGACCCCGACTTCCCCACGGTCGCGTTCCCGAACCCGGAGGAACCCGGTGCGGCCGACCTGCTGCTCGCGACGGCCGCCCGGGTCGGCGCCGACGTGGCGATCGCGCTGGACCCGGACGCGGACCGGTGCGCGGTGGGCGTGCCGCGGCGCGAGGGCGGTTGGCGGATGCTGCGCGGCGACGAGACCGGTGTGCTGCTCGGCGACTGCGTGCTGCGTACCGCCCCGGCAGACGCGTTGGTGGCGACGACCATCGTGTCCTCGCGGCTGCTGTCGAAGCTCGCTCCCGCGCGCGGCGGCCGCTACGCGGAGACGCTCACGGGATTCAAGTGGCTTGCCCGCGCGGGCGACGGCTTGGTCTACGCCTACGAGGAGGCCATCGGCCACTGCGTCGATCCGGCGGCGGTGCGGGACAAGGACGGCGTCTCCGCCGCCGTGCTCGTCGCCGACCTGGTGGCCCGGCTGAAGGCGGCGGGCCGCACCTTGGACGACGAACTCGACGACTACGCGGTGCGATTCGGCCTGCACGCGGGCGACCAGGTGGCGCTGCGGCTCGCCTCGGCCGCCGACGCCGCGGCCGTGGTCGATCGGTTGCGGGCGAACCCGCCGGACGAGATCGCGGGCGAGCCGGTGAAGTACACCGATCAACTCCAGGTGCGGGGCCGGATGCGCACGGACGCGCTGATCTTCGAGGGCGGTTCCTCCCGCGTGGTGGTTCGTCCTTCCGGCACCGAGCCGAAGCTCAAGTGCTATCTGGAGGTGGTCGAACCGGTCGGCTCGCACGCCGATCTCCCGGCCGCGCGTGCCGCTGCCCGCGTGCGACTTTCGGCGCTGCGCGACTTCTGTCAGCAGTTCTGACCCGCCCGCACCGGTTCAGCGCGGGCCGAACTGCCGGTCGCCCGCGTCGCCGAGTCCGGGCACGATGTAGGCGTTCTCGTTCAGCTCCGCGTCCACGACAGCCGTGACCAGCCGCACCGGCAGGCCCGAGTCCGTCAGCGCGGCAATGCCTTCCGGCGCCGCGACGACACAGACCGCGGTGATGTCGGTGGCGCCGCGTGCCGCGAGCAGCTGCAATGTGTGACGCATCGAGCCGCCCGTGGCCAGCATCGGGTCCAGCACGAAGACCGGCAGCCCGGCGAGATCGGCGGGCAGTGACTCCATGTAGGGCACCGGCAGGTGGGTCTCCTCGTCGCGGGCCAGGCCGACGAATCCGATCCTGGCGTCGGGGATCAACTCGGCGGCCGCGTCGACCATGCCGAGCCCGGCGCGCAGCACCGGCACCAGCAGCGGCGGCCGGGCCAGCCGGACGCCTTCGGTGGGCGCGACCGGCGTGACGATCGCGAAACGCTCGACCTCCGCGTCGCGCAGCGCCTCGTAGATGAGGATGCGGGTCAGATCACGCAGTGCGGCACGGAAAGCCGGATTCGCCGTTCGCTCGTCGCGCATCGTGGTGAGCAGGGCGGCGGCGAGTGGATGATCCACGGTGTGGGTGCGCATGAGGGAACGATAAGGTCGGCCGCGGGCGCGCCGCCGAACGCCACCGGACTTTTTTTCCGAAGCGGCGGAACCGAACCGGAACCGCGCGCGTCGAACCAAGTGGATGACGTACTCTGCCTGGGAACGACAGATGGGGGAAGCTCTGATGCGAAAGATGTCGGCGGACACCGAGGGCATTGCGGCCTACGGCGCGACCGCCCACGTCATGGCGGGTGAGATGGCGGCGGCGGGAGCGAGCGCCGCGGCGGCGGAGCCCGCGTTGCTGGGCCCGATCATGGGGTTGATCGGCGGTGACTTCATGGCAGCCTACGCCGCGGCGCACGCCGGTCACGTCGCCGCGATCGGCCAGCTGTCGGCGGTGCTGACCAGTATGGGCGGCGCGGCCACCGGCGCGGCCACCGTGCTCACCGAGACCGACGCCGCCCGCGCGGGCGCGCTGCGCAACGCAGCGGGCGAGCTGGAGTGAGCCGGTGATCGACGTCAACGCGCTGGCACAACCCATCCTGGATCTGCTCGCCAGCTTCGGCAGCGGCGTGCTGCCCGCGGGCGGCCCCACCGACGCGCTGCGCAGCACCTCGAGCGTGGTCGACCAGATCCACCAGATGGGCCGCGACAGCATCAACGGAATGAACGCCGCGTGGGACGGCCGCGCCGCCGACGCGGCCACCGCCAAGGCGCTGCGCGTGCAGACTTCGGCGGCCACCATCTCCGATCGCGGCAACGAGATGGCGACGGTCGTCAACCAGGCCGCGGGCGAGGTCGAGACGGGTCAGAAGGATCTCACCGACATCGCGCAGTCCTTCGTGAACACCGCGGCGAGCATGGGCCCGGTCCTGGCGACGCCGGAGGGGCTGACGGTGCTCGTCGGCTCGGCGATCGACCATCTGAACCAGGCACTCAACGTCGTCGGCCGGGTCCAGAACGAATTGCAGACGCACACCGCGTCGATGAACGAGCTGACCCCGCCGCCGACCACCCCGTCGTTGGCCGGTGTGCCCGCTGCCGGTGTGCAGCAGATGACGTCCACCGCATCCGGCGTGCTCAGCAGCGCGGGCTCGCTGCTGAGCACCGCGATGGCCACGCCGCTACAGTCGCAGTCCTCCCGCGGTTCCCGCGGCACGCCGGACACCTCGGGTACGCCCAGGCCGGACACCGGCTCGTCGGGCACGGCCGATGACGGCAAGGGCGTGAAGATCACGCTGCCCGACGGCAGTGTCGTGGAGGCGCCCAACGAGCAGGCCGCCACGGCGGTGCGGTCGGCGATCGGCGCCGTCGGCACCCCCTACGTCTGGGGCGGCAACAACCCGGGTGCGGGACTGGATTGCAGTGGGCTCACCAAGTACGCCTACGGCGAGGCGGGCGTCGACCTGCCCCGGCTCGCGGCCGAGCAGGGCAACGGAGCCACACCGGTGTCGGCCGGCGATCTGATGCCCGGCGACCTCGCGATCTGGGACGGCCACGTGGCCATGGTGATCGGTAACGGGCAGTTGGTCGAGGCGGGTGACCCGGTCCAGATCAGCTCGATTCGAACGGAGAACTCAGGCATGGACTTCTACGGTTTCTACAGGCCGACGGCATGACCCGACCCCAAGTTCCCAATGTCACGGTGGCGGCCAGCAGCAATCGGTCGGGCACGATCTCGGTCCGCGCGACCGATCAGGGCATGCCGGTGGAGATCAAGTTCGAGCGCAGCGAATACCGCTACGGCGCACAGTCGCTCGCGAACGAGATCCTGCGGCTCACCCAGCGCTCCGCCATCGCGGCCCGGGCGCGGCGGCGCGAACTGCTCGCCGAGGCGGGCATGCCATCGGACATCCTCGACCGGCTCGGCCTGCCCACCCGCCAGCAGGCGGTCGACGAGCTGGACCGGATCGATGACGCGGACACGGGACCGACGAGCTGGATGAGGCCGGTATGAGTGCGGAGATGGACGCCCTGGTCGCGTCGGCTACCCAGAAACTGGAGGCGCTGGAGGCCGCGCTCTACGGGTTGAAGCAGGTGCGCGGACGCTTCACCTCCGAGGACGGCGCGGTGAGCGTCGAGGTGAACAGCGACGGCGCGATGGTCGGACTCCAGCTGTCGGAAGCGGTCACGTCGCTGCCGCCCGCCGAGGTCGGACAGTTGATCGTCTGGGCGTGCAGGCAGGCCGCCGAGGACGCCGGCGCACAGCGTTCCAAGGTCGTTGCGACACTGAACGAGTCGTTCGTCCCGGCCGGACAGCCGCCCGCCGGAACGAATGGGGGCGGGCCGGATAGTGCCTGACGCGGAAGGTCGATAGGCTTCCGCACATGGCTTCTGGAGACATCGTCCCGATCGAGCTCGGCCTGACCGACGGCGATCTCGTCACCTTGTGGGCACCGCGCTGGCGAGACGGTGACGACGAGTGGGAGGCGTTCCTCGGTCACGAGGACGCCCTCTACGGTTTCGAGTCCGTTGCGGAGCTGGCCGCGTTCATCCGCACCAACACCGACAACGACCTGATCGACCATCCGGCGTGGAAGGTCGTCGCGGGTCTCTCGGCAGTCGAACTGGAGCCGGAGGAGAATTTCTCCTTCGACCTGGTCGCCGTGCCGGAGCTGGCGGCGGGTGACCCGGATGTGGACACCGTCGCCGAGCTGGAGGACACCCTCGGCATGGTGCGCAACATCGGCGAGGTGTGCGAACTAGAGACGGTGACCAAGTTCTTCGGTTCCCATCCGGTACTCGGCGCGCTGCCCGGCGGCGTGAGCGCGTTCGTCGGCCGCGACGGCGAGGAGCTGTGGGACCAGATCGGCGCCGCCATCGCCAAGGGCTGGGACGACGTCCTGGACGCCATCGACTCCGTCGTGCAGACGCCCGAGGTGGACGCCGAGGCGGTCGCGGTGGCCGAGGCCGAACTGCTGGCGGCCGAGGAGAACGTCGTCGACGCCGACGACGCGGCCGACAGCGACGAGGACGAGGAGTTCGAGCCCGTCGACCTCGACGCGGAGGAAGACGACGAAGAAGAGGACGAGGACGAGTCGTTCTGGCACGAGGTCGGCATCGACCCGGTCAAGATCGTGACGTCCGAGGGCAGCGTCTTCACGCTGCGCTGTTACCTGGACGACGAACCGATCTTCCTCGGTACCAAGGGCGCGATCACGGTCTTCCCCTCCGAGCGCGCGCTGGCCCGCTACCTCGCCGACGATCACGAACACGATATGGCCCGGGTGAGCACGTTCGCCGACGTGCAGACCGCGGCGGTGGACGGTTCGCTGGAGGTCGAGGTCACCGACGAGAACGTGTACGTGCTGCCCGGTCTTGCCGAGGACCTGGCCGAAGGCCCGGAGGCGGTCGACATCGAACAGCTCGACTTGGCGGTCGAGCTGTTCACCGACGCCGCCGACTACGCCGACGACGACACGGTGGAGCAGGCGCTGGCGCAATCCACCCCGCTGGGCTGGTACGTCTCTTATCTGCTCAACCCCGACCCCACCCGGTTGGCGCCGAACCCGCCGTTCACCGCCGAGGCCCAGGCCTGGCGCGAACTGGAGCGCAACCTGGAGTCCCGGCTCGACAAGCAGTAACTAGGGCAGCCGGATCCAGACCTGCTCGGCTTGGCCGAGCAGGCGCTCGTCGGCGCCGTAGACCGCGGTCGAGGCCCAGCATTTGCGGCCCTGCTCGCCGTGGAACTCGCCCACGACCACGCAGCGCTCCCCGACCTCGGGCACCCCGTGCACGGTGGCGGTCATCGAGCCGAGCAGGGCGGGACGTTCGAGCATGCCGGGCAGCGACCAGCCGCCGGGGCAGTCCATCGCGGCCCACAGCAGCGGCGGCCTCAGCGGAACGGTGTCGTCGGGCACCCACGGCGCGGCCACTCGCGCCTCGTCGACTCGTCCCGGTTCGATGCGCAGCCCGTCGGCCCGCCCGCTGCCGCAGACGAAGCAGGACGCGAACATCTCGATGCTCGTATAGGTGGCCGATGCCTCGGCCGCGTCAGCGAGGGGAACGGGACGCGGCGCGTCCCGCGTGAGTTCGCCGCTCTTGGACTCGGCGATCAGCCTGTCACGGTCGTAGAGCCGCTCGTCCCGCACGTCGAGCGGCGTCTCCAGCGGCGGTGGACTGCGCAGGATCACCGTCACCGTCTGCTCGCCGCGCTGCTCGGCGAGCAGACCGGCGACGTAGCCGCCGTTGCCGGAGTCGGGCGGACCGTTGAACCGGCGGGGGATGCGCAAGATCGCCATACTCGCCACGCTAGCGACCCAGTTGCCGCCCGGCTGCCGGAACTTCGCAAGTTCCTTCCCTACCGCAGTGACCCCGCCGGATCGTCGCTACCCGATGAGCACCGCGTAGCCGGGCTTGATGATGTTGTCGATGATCCGCAGCCGCTCGGGGAACGGGATGAACGCCGACTTCATGGCGTTGATGGTGAACCGCTCCAGATCGCTCCAGCCGTAACCGAAGGTCTCGACCAGCTTGAGCATCTCCTGGCTCATGCTGGTGTCGCTCATCAGCCGGTTGTCGGTGTTGACGGTGACCCGGAAGCGCAGCCGGGCCAGCAGGTCGAACGGGTGCTTGTCCAGCGAGGGCACGGCGCCGGTCTGGACGTTCGACGAGGGACACAGCTCCAGCGGGATGCGCATGTCCCGGACATAGTTGGCGACCAGGCCGAGATGGGCGTCCTCCACCGCTCCGGGCACGCTGATGTCGTCGGTGATCCGCACGCCGTGGCCGAGCCGGTCGCATCCGCAGAACGCGAGCGCCTCGTGGATGGACGGCAGACCGAACGCTTCGCCCGCGTGAATGGTGAAGTGCGCGCTGTTCGCGCGCATGTACTCGAACGCGTCCAGGTGCCTGCTCGGCGGGTAGCCCGCCTCCGCGCCCGCGATGTCGAAGCCGCCGACCCCGCGGTCGCGGAAGCGCACCGCCAGTTCCGCGATCTCCCGCGAGCGCGCCGCATGCCGCATCGCGGTGAGCAGGCAGGTCACCACGATGGTGTGGCCTTGCTCCGCGGCGGCCGCCTCGCCCTCGCGGAATCCGGCCAGCGTGTGTTCCACCACCTCGTCCAGCGTCAGGCCGCGCTCCAAGTGCTGTTCGGGGGCGAAACGCACCTCCGCGTACACGACGCCGTCGGCGGCGAGGTCCTCGGCGCATTCGCGGGCGACCCGGTGCAGGCCCTCCGGGGTCTGCATCACGGCGACGGTGTGCGCGAAGGTCTCCAGGTACCGTTCCAGCGACCCGCTGTCGGCGGCGTCGCGGAACCAGGCCGCGAGCGAGGCCTCGTCGGTGGCGGGTAGGTCGTCGTAGCCGCTGTGCGCGGCCAGTTCGAGCACCGTCGCGGGCCGCAGACCACCGTCGAGGTGATCGTGCAGCAGTGCCTTCGGCGCTTGGCGGATCGAGGCGAGAGTGAGAGGCATCGGTCCAGTCATGTATCGACGGTAGCCGCACGGCGCCGAAACGGCAGCCGACTGCGGCCGTGGCAACCCTCTCGTTGCCCCCTGGATGCGGACCGGTCCACAAGCGGACACCGCCCGGACCCACCCGATGCGGCAGCACCCGTCCGGCGCCCGCGCCCACCGCGCCGGCCGCTGAGCATGCGACCGTGAACACGCAGCCCGTCCGTGCCGATCCGACGACCTCCCGTGCGCCGATGCGGTTCGCACTGCCCGCTGCGGGGCCGCACCTCCGCCGACGAAGCGCAACCCGGACCGCAGGTCGGTCAGGACACGATTCGGTCGAGGATCAGTGGGGCGGGCTTGGGCGAGGCGTCGGCTTCGATGGTGACGGCATCGTGCAGGGCCGCCGCTGCGCCGGTGAAGGCGGCGGGGGTGTCGGTGTGCATGGTGAGCAACGGCTGGCCCGCGGTCACGGCATCACCTGGCTTGGCGTGCATCTCGATGCCAGCGCCGAATTGCACCGGATCGCCCTGACGTGCGCGGCCCGCGCCCAAGCGCCAGGCGGCGATACCGACACTCAGCGCGTCGAGCCTGGTCAGCACGCCGTCTGCGGGGGCGCGCACGATCTCGGTGTGTTTCGCGGTGGGCAGCGGCGCGTCCGGGTCGCCACCCTGGGCGCGGACCATCGCGCGCCAGTGGTCCATCGCCCGGCCGTCGGCCAGCGCCTCGGCGGGGTCGGCGTCGAGCCCGGCCAGCGCGACCATCTCGCGAGCCAACGCGATGGTCAGCTCGACCACGTCGGCGGGCCCGCCGCCCGCGAGCACCTCCACCGATTCCGCGACTTCCATGGCATTGCCCGCGGTGCGGCCGAGCGGGGTGTCCATGGCGGTGAGCAGCGCGACCGTCCGGACGCCCGCGTCGTCGCCCAGTTCGACCATCGCGGTCGCCAGCTCACGCGCCCCGTCGAGTGTCTTCAGGAACGCGCCGGAGCCGACCTTGACGTCGAGCAGCAGCGCCGCGGTGCCCTCGGCGATCTTCTTGCTCATGATCGAGCTGGCGATCAGCGGGATCGACTCGACCGTGCCGGTGACGTCGCGCAGGGCGTAGAGCCGCCGATCCGCGGGCGCGAGGTCTGCTCCGGCCGCGCAGATCACCGCGCCGACGGCCGGATCGGTGAGCAGATCGCGCATCCGCGACGCGGGCACGTCCGCCTGCCAGCCGGGAATGGATTCCAGCTTGTCCAGGGTGCCGCCGGTGTGGCCGAGGCCGCGCCCGGACAGTTGGGGCACCGCGGCGCCGCACGCGGCGACCAGCGGCGCGAGCGGCAGCGTGATCTTGTCGCCGACGCCGCCGGTGGAGTGCTTGTCCACGGTCGGGCGCGGCAGGCCGGTGAGGTCCATGCGCCGCCCGGAGGCGATCATCGCGGCGGTCCATCTGGCCGTCTCACGCCGGGTCATCCCCCGCCAGACAATCGCCATGGCCAGCGCGGACATCTGCTCGTCGGCCACCGCGCCGTGGGTGAACCCGTCGACCACCCAGTCGATCTGCGCGTCCGACAGCTCGCCGCCGTCACGCTTGGTGGTGATGATCGAAACCGCGTCCAGTGCCGTCACGGTCGACAGTGTGGCACGGCGACGTGCCCGCGGGTTCTCGCCGATGGGACGCAACCGCGGGATTCGGCTACACCTGTCCGGCGTCCAGATCGTCCGGGCCGAACGCGTCCGGCAGCAGCGTGCGCAACGGCACCGCGCCGGTTTTGTGATCGACCAGCAGATCGGCCCCGCCGTGCTCGTAGAGCAACTGCCGGCAACGACCGCACGGCATCAGAACTTCACCCCGGGAATCGGTCACGGAGACGGCTCGCAGACGTCCTCCGCCACCCGAAATCAAGTTACCGATGAGTACACATTCGGCACACAGGCCCAATCCATATGAGACATTCTCCACATTGCAACCGCTCACAATTCGGCCATCGACACTGAGAGCCGCCGCGCCGACCGGAAACCGCGAGTACGGTGCATAGGCATTCTGCATGACTCGAAAAGCATTGTCGCGCAACAATTTCCAGTCGATTTCCGCCATGGTGAACCCCTCTCGGACCGACCCGATCACGGCCGCGCGAAGGCCACGACGCAACCCCGTACACATCAAGAAAGGTAATCCTAACTCGATTGGATGTCGCGCAACGCACGGTACGCCGAATTAGTTCCGGGATTGCTGGGGGATTAGAGTCCAGAACAGATCGGTTCAGGTTTCCCCTGCGACGGGCCGGAGTACAGCCACCTGGGCATTCGCCCCCAACGCCGTCGGCGTCGGACCTGCAACCGGGGTCCATCAACGACGTTGGAGGCATCGCACTCTATGACCACGATTGAAGCTCCGGCCCCGCCGAAGCGGAAGACGCTGTACCGAGGCGACCCCGGAATGTGGTCGTGGGCGCTGCACCGGATCACCGGCGTCACCATCTTCTTCTTCCTCTTCGTCCACGTGCTGGATACCGCCCTGGTACGCGTGAGCCCGGACACCTACAACGAAGCGATCGAGATCTACAAGACGCCCATCGTGGCGTTGATGGAGATGGGCCTGGTCGTCGTCGTCCTGTTCCACGCGCTCAACGGCGTCCGCGTGATCCTGGTGGACTTCTGGTCCAAGGGCCCGAAGTACCAGCGCCTGATGCTCTGGATCATCCTCGCGATCTGGTTCCTGCTCGCCGTTCCGGCGATCGGGCGCCAGTTCTTCTACCTGTTCACGGAGCACTGAGATGACCGCACCTGTTCTCGGTAAGTCCTACGACCGTCCGGCCAGCCTGGATCTGCCCCGGTCGCCGCGCGCGCGCTCGAACAACAACTTCGAGAAGTACGCCTGGCTGTTCATGCGCTTCTCCGGCCTGCTGCTGATCGTGCTGGTGCTCGGCCACATGACGATCATGCTGCTGCTCGACGGCGGCGTGAAGCGCTTGAACTTCGCCTTCGTCGCCGGTCGCTGGTCCAGCCCGTTCTGGCAGTTCTGGGACCTGAGCATGCTGTGGCTGGCCCAGCTGCACGGCGGCAACGGTCTGCGCACCGTCATCGACGACTACTCCCGCAAGGACTCGACCCGGTTCTGGCTCAAGACCCTGCTGGCCATCTCGATGATCCTGGTCATGAGCGTGGGCACCTACGTCATCTTCACCTTCGACCCCAACATCAGTTAGGAACAGGCCCCCTCGCATGAGTGAGCGCAGCGAACGAACCATCGGGACCGGGGAATCTCGGCCTGTCCAGGAGCACCGCTACGACGTCGTCATCGTCGGCGCGGGTGGCGCGGGCATGCGCGCCGCGATCGAGGCAGGCCCGCGTGCTCGGACGGCGGTGCTGACCAAGCTGTACCCGACCCGCAGCCACACCGGCGCGGCCCAGGGCGGCATGTGCGCCGCGCTGGCCAACGTCGAAGAGGACAACTGGGAATGGCACACCTTCGACACGGTCAAGGGTGGTGACTACCTGGTCGACCAGGACGCCGCGGAGATCATGGCCAAAGAGGCCATCGACGCGGTGCTGGATCTGGAGAAGATGGGCCTGCCGTTCAACCGGACGCCCGAGGGCAAGATCGACCAGCGGCGCTTCGGCGGCCACACCCGCGATCACGGCAAGGCCCCGGTCCGCCGCGCGTGCTACGCCGCCGACCGCACCGGCCACATGATCCTGCAGACGCTGTACCAGAACTGCGTCAAGCACGACGTGGAGTTCTTCAACGAGTTCTACGTGCTCGACCTGGTCCTCACCGAGACCGAGCGCGGCCCGGTGGCCACCGGCGTGGTCGCCTACGAGCTGGCCACCGGCGAACTGCACGTCTTCCACGCCAAGTCGATCGTGTTCGCCACCGGCGGCTCG
Organism: Nocardia barduliensis; assembly: GCF_013315795.1. Lineage (GTDB taxonomy): Bacteria > Actinomycetota > Actinomycetes > Mycobacteriales > Mycobacteriaceae > Nocardia > Nocardia barduliensis. The sequence continues at coordinate 12,611 of NZ_JABLTE010000120.1, forward strand.
GGCCGGATGTACAAGACCACCTCGAACGCGCACACGCTGACCGGCGACGGCATGGCGATCGTGTTCCGCAAGGGCCTGCCGCTGGAGGACATGGAGTTCCACCAGTTCCACCCGACAGGTCTGGCCGGGCTCGGCATCCTCATCTCCGAGGCCGTCCGCGGCGAGGGCGGCATCCTGCGCAACGCCGACGGCGAGCGGTTCATGGAGCGCTACGCCCCCACCATCAAGGACCTCGCGCCGCGCGACATCGTCGCCCGGTCGATGGTGCTGGAGGTGCTGGAGGGCCGCGGCGCGGGACCGAACAAGGACTACGTCTACATCGACGTGACCCACCTCGGCGAGGACGTGCTCGAGGAGAAACTGCCCGACATCACCGAGTTCTCCCGCACCTACCTGGGCGTCGACCCGGTGAAGGAACTGGTGCCGGTGTTCCCGACCTGTCACTACGTGATGGGCGGCATCCCCACCCGCATCCGCGGCGAGGTGCTGCGCAACAACAGCGACGTCGTTCCCGGTCTCTACGCCGCAGGCGAGTGCGCGTGCGTCTCGGTGCACGGCGCCAACCGGCTCGGCACCAACTCGCTGCTGGACATCAACGTGTTCGGCCGCCGCGCGGGCATCGCCGCCGCGGAGTACGCGCAGCGCAGCGAGTTCGTCGAGATGCCGGAGAACCCGGCGCAGATGGTGCAGGACTGGCTGGCCCAGCTGCTGAGCGAGCACGGCGACGAGCGGGTGGCCGACATCCGCACCGAGCTGCAGCGGTCGATGGACAACAACGCCTCGGTGTTCCGCACCGAGGACACGCTCAAGCAGGCGCTCACCGACATCCACGCGCTCAAGGAGCGCTACTCCCGGATCACCGTGCAGGACAAGGGCAAGCGCTACAACAGCGACCTGCTCGAGGCCGTCGAGCTCGGCTTCCTGCTCGAGCTGGCCGAGGTCACCGTGGTGGGCGCGCTCAACCGCAAGGAATCGCGCGGCGGCCACGCCCGCGAGGACTACCCGGACCGCGACGACGTGAACTTCATGCGGCACACGATGGCCTACAAGGAGGGCTCGGATCTCCTGTCGGACATCCGCCTGGACTTCAAGCCGGTGGTGCAGACCCGTTACGAGCCGATGGAGCGTAAGTACTGATGACTGCTGTTGCCGAAGCACCCTCTTCGCAGAAGCCCGCTCCGGTCCCCGAGGGCTCGGTGATGATCACCGTCAAGGTGGCCCGGTTCAACCCGGAGGACGACAAGGGCGCGCACTGGGAGTCCTTTCAGGTGCCGGTCCTGCCGACCGACCGCTTCCTGAACGTGCTGATCTACATCAAGTCCTACCTGGACGGCACGCTCACCTTCCGCCGTTCCTGCGCGCACGGCGTGTGCGGTTCGGATGCCATGCGGATCAACGGCGTCAACCGGCTGGCCTGCAAGGTGCTGATGAAGGACATGCTGCCCAAGGGCGGCAAGTCGATCACCGTCACCGTCGAGCCGATCCGCGGCCTGCCCGTGGAGAAGGACCTCGTGGTCGACATGGAGCCGTTCTTCGACGCGTTCCGCGCGGTGAAGCCCTACCTGATGACCTCGGGTAACGAACCCACCCGCGAACGCATCCAGAGCCAGGCCGACCGCGCCCGGTTCGACGACACCACCAAGTGCATCCTGTGCGCCTGCTGCACCACCTCCTGCCCCGTGTACTGGAGCGACGGCAGCTACTTCGGCCCGGCCGCGATCGTGAATGCCCACCGCTTCATCTTCGACAGCCGCGACGAAGGCGCCCGCGAACGCCTCGACATCCTCAACGACGTCGAAGGCGTCTGGCGCTGCCGCACCACCTTCAACTGCACCGACGCCTGCCCCCGCGGCATCGAGGTCACCAAGGCCATCCAGGAAGTCAAGCGAGCACTCCTGTTCACCCGCTGACCTGCCCGGCCCAGCCGTTCACGAAGGCCGCCTCCCTCATCCGAAGGAGGCGGCCTTCGTCGTTTCCACACTCAGCAGTCGAATCCGCCTCGGCTCACCGCAGCGGTGAAGACCAGTACTCGCGTCAGCACACCACCCCGCGGTTCCCCGTGACCATCCATGCCGGATTTGCATCCGAATTCCGGAGAACACCAGAGAGAAACCCATCCGGCACTGCTGTCGCACGGCAGATCAAGGGATCCGGAAAATCAGAGATCTACGGCTTCCGGCTCACCTTTTCGGACGCGACCGCTCTCGACCAGCCACTCCCGCAGCTTTGCGTCATCGATGAGGCCAATCGCGTAGATGAGCCCGCGGTTCTCGCGGTGGCCAGGTGCATCGTGCAGCCGCACCTGCCAGTCGTCGGCGTACTCACGGAGCGCGATGATCATCTCCGCGACCGCCTCCTCGACACTGGCGCCATCCGTACCGAGTGGAAGCCCTCCAAAAAGATCGACCAGCCGCCGTTTTCCGCAACCGTCCTCACGCAGAGCGGACTCGAATCGATTTGCATCAGCGAAAACTCACTTTCTCGGCAACTCTCGCTCTGGGGCGCGGGCCCATCTCTCCCCGGCGATCACGACGTGGTCCAGGAAGCGGAGGCCTACGGTATGGGCGGCTTCGGTGAGCAGGGTTGTGGTGCGGCAATCATCGTGGCTGGGGGTGGGGTCGCCGGAGGGGTGGTTGTGGACGATGGCGAAGGCTCGGCCGTCGTGACGCAGGACGGTGTTCAGGATTTCCCGGACCGGGACGGCCACTTGGTCGATGGCGCCTTCGGCGACAAAGACCTTTTGGCGCAGGCGGTTCTGCGCGTCGCAGACCAGCACGAGGAGGCGCTCGACGCGGGCGCCCGCGAATTGCGGGCGGGCGGCGGCGGCCACGTCGGCGGGGCTGGTCAGCCGGATGGCGGTGTCGGGCCTGCCGCGTGCTCGCGAGCCGAGGTGGAACGCGGCGATGATCGCGGCGGCCTTCGCCGCGCCGATCCCGGCCCTGCGCGACAACTCCTCCGGGCGCGCCGACGCCAGCCCGGCCAGTCCGCCGTGTTCGACCAGCAGTTCCACCGCCAGATCCAGCGCGCTCGCGCCGCGCCTGCCCTGCCGCAACAGCAGGGCGAGCAATTCCGCGTCGCTCAACGCGTGCGGCCCCAGTGCCAGCAAACGCTCACGAGGCCGCTGCGCCACCGGCACGTCGATCAGAGAGACCGCCATGACTCCCACCCCTCGGTCACGCCAACAGTGACCGGGATTCTGCCAGTGACCACCGACAGTTCCAGGCCGTCCGCTACTCCGCGAGCCGCACCGAGCGGCAGTTGGGCCATCAGACCGTCCGCCCGTGGGCGTCGCAAGCTGGTTGTATCCGCGCTCGGAACAGCCCGGGACGCCGACCGGCACTCGCCGGGGCTCCGGCCGCAAGTAGCCGGGCAAGGCACCGGACTCCACCACCCACCGCGCTGTGACCCATATGCTGGCTGATGTGCGGTTCGGTCACCGAGTCGGTCACGAACTGGGGAGTTGATGCGCGATGTGGTACCTGAAGGCGCAATGGCACCACGACTTCGACGACGAGCCGGTCGAGCTGTTCAGCGAAATCGGTGACGACGGCTTCGAGGTGCGCAAGGTCGAGGTGTTCCGCGACGGCCACGGCGACTGGGCCGATGCCGGTCGCGGCACCGGCACGACCGAACTCGGGCAGATTCCGGTGCCGACGCCGGAAGAACTGAATGCCGAGACCGAGTTCACCGCATTGCAGATCGATGCCCGGGAGTTCGAAGAGGTCTGGCTGCGCGCTCTCGCGGAGCAACGGCCCGCCTCGCCCCGCCGGCCCGGCCGCGCCGACGGGTCGCCGACCGCCTAGCGATCCGCCAGCGCGACGTCAGGTAGCTCGGCGAACGCCTTCGCGGCGAGCCTTTCCAGGTTGTGCAGCTGGCGCTCGTGCACGACGATCCGGCGCAGGGCCTCATTGATGGTGGCGTCGCTGGTCGACGTGCCCATGATGGCGGCAGCGGCGGCGAGCAAGTCCTGGTCGAGATCGATCCGCACGGATTTCATGCGCCCTCCTTCGTACTTCGTCATCTTGCGGCATAGCGCCCGCTCATGTCCGGCAAATCGCGAACCCGGGCTTGCATAAATACCCTACGGGGGTATAGTTCCAGCCATGGAACACCGGCACGACCACTCGGGCGAGCACACCTCGCACACAGCGCAGGCGACGCACAGCGCTGCGCAGCACAGCACTCACCACGCCCCGGCTACCTGGCGTATGGCGGCCGTGGCGACGCTGCACTGCCTCACCGGCTGTGCCATCGGCGAGGTCCTCGGCATGGTGATCGGCACCGCGCTGGGCTGGAACAACACCTCGACGATGGTGCTGGCCATCGTGCTCGCGTTCCTGTTCGGCTACGCGTTCACCATGCGCGGCGTGCTGCGGGCGGGCCTGCCGCTGGCCGCCGCCGTCAGCACGGCCCTGGCCGCCGACACCGTGTCCATCACGGTCATGGAGATCGTGGACAACGCCGTGATCCTGGCCGTCCCCGGCGCGATGGACGCCCACCTGGACAGCGCGCTGTTCTGGGCCACCCTCGCCTTCGCCTTCGCGGTGGCGTTCGTGGCGACCACGCCGGTCAACAAGTGGCTGATCGGGCGCGGCAAAGGCCACGCGGTGGTGCATTCGCTGCACGGCGCGCACTGATCGGCAGGCCGCGCGATTTGCGATTCCTACTGTCGCGAATACCCGTCGAAGCCCGTTCAGCTAGGCAGATTGCTCAGCTGAACGGGCTTTTGTTGTCGCCGGGTTCCGGCGGTGCTTGCATCGAGATATGTTCAGCGAGGCGCAGCTGTACTCGCCGGTGACCCGCACCGGCGATGGCGACGTGACCGTGCACCTGAGCGACGAGCACCCCGGCGTGCACGACCCCGACTACCGAGCCCGGCGCAACGCGATCGCGGCGTTGGCGCTGGACTACGCACCGGGAAAGCCGCTGCCCCGGATCGCCTACACCGACGAAGAGCAGCAGGTATGGCGGATCGTGTCGGCCGAACTCGCCCGGAAACATCGCGCCTATGCCAGCGCGGAGGTGCTCGCGGCCGCCGAGGCGCTGGCGTTGCCCACCGATCACATCCCGCAACTGGACGAGGTGTCCGCGGCCCTGGCACCACTGACCGGATTCCGCTACGCACCAGCCGCGGGCCTGGTGCCGCTACGGCAGTTCTTCGGCTCCTTCGCCGACCGCGTCTTCCATTCCACGCAGTACATCCGGCACCATTCCGCGCCGTTGTACACCCCCGAGCCGGACGCCATCCACGAGATCATCGGGCATGCCAACCAGATCGCCAGCCCCCGCTTCGCGGCCATCTACACGACGGTCGGCGCGGCGGTCGCGCGGCTGAGCACCGACCGCGCACTGAAGTTCCTGGCCGACGTCTTCTGGTTCTCGATGGAGTTCGGCGTCGTCCGGGAACGCGGCGAGGTCCGGTGCTACGGTGCGGGCCTGCTGTCGTCCTACGGTGAGATCGAGGAGTTCCGGCACGCCGAACTGCGTCCGCTCGACATCGCCCAGATGGGCACCGCGACCTACGACATCACCCACTACCAGCCGATTCTCTACTGCGCGGACTCGATCGCCGAAATCGAGGACGTGATCGGCGGCTTCTTCGCGACCATGGACGACGACACCCCGGATCGGTTCCGGCACGCCAGCGCCGCCGGGGTGCAGTAGCGCGAAGATCACGGCTGGATCGGTAGGCCCGTCTCCAGCAAGTCCAATGCGCGCGTGATGTTCTCCACGTTCATCGGCGTGATCGTCGAGATGGCCAAGGCGGCGCCCGCCACCGCGCCCGCCGCCACCCGTACCTCGAAGTCGTCGGCGGAGCGGCCGACATGATCGGCCAGCAGATCCGCGAGCAGATCAATGCTGCGCACGATCTCCAAGCCGATCGCCGACCGCAGCTCCGGCACGTGATACAGCAACGCCTGCCGCTCCTGTTCGAAAGCGAGTTCGGCGGGCGGAAGGGTCGAGAATACTTCGGCGACCGCGCCGCGGAAGGCTTGCAGCGGAGATACCTCGCGCGGCTGTCGTCGCAGGGCCTCGAGCATCAGCGGATCCAGATCGTCGGCGAGCACGAGCTGTTCCTTGGTCGGGAAGTAGCGGAAGAAGGTGCTCGGCGAGACCTCGGCGGCCGCCGCGATCTGCTCGATCGTCGTCTCGTTGTAGCCCTGCTCACGGAACAGCCGGAAAGCCTCGACGCGAATATTCCGACGGGTCCGTTCCTTCTTCCGCTCGCGCAGACCCTGCGCCGTCCCGTTCGCGGGTAACTCAACCGACATGAATCGATTCTGCCGCACCCGGCTCCCGCGTCCTGCCGGGGCGCGTGCGGACGAACGCGGCGGTCAGCACGGCCACCAGCAAGCACGGCGCGGCGCAGGCCCACAGCATCGCGCCCATGCCGCCCAGGAATGCCTCCTGCACTTGCCGCAGCATCGCCGGATCGCCCAGCTGATGGGCTGTGGCGACGCCCGCGTTGACGCCGTCGGCGATCGGATCGCGATTCCACTGCCCGAGTTCGGCCCGGTAGCGCGTGGACAGCACAGTGCCCAGCACCGCGACGCCCACCGTGCCTGCCGCCTGCCGCAACGCCTGTAGCAGCGCGGAACCGGAGCCGGAACGCTCCGCGGTCAGCTCGTCCATCGCCATGCCCATGGCCGCGGGCATCACCAGGCCCATTCCGGCGCCGAGCGACGTCAGCCACAGCGCGGCGAAACCGTAGCCGCTGTCCACGCTGGTGAGAGCTCCCAGCGCGAGTGAACCCGCGAGCAGCGCGAACCCGGCGGTGATCACCACGCGGACCCCCAGCCTGGCCAGCGCCTTGTCCACCAGCCTGCTGCCGACCACGATGCCGCCGATCAGCGGAAGCAGTCGCAGCCCGCTGCCGAGCGCGTCCACGCCGAGCACCGCCTGGAAGTACTGCGGAACGGTGAAGAACATGCCGAACATCGCGAAGTTCACCACGATGGAGAACACCGCGCCGGAACGGAATCCGGGTGCGGCGAACAGCCCCAGATCGATCAGCGGGTGCGCCGCCCTGCGCTGCCAGGCCAGGAATGCGCCGATCAGCAGCACACCGGCCGCGATGATCAGCCAGGCCGGCCCGTCACCCCAGCCCTGTTCGCCGACCCGGATGAAGCCGTAGGTGAGCCCGAGCATGCCCGCGATCGACAGGACGACACCGGGCAGATCAATGCGGAAGCGCTGGGGGCTGCGTGATTCCGGGACCAGCGCCGCGACGGCCAGCGCGCCGATCACCACCATCGGCACATTGATCAGGAACACCGACCCCCACCAGAAGTTGCGCAGCAACCATCCACCGACGATCGGTCCGAGTGGCAGGCCGATCGCGGTCGAGGTGATCCAGATGGTGAGCGCACGCTGCCGCTGCGCCGGCTCGGGAAACATGTCGGGCAGCACCGACATCGACAGCGGGATCATCGCCGCCGCGCCGATCCCGAGCACGACCCGGGCCGTGATCAGCTGTCCGGGCGAGTCGGCCAGGGCGCACGCAACGGAGGCGACGCCGAACAGCACCAGCGCGGCGAGCAGGAACTTCTTGCGGCCGTAGCGGTCACCGAGCGCGCCCGCAGGCAGCATCACGGCGGCCAGCGCCAGCGTGTAGGCGCTGCTGAACCATTGCAGCGCAGCGGTATTCGCGTTCAGGTCGACCGCGAGCGTGGGCAGTGCCACGGTCAGCACGGTGACGTCGAGCCCGATGGTCAGCATCGCCACGGCCAGTGCCCCGAGGGCGAGCCAGCGGCGGGTCGAGTCGTTCTTCATGACTCCTCCGAAATGATAGCTACAACTTTTTGATAGTAACTCCCATTTGAGTGTGAATGTCAATATTCTCTCCGGTGAAATGGGCGCGTGCGCTCGCCCGACCGCTCGCTAGGCTCATCGGCGATGAAGATCACTCGCCGTGCCTTGCTCTGCGCGGGCGTCGTGCTGGCTGTCGCCGCGATCGGAGCGACGGCCGCGCCGTGCCTGGCCGAGCCGGCCACCACCACGCCGTTCACCACGCCGAACACCGACGGCTGCCCGCAGAAGACGTTGCCGCCCGCGCCGATCGATGCCTCCGAGGTGCCCGCGC
>NZ_JABLTE010000121.1 GCF_013315795.1 Nocardia barduliensis
GGGCAGGCGGATCGGCCCGGGGGTGGGTTACCTGCTGCCCGCGCTGTCCCGGCCGAACTTGACCGTCGTCGGGGAGACGGTGGTCACCCGCGTCCGCTTCGACGGAACGCGGGCGGTCGGCGTGGAATGCGTGCGCGACGGCGAGCGCCGTGTCGAGTGGGCCGACCGCGTCGTGCTCTGCGCCGGTGCGATCGAGTCGGCCGCGCTGCTGCTGCGCTCCGGGGTGGGCGACCCGCGACAGCTTCGCGCACTGGATATCCCGGTCGTGCATCCCGCCCCGGTCGGCGCGTGGTTCAGCGACCATCCCGAGGTGGGCATCTCCTACCTGCTCGACGTGGCCGAACCGCCGACCGTCCCGCTGGAGACGGTGCTGGAGGTCGACGACGTCGAAATCCGGCCGTACGCGATCTCCTTCACGCCGGGAGTGCACCGGCTGGGCGTCACGCTGATGCGTCCGCGCTCCTCGGGGGTGCTGCGTCTGCGATCGGCCGAGCCGGATGCCGCACCGCTGATCGACTATCGCTACCTCACCGTGGAGCAGGACCGCGCCCGGTTGCGCGACGCGGTGGCGACCGCGGGCGGGCTGCTGCGCCGAATGCGCGCCCGGCCGGTCGATCCGATTCCGGAGCAGGCCGATCTCGACGCCTGGCTCCGCGCGAATCTCGCCACCTCGCAGCATTTGTCCGGAACGTGCCGAATGGGCCGGGAAACCGACGACGCGGCGGTAGTGGACGAGATGTGCCGGGTGCACGGGGTGACCGGATTGTCCGTCGTGGATCTGTCCATCGTGCCGGTGCCACTCGGGCGTGGACCCCAGGCGACGACCATGATGATCGCGGAAAAGGCGGCCGCACACCTTATCCCGTAAAGCGAAAGGTGGTTGGGTCACAATTCGCCGGGAGGTGGATCGGGTGTGACCCGGCGGACAAACCTCCACTATCGGTCGGTACCGCCCGGTATGCGCCGGTACAGTTCGGGGGCGGAAAGAAAAAGGCAAATGGTCAGCAACATCGCAGGTGGGCCACCCCCGCGGCAGGGCGTCGAGCCGGACGCTCGACTCGGTGCGCTCGAGATCTACGCCGCGCGGGCGCACGGATATCTCGGCGCGGGCGGCGATCACCTTGCCCGGCTCGCCGGTTTGCTGCGCCCTGCCGTGCTGGAGTCCTGGCTGCGCAGCGCGCGCGGCGGAGTCGACCCGATGGATGTGCTCGACGGCCGCGGTCTGCGCGGCGCCGATCTGGAGCGCTATGTGCAGGCCCATCCGATCGCGGCGGTGATGCCGCTGATCGACAAATTGCTCGTACAGGAGATGGCCGGAACGGGTTTGATCGTCGTGGTCGCCGATCAGTTCGGCCGGGTGCTCTCGGTGCACGGAAACGCCGAACAGGTCACGGCGGCCGCGGCGATCGGCCTGCGCGCCGGGGACGATCTGAGCGAGCGCCGCATCGGCACCAACGCGGTCGGCTTGGTGGTGCGCACCGGTCGCGCCGCGTGGATCCACGGACCGGAACACTTCCTGCACCGGATGCACCAGATCACCGGCGCCGCGGCGCCGGTGCACGATCCGGACGGCAGGCTGGTGGGCGTGCTGATGATCGCGGGCGGCGTCCGTGTGGCGAAGCCGGAGATCTTCGCGCTGGTCAAGGCCACCGCCACCGCCGCGGAGATGGACTTGCTGCTCACCGCGATGCGGGCCGGGGAGCGCGGCGCGGACGGCGGGGGCCGTCGCGACCCGGCGCAGCCGCATCCCGCGGGCAGGCTCGGGCTCGACGTGCTCGGCCTCGGGCAGCCGCAGTTGAGCGTCGCCGACGATCGGGTTCCGCTGTCCCAGCGGCATGCCGAGATCCTGCTGCTGCTGGCCGAACATCCGGAGGGGCTCGGCGCCGATCATCTCGCGCTGTTGCTCGATGACACCGATCTGGACAACGGCACGATCCGCGCGGCCGTGTCCCGATTGCGGGCGGTGGTCGGCCCGGCCGTGTTCGGTTCGCGGCCCTATCGTTTGCGCGTCCCGGTGGCAACCGATGTGGAGGCATTGCGTGCCGCGCTCGACTCCGGTGATGTCGATTCCGCATTACGACTTTATGCCGGACCGGTGCTGCCGCGGTCGACCGCGCCGGGGATCATCGACATTCGCGACGAGTTGCGGGTGCGATTGCGCGCCGCGGTGCTGGCTTCCGGCGACGCGGCGGTGCTGCGCCGATGGACCGCGGGCCCGGAAGGGCGCGAGGATGCCGCGGCATGGGCGGCCTACCGGGCCGCGGTCGATCGTGATTCGCCGTTGTACGCGCAGATCGAAGCCAAGATCCGGGTACTGGACCGCCGCCTCGGCGCTGATGCAACGCACAGGCAACGTTTCGGCTCATAGTCTGCCAACTATCGGCGCGAGTGCGCGTCGCCGCGGTTGAAAAGGGGATCGTGCACACTGTTTGCCCCCGGGTTTCCGGCCCGATAGCCGCACTGGACGTCCGTCCAGAATTTTTTAGGGGAAATAGTTCCCTTTTATTAGCGAAACCTCTAATGTTCGCTCTGCACGGATCTACGACCGTGCGACGTAGCTGACATAGCCGTGGTGCCCGGTCCGCGGCGATGACGTTGGAGGAATGCCGGATCTCGCGCGAGTGCGTCTCGACGCTCGCGCTCTCATCGAAACGCACGTGGTGCTCGACGCCATGCGCCCGGCCTGGGCAGCCGGACGCAGCGGCCTGTTCGTGCTGCCCGAAAGCGTGCGCACAGCGGTTGTTCACCGAGTAGGAGGCTCTGGTGCAGGAGACGGAGTTGGGTGGATTCCGCGCGTCACCGGCCCAACTCGGCGCCTGGTACGCGCAGCCGCTCGATCCGGCTGTGCCGATCGACGTCGCGCGGTACATGGACGTGCACCGCGAGCTGGACGCCACTCTGCTGCGGGAGGCGGCCCGCGAGTACGAGTCGGTGCGGATCGGCGCAGCGGGCGGTGTCTCATACCAGGGCCGGCCGGACGGGCACCGCGATCCCGCTTATTCGTACCGGGTGATCGACGAATGCTTGGTCATCGCAGTGCATTTCGCATTCTCGATGCGCGAGGCGTTTCTCCCGGGCCGGGAGGTCGCGTATCGGAAGACGCTGCGTACGGTGTTCGCCTCGGGCGCGGCGCTGCCCGCCGCGCTCGCCCGGCGGCTGCGCATGTCGACCTGCGCGCGCCCGCGCACTCTGTATGGTCCGACGGAGGCGGCGGGCGACGTCACCTTTCACGAAGTCGCCGGCACCGATACCCTCTCGATGCCGATCGGCGCGCCGGTGTTCGACACCAGGCTCTACGTCCTCGATGCGCGGCTTCGGCCGGTACCGGTCGGGGCGCCGGGTGAGCTGTATCTGTCGGGGGTACAGCTCGCCCGGGGCTATGTCGCGCGACTCGTCGCCTACGTCCTCGCGGCGGAGCCGGGCGGGGTGCGGCCCGATCGGCTGCGAACCGCGTCGGCCGAAGCGCTGCCCGGATATCCGGTGACCGCCGCCTGTGTGGTGCTCGACACATTTCCCGTCGATGCCTCCGGCCGGCTGGATCGCCGCGAAGCTCCCAGCAGTACTTCGGCCGGGTACGCGACCGCCGTCGCGCGGGTGTTCGCCGAAGTGGTCGGTAACAAGCCGGTCGGTCGGAACGACGACTATTTCACACTCGGCGGAAACAGTCCGGTGGCCACGCAGGTCGCCGCGCCGCTGCCCGCCGAGCTGAACTGCCCGCTCGGCGTCCGCCACGGGTTCGCCGCCTGCACGGTGGCCGAACTCGCCGGACTCGCCGAGCGGGCCGGTGGATCCAGCGGCGCGTCCTTGGTCGCGCAGCTGCGGGCACGGCCACGGCCGCCGCTGGTTCCACTTTCTCCGGCGGGGCTGCGCATCCGGTTCGAGCAGGTGGTCGCGGCGCTCGATCCGCCGCGCGCGCGAACTCGTCACCTCCTGTTCCCAGCGCTGCTCGCCTTCGACAATGCCGAGGCAATCGGCTACGAACTGCCCGAACTGTCGGTCGCCACCAGTACCCTGGACACCGGAGTGACCGAGCTCGATCCGCAGCTCACGGTCACCGAGAACTCCGCCGGTGCCGGACTCGGGGAAGGTTCGGCATCGGCGGGGGTTCTCGCGGAATTCACCTACGCCACCGACCTCTTCGACTCGGCCACCGTGGCGCGCTGCGCCCGCGGGCTCGGCTTCCTGCGGGCCGCCATCGCCGATCCGGTGCTGGAATCGCCTTTTCTCGACCGCGTCGAGCAGGCGCGCGTCATCGCGGCCGGACGGGCTCCGATCGTGGCGCACGACTCGGCGCGGACCTTGCCCACCGCCTGCGTGGCGCAGGTGCGGCGCACTCCGGGCACGGTCGCGGTATTCGACGGCGAGCAGCGGCTGACCTGTGCGGCGTTCGCGGGCGCGGTCGACCGGCCTGCGCGCCGCCTGGTCGGCTCCAGCGTCGGCACACAGCGGCTGGGCATGCGCCGCTCGGCCGACCTCGTGGTGGCCGCGCACGCGGTGCTGACGGCGGGCGGTGCGCACCTGCCGGTGGACTCGGCCGTGCCCGGTCCGACGCCGATCGGGCGCGGCCGGGCCGACCTGAGCGCGGAGCGTTTCGTCGTAGACCTCTACGGACCGGCGGGGTCTGCTGTCGATTCGGAAGGAAACCGCTGATGACCCACGCACAGGCCATGCGCCGCGCCTACGGCATCGATGACCTGCCCGGACTCGTAGCGACGGTGGCCGGACGGGAGCCGCAGCGGGTGGCGCTGCGCCACGGGGAGCGCACCGTCACCTACGCGGCGCTGGCCGCGGAACTCGCGGCACTGGGCGCGGACGCGCTGGTTCCGGTGGTCTCCAGCCGCCTGCCCGCACTGCTGGACGCCGGTGACGACGCGCTCGGCGCGGTCTTGCGCGCGCTGCTCGACGACGCGCGGGCCGCGGCGCACGATGGCCTGACCGCCGCCGCGCCGGTCGAGACGCTGGTGAGCCAGTTCGAGGAGCAGGTGCGCCGCAGTCCGGAGGCGATCGCGCTCGAATGCGCGGGCGTCACCGTGACCTACGCCGAATTCGACAGCCGGGTCAACGCGCTGGCCCACCACTTGACCGGACTCGGTGTCGGGCCGGACACGCTGGTGGGTCTGGCCGTGCGGCGCTCGATCGACCTGGTGGTCGGCATGTACGCGATCCTGAAGGCGGGCGGTGCGTACCTGCCGATCGACCCGGATCACCCGGCCGATCGCATCGCCTGCGTACTGTCGGTCGCCGAGCCGGTGCTCGTGCTGACCACCACGCACGACGGACCCGAATTCGGATGCTCCGTCCGGACCCTGCGCATCGATGAGTTCGCTGGCTCGCCCACTCCGCACCCGCCCGCGGTGGTCCGGTCGGCCGACGCTGTCGCCTACGTGATCCACACCTCCGGCCAGACCGGCCGGCCGGAGGGCGTGGCCGTCTCGCACCGCGCGATCGTGGCGAATCTGCGCTGGCGGCAGCGGATGTACCGGTTGCGCGCCGACGACGTGGTGTTGCAGAAGACGCCGTGCACGTTCGACGTGTCGGTGTGGGAGTTCTTCTGGCCGTTGCAGGTCGGCGCCCGGCTGGTCGTCGCGGCGCCGGACGGTCACCGCGACCCGGCCTACCTGGCCCGCGTGATCCGGGAACGCGGCGTCACCGTGGCGCATTTCGTGCCGTCCGCGCTCGCGATGTTCGTCGCCGAGCCGCAGGCCGCCGCGGTGGACTCGCTGCGGCTGGTCTTCGCCTCCGGCGAGGCGCTCCCGGCCGCGACCGCCGCGGCCTTCCGGGACATCTGCGGTGCGACGCTGCACCACCTGTACGGGCCGGCCGAAGCCGCGGTCGACGTGACCGCGCACGAGGTGACCGGAGCGGACGCGGCCCTGGTGCCGATCGGCGTCGCCGCCGACGACACGGAGCTGCTGGTGCTCGACGACAGCCTGCGTCCGGTGGCGCGCGGCGTCGTCGGCGAGCTGTATCTGGCCGGCGTGCAGCTGGCCCGCGGCTACCTCGCCCGCCCTGGCCTGACCGCCGAGCGATTCGTGGCGAACCCGGAGGGACCGGCAGGGGAGCGGATGTACCGCACCGGCGACTTGGTGCGCTGGGCGCCCGGCGCCGATGGCGGGCCGGACGAGCTGGAATACCTCGGCCGCGCCGATTTCCGAGACACCGTGGCCGCGCGTGACTTCTTCGCAGGCCACACCGTCGCCGCGGCGGCCGAATCGGCGCGTCCACCGCTGACGGCGGGGGCGCGCCCGGAGCGCGTGCCCCTGTCACCCGCACAGCAGCGACTATGGTTCCTCAACCGGATCGAGAGCCAGGACGACGCCGACAGCGTCCACCACCTGCCGATCGTGCTGCGGCTGACCGGCTTCCTCGACGTCACCGCGCTGGAGCGGGCTGTGCTCGACGTGCTGGCCAGGCACGAGACACTCCGCACCAGCTACCCCGAAACCGACAGCGGCCCCTGCCCGTCCGTCCTCGACGCCGCCGACATCGGCTTCAGCCTGCATCCGGTGCCGATCGACCGCCGCGGGGCGCGCGCCGCCGTGGCCGGAATCGTCCGCGCCGGGTTCGACCTCACCACCGAGTTGCCGTGCCGGGTCGCGCTGCTGGTCGTCGACCGGGTGGACGAGGCGCGCGGCCGCGCCGGTGACGAATACGTGCTGGTGTTCGTCGTGCACCACATCGCCGCCGACGCGTTGTCGGTGGCCCCGCTCGTCACCGATCTGGCCCGCGCCTATCGCGCGCGCCTGACCGGCAGACATCCGGACTGGGAGCCGCTGCCGGTCCGATACGCCGACTACTGCCGGTGGCACCGGGAACTGCTCGGCGCCGAGGAGGCCCCCGGCGATCTGGCCTACCGGCAGTTGCGTTTCTGGCGCGAAGTCCTTGCCGGCGTGCCGCCGCAGTTGCCGCTGCCTGCCGACCGACCGCGCCCGGCCGTGCCCTCCTACGAGGGAGCCGCCATCGATTTCGTGATCGGACCCGAGGTGGCCGCGAGCCTGCGGGCGCTGGCCCGGCGCAGCGGCGCGACGCTGTTCATGACGCTGCACGCGGCATTCGCCGCCACGCTGGCCCGGTTGAGCGGCAGCGCCGACATCGTGATCGGCACGCCGGTCCACGGACGCGGGGAGCCGGCGCTGGACGCGCTCGTCGGCAGGTTCGTCAACACCCTCGCGCTGCGCACACGGGTGCCGGGCGACGCGTCGTTCGCCGTGCTGCTGGCGGACGTGCGCGAGGGCGACCTGGCCGCGTTCGCCAACGCCGACCTGCCGTTCGAGCGCCTGGTGGACGCCATGGCGGTGGACCGTTCCTCCGGCGCGCATCCGCTGTTCCAGGTGATGTTCGATTTCGAGGCCGCCACGCCCGCGCTGAGCGGGGAGGCCGTCGAGGCGCCATGGCTGTCGGTGCGGCCGGTCGAGATCGCCGATGCCGGAACGCTATTCGATCTGCACCTGGTCGTGCGGGAGCGGGCCGGGTCGGCGGAACTGTCCGGCAGCCTGCGCTACGCGACAGATCTGTTCGACGCCGCGACCGCCGAGTCCTACGTCGCCCGGTTGCGGCGGATGCTCGTCGCCGTCGCGGTGGACCCCGACGCGCGCATCGGTGCCGTCGAGCTGCTGTCGGGCACCGAGCGTCGCCGGATCCTGCGGGAATGGAATGCCACCGAGCACTTCGCGCCCGAAGCGCACACGCTCGCCTCGCTCTTCGCGGCCCAGGCCGCGCGCACACCGGACGCTCCCGCGGTCACCTTCGAGGTGACGGCGGACCACCCCTCGACCGGCCGCCACGCGACGATCACGTACTCCGAGTTCGCCGGACGGGTCAACCGGCTGGCGCGCTGGTTGGTCGAACAGGGCGTCGGTCCGGAATCGCTGGTGGCGCTGGGCATGCGCCGATCGATCGACCTGGTGGTCGGCGTGTACGCCGTCACCGTGGCGGGCGGCGGCTACCTGCCGCTGGACCCCGACCACCCCGCCGAGCGCACCGCGCACGTCCTCGCCACGGCCGCGCCCGTGCGTGTGCTCACCGCGGGCGCGGACCTGCACTGTGGTGTCGCCGAGACGCGGATCGACCGGCTCGACCTGTCCGGCTACTCGGACCGTCCGCTCACCGACGCCGACCGGCGCGCGCCGCTGCGCCCGGCGAACACCGCGTATGTGCTGTTCACCTCGGGTGCCACGGGCCGGCCGAAAGGCGTGGCGATGAGTCACCGCGCCATCGTGAACCGGCTGCGCTGGATGCAGTCCGCGTACGTCGCGCTCGGACCGGGGGATGTCCTGGTGCAGAAGACGCCCGCCACCTTCGACGTCTCGGTGCCGGAGTTCTTCTGGCCCCTGCAGGTCGGCGCCCGCATGGTGCTGGCGCGGCCGGACGGCCATCGGGACCCGGCCTACCTGGCCCGGCTCATCCGGGCCGAGGGTGTCACGGTCGCGCACTTCGTGCCGTCCATGCTTGCCGTCTTCGTCGCCGGAGCACTCGACGTGCCGTCGCTGCGCGAGGTGTTCTGTTCCGGTGAGGCGCTGCCGGTCGGTGTGGCCCAGCGAATGCGCGCACGCACGGGCGCGCGGGTGCACAACGGCTACGGACTCACCGAGGCCGCGGTGGAGGTGACCTTCCACCAGGTGTCCGACACCGACTTCGAGACCGTGCCGATGGGCAAGCCGATCTGGAACACCCGGACGTACGTGCTCGACGCGCGGCTGCGGCCGGTGCCCGCCGGGGTGCCCGGTGAGCTGTATCTGGCGGGCGTGCAACTGGCGCGCGGCTACCTGGGCCGCCCGGAGCCGACCGCGTCCCGGTTCGTCGCCGACCCGTTCGGCCCACCGGGCGAACGGATGTACCGCACCGGGGACCTGGTGCGGTGGACCGCTGCGGGCGAACTGGAGTTCCTGGGCCACACCGACTTCCAGGTCCAGATCCGTGGCCTGCGGGTCGAACTCGGCGAGATCGAGGCGGCTCTGCTCGCGATACCCGGGATCACGCAGGCCGCCGTCCTGGTGCGCGACGATCCCGGCACGGGAGAGCGGCTGGTCGCCTACTTGGTGACCGACCGGCCGATCGATAGCACGACGGCGCGTGACGCGGTGGCCGCCCAGCTACCGGGCTATATGGTGCCGCAGGCGTTCGTGACGCTGGAACGGTTCCCGGTGAACGCGTCCGGGAAGCTGGACCGCACGGCACTGCCCGCGCCCGCTCCCGCCGTGTTCCGAGCGCCCAGTGGTGCGGCGGAAATCTCTGTCGCCGAAGCATTCTCGGCCCTGCTCGGGGCCACCGAGGTACTGACCGACACCGGCCACCACTAGAACCCCATCCCAGACCGTCCGGGAAGAAGGAAATCGAGATGAAGAACCCGTTCGACGACGACGACGCCAAGTTCTACGTCCTGGTCAACCAGGACGGCGAACACTCCCTGTGGCCGGTCTTCGCCGCCGTTCCCGGTGGCTGGACCATCGCCTACGGCGCCGCCAACCGCAAGTCCTGCCTGCAGTACGTGCAGACGCACTGGGTGGACATGCGCCCCAAGTCGCTCATCGAGGCCACGTCCAGCGAGACGAACTGACCACCTGAATACGTGGGGCGCGCCGGTCCACATCCCCCCTGCCGACCGGCGCGCCCCACCCACTACGCGCAGACAACGGTGGACGCGAAGTCGGACGCCGCCTGCGCGCCCGCGCCGTGCGCGTGGCAAGGACTGCGGCGTGCGCGGAGTTGGTCGCCGCGTGCGCATCGTCGTCTCGGTGCGCGGGACTCGGATTCGCGTGCGCGGAGTCGATCGCCTCGTGCGGGCGCCGGGTTCAGACTTCGATGTGCGCGGAGTCGATGACCGCGTGCGCGTGCTGCCGCCACTCGCTGACGGCTCTGGTGCGCAGGCCGCCCAGCGCCGAGTCGAACTGCTTGGCGCGTTTGGTGACCGTCAGCCCCACATAGGTGCGCGAGTTCGTGATCGCGCTCGTCGCCACCGCGCAGGCTTCATCGATCTCGCCGGAGGCCAGCAGCGCCGTGGCGTGCTCGAAGCGGACCAGGGCGGGTTCCATGGTCTCCGACGGGTCGTACAGCGCCATCGCGCGTTCGGCCGCCGCGGCGGTCTCCTCGGCGCGGCCGAGCCGGGAATATCCGATCGCTTGATAAAAGGCGAGTTTCTCCGGGCGGAAAGAAAAAATACCGACCGAAAGGTCTTCCGCGCCGACATCTTCCAGAGCCGACGCCGATCGCGCGATACAACGGGCGAATTCATCACCATGCCCGAGGCTGGCGTGCGCGCGCGCCGCCATTCCCCACAACCATGCGGCGGCCGGGCCGTAGGACGGATTTTCTTGCAAGCGGCCGTCGAGTAACTGCAAGACTTCCTTTGGTTTATCGCTATAGGTCGGCAAATACGCGAGTCCGGCCAGGGCGATGTCCTCCGAATAGCGATCGCCGATGTCCTGCGCGGCATGGATCGCGGTGGCATACCACATGCGCGCCTGGCCGAAATGCCCCTCGTTGAAAAGGATCTCGCCGACCACGTTCGCCAGCCGGCCCGCCGTGCGCACCAGCCGGACCTGCTGATGGGTGGGCTGCCGTTCGCCGAGACAGCCACGCACCATACGGAATTGCTCGAGCCCCGTCTGCAGCAGCTCGTGCGGCGGCACCTGGACCACCCGCGTGCCGAGGACCTCGGCCGACTGCTCCAGGAACACCAGTCGCCGTTCGCTGATCGACCCCGCGTCGAGGGTTGCCAGCATCCGCTCCGGTTCGCTCGCCACCAGGTCTGCCGCCTGGCCTGCCAGGCCCGCGCCGATGCAGGCCAGCAGTTCTCGCCTTCTCACGTCGTCTTCCTCGACTTCCTTGTCGAGCCCGATTTCCCTACCGAGCTTGGTGTGCCTCTCCGGCGCCGAATCGGCGCTTCCGTATTCGTGGGCCGTCGTCCGGCTCGTGGTGATCGCACGTTCGAATCGTTCGGAGACGACGGAATCGACCTCCGACAGGACCCTGTCGAGAAGACGCTGGCTAGCGGCGTGCATCCGGGTTGTCCGGCCGTTCTCCCACAGGACCACGGTGCGCGGTGTGACGCCCACCAGACGCGCGAATTCGTAACGGCTTCGCTTCATCGCCGTGCGAAGCGCATGTACAGCTTCGCCCGTCCAGTCGACCTCCACCATAGGTCTCTCTTCCTCACTCCAGGCCGCTACAAACGGAAAGTACTCGCAATTACCGCATTCGGGTCTGTTATCTACCGAATCGCAACGCGCACTGTTGAATCGCACCCGGCATCGGGGGTCCGCCCAAACCCTGTCGAGGGCGCCCGACGTCCGGAACCCGGCGCACGGTCCCGACACGGCCCGATCCATCCGTGTCGAGCGCGGTCCGGCGGCGCCTTCTCGGTGCCGGGTGCACTGTCCTTATGGAGGTGAGAGATGGACGTGTTGCCCTCGGATGTCCGGGAGCTGTGGCTTATCCAAAGTCGCGACTGCACTCAGGAACCACTCGGGCTTACCTATGAGCGAGCGCGTTTCCTCTGCGCGGTGCACGGCGGGCACGGCGCGACCTGCCATCAGTACCTAGCCGCCTCGGCGTTCTGTTCCGGGCAGGCACCTGGCCGGTGACCGGCCGTGGAACCGCTGCTGAGCATGCTCGGCGCATGCACCCTGCTGGTCGCCGCGATCGTCGCCGTCGGCTCGTGTCTGTCGCACGGCGGCGCCGAGGATGCGCACCGTCCGCCCGATGAACCGTTCACCATCGAACAGGCGCACCGGGTGATGCAGGGCCACCGTCCCTGCCGCGCGGACGCTTGCCCCCGCAAGCGGGCGGCCTTCCGCACTCTGGTCGCGTCCGGCCGTGTCGTCCCCGACAGCCGGGCGGACGGATACTCACGCTGACCGATAGTCGGCGTGCCGAACTCGTTGCCGGTCAGCGTGATCCGCTCCGCAGCGCGGTTCACCCATTGATCGGGACTACGGCGAGGGAATCCCGACCAGCGCCGAGGTCCTCGTATCGCCATACGACGGCGATACGAGGACCCACCGGTGTTCGCTCGAACGTCGCAGCGCGTCCGAGTCCGAGTCGATGTCGGAGGGGAACATCTACCCGAACACGTGGCACGAAGAACGACGACGTGCTCCGAGTGTGCTACCTCCCGGCGAGCGCCGTGCTGTCGACTTCGGCGCCGATATCGCGGGCGCAGGCGTTCAGTGCGCCCACCGCGCTGATCCGGGGGAAGTCGAGCCCGGTGTTGCGGACGTTGTCGCGCTCGTCGTCGCCGTCGTTGATCGAGACCGCGCCGGTGAGCAGCCAGCGGCGCACATCCGCCACGGTCGGCAGGGTCCCGGTGATCTTCAAGTGCAGATCTTGCAGCAGTAACACCACGCCGGCCGCGGCCGGGGTCGCTTGACTGGTGCCGTGCTGGACGGATTCGCCGGTGTCGCTACTGATTCCGGAGGACGTGGTCGGTGCGCCGGGGGCGAAGATA
This sequence comes from Nocardia barduliensis, assembly GCF_013315795.1. Classification (GTDB taxonomy): domain Bacteria; phylum Actinomycetota; class Actinomycetes; order Mycobacteriales; family Mycobacteriaceae; genus Nocardia; species Nocardia barduliensis. The sequence goes on from NZ_JABLTE010000121.1 coordinate 12,446, forward strand.
TCGGTGGCGCACGCGCCGCCCACGGTCTCGTGCAGGCGCTGCGAGAACGGTGTGATGCGGTCGGGTCCGGACGCGGTGACCCGCGCGCCGGAACCGTAGCTGAACGGTCCCACATCGGAGTCGTACACCGCCCCGACGCTGATCGTCTGCCGGAAGATCGCCGGATAACTCATCCCCTGCGCGCTCTGGTGGGCGAAGAAGTCGTTGCCCGCGGCGACGCAGCAGGCCACACCGGCTGCGGTGAGGTCCGCCATCGCCCGCCCGATCGCGTCCGCCGCCAAGTCGTCGTCGGTGGTCCGGTTGTCGGAGGCTCCCAGCGACATGCAGACCGCGGTGATGCCGAGCGCGGCGCGCTGGGCGTGCACCCACCGCAGGGCGTCCCGGATGGCGAGGAAGGACCCGTTGCCCGCGTTGTCGAGCACCTTGACCGGGACGATCTTCGCCCGGGGCGCGATACCGGTGTGCAGGTCGCCAGCGCAGATGATGCCCGCGACATTGGTGCCGTGGCCCTGGCCGTCGGTGGCATCCGTGGGGTCACCGTGGTTGTCGGCGGTGAAGTTGCGGCTCGCGCGAACCCGGCCTGCGAAGTCGCGGTGGGTCGTGCGCAGACCGGTGTCGAGCACCGCGACGGTGGTGCGCCCGCCGTCCACGCCGAAAGCGAGGCGGGCCTCGGTCGCGCGGATCGACGCGTCGACCTGGATCAGTTCGGGAGTGCTCGTTTCGCGCTGTAGGGGGGCCTCGACGGGGCTCACCCGTTCGACCGCGATGGTGTCGTCGTTGCTGTTCATGATTCGTGTCCTTTGTCTGTGACGCTGATTGCCGATTCAACCGACCCACACGCGGACGAAGGCGTCCTCGACGCCGAGATCGGTTTCGACATGCTGTGGGTCGTGACCCGGGGCGTTGACCCCGATCCGGTAGCGGCCCGGCCCGACCCCGGTGAGGACGAACTCGCCGTTCTCGTCGGTTACCGCGGCCACATCCGGCGTCGGCGCGGGAGCGGACTCGAAGTAGACCGACGCGAACGCGACCGGCCCCTCCGGCGAGTCGACCACGCCCCGGATGACCGCCGCGGTCATGCCCGCCAGGCGAGCAGGTTGTTGTACACGGAAGTGTTGATCCGAGTACCGGAGTTGGACGTCGCACCGCCGTAGGCGTGGATCGCGACGGCCATGCGTTGCCCGTCGGCGAGGCGATACACCGCGCTGCCGCTCTGCCCGCCGACGGTATCGGTCTCGTAGAACACTTTCTGCTCGTTCACCGCCGAGACCGGCGAGCCGTGATACCACTGCGTGCCTGCCGGTTTGTCCCCCGGATACCCGGAGATGTTCGCCGTCGTCGCCATCAGCGTCGCGTCGTTGTACACACCGAAACCGAACCAGCCCGTCGTGTTGCCGAGGTTGGTCGGCAGGACGATGGCGCCGTAGTCGAAGTTCTGATTGCCGTTGACGGTCCAGCCGGTCACCGACCGGAACGCACCGCCGGAGGCTACGACCGACCCGAACGGCTGCTGAGCGCCGTTGCGGCCGGGGATCACCTGGATCGAGCGCACCCAGCCGTCGCGGCCGGGGACGCCGCTGTTCTTGATGAAGACCACGTGCCCCGCGGTGCCGAGGGTGTGCGGGCCGAGAAACCAGCCGGTGCCGATCCAGTGCGAGCCGTCCGCCGCGGTGATCAGCAGCGAGGCGTGCACGCGCCACGGGTAGTCCGCGGTGGCCGTCACCTGCACGCGGTCGTCGTTGCCGATGACCCGCTCTATCGCGTGTACTTCCGGCGAGCCGTAGGACGCCCAGGCGATATCGGGCAGCTCGGAAAGCTCGGTGAGGGCGGTTTCGGCGACCGCACCGGGGATGGCGTAGCCCTCGATGTCTTCGATGTCGCCCGCGGCGGCGGCGATGCCGGGGCTGGAGCCGGTCCCGGGCGGCTGATGCGCCTCTTCGATGAGGGTTCCGGCACTCGACACGGGGGTGTGGCCCTGCAATTTCACATCGTTGTTCATTCGGTTTCTCCAATCTCGACGTGCCCGTGGGCTGGGTGCGACGAGAACTCTTCCGGGGCCCGCTACCGGGAGCATGCGTAATGCACTACTCGAAATCAGACCCGTCGGTTTGATTCGCTCTGAGTTCGCGCTGAGAAACCTGCGAGTCGCGCGGAACGCCGGGGCGCCAGAAGGCACGACCGTTTCCTTCTGTCCATGAATGCAAAGGTGTGAACATGCGTTCGAAGGGCGGTAGGTAGAGCGTAGCGCAGAGGGATGGAAGGGTGCTGGTTGGAGGGGGTTTGGGGTAGGGAGTGTGGATGTGGTTGCGTGAGGGCGGAGTTTGGAGGTGGGCACCTGTGGTGTGAGTTGCCAGCGGCTGCGAAGCCTCACCGCTACGCTCACACCACACCGAGACGGTGCGCGCCCGCTTGTGGTCGGGCACCGGAGGCAAGGGGAGGTGCGGCGGGATGAATCGGTACCGGTTCGAGTGCACGAACTGCATGCTCGGATGGCACGAGACTCCCTACTGCCCGTACCGGCGGCCTCAGCCGCCTGCGATCACACCGGAGAGGATGGCCGCGGCAGGGCGTCTGCTCCAGCTGGCGCGGGAGGGTGTACTTGACCTGACCCCGTTTCGCCGCAGCATGTTCTGGTGGGTACCGCGAGCGCTCGCGGTACTGCTGGTGTTCATCGTGCTGGTGATCCTCATCTGACGGAGGACTTCACGCAGCGGCGCAGCAGGGCCACAAGGACTGGTGCCAGCGCGCACCGATCACTACACGCTCTCGGCGTCCAGCATCGGGTCGGTTAGTTCAGGTCGGCGTCAAAGTGTTGCTGGTGGCGGGTTGCATCTCGGTATTCCAGGTTCCAGGAACTCGGCGGCGATGGCCGCGCGCTTGTCGAGTCCGTGCTCGACGCCCCTGGCCGGGTGCCTGGTAGTAATCGCCGAAGAAGCAACGGATATGGCGTAGCCGCTGGTGGGGGTGACGAGAACCGGCCGGGCCCTACTGCTTCTCCAGGTCCAGGTGTTGGGTCGGGGCGCTATTGGTCTTGAGGTACTCGTTGTTCAGGTAGACGACCTTGCGGGCGATGCGCTCGTTGCTCCAGTGGCCCGGCACGACCTTGGCGATCTCGGTGCGTACCAGGCGCAGGTCCTCGAGTTCCTTGAGCCCGCGCTGCCAGGTGTCGTCCTTGATCAGGTAATCGCGGCGATCGGAACCGCTGACGTGGGTGCAGACGTGGTCGTGCTTGCCTGCCAGGATCAGGCGAAGGATCAGGTAGACGAACAACGCGCGCGCGGAGATCACCGCGATCCAGCCGTTGGACCAGAACTCCAGCGGCACGGTGATGTACGGGGCCCGCCCGCGCGGCAGGTGGGTGACCTTGATCTTGTAGCCCTTGCCGGGTTCGCGTACGCGAGCGACCCAGGGCGTGTTCGGAGTCGGCCCGCTGTTGGTGAGCTTGGCCATGGCGCGCTTGATCCGTTTGGTTCCGGCACCGGCGACCGGGCCGGAGTAGGGATCCTCATATCCGAACATCTCGGCCCAGTAGTGATCGGCGGCCCTGTAGTGCAGGTCGTGGGGTTCTGCTCGGGTGAGCAGCACCAAGGTGAGGTACAGCTTCATCGGGGCCTCGCCGCCCTCGAACATCTCCGACAGGTGGGTCCGGGTCTGATCCGGGTCGACCTTACGCACGAACCGCCCTGGCAGTTGCACTGTGGATAGCCTGCCCGAGCGCTTGACCGCGTCCTTCAGACGCCGATCGGCAGTGACCGTTCGTATACCCATTGCGTCCCTTTTCGAAAGTGCCGGACCCGTTTGAGCGGGAACCCCGGTGTCCGGGGTCAAGGGCTATAGGGGTCAAGGACTAGTGCTGTATCACCAGTTCAGTCGCCAATTCTGAGTGGCTCGAATAGGCACTGTCAACCGCTTATTCGGTATGTCGAATACGCCTTGATGGGTAGTTAGCCTACGCCAAAATAGGTCTGAGAATACCGCTGAAATGTCCCCCCGAGGTCGGTTGTGGGGTTGGGGTGCGATGGGCTGTGATGAACGCAGGACGCGACGACCTTGGCCGGGCTGCGCGTCCTGCGTTCGGCACCTGATTCCCCAGGAAGGAGGTGATGCTCGTGAAGCGTGGATTTCGATTGACCGTCCGGTGGACCCGGAGGTCCTTGTCGATCACGCTTGAGCCCTACTAGCTGACGGAGGCTTCGCCGCCCGTGCGGCGGGGCCTCTCTCAGTGTGGACATCCGGGTGGTGTGGCCGCAACCTTGCAGTCGCCGAGGGCGCGGCCATATCCGTTGTTTCTTCGGCGATTACTACCGAGACCCCTGGCCGCTACCCGCTCGAAGTGCGTGCCGACTCGCTTGTCCCCGCGGAACCCGCGCCGGAGGCGTAGCTCGTTGCTGCCTCCGGCGGGCGCATCCTTGTTCAGCTGAACAACAGGTCGACGAGTTTGGCGCCGACCTCGCCGGCCGCGCCGAGCACTGCTGCCATCACCACGGTGATCGCGAGAGTCTTACCGCGTCTCCACCACGGGACGGAACTTGTTTCCTGCGATGGTTCGGGCTTGTTCTGGTCGGGCACTTCACTACTCATGGCCGCGCACCGTAGATAGCGGGGGTGCAATTGATGCGGCGCTTGATCTTCCGGCGTACCGACTCGCCGTAGGCGGGCGTCTGCCCATACCTTGCGGCAGCTTCCGCCCATGTCCAGCCCGCGGAGTGCCGCAAGAATGCGACTCTTTGCTCTATCGGGTCGAGATCGGTGAACAGCGCCTTCAGCCGTGGGTCGGACAGCTGCGTCTCCACGAATAGGTCTTCCGGTGTCGGATTCAGCGATGCCAACCGCATCCCCTCGGTGGTGCCCGACTCGAGCAACGGGATGTCCAGCGAGCCGACGTAGTACCGCTGGCGTTGGTGTTGATGGCGCGAGCCGAGGAGGCCCTGTTGGAGCTTCGCCAGCTGAAGTGTCCTGTCCCGGAGGAACTTCAGCAGCTGGCCAGGAGCGATGTGGTCCCAGGGTTCGAGCAACGCCTCGATGGCGCCGTCATGTACAGCTTGGGTGATCCGTCGGATCTCGAGCCAGTACCAGATGAAGTCATCGACGATCTCCTCGAAGTCGGGGTCACCGCGCAGGATCGCGGCGCGTGCCCATCGGGCACCGATCAGCGCGCGGTTCGGCAGGCCGGGTACGTGGCGGAGCAGCCGTGCGGCGATATCGCGTATCGAGTCGAACACCGGCAGTTCGCTGAACACGTGCTGATAGACGGCGTGGTCGCGGATCCTGATGCCCGAAGACCGAAACAGCTGCGCGCCGATGGTGTCGGCGACGCTGAGGCCGTGCCTGCCGATCAGGCTGTCCATGGGAGGAATAGCGACACCGAGACCGCGCGTAATCGTGCCGTCTGCCAGGTACAGGTCCTTGAGGGTCGGGACGGTGGCAGCGACGCCGAGACCGGCGGCCGGGCCCATTGCCACTGCCGCGGTGCTCACCACACTGCCTTCGACCAGATTCTTGAAGGACGGGGCGGTGACGCCGACGCCGAGACCAGCGGCCTGTCGGCCCAAAGCCGCCGCCGTGGTGCTCACCACACTGCCTTCGACCAGATTCTTGAAGGACGGGGCGGTGACGCCGACGCCGAGACCAGCGGCCTGTCGGCCCAAAGCCGCCGCCGCGGTATTCACCACACCGCCTTCGACCAAGTCCCTGAAAGACGTCGTCGAAGCGACACTGTTGATGATCGAACGCTGTAACTGCTCGCTGAGTCGAAAGGCTGGGCTGGCAGCCAGGGTGTTCTGTAGCCGCAGGAGGTTGTTACTGGCGAGCCGTGACCCGAGCAGGCGGTCCTGCAGAGTCCGTCCGATCGCTCTCGTGTGCCGCACTGCGGACTCCTCATCCGGTACTCCCGGCAACTCCTCAAGCGCGGCGCGCAGGATCTGGAGCGGTTTCTGCTCCGACGTCTCCGTCGCCTCCGAGGCGTCTTGCTCCGGCTCGTCGTTCATCACGCGGGTGCCTTCTTCCGCACCGCTCACCACTACCTCCTCGGCTGAATGTTGATTTGCCATATCTCTTCAGGCACGGCAGCGGCAGAAAACAGCACTCCAAGAGAGTGATCTAGATCTCATTTTGCTGAGGCCTCGACTTGCTGCCCGTTCGGCGGCTCGATCACTCCGGACGACGCTGTAGCGCTCAACTCGGGCAAGTACTTGTAGACGGTCGAACGCGAGACGCCGAGCAGCCGGGCGACCGACGAGATCGTCTCCTCCGGCCGTGTGAGGATGGCGCGGGCCTGGCGGATCTGCTCGGCGGTCATCGCCGGTGGCCGGCCGAGGCGCTGACCGCGGGCGCGGGCGGCGTCCAGGCCCTCGTGAGGGCCTTGGACGATCAGCTCGCGGATGAACTCCGCCAGGGCGGCGAACACGTGGAAGACCAGGCGTCCGCCCGGAGTGGTGGTGTCGAGGGCTTCGTGCAGGGATCGGAACCCGATGCCGCGCTTGCGGAGTCCGGCGACGATCGAGATCAGGTCTTGCAGGGAGCGGCCGAGCCGATCCAGCGACGCCACCACGAGGGTGTCGCCGGGGCGCATGTACTCCAGGCACTTCCAGAGCTCTTCGCGCTCGACGTTCTTCCCCGATTTCTTGTCGGTGTAGATGCGCTGGCATCCCGCCGCGGTGAGCGCGTGGATCTGCCGGTCCAGGTTCTGGTCCTTGGTGGAGACGCGGCCGTAGCCGATGAGCGCGCCCCCGCCGCCGATCGGATCGAGCGCGTCACCGTCGAGGGACAGCAGTGCGGGGATGTCGAGATCGCGTGTCGGCGTGGCCATGCCACGAACTGTAGGAGAAAGGGCCGACAAGAATTGTTGGACACCAACCGTTCTCAACACGTTTTATCGACACATGCCCGGTTCAGGCGACCTGGGCTTCCGGACCACACCGCCCGATGACGCTGGGGTGTTCGAGAACCGAACGTTCACGGACGCCGCTGGGCTGTCGACTGATCATATGTGAGAGATGGAAGCCCCGCCATGTAGGTCAGGAAGACGGAACGACTCTGGGCGCAGCGTGGATAAGAACCTCAGACAGCAGCAACAAAGGTCGCGGTCTGTCGGGTCAGTTCGAACAGCAAGCGGTCGCGGTCGAGCCCGTCGTCCTCGGTGATACCAGGAGGAGGGGTGTGCATGAAGCTGAAATGACCCGCTTTCGGTACTACCCGCAGGTCGACCCGAGTCGGTGCTGTCTGCAAGTGAAGGGATTGTTCGACCGGGGTGATGGTGTCCAGTTCTCCGGCGTAGACCAGCATCGGAACTGTTACCGCATCCAATGCACCAGGTGCGCCGAACCAGCCCGCAGCGGGTGCGTACAGAACCAGGCCCCGAACCCGAGGCTCCTGAGGCATCCGCAGTGGCTTGCCGTCTCGCCCATAAGGCACCGCGCCCGCCAGACACAGTGCAGCCCATCCGCCGATCGAGTGACCGACTACCACGACCTTGGCATCGGGACAGCCGTGCCGCCGCAACGACTCGACCAGTCCGAGCGGACGCGCGAACAACTCGTCGACAAGAGGTTCGGGCGTGACGAAGCGCTCGAAGTAGGGCGCAACCACCTGACATCCAGTCGCGGCCAGGTGCTCCAGCAAAGGGAGGTACCGCCCAGGATCGCCGCCGGCTCCGGCGGCGAACAAGACGACACGTCGAGACGATGTCGGACCAAGTGTCAGTACATCCATCTCCACTCCACGGGCTGGATCTCAGATTCTTCGTCCAGGTCTGCTCGGACCACCCCCGCCAACTTAGTTCGATCACCACTGATCGACCTAACACTGCCCATCCGCTCGCGCCACGAACCGGCGCAAAACACCGCCACTTTGCGCTGCGAGTCACACGCGAGGTACCCGCAGGCGCAGGGTTCGGAAACCCGTTCGCACCCCCGGCTATCTGAAGACCGCCTCGGATCCACCGCGGGGACTGTCGGGTAAACGGCGGATCTGACCCCGGTGTTGGTTAGTTTCCGGTCGGGGTGATCCGGCCTTCGAAGGTGATAGCGAACGCGTTCAGTGCGGGCTTCCACCTCATTGCCCATCGTGCCC
>NZ_JABLTE010000122.1 GCF_013315795.1 Nocardia barduliensis
CCCTATGCACCACAGGGGACGTAGGGACGTGCTGGGGCACCGACGGATCGGGAGAGGGTAACGCCCCGGCACCAGGGTGTGGTGCCGGGGCCGAGGTTCACTTCACGGGAGTGGGCATGGGCGAGTTGATCGTGCTGAAGTACATGATCGCCGCGCCGACGGCGACGGGTGCCGTCACCAGGATCTGGCCCGCGACCGTGCCGAGGGCGCCGACGGCGACGATGCCGCCGAGGCAGCCGACGGCGGCGGCCGGGATGAACGGGCCGAACATGCCGACGATGGTGGCGGCGGCGACGGTCGCTCCGGCGATGCCGCCGAGGACGCAGCCGACCGACGCGCCGCCGATGCCGCCGACCAGGGTGCCGATGGTGGCGCCCATGGAGATGGTGCTGGTCATGCGGGACCAGGCAGCCTGTTCACGGTCGTACTCGGTCTTCCACGGGGCTTTGTCCTCGAACGGTAGGGCGACCGGCTTGTAGCTGGCGTGAGCGAGATCGAACTGCGGGGTCAACGTCGCGGTGCGTTCGGAAATCTCCGCGGCGATGGGGAATTCGAACTCGTCGACCCGGAAGGTCAAGGGCGCGCCCGCGACGACGGTGCCGTCGGCGGCCTTCACCTTCAGCACTTGGTCCTCGACCACCAGCGAGCCGGAATCGGTGGTGATGACACTTTCGGTCTCGGTGGCGTGGGCCGTGAAGCCGACAGCCTCGGCGGTCGCGGCGTCGGTGGACGTGGTCTCGACGGACGTGCTGTCCGCCGGAGCGACCTCGGCGGAACCGGTGCCCGCGGCGATGCTCACAGCAGCGGTCGTGAACGCGGCGGCTAGGGCTAGTTTGGTGATCTGCACTGAGAATCCTTGGTTTCGAAGGCATGGCGAAGCGACGGCCATACCAATGACGTTCGGTAGGTCGTGGGTGCAACGGGACTGCGCCCGCCGATGTGCGATTAAGCGGTGGCGCGCAACCGTCCGACGGAGCCGATCAGCACGTCGATCGCGAGGAAGGCGAGCAGGCTTACGCCGACCAGCGGGACGAACCAGCCGACCACCAGCGCGGCGGCCACCAGCGGCACGACCAGCCACAGCGAGGTCTTGCGCAACGCGCCGCGCGGCGGAGTGCGGCCCAGGGCGAACCGGCCCGCGTCCCGGGTCGGCCGCCTGCGCCACCACATCAGGTAGCCGCGCACGACCACGGTGATCAGTCCGATCATCGCGGCGAGCAGCAGCAGCTGATTGAGCAGCCCGAACATCAGGCCCATGTGGAACTGGATGCCCCAGTTGGTGAGCTTGGCCATCAACGGCCAGTCCGCATAGGGCAGACGATCGGTGACGGCCCCGGTCGCACCGTCGAGGGCGACCGAGTCGACGGTGTAGGTGCCCGGCATCCGGCGTTCCTTCACCGCGAACGCCTTACCCGGCGCGGCCGGGACGGCGATCTCCACCGCCTGGGTGAGGCCTTCGGCACGGGCGGTGGCGTACACCCGATCCAGCTGGGTGATCTGTTCGGCCGAGTCGGCGGGCGCGTGCTCCGTGTGGCCGCCGCCGTGGTGATCGGAGCTCGAATCCGGTTCGGAGGCGACGGCTCCGGGCAGTGCGGTGCTGACCGCCGGTGTCGTCCAGTTGAACTGCTCACGCACTTCGGTGATGTTCGCACCCGCGTAGGCCGACCAGGTCATCCCGGTCGCCGACAGCAGCAGCGCCAGCGGAAGCACCCACATCCCGACCGCACCGTGCCAGTTGAGGGTGCGCCCTCGCGCGCGCTGCGAACGGTCCGCGGCCAACAGCCAGCCCCATCCGTTGCGGGCCCGGCGGCCGCGTACCCGGCGGACCCAGAGGACCAGACCGGCCAGCGCCACGATCCACAGCCAGGACGCGGCCAGTTCGCTGTAGAGCCGACCGGGCTCGCCCAGGTGCAGGTCCCGATGCAATTGATCGATCCAGGTACGCATCGGCAGCGCCCCCGAACTGCCGTAGACGACGGAATCGCCCACGGGCTGCGCGGTATACGGGTTGACGAACACCGCACGCCGCTCGGATTCGCCCAGCGACGGGTCGCTGAAGAGCACCCGGGTGGTGTCCTCGGCGCCCGCGGCCGGGGCAACGGCGACAAGTGGCAGGTCCGGCCGCACGGCGACGGCCGCGCCGACCTGCTCCGACAGCGGCTTCGGAGTTCCGCTCTGGGTGACGGTCAGCAGGTCACGCGACGCGATCGACTCCAGAGTCGGCGATATCGCGTAGAGCGCGCCGGTGACGGCGGCGATGAGGATGAACGGCCCGACGAACACCCCTGCGTAGAAGTGCAGCCGCATGGCCAGCGCGTACAGGCTGTTGCGCACGGTGGTCCGGCGTGGGCCAGGGGAGTCCGACGGCTCCGGTAAGTCGGCGTCGGAAGAGATTGTCTCTGTTGTACTCACGGTCGTTTCGTTTCTGACGGCGGGACCCGGATGGGGCGCGAACCGTTGTCCCTGCGAGCCGCGCGCCGGCGCATACGCACGGACGGATGCCACGAATTCGTGCGGTGCGTAGTGAACGCGGGCGAGGAGTGTGGTCTCGCCGCGGCACGCGGAAGGATGGTTCGCGACCCGGACTACGGCGTCGCGTCGGCACGCTCAGGCGTGGGCACGAAAGTGCCGGACGACGCGGTAGCGCACGGTGAAATGCCGTGGCGGTGAGCAACACTCACGCCACGCCGTGCACCGGGTGTGGGAAGATTCAGAGAACGACCGCGAGCGGCGGAGCCCGTGTGCGCAGCGCCTCGGTGGCGAACACACGCAGGACGACTCGGTCGCGATGGACCGTCCGCAAAGGAGCGCGGTCCGCGACGACAGGCGGGGTATGCCGCAGCGGAAGGACGCGGCGCAGCACCGCCGTCCCGATCCGGTAGGCAGCCTCCGCGCCCCGGATCACGATGGCGGCCGCGACCGCCGCGCACACATGCGCGAGGAGCATGGCCGGAGTCAACTGAGCGTCACCGTGATGCAGGTGGCCCGAGCCGATGCCCATGGTGAAGTGACCGAGCAGCTGTCCGCCGACCAGCGCCGCGACCAGCCCGGCCGACGTGTCGCGCAGCGGGGCCAGACCCGCCACCAACGCGCCGATCACGGCCGACGCGGCGGCGAGCAGCGCCAGTGCGGTGGTATCCGGCAGCATGCCGCCGGAAGCCCAACCGTGCGCCGCGACCGAAACGGCCCCCGAGATCGCACCGGCCGAGCCACCGCGCACCCGCGCGACGGCGCCGCGACGTACCGCGGCAGACCGGTCGAACTCGTAACTCACCCGCTGATGATAGCCGACCGATTGCACGCGATTGACCGCATCGGCCTGCGCCGACCGACGGTGCGACGTGCGGTTTCCAGGTGGAGATACCCGGTCTCCCGGGCCGGGCGGCGAGCGCTCCGCCCGGAAGACCTCGGACGCGCGCCGCTCAGTCCGCGTCGACCTCCATCTCGATCAGCGGCTTGCGCAGCAGCTTGCCCGTCGCGTTGCGGGGCAGCTCGTCGAGGAAGACCACCTCGCGCGGGACCTTGTACCGGGCCAGGTTCGCCTTGACGTAGTCCTTGATCTCCTGCGGATCCCGCTTGGAATCGGGACCGGGAACGACGAACGCGCGCAGCCGCTTGCCGAATTCCCGATCGTCCACGCCGACCACCGCGGCCTCGAAGATGTCGTCGCGGCCCGCGATGAGGTTCTCCACCTCGAGCGGGAAGACGTTCTCGCCGCCGGAGACGATCATGTCGTCGTCGCGGCCGTCGATGTACAGCAGGCCGTCGGAGTCGAAATGCCCCACGTCGCCGCTGGACATCATGCCGTCGACGACCTCCTTGGTGCGGCCGTCGGTGTAGCCGGTGAAGGCGAAGCCGTTGTCCACGAAGATGGTGCCGGTGACGTTCGGCTCGGTGATCGGCTTGCGGTTCTCGTCCAGCAGCACGATCCGGATGCCGACCGGAGCCTTGCCCGCCGTGGTCGGCGCCTTGCGCAGGTCCTCGGGGGTCGCGACGGTCATGACGGCGCACTCGGTGGAGCCGTAGAGGTTGTAGAGGCTGTCGTTGAAGTGGTCCAGCGTGCGGGTCACCACGTCCGGCGCGATGGCCGAGCCCGCCGCGAAGATCACCTTGATGCTGCTGACGTCGTACTTCGACAGCACGTCGTCACCGAGGTCCAGGATGCGTTGCAGCATGGTCGGCACCACGACCAGCGAATCCGCCTTGTATTTCGCGATATTGGCCAGTGTCAGCTCGGGGTTGAAGCGGCGCTGCTGGAAGATCACCCGGTTGCCCAGCGCGAGACCGAGGGTGAACTGGGACAGGCCGGTGCCGTGGAAGATCGGCGCAGCCATGATCATGGTGCCGTTGTTGGGCAGCGGCACCCGATCGACGAACTGCGCGGAGGCGAACGGGCTCACCCGATCCCGCGGCGCGCCCTTCGGGGTGCCGGTGGTGCCGCTGGTCAGGATGATCATGCCGCCGGGCTTCGCGGGGGCGGGCAGCGGCGCGCCGGACTGCCCGGCGATCAGCGAGTCGATCGTGGCAATCGCGGGGTCGGCGTTGTCCTTCTCGTCCACCCAGGTCAGGATGCGCGGGATCGCGGCGGGGATGGCGCTCATCAAATCGATGAACTCGCTGTCGTGCAGCACCGCCTTGACCTGCTCACGCTCGGCCACGTCGGCGAACTGCGGCTTGGCGAACCCGGTGTTCATCAGCACGCCGCGCACGCCGAGCTTGCCGGCGGCCAGCAGGCTCAGCACCATGCCGCGGTGATCGCGCGCCAGGATGGCCACCACGTCACCGGGATTGATGCCCTTGTTCTGCAAGCCGCGGGCCAGCGCGTTGGACTGCTCGTTGAGCTGGCCGAAGGTCAGCTCACCGCGTTCGTCGACGATCGCCGCGGCATCCGGCCTGGTCTGCGCGGCGTGCATGACGACGCCGGCGAACGGACCGAACTTCAAGATGTTGAACGCCGACCGCGCCGCGTGATCGGGGCGCAGCGGATTGAACAGCCGCCGCTTGACCATCACGTTCACGCCAAGGGCCAGATCACCCGCCTTGCGGGCGGTGCCACCGAGCGCGGGGAGGGAAAGAGACATCGACGACAACCTTCCGACGGTGCCACCCGGTGATCCCCCGAGTGGTGCGAACCGCAATTGCGAGTGCCAGTGCGGTGCCAACCCTAGCAAGCTCATGTAACCGGATGTGTCACGTATCTCAGTGCGACGTACCCGCGGGTAACGGGGTGAGTCCGGGACTCACCCCGCCCGTCGATCAGGCCTGAACCTCGTAGTCCACCAGCACACGACGCAGCAGCTTGCCGGTCGCGTTGCGCGGCAGGTCGTCGAGGAAGACCACATCGCGCGGCACCTTGTAGCGCGCCAGGTTGTTCTTGACGTAAGCCTTGATCTCCTCGCCGTCAGGCGACTGGCCCGGTTCGGGAACGACGAAGGCGCGCAACCGCTTCCCGAACTCCACGTCGTCCACGCCGACCACGGCGACGTCGAAGACGTCGGGCCGCTCCAGCAGCAGGTTCTCCACCTCCTGCGGGAAGACGTTCTCGCCGCCGGAGACGATCATGTCGTCGTCTCGGCCGTCCACCATGAGCAGGCCGTTCTCATCGAAGTGGCCCACGTCGCCGCTGGACATGTAGCCGTCGATGATCTGCTTGTGCCTGCCGTCGGTGTAGCCCTCGAACGGCGCGCCGCTGCGGATGAAGATGCGGCCCGTGGTGTTGACGGCGGTGACGCGCTGGTCGTTTTCGTCGTAGAGCCGCACCTCGCAGGTGATCGGCGCGCGCCCGACGGTGCCGGGTGCGAGGGTGAGGTCCTCCGGGGTGCCCACGGTCGCGACGGCGCACTCGGTCGAGCCGTACAGGTTGTAGAGCACCGGGCCGAACGCCTCGGTGGCCTTGATGGTGAGTTCGGGGGACAGCGCCGAACCGGCCAGCACGATCGCCTTCAGCGAGGACGTGTCGTACTTCGCCCGGATCGCCGGATCCAGCTCGACCATCCGGTGCAGCATGGTGGGCACCGCGACCAGCATGTCGGCCTGGTGCTCGGCGACCATGGCCAGCGTCGCCTCCGCGTCGAACCGGCGGCGCACCACCACCTTGTTGGACAGGGCCGCCCCGACCAGCCAGGTGGCCAGACCGGTGCTGTGGAAGATCGGCGAGACGATCACCTGGGTGCCGCGCCGCGGGAAGGGGATGCGGTCGACCAGCTGCGCCGTGGACAGCGGAGTGACCTTGGTGCGCGGCGCGCCCTTCGGCAGGCCGGTGGTGCCGCTGGTCAGGATGATGAAGCCGCCGGGCTTGCTCGGCGCGGGCAGCGGCTCGGTGGAGTTGGCGGCGACGAGGTCGTCGAGCGTCTGCGCGCCTGCGGGCAGTGCGGTGCCCTCGTCGACCCAGGTGAGGTAGCGCGGCAGGTCGGCGGGCAGCGCGTCGAGCAGGCCGAGGAACTCACTGTCGTGCAGCACCGCCTTGACCTTCTCGCGCGCGCAGACCTCGGCGAACTGCGGCTTGGCGAAACCGGTGTTCATCAGCGCGACCCGGACGCCGAGCTTGCCCGCGGCGGCCATGGCCAGGATCAGGCCACGGTGATCGCGCGCGAGGACGCCGATCACCATCCCCTCGGTGATGCCCGCCGACTGCAATCCGCGTGCGATCGCCGTCGATCGATCGTCCAGCTCGCGGTAGGTCAGCGGGCCCGCCTCGTCCACGATGCCCGGCGCGTCCGGGGCCACGCGCGCGGAGTGCCGGATCAGCGTCGCCTGCGGGCCGAGGATGCGCGATTCCTTCATCGTCCGCAGTGTCTCCAGCGGCCGCTTCGGATCGGTGACACCCCGGCTGCGCAGCACCCCTAGCGCCTTCACGGCCTCCAGCTTGTGGGCCAAAGTCATGTCGAAAAACCTCCACAAAACCCTCGCTTCGGTCCTCGACCTAGCGAACCGGTACGGCGTGTTGACTTGCCACCGTAGCAGTGCGGAGTGTGACAGGTCACAACTAAAACGGACAAATCCGTCTCGTTTGGGTTGCGTCCGCCGCAGGTGAGGGGCGGTTCTCCGGCCGATTCGGCTTTTTCGCCCGCAGTTACCCGCCGGTAGGGATAACCTCGCAACGTCTCGAAGACCGCTCGAAGGGAGACGCGGCCAATGTCCGATCCGACGGATCGTGAACCGTTCATCGACATCCCCGGCGACCTGCCCGGCATCCGGGGTCTGTTCGCCTTCAAACCCGAAACCGGCGAGGCGCTGAGCGAATTCGCGCAGACGCTGCTGCGCGGGACTTCTCCGCTGACCCCGGGCGAGCGCGAGACCATCGCCGCGTACGTGTCGTCGCGCAACCGGACCTACTTCTGCACGCAATCCCACGCGGCGACCGCGGCGGTGCTGGTCGACGGCGGTCGTGACCTGATCGATGCGGTCATCGCGGATGTGGAGTCCGCCGCCATCGATCCGAAACTCCGCGCGCTGTTGCGGATCGCGGACAAGGTGCGCCAGTCGGGGCTGGAGGTGACCGCGGAGGACGTCGAGAACGCGCGCGCCGCGGGCGCCGAGGACGAGGACATCCACGACGCGGTGCTGGTCGCGTCCGCATTCTGCATGTTCAACCGCTACGTCGACGGCCTGGCGACGGTCGCGCCCCTGGAACGGGCGACCTACGAGCAGATCGGTGGCCTGCTCGCCACCGCCGGGTACGTCGCCGCCGCAGCGGCGCCCGACTCAGCGCCGGGCGCTGGCCAGGGCGACCAGTAGGGGCACCACCCGGGCGGCGGGGACCTCGAATCGCCCGCGGCCCGCGGTGTGCAGCCAGCCGACCGCGGCCAGCTGACGCAGGTGGTGGTAGATCTGGCCGGAGGTGCCGACGCCGTCCACCCCGGCCAGTTCGGCGGCGGTTCTGCGCCCGCCCATGATCTCGCGCAGCAGGCGCAGCCGGACCGGGCTGCCCAGTGCGGCAAGGCATTCCGCGGTCTCGGCCCAGTCGTCCTCGATGAGGTCGCCGGTGGTGAACCGGGCCTGCCATTCGCGCTGCTGATCGTTGGGCAGGCGGACCGATCCGGCGAAGACGACCCCGCCGTCGGGCTCGTCCGCCGCCGCGAACTCGTCTTGCAGACGGGTCACCGCCCACTGCTCGGTGGCTGCCGGGAGGATCTCCGGCCGCACTTTCTCTTCCAGCTCGCTGAGCCGCCGCTCCAGCTCGGCGACTCGGTCTTCCAGACTCACGAACGCAAAAGCTACGGAATCAGGAAATCTCCGACAAACCGAAGGCTCCGGTCCCCGCGGCGGCGGGAGCCGGAGCCTTCGCGCTCAGTTGTAGACGGCGCCGAACGACGGCACCGATATCGTGCCCAGCCGGTAGGCGTATCCGTCCGGGTGCACGTCGCTCACCGGCACCGACCAGCGGTGCCACAGCGATCCGTACACCGCGGCGACCACCGGCCCCGCGCCGGTGTCCAGGGCGCGGGTGCGAATGGTGGTGTCCACCGGAACGTCGTTGTGTTCGTAGAGCAGTTCGGTGCCGCTGCGTCCGTTGGCCAAGTTGATCCACAGCACCTCGAGCTTCGCGCCGCCCTGATTCGGCGAGATGGTTCCCGGCCCGCCGAAGAACCCGAACCGGAATCCGTCCACGCCCAACGCGATGCCGGACCCGTAGACGCCCGGCCCCTCACCCCGGCCGATATCCGACTGTGCCGGAATCTGGAACGGCTGTGCAGGCAAGGCCACCTGCCCGGCCCGGGTGAGCTGCCCGGAGGCGACCAGCCGATCCACCGCCTGCTCGGCGGCCGGATTCCCGGCCGCGGCGATACGCAATCTCTCGGCGGCGACGGCCCAATCCACCGTGGCAGGCTGCGCGGCGGCGTGTCCGGCGAAAGGCGCCACGAATACCGCGGAAGCGGCGAAAACGGTAGCGAGGCGGCGCGTGAAACTCATTCGTTGCATAACCAGTTCTCCTCGAAGTTTTCTGGTACAGCTCGAGTGAAATACGTCCGCTGATTCATCGATCCAGCGACAGGGCGATAGGCTGCCTGGTCGGGAGCGGGACTGTCCAGGGGTGAGCGCCGAATGGCGTGATCATGTCATTGACTCATCGACGCAGCGGCTCGCTCATCAGCCGGGGCGAGTATACGGATTCCAGCGGCCGCAGCGGTTTTCGGCCGCAGCGAGAACGGGCCGACGACCGAGTTCGACGCTCACGGCCCCCTATCATGGCGCAAGCGTTTCAGCCCAGGGCGGGGGCCTCCACAGTGCCTCGTCGATAAAAACCGTTCCGTATGGTCTGGGCGAGGGTAGTGTGGGTTCCGAGGCGACCGCCGGATCGGCGGCGGCGGCGACCGTATCTGACGGTATGCCACCCATTCGGGCGTCATCGATCGCAAGTGAGCGGAGAATCCAGAAATGCATCGAAGTAACGGGCACCCTTTGTTCAGTCATCCGGCGGAGCCCGCCGAGGTCGACGCGCCTGTCCACGGCGTGGTTCGTCTGCCCGTATTCAGCGACGTCGTCGCCGCGGCGCCCGCCGTGGCGACCGACGAAGCGGGATCGGTCGAACCCGGCGGCGATTAGTGCATCCGGCCGGCCGGGCATGGGACCTGGGGTACGCCGCCGGCTGGCGGCTGGTGCGCGCCTTGCCGGAACCGTTGGCCGTCCGCCTCTTCGACGCGGGAGCCGACCGCGCGGGCCGCAACGGTGGGCCGAACCAGTTGCGCCGCAACCTCGCCCGAGTCTTGGGCACCGCACCCGACGAGGTGCCGCAGCCGCTGGTCCGGGCGAGCCTGCGCTCCTATGCCCGTTACTGGCGCGAAGCCTTTCGGCTGCCGTCGATGGACCCGGTGCGACTGGCCGACACCATCGAATCCTCGGCCACCGGGCTCGAACACATCCACCGAGCGGTCGAACGCGGCACCGGTGCCGTGCTCGCCCTCCCGCACAGCGGCAACTGGGACCTGGCGGGAGTCTGGCTGGTGCAGCGCGTGGGCTCGCCAACCGTCGTCGCGGAGCGGCTCGCGCCGGAATCGTTGTTCCAGCGCTTCGTCCGCTTCCGCGAAAGCCTCGGATTCGAGATCATCCCGCTCACCGGCACCGCGTCGCCGCCGTTCCCGCAGCTGATCGCCCGGATCCGGCAGGGGCGGGTAGTCGGTCTGCTCGGTGAGCGCGACCTGTCGGGCCGGGGCGTACCGGTCACCTTCTTCGGTGAACCGGCTCGGCTGCCGGCCGGTCCGGCGCGGCTGGCGATCGACACCGGCGCGCCGCTGCTTCCCGTGCACTGCTGGTTCACCCCCGGCGGATGGGGCTTCCACGTCGGCGCCCCCATCGACACCAGCGGCGGAGTGCGCGATACCACCCAGGCGCTGGCCGATAGATTTGCCGCGGGTATCGCCGCGCACCCCGCCGACTGGCACATGCTCCAGCCGCTCTGGACGGCAGACTTCACCGCTGACCAGCTCGCTCGCCACGCCGCGAACCGGCCGGACTGAACCGTTCCGCTGTCGAAGCGTGTCGGTCCACACGTCATTCGTGGCTCCGGAAACGAGAATCCGGTGCGAGTCCGAGAAGCTCGCACCGGATTCCCCGCGTGGGATCGCCTAGTTCGGCGTCACTTCAGCTCGGCACTGGTCTTGCCCAGAACCCGCCGCGCCACGATGAGCTGCTGGATCTGCTGGGTGCCTTCGAAGATGTCCAGGATCTTGGAGTCGCGGCCCCACTTCTCCAGCAGGGTGCGCTGCGAGTAACCGATCGCGCCGGCCAGTTCGACGGACTTCAGGGTGACGTCGGTGCCGGTGCGGCCCGCCTTCGCCTTCGACATGGATGCCTCGAGCGAGTTCGGCTTCTTGTTGTCGGCCATCCACGCCGCGCGCAGGGCCAGCAGGTAGGCAGCCTCGTAATCGGCTTCCATCCGCAGGAATTCGGCGGCGGCGGCGTGCTGGTTGTTGACCGGGGTGTCGTAGGAGATCGTCACGCCCGCCGCGGTCAGGATCGAGCGCAGTTCTTCCAGCGCGGCGCGGGCGACGCCGATCGCCATCGCGGCGACGAGCGGGCGGGTGTTGTCGAAGGTCTGCATGACCCCGGCAAAGCCCTTCTCCACGTTGACTTCCGGGCTGCCGAGGATGTTGTCCTTCGGAATCCGGCAGTCCTGCAACAGCAGCACGGCGGTGTCGGAGGCCTTGATGCCGAGCTTGTGCTCGAGCCGCGCCACCGAGAGGCCGGGAGCGTCGCGCGGCACGACGAACGACTTGATCGCCGCACGCCCGAGGCTCTTGTCCACCGTCGCCCACACCACGATGTGGGTGGAACGCTGGCCCGCCGTGACGAAGATCTTCTCGCCGTTGAGCACCCACTCGTCGCCGTCGAGCACGGCGGTGGTGGACACGGCGGCGGAGTCGGAGCCGAAGGACGGCTCGGTGATCGCCATCGAGGCCCACACCTTGCCGAAGCGCTCGAGCTGCTCGTCGGTGGCGACGGCGGCGATGGCCGCGTTGCCCAGGCCTTGGTAGGGGATCGACAACATGAGGCCGACATCGCCCCACGAGGTCTCCAGCGCGTTCAGCAGCGCGGACATGTTGCCGCCGTTGGTGTTTCCGAGCAGCTCGGTGGCGTGGCGGTCGCTGTCGCTGTCGTCGGAACGGCCACCGGCGGCGCCGCCGATCTTCTGGGTGCCCGAGTCGGCCAGACCCTCGACCATGGCGGCCATGGTGTCCAGCTCGACCGGGTAGTCGTGTTCGGCGAGGTCGTACTTGCGCGAGATCGGGCGGAAGATCTCCTGCGCGACCTGGTGCGCCTGGTTCGCGCTGGCCCGCAGCTTCTTGGGGAGTTCGAGGTTGATCATGGGGAGGTCTCCTGGAAAACGGAACGGGCCGGTTAGATGAGCACGACACCTTCGGCGACGCCGATGGCCCGCAGATCGCGGTACCAGCGCTCGACCGGGTGTTCCTTGGTGAAGCCGTGACCGCCGAGCAGCTGCACGCCGTCGAGGCCGATCTGCATGCCCTTGTCGGTGGCGAGCTTCCTGGCCAGGGCCGCCTCCCGCCCGAAGGACAGGCCCTGCTCGGCACGGGAAGCGCCGCGCAGGGTGACCAGCCGCAGCCCGTCGAGTTCGATCGCGATGTTGGCGACCATGAACGCCACCGCCTGGCGGTGCGAGATCGGCTCGCCGAACGCTTCGCGCTCGTTGACGTACGGGATCACGTAGTCCAGCACGGCCTTACCGGTGCCCGCGGCGAGCGAAGCCCAGCCGAGCCGGGCCAGGCGCACCGCGTCGGCGTACTCCTCGGCACGGGCGGCGGCGTCACCGTCGCCCAGGATGGCGTCGGCGCCGACCGCGACGTTGTCCAGGATCAGCCGGCCCAGGCCGGCGGCGCGCAGACCCATGCTCGGGTCGGCCTCCACCACCAGGCCGGGCGCGTCCGACTCGACGATGAACAGCGCCGGGCGACCGTCGAGTTCGGCGGCGACCAGGAACAGCTCGGCGTCGGCCGCGGCGGGCACCAGGCTCTTCACACCCGAGAGGCGGTAGCCGCTCGGCGAGCGCACCGCCTTGGTGTCGAGGGCGAACGGGTCGAACAGGGCGCGCGGCTCGCTGATCACGACCGAGGCCTGCGGCACGTTCTCCCCGGTGAACGACGGCAGGTAGGTCTTCTGCTGCGCGTCGCTGCCCCACTGCGCGAGGGCGACCGCGACGCCGCTGGGCGCCAGGATGGGCAGGGCCAGACCCATGTCGCCGTGCGCGAGCGCCTCGGCGACCAGCGCGTTGGTCACCGCGCCGCGCTCGGAGGCCGCACCCTCGAGTTCCTCGGGGACGTTGATCAAGGTGATGCCGAGTTCGGCGGCGCGCTCGAGCAGGTCGCGCGGCGCCTCGGCGGCGTTGTCGGCCTCGTAGGCGGCCGGTCGCAGGATCTCGGCGGCGAATTCCCGCACCGTCTCGACGATCATCTGCTGCTCGTCGGTGGGCGTCAGGTCGAAGAAATCCTTGTTCTTCGCCTCGTTGGAGGCCAGGCGCTTCGGCGCACCCGTGCCCGCGACCTTGGCGAAGGCGCGCGTCGCGGCGCCGAGCGTGCGGAAGCCGGTCTTGGTGCCCTCGTAGGTGACGCGCTCGATCGGCTTGCGCAGGTTGTACTTCTCGGCGAGTTCGGACCCGGTAAGGGTCGTCATGACCCGCATCGCCGCGCCCATCCAATCCCGCTTGGGTTGGTTCAGGCCGACCGCGGACGTGTCTGGACGTCGCGTCGTTGCGCTGTCTCGAGTGCTCATCATCACCTGTTTTCTCGGATGGTTCGGTGCGGTCTGTCCCCAGCTATCTTACTCCTGAGTAAGGCTATCTTACTGCTGAGTAAGAACGGCGTCGAGGGGCAGCATACGCAAGGAATCCCCGCCTTGCTGGACAAGTGCCCAAAGTCGTGCCGGACTCGCGCGACGGCGGCATCGGGTGGGGACCGGCCGTGCGGGAACGGTGGCCCCCATGACGACGGTGTGGCGGCGAACCTCCTGGTAGCCGCGCCAGGTGAGATGCGGTCGGCGGGTCGGTCGACAGCGTTGCCGTGATTACAATCCGACGCATGTCAGGGATCTTCGACTGGGCCCGGCCGGACAACGTGCAGCCCGAGCCGATCACGGTCGACATCTGGCGCGAGCTTCCCGATGAATTCTGCCGATTGGTGGAGGTGGTGAACGGGGACGCGGTCCGATGCGAATCACCGACCAGTGCCCATCAGAAAGCCATCCATCGACTGCTGGCGATGCTGGAAGCGGCGGCCCGCGAATACATGGCCGAAGACCCGTCGGCGTGTCTGGACGCCAATCATGATTTCGACGTGGTGCTCTGGGAAGTGCCTCGAGCGACGATTCGACGTCCCGACATCGCACTATTCGAATGCGTACCGGCGGATGTGCGACCGATGCCCGCACGCCATCTGAAGATCGCCGTCGAGGTCATCTCGCCCAGTCATGTCAAAACGGACCGGCTCGAGAAGATGGGCGAGTACGCGGCCGCCGGAATCCCGTGGTACTGGCTGGTCAGCGTGTCCGACACCGAGGTGACCTCCATCGAGACCTTCGGCCTCGACCACAGCGTCGGCCATTACCGGCTCGCTCGTGTGCTGAAGCCGCAAACCGCGTTCGCCGTCGACCTGCCGATCCGGATACAGCTCGACTGGGACCAGTTGACCGACCTCGTGCTGTGAGGTTCTCGCAGGACGGCTCCGCGGCGACCCGGTCGAGCCGGTGGCACGGCGCCACCGGCTCGGGCGATCACTCGCGCACGTAGTAGCGCAGCGTCGCGTATGCCGTGATCGCCGCGAAGACGACGCCGACCGGGGCGATGACCAGCGCGGTCATCGCGATGTCGTCGCCGGTGATCCGTGGGAACACCTTGCTGGCGAACAGGTCGCCGAGGGCGCGGTCGATCACCAGCGGGCGGGCGATGAGCAGGCCGATCATCGCGAGCAACGAACCGGCCAGCGCGGCGGCCACGGCCTCGAGCAGGAACGGCAGCTGGGTATACCAGCGGGTCGCGCCGACCAGCCGCATGATGCCGACCTCGGTGCGCCGGGTGAACGCGGCGATCTGCACCATGTTCGCGATCAGCATCACCGCGGCCAGCGCCTGCAGCACCGCCAGGCCGAACGCCGCGTTGCGCAAACCGTCGAACAAGCTGACCAGCCGGTCCACGATGTCCTTGTCGTTGCGCACCATGCCGACGCCGGGGCGGTCGTAGAACTTCTCGTAGATCGTGGGGTAGAGCTCCGCGTTCTCCATCTTCACGCGCAGCGATGCGGGCAGCGGCGTCTCGCTGACGTACTTGGCCAGTTCCGGCTGGTCCTTGAAGGTCTTCTCCTTGGCCTCCCGGACCGCCTCCTCCCGGTTGAGGAACTGGACCGCCTCCACGCCGCTGGTCGCCTTCAGATCGGCCATGAGCACCCGGCACGGGTCCTGCGAGCAGTCCGGGTCGTTGGCCGAGACGTCCTCGGTGAGGTACAGCCGCACCTCGAGCCGGTCCAGGAAGTACTGCTCGGTCTTGTCCGCGATGCGCACCGCCAGCAGGCCGCCACCGAGCATGGTGAGCGAGACCGCGGTGGTCAGGATCATCGCGATGGTCATCGTGACGTTGCGGCGCAGGCCCGCGAGGACCTCGCCGAAGAGGAAGCTCGCGCGCATTACCGGCCCACCCCGTAGACGCCCGTCGCCTCGTCTCGCACCAGGCGCCCGTGATCGAGCTCCACCACCCGCCTGCGCATCGCGTCGACGATGTGGTTGTCGTGGGTGGCCATCACCACCGTGGTGCCGATGCGGTTGATCCGCTCCAGCAGCATCATGATGTCGCCGCTGGTGTCGGGATCGAGGTTGCCGGTCGGTTCGTCGGCCAGCAGCACCAGCGGCCGGTTCACGAACGCCCGCGCGATCGCCACCCGCTGCTGCTCGCCACCGGAGAGCTCGGTCGGCAGCCGATCGGCCTTGCCGCCGAGGCCGACCATGTCGAGCACCTCGGGGACGGTGCGGTCGATGAACTGGCGCCGCTTGCCGATCACCTCCAGCGCGAACGCGACGTTCTGGTACACGGTCTTCTGCTGGAGCAGCCGGAAGTCCTGGAAGACGCACCCGATGCGCTGGCGCAGCTTGGGCACCTTGCGACCGGGCAAACGGTCGACCCGGAAGTCGGCGACTTTGATCTCGCCCGCGGTGGGCGTCTCCTCCTTCAGCAGCAACCGCATGAAGGTCGACTTACCCGAGCCGGACGGTCCGATGATGAAGACGAACTCGCCCTTGCCCACATCGACGGTGATGTTGTCCAGCGCGGGTCGCGTCGAGGTCTTGTACGCCTTGGTCACGTTCCGCATGGTGATCACGGGGAGCCAGTGTAACCAGCAACCAGGTGCGGCCTGCGTCGTCAACCGTGGGTGACAGCCCGGCGCCGACTCGCCCCGCCCGGCTCAGCGGTCCGGCGTGTCCGTGAACACCGCTGCGGGAACGGCATTGACCAGGGTGGCAGGCGCGGTGCTCGTTTCGTCCGGTTTGACGAAGACGTACAGCACGAACGTGGCAACCCAGGTTGTCAACAGGATCGCGGTGGATTTACGTGGTCTCACTGATTCCCTCCCGGCGCAGCGCCGCGGCGACTCGCACCCGCAGCTCGCGTCCGACTTCGAACTGTTTACCCGGCAACGTCCGGGCAACCATCCGGATGTTCATTTGGTCTACGGTGAGGTCTTCCACACCCATGACGGTGGGCTCGTCGAGCAGCAGCGGCTTCAGGCGAGCGTCTTCGTACGCCTTCGTGCCCACCTCGTGCAGGATCTCGTTGACCCTGGTGATGTCGGCGCTCGCGGCCACCGGCACGTCGATCGCGGCGCGTGCCCAATCCTTCGACAGATTCGTGACTTTCACGATCTGGCCGTTGGGCACCGTGATCACTTCACCGTCCGCGTTGCGCAGCGTGGTGATCCGCAGCGTGACGTCCTCGACCGTACCCTCCGCCTGGTCCGCGGCTCCAGTCACCGCGATGCGGACCACATCGCCGAATCCGTACTGCCGCTCGGTGATCAGGAAGAAGCCTGCGAGGATGTCCTGGACGATGCGCTGCGCGCCGAAACCGAGCGCGGCGCCGAGCACCGCGGCGGGCGCGACCAACCCGGTCACCGCGAAGCCGAGCCGCCGCAGCACCTCCATGGTGATCAGCACGTACACGATGGTCAGCACCACCCAGGTGATCACCTGTGCCAACGCGTGGCGGTGCTTGGCCGCCTCGGTGCGCACCAGCGCGTCACTGCTGCGGAAGCCCGCGTCGATCTTGCGGGTGACCCGGTCCCTGACGTAGGTGGCGAACCGGCTGAACAGGATGGCCCCGAGGACGAGCAGCACGACCTCCAGGCCGGAACCGCGTAGCCAGGTGGTGAAACCGGTGGACGCGATCGCCTGGATCTCCGCGACATTCATCTAGCTCGCCTGCTCTCGCATTCTCCAGCGGATACCCGACTCGATGAACCCGTCGATGTCCCCGTCGAGCACCGCCGACGGGTTGTTGACCTCGTAATTGGTCCGCAGATCCTTGACCATCTGATACGGGTGCAGCACGTAGGAGCGCATCTGATTGCCCCAGGACGCGCCCTCGTTGGTCTTCAGCGCGTCCATCTCGGCGCGCTCTTCCTGCCGCTTGCGCTCCAGCAGCTTGGCCTGCAGCACCCGCATGGCCGAGATCTTGTTCTGCAGCTGGGACTTCTCGTTCTGGCAGGTGACCACGATGCCGGTGGGCAGGTGGGTGATGCGGACCGCGGAGTCGGTCGTGTTGACGCTCTGGCCACCCGGGCCGGAGGAGCGGTACACGTCGACGCGGATCTCCGTCTCCGGCACCTCGATGTGGTCGGTGGTCTCGACCACGGGTAGCACCTCGACTTCGGCGAAGGAGGTCTGGCGACGGCCCTGGTTGTCGAACGGACTGATCCGCACCAGCCGGTGCGTGCCCATCTCCACCGACAGCGTGCCGTAGGCGTAGGGCGTCTTCACTGCGAAGGTGGCGCTCTTGATGCCCGCTTCTTCGGCGTAGGAGGTGTCGTAGACCTCCACCCCGTACTTGTGCCGGTCGGCCCAGCGGATGTACATGCGCATCAGCATCTCCGCCCAGTCGGCGGCGTCCACGCCACCGGCGCCGGAGCGGATGTTGACCAGCGCGTCGCGCTTGTCGTACTCGCCCGACAGCAGCGTGCGGACCTCCATCGCCTCCACGTCGCTGTGCAGCGCGGCGCGCTCGGCGTCGGCCTCGGCGAGCGCGGTGGTCCTTGCCTCGCCCTCTTCGTCCTCGGCCAGTTCGTAGAGCACCGGCAGGTCGTCGAGCCGCTGGCGCAGCTCCTCCACCCGGCGCAACTCGCCTTGGGCGTGGGACAGCTCACTGGTGACCCGCTGGGCGTGGTCCTGGTCGTTCCACAGGTCGGGGTCGGCGGCCTGATGCTCGAGCTCGTCGATACGACGGCGCAGCTCGTCGATGTCGAGGACCGATTCGACCGTCTTCAAGGTGGCGTCGAGTTCGGCGAGATCAGCGGAAACGTCAGGATGCACGATGGTCAAGCCTAGCTGCCCCTCTGCGCGGGCAGTACACGAGTGCGCGCCGGATGAGCGGGAACGTCATCGGCACGGGGTGGTGACGCCGTACGCGGGCCGCGCGGACGGATCGCCGGGACGTCACGCACTCGCTTCGCGCCCCGCGACGGGCGGGTGAACTGTGACGGACGCCTCATGGGTCATTACCCTAAACGGCGACCGGGCTTGGCGCAGTTGGTGATTGGAATTCGGGGCGGAGGTGACCACTCCGCCGTGCGGTGGGTGGCCGCCGAGCCCGACCGGTCGTTCTGCCCTCCCGGCGAATCGGGGTCGATGCGGGCGGTGTGTCGAACTCCACTCGTTCCGCACGTGGTTCGCCGCCCGCTCAGCCCGAGACCGCGTGCAGTCCGCCCGGGCGGCGTCCGTCGAGTGCGTCGAGCGCGGCGGCGGTGGCGTCGTCGGCGGGCAAGTAGACGATCACCCGCTGATCGTCGTCGGCGGACAGTTCGAGCGACTCGTAGGCCAGGCGCAGGGGACCGGCCTCGGGGTGCACCAGACGGGTGACGCCGGTGGCGGCGGCCAAGCTCGGCACGGTGTCGACGCGATGGGCGAAGGCCGGGCCCACGGTGACGGTGAACTCGTCGGCGAGGGCGGCGATGTGCGGGTCGGCGCGGAACGGGCCCTGTTTCAGCGTGGCGACCGTCTGGTCGGCGACGTGTTCCCAGTCCGCGTAGAGATCCCGCGCGCCGGGCAGGCAGAAGACGAAACGCGCCAGGTTCGGCGGGGTATGCGGTCCGTCGAAGAGACCGGTCGGCGCCATCAGCCGGTGGTAGCCGTCGGTGTAGGCGAGAACTTCGGTGAGGCGGTTGACCACCACCGCGGGCGCCGGTTCGAGTCGAGCCAGGATCGCGCGCACCGTCGGCCGCACCTCGCGCAGCGGCTGCGCGTCGCCCATACAGGTGAACCCGCTGTCCACCGACTTGCTCAGCCGGTGCAGATGGATGCGCTCGGCGGGGCTCAGGCGCAGCGCGTCGGCGAGCGCGGACAGCACCGGAGGCGAAGGATGCCGGTCGCGACCTTGCTCGAGGCGAGTGACGTACTCCACGCTCACACCGGCCAGGGTGGCCAGTTCGGCGCGGCGCAACCCGGGGGTGCGCCGCCGTGCACCGGCGGCCAGGCCGACCTGGGCGGGCGTCACCGCTTCGCGGCGGGTGCGCAGGAAGAGCCCGAGTTCGTTGTCGCTCACCCGTCGAACCTAACAAGGCGAAACGCCGCGAGGGTGTCCCTGTCACTACCACTCTTACGGCGGTCTCCCTGCCCGGCGCGACGCGCAGCAGATTGGATCCGGCGGCCCGTCGGGTCGCCCTGGGATCCGAGGAGAGACAGCATGTCCGACACCCCACTGAAGCTCGCGGTGATCATCGGCAGCGTCCGGGAGGGACGCTTCGGACCGGTCGTGGCGTCGTGGTTCACCGAACAGGCGCGGCGGCACGGTTCGTTCGAGGTGGACGTCATCGATCTGGCCGAGGCGCACCTGCCGCTGGACCTGCCCGCGGTGCCTCCGGCGCTGGATCCGAATCCGCCGCGCCCGGACGGCATGGCGGAACTCACCCGGCGGCTCGACGCGGCGGATGCGTTCGTCATCGTCACCCCGGACTACAACCGCAGCGTCCCCGCCTCGCTCAAGGCCGCCATCGACTGGCATTTCACCCAGTGGGATGCCAAGGCGATCGGCTTCGTCGGCTACAGCGGGGCCTCCGGCGGCCTGCTGGCGATCGAGCACCTGCGGCAGATCTTCAACGAACTCAACGCCCACACGGTGCGCAATTATGTGTCGTTCCCGCGCTACTACCTGCTCTTCGACGACGAGGGCCGGTTGCGGGAGCCCGAAGAGCCCGCGTCCGCCGCGACGGCGATGCTCGACCAGCTGCACTGGTGGGCGAGCGCGTTGGCCGCGGCCCGGTCGTTGGAGACCGTGGGGTGAGCTCGGAGGGTGTGGTGTGAGCGCTGGGTCGATCGTCGCGCGGCGGGAGGCCGCCGAGTGTGGTCCGGCGTGGGACGGGCGGCTCATTCGGTTGTGTTCATCGGCGGCGAAGGCGGACGCCGCCGACTCATCCGAGTCCTTCGCGTGAACGAGGTGTCGGCTCGGTAGCGCGCTGCCGCCGGGACGGAAAAGGGTTCGGGCGGCAGCGCGCTACCGAGCCGACACCTCGTTCACGCGAAGGACTCGGA
>NZ_JABLTE010000123.1 GCF_013315795.1 Nocardia barduliensis
ACCTCCAGCAGCCCGCCCTCGGCGCGCCCAGCACCCACTGGCCGCAGCCGCCCGCCCCGGGCGCCAACTGGCAGCGCTGATGGGCGGTGCGCCTGCGGCCGGGTCCTGCGCTCGTTGCGCTCCTCGGGCACCGAAAACTTCAGCCCGGCCACTGCACTGGGGCTACCTGTCGAACCGGTGTGACGGTGGGGACCGGAGAGCTCGTCGCTCGCAGGGTATTCCAGGCGTCACCCGTTTTCGGTGACGGTGGTGTCGGGGTGGCGGCGGCTGGTGTCGGGCTTGACGAAGTGCCCGGTGATCGCCGAGCGGTCGCGCCGGTTGTCACCGTGGTGCGGTTCATCCTCGCCCAGCGTGGTTTTCGGATTTTCCGCTGCGGTTTCCTCGCTCACATATTCGCCGGTCTCGGCGGAACGATAACTCTTCTCGGCCACAAGATCCTCCTCGAACTTCTGATAGAAACCCTCATCAGGGGTACTGCGCGCAGTCCTTCACCGAATAGCACGTAGATGGCGCGAGAAACATCCACCGCCAGTCGGCCGGGGAAACCGGGCCACGGGCTGCCCGGATTCGACGCCAGTGCCGAAGAACGATGCAGGCAGCGCTGAGATCGACATGCGTTCGGCGGGTGGACGTTTAGCATTTCCGTATGCGCCGTTGGAGGTGGCTGCGGGCCGCACTGTGTCTGGTCGTACTGAGCGCTGGTGGATGTATCGGGGCGGTCGAGCGCGGCGACTTCGAGCATGATTTGCGGGCCCGGGGCGGCGGACTGGTGAACGGGCTGACGGAGTCGGCGGTCGCCGCGGTGCGAGAGCATCTGAAAATCACCGACTTCCAGGCTCACGTCATTCTGCTGACCGCGCCGAACTCCACGCGGTTCCGCGTGGTGCTGTCCGATCAGCCGGATCAGGTGACGCGGTTCCTCTCCGCGTGGCCGGATCCCACCGCGCGCCAAGCGGTCGTGCGATTGCGGGTGCGCGATCCGAACGGTTCCCGCAGGCTCGATGACTATTCGTTCACGCTCGGTGCGTTGAGTGCGCCTCAACCGGTGCGGGTTTCGGCCTTCGATAACCTCGACGCCGAGGGGTTCGCGATCAGCGAGGTGCCGGGACTCGCGCGCATCGAGGGCATCGTCGACACCGCCCTGGCTCGCAGCGAACTCGCCGACGGCGAGGTCACCGTGATGATCGTGAGCCGCTTCGGCCACGAGATCCGCATCGTCGCGAACGTGACCTCCCCGCGGACGGATATGGTCGCCGAGTTCGACCGCACCGGCGCGTTCCTTCGAATCCGGCAGGTGTGAGGCTATGACGCGACTGCTCACCACCGCGTTGTCGACCGGTGCCGTCGTCGGCATGTTCAGCACCGTGGTGCCCGTAGCGATCTGGCCTGGCGAAGCGAAACTCACTGCGCCGCTGTTCTGTTCGGAGCCCTACCGCGAACCCGTGGTCGTGTCCGACACCTACCACGACTCCGAGGGTACTTCGGTCGACTACACCCTCTACTGTGTGTCCGACCGTGGCGCGGTCACCGATGAGGGATTCATCCTGCCGTTCCTCGTCGTCATGGCGGTGCACATCGCGATCATCACCGCCGTGGCCCTCCTCGGCGGACTGTGGGTTCGTCGCAGCACTCCACCTCCCGCCGATCCGCTGACCACGGCATTCGAACCCCCCGTCTACGGATCACACGAGCCGGACCCCATTTGAACGCTCGGATCGAGTGGGCCGACCCGTTGATCACCCAGTCCGGCCATGGTTGCGGCGGGACGGTGACGGCGCTGGCGTGTTCTCCCGCCGAACGCAGACCGGCTCCGGGTTCAGGTGTCGGGGTCTTCGTCTTGGTCGGTGTTGGGGCCGGGGCCTGCCAGATTGCCGGATGCCTCGGATCGGCCCTCGATGATCCTCTTCTCTCGGGTGTTCGAGGTGGCGCGCGCGTCTTCCTCGTCGGTGCGGTCGTGGGGTCGATTCATGAGTGGTTCTCCTCGGCGGAGGCGGGCGCTCGTCGCTCGAGCAGCCGGTATTCGGTCTGAGGTCGTCCGAAATCGTGAAATGAGGTCGGTGTCTTGTTCGGCGGGATCGCGAACACTGCCTACCCCTCAACCAGCCGGGCAAACTGATGCTCGTGGCGCCTGCCGCTGCGTCGGCGCACCGATGACAACGTTCGTGCCGTCGAACCCGAGTTCAGGTCGCAACGCTCGGTGCATCGATCGTCGCCGCGCGGCGGTATGCCCCCGGAGCGACGCCGTAAGCGCGTTTGAACGCCTTGGCGAAAGCGAATTCGGAGGTGTAGCCGACCTGCGCGGCCACATTCCGCAGCGGAGCGTCGGATTCGCGGAGCATGCGTCCGGCGCTGGTCATTCGCCACCAGGTCAGATACGACACCGGCGGTTCGCCCACGAGCGCGGTGAACCGCTGGGCGAACACCGACCGGGACAGTCCATTTCGCGCCGCCAGCCGCTGCACCGTCCACGGGGTGGCTGGGCGGGCGTGCATGTCGCGCAACGCCTGGCCGACCGCCTTGTCGGCGAGCGCGCGCGCCCACCCCTGCGCATCGGCGCGCTCGTCCGCCCAGGTGCGCAGGATGTAGAGCAGCATCGCGTCGACCAGCGGGGGAACGATGCCGTCGCGGCCAGGTCGATCCTGGTCGAACTCGGTCGCCAGCAGGCCGACGAGCTGACCGAGTTCCGCGTTCCCCGCGGGCAGGTGCAGGAACTCGGGCAGTTCCCGCATCAGCGGATGCGGCCGCGTTCGATCGAGCTGGTAGGCGCCGCAGACCAGGATCGACCGCGCTCCAGAGCCGTCGACGCGGACATGGCCGATCGGTGAGCCGGGCTCCGAGCGTTCGGGAGCGAAATCGACCAGCGGGGTGTCCGGGCTGTCGGCGAGAGCGTGCGAGCTCCCCTTGCGGAGGAAGACCACATCGCCCGGGCTCAGCGCGAGAGGCTGGGTCCGGTCGGACAGCAGCCAGCAGGTGCCGCTGAGCACAACGTGGAAAGTCGTGCCGGTGACGCCCGAGAAACGCAGGCCCCACGGTGCGCGTACGTCGGTGCGGGCCGCGCGGGTCCGGCCCGTTCGCATCGCGGCGAGCGCGTCGGAGAGAACGTCCACAGTTCAGGACTCTAGGACATGTATCCCGGATTTTCAGGCATTCATCATCCTGGGTGGGCACCGTAAATTTCTCTTCGAACAACCGATCCGAGGAGAATTCGATGACTGTTCTGGTAGTCGGCGCGACCGGCAAGACCGGTAGGCCCGTGGTGGACGCGCTGGTGGGCCGCGGTGTCCAGGTCCGCGCGGCAAGCCGCAAGCCCGAAGCGGCGACTGCCGGGGTCGAGCCGGTGCGTTTCGATTGGGCCGACCGTTCCACTTGGGCCCCCGCGCTGCACGGCATCGACAGCTTGTACGTAGTCGGCCCGTACGCAGCGCCGGATGAACCCGGCCTTGTCGGTGATCTGCTGGCCGCCGCCGGGCAAGTGCGCAAAGTTGTGCTGCTGTCGGTGCTGGGCGTCGACCAGCTGCCCGACGCGATTCCGATGGCCGCATGGGAGCGGGACGTCCGCGCGTCGGGTATGGAGTGGACCATTGTGCGACCGAACTGGTTTCAGCAGAACTTCGGCGAGGGCTTCGCGGCGTCCCTGCGCGAGCACGGCGAGCTCGCGCTTCCGGCCGACGATGCCGTCGTCGGCTTCGTCGATACCCGTGACATCGCGGAAGTGGCGGTCGCCGCACTCGCCGAGGAGGGACATGCGGGCGCGATCCACATCGTCACCGGCCCGGCGGCCCTGACCCTGCGGCAGGTCACGCAGACCTTGGGCGAAGCCGCCGGCCGGGAATTGCGCTACACGGCCCTTCCGGCCGACCAGTTCGCCGACGGCCTGCGCACGGCCGGTCTGGACGAACGCTCGATCACCTGGCAGCTGGGCCTGTTCCGATTGATCCGCGACGGCGGCAACGCCGTGGTCACCGATACGGTCGAACGGATCACCGGTCACCCGGCACGAGATCTGGAGTCCTACGCCCGCGAGAACGCCGGCATATGGAGGTAACCCCGCCGAATATTCGACCGGCTCCAGGGGCGCTCGTCCCCGAGGCTCGTCGTGGCGGTGACGATCCTGCCCCCAGTATTGCGGTCGCCTACCGGTGCGAGCCGGTGGCTACGATACTTCCGAAATGGTTGGGCCAGAGGCAATTCCCTCGGAGCGATACGGAGATGTGCCACGGCCCCGGTCGCGTGGTAATAGTCGGCCATTGGTGGGACGCGTCGTGGAGATGCGCGCGCTCACCGCGGCCATGACGATCGCCGAAGACGGTGCAGCCGCGGCGATTTCGCTGGCGGGCGAGGCCGGGATCGGCAAGACCCGTCTGCTGGATGCTGCTTGCGACGCTGCGCGAGAGCGCGGCTTCCAGGTGCTCGTCGGCCGGTCGACCGAGCTGGAGCGGGAGATTCCGTACGCGGTGCTCTCCGATGCGCTCGATGACGCGGTGGGCTCGCTGCCCGAGCCGGAGTTGCGCGCGCTGGCGCCGCAGGACCTGACCCAGCTCGGGAGGCTTCTTCCGTCGTTACACCGATGGGCCGCGCCGGCACCGGACGAGACGACGATCGAGCGGCGGCGGTGCCATCACAGTGTGCGATCGGCCCTGCAACTACTGGTGACGCGTGCACCGATCGTACTGGCCCTCGACGACCTGCATTGGGCTGATCACGCATCGCTCGAAGTGCTTGCGTATCTGCTCCGCGGTGCGGTGCCCGGTTGCCTGCTGATTCTCACGCACCGCGCCGCGCAGCTCCCGGCCATTCACGCCGCCGCGCTGGGCCGTGCTTCCCGGGACGGGGTGCTGTCCGCGTTGGAACTCGGACCCCTGTCGCTCGCGGAGACAGCCGAGCTGTTGGGGGACCAGGCGCCCACCCACGAACTGTCGGATCTGCATCAGGAGTGCGGTGGTAACCCGTTCTATCTGCAAGAACTCGCTCGCGCACGCAGACGCGCCGGTGGCGGGTCCATCACACCGTGCCATCAGCCGCCCGGTCGCCGGGTTCCCGCGCTCATCCAGGCGACCCTGGAGCAGGAGATCCGGACGATGTCACCGTCGGCGCAGTGCCTGCTGCGCGCCGCCGCGGTGGCCGGAGAACCGTTCGATCTCGACTTGGCGGTCGAGATCAGCGCTCTGACCGGTGCGGAAACGACATCGGCCATCGATGAGCTGGTGGCGTCACAGTTGGTGCAAGCTACGCGGGTGAGTGGCCGGTTGGCGTTTCGGCATCCACTGATCCGGCACGCGGTCTACGAACAGATCGGTTACGGCTGGCGGCGCGAGGCACATCGTCGCGCGGCGGTGGCACTGGCGGTGCGGGGCGCCGATCTGTCGATCCGCGCACATCACCTCGAGCACAGCAGCACGGTTGGTGACGAGGAGACGATAAAAGTCCTGTCCGAAGCCGGGAAAAGCGCGGCGGCGCGCGCGCCGCTCACCGCCGCCCGCTGGTTTCGAGCGGCGTTGCGCCTGCTACCTGCCGCCGCCCCCGACGCGCGCCGGCTCGAGTTGGTGATCGCCTTGGCCGACGCGCTGAATTCGTGTGGTCGGCTCCGCGACAGTCGAGAAGTACTGGGCGAGGCGCTTGCCGAATCCGCCGCCGAAGCCTCCCGCGCCGATCGCGCGCGAATGATGGTGATGCTCGCGGCGACCGAGCAAGGATTGGGATACCCGGCCGAAGGCCATCGTCTGCTGTCCGCCGCGTTGGAACTCGTGGACCCGAACGGTGTCGAAGCGGCTTCCTACCGGTTGGAGCTGGCGAAAAGTCACATGGTGTGTGGTGAGTGGGACCAAGCCATGGCTATCGCGACCGAGCTGATGCAGGCTGCCCGATCGCGCACCGACCGCCGCCTGCACCTGCTCGCGACCGCCGCCAACGCCTACATGGGGACCACGCTGTTGGATTCCCGTCTCCGGTTCGGCTCGGACTCGCTCGATTCAGCCGCCCGAATACTGAACTCGCTCACCGATCGCGAGATCGCGCCCGAATTGCTCAGCGGGTTCACCGACGTGATGTTCGCGGCTGTGTCCTACGAGCGCTGGTCCGTCGCCATCGATCACGCCGATCGGGGCATCAGGTTGTGCCGGGAGACCGGATACGGCCGGCACATGGTCGACCTTCTGCATCTGCAGGCGGTGGCGCTGCTGGTGCAGGGAAAGCTGGAACGTGCTCTCGCGGTGGTCGAGGAAGCGGTGGAAACCGCTCTGCTGCTGGACAATCCGCCGATGACCGCGATGACCGAAGCGACGCGCTGCTGGGCGCTGTCGCTGCTCGGACGCCGAGACGAAGCGCTCGCCACGGGCGCTCGCGCCGTAGAGATCGCCGCCAAGGCGCCGCAGGGCGTGAACTCCCATCATCCGCCGTTGACATACGGTGCCGCCTTGATCGAAGTGGGCGAGTATGCGCGTGGGCGGGAGCAGATCGTGACCGGTGGAGGATACGGCGATCTCGACAAGGTGGCCCCCACAACGCTGTCCTACTGGCTGCGTCATCTGGTGGACGCCGAAGTGGAATTGGGCAACCTCGATGCCGCGCGGAGCGTGACCCGGCATCTGGAGGCCATCGCCGACGCCGCGGCGATGATGCCCATGCGAGTGGGCGACGCTCGATACGCGCGGGCTCGTCTCGAGTTCGCGCAGGGGAGTGGGCGATCCGCGGCGCGGCTGGCTCGGGATGCGGTGCGCCTGTACGAGAAGAGCGGCACGCCGATCGATGCCGCGCGGGGGCGCCTGCTGCTGGGACGTGTGCTCGCGGATTCCGGCGATGCCGCTGCCGCCCAGCGTGAATTGGATGCCGCGCTGACGATAGCGACCGCGCACAAGGCGGCCGAGCTGGCGGCCCTTGTCCGGGAAATCCGCGCCCGGCTCGAGGAGCCCTCGCCCGGCCCGGAGCGCTCGCCCGGCACACCCGTCTCCGCTTTCGACGGTCTCACCGGTCGCCAGCGGGAAATCGTCAGTCGGGTGATCCGAGGGATGACGAACCGGCAGATCGCCGAGGAGTTGTTCGTCAGCGAGAAGACCGTCGAGGCGCACCTGTCCCGGCTGTTCGCCAAGTTGAACGTCTCCTCGCGGGCCGCGCTGGCCGCTCGCGCCGCGGTGGAGTCCGAGCTCCGGCCGTGATCACGGGCACAGGGCCCCTTACTCGGCGGGGCGACATCTGGAATGGCGACCCTCCGCGAGCTTCCACGGATCAACTGCTGCGTGAAGCTGCCCGATCGTGCAGGTCCGATCGGCTTGTCGTTGAACTGTTTCACGATTGAATCATTTGAATCGGGTGCATAAGAAGTGCGACAGCAGGCTGCCGTCCACGTGTGATTCACATTTCGTCTCGGCACCGGCGTTACACCGGGGCTATCGCCGATTGTCGGTGTCTACGGCATATATAGGGTTTCCCCTACTTGCCCCCGAGGGTCTCGGTTGACGACACTGCCAGTACAGGCCACTGCTCCAGGAGTATCCATGAACGCGGCGATGTCACAGGGCGGCGCGTGTTTTCCCGCAGTGTCGGCCGAATCTTTTTCGGACGGATATATCCATGCTGGGCTGCGGTCGCGCGAATTGCGGCGCGCCTATGTCGCGAGCATGTCCGCGAGTCGCCGCCAGAAGTCGCCGACCTCCATGACGGGGACCGCGTGAGCGTCGGCAGGTGACTTACGGGCCGCAGCCGGGCGCTCGGTGGGTGGAATCGAATGGTCGTACGAGTTTGCGGAGGGTGTCGTGCAGAGTGGTGGTTCGGGGCGGGGTGCGAGCGAGTTCGTCGGCCGGGATGCGGAATTGCGCAGGATCGAGACC
The DNA here is from genome assembly GCF_013315795.1 of Nocardia barduliensis. GTDB lineage: Bacteria > Actinomycetota > Actinomycetes > Mycobacteriales > Mycobacteriaceae > Nocardia > Nocardia barduliensis. The sequence continues at coordinate 7,824 of NZ_JABLTE010000123.1, forward strand.
ATGGTGCGCAATGGCGTCCGGATGATCACTCTCACCGGTCCTGGTGGGGTGGGTAAGACCAGCCTCGCCGAGCGTGCGCTGAGTGAGTTTTCGCGATCGTCGGATCACCGCGTGTTCTGGACGCGGCTGGCCGATCTGGCACGGGACTGCGACCTCGAGGCCGTCGCGGCCCAAGTGCTGGCGTCGGCGGAGGGCGCCTCGTGTTCCGGGCGTTCGCCGGTGGCGGAGCTGGCGGACACACTGGCCCCCGCGCGCGGCGGGGCCGCGGTGTTGGTGCTCGACAGTTGCGAGCATGTGCTGGCCGGGGTGGCGGGGCTGGTGGCGAAATTGCTCGAAGTCGTTCCCGCGCTGACGATCCTCGCGACCAGCAGGGAAAACGTCGGCTGGGTAGACGAGCACCTCGTCACCGTCCCGCCGCTGTCCACCACGCACGCGGTGGAGGTGTTCCGCAGGCGTGCCGACCGTATCGGACGCCCGCTGCGCGGTGATCCCGAGGAACTCGCGATCGCGGCCCGGATCTGCCGTGCGGTGGAGAACAATCCGCTGTTCGTCCGCCTGGCCGCTGCCCGGCTACGGCACCGGCCACTGACGGGTGTGCTGCGGGAACTGACCGGGGATGACGACGATATGCGGTTGCGGTGGTCGCGTGGCGTCGTGGTCGGTACCGACTCCCGTCATCTGGGTGTCCGCGAGGCGATCGCCTGGTCCTATGAGCTTTGCGACACATCCGAGCGCGCACTGCTGGAACGTATGTCGGTGTTCGCTCCCGGTTCCGACGATGCCGCGGCCGCCGCGGGGGAGATGCGCGACGGTGTGGAGTCGGCGGACGTCACCGCGGTATGTTCCGGCGACGGCGTGCTCGCCCCGCATCAGGTGCCGCGTCTGCTGGAACGGCTGGCGGACAAGTCCCTGGTCGGCATGCGCATGACGGCTACCACGGTGCGGTACCACCTGGTCGGCAGCGTCCGCCTGTTCGCGTGGGAACGCCTGTGCGCGGCGGACCCGGATCGAGCGGCCGGGCTGCGGCGCAGACATCGCCGGTACTTCCGGGACGGCTTGCGCGCCGTGCGGGAGACCGGGACCGGGCCGCACGGGCGAGACGGGATGGGGTGGGTCCGTGGCGCCATGGGCGATATCGCCGGCTCCGTCGAGACCAGTCTGTCCGATGCGGCTGAGGCGATGGTCGGGCTGGAGATCGCGAGCACACTGCTCTCCGTGCTGTCGTCGGCGGAGCGGACACCGGCGGGCGACGAGCTTGTCTCGGCCTGGGCGGAATCGACTTCGGCGCTGGCGTCCGGTGACTACGACGTGGCCCGCGAGGCGCTGCGCCGGCTTTCGCCGGACAGCGGGCACGCCGACAGCGAATACGCCGTGCCCGCCTCGTCGTCGGTCGCGCGGTCGCGGTGGAGCGAGCTCACCCCCGCCGAGTCCGAGGTGGCCTTGCTGGCGGCGGCAGGCTGGGCCAATCGTGAGATCGCGGTGCGCCGCGGCGCGTCGGTGCGGACGGTGGACGCTCAGCTGGCCGCCGTCCGGCACAAGCTGATGGTCGCCTCTCGCACCGAGATCGTGCGATACGTACCCCTAGAGGTCGCGCAGCGGGTGCGTCGCGAATCCACCGCGCGGCGCCGCGCGTGATCCGCGACGATCACGCCGAGCCCTCTCGTCCGCTGGACCTTCCGACAGTGAAGGGCAGCGGCGCAGGTACGCGATCGGCGGGGATGTGCAGGGATATGCCAGTGCTCGCCCTCGGACGGATCCCGTGGCGAGAGCGTCTCGAGCCCGGCGCGGGCGAAGCAGCAGGGTCCGGCGGCTGAGGACCAGCCACCGGCTCGACTCATCGCTCCTGCTCGTACGACACGACCTGGGACACCTTTGTCAGTACTTCGGCGATCTGGGCGAGTCCACTCGTCGTCGTCATCTGCCAGTGTGTAGTGGATACGGCGTGGTTGTGCACGGCCCCGTCGACGATCTCCGCCCAGATCGTCGCGCCGACGCAGCCTGTCGGATCGTCCAGGGCGGCGGTGAAATAGTGCACGTCGCCGTGGTAGACCGCTGGGTGGTAAGCGCCGCGCAACACCACGGAATGCACGGCGGCGTCGAGTATCCGGCTCACACGGTCGGCCCCGAAGGAGGCGAACGGCTCGGGAAGCTCGGTCAGTTTCTGCGGGAGCGTGGTCCAATCCAGGTCGGAGGCGGCGCCGAGGTCCCCGGCGGCTTCGCCGAGCAGACCGCCGATGAGTTCGGCGACCGGTACCTGCCCGGCGTCGGTGACCACGGTGCCGGGCGGGTCGGCCAGGTAACTGTCCATCACCGCCAGCAGGGCGACTCGCTCGCCGTCGCGTTGCAGTCGCACCGCTATCTCGTGGGCGAGGACGCCGCCGAAGGACCACCCGAGCAGGTGGTAGGGGCCTTTCGGTTGCACCGATCGTATGAGCTCCACGTAGCGGGCCGCCCATTCCTCGATCGAGTCCGGCATCGCCGCGTCGGCTGCCAGCACTGGGGTCTGTAGCCCGTAGAGAGGTCGCTCGGGGTCGAGGTAGGCGGCCAGGCCCGCGTAGGACCAGGAGATGCCGGACACCGGGTGCACGCAGAACAGCGGCGCGGCCGATCCTGCCGGGCGCAGTGGCAGCAGCATGTCGAACGCCGCCTCGGTGACGACGCCGCCGCCGGCGCGGCGGGCCAGATCGGCGACCAGTCCGCCGGGCGTCGGCGCCGTGAACACTCGCATCACCGGCACTTTCGTGCCCAGCACCGTCGACAGCCGCGCGGTCAGCTTGGCGGCGATGAGCGAGTTGCCGCCGCGTTCGAAGAAGTTGTCGTCCATGCCGAAGCGCTCGACGCCGAGCACCTCGGCGAACGCGGCGGCCACGGATCGTTCCACCGGAGTGGTGGGCGCACGGAACACCCGCGCACCGAACTCGGGGGCAGGCAGCGCGCGCCGGTCGAGCTTTCCGTTGACGGTCAACGGGATGGCGTCGAGCACCACGATCGCGGCGGGCACCATGTAACCGGTGAGGAAATCGGCGACCCGGGTGCGGAGTTCGGCCGGGTCCAGACGCACGCCCGCCTCGGGCAGAACGTATCCGACCAGCTGATCTCCCAGCGCCGGTTCGGCGCGCACCACCGCTACCGCCTGGCTCACTCCCGTGCACCGCAGCAGCGCCGTTTCGATCTCCCCGAGTTCGATGCGGAAACCACGCAACTGCACCTGCTGGTCACCACGCCCGGAATACGTCAGTCCTGGCTCGTCACCGGAGCCGAGCCAGCGGGCGAGATCACCCGAGCGGTACATCCGCGAGCCCGGCGGCCCGAACGGATTCGCCACGAACCGGGTTGCCGTGAGCCCCGGCCGCCCCAGATAACCGCGCGACACCTGGCCACCGGCGACGTGAATCTCCCCGGGTGTCCCCACCGGCACCGGATGTAACCGCTGATCCAGCACATAGGTGTCCAGGCCGGGCAGGGCTCTGCCGATGAGACTGAGCGGGGTGTTGATCAGGTCCGCGCCGACCTGCAGGAACGACACGTGCACGGTGGTCTCCGTGATGCCGTACATATTGACCAGTCGCGGCGCATCGTCAGGGTGGCGTTCGTACCAGCGTCGCAGCTGCCGCAGATCCAGCGCCTCACCGCCGAAGATCACGTAGCGCAGCGTCAACTCGCCCGTTGCGGCCTCCCGGTCGGCTTCGGCGAGCTGGTAGAAGGCCGACGGGGTCTGATCGAGCACCGTCACACGTTCGCGAATCAGCATCTCCCGCAGCAGATCCGGGGAACGCGACATCGCGTGGTCGACGATCACGACGCTGCCGCCGGTGGCCAGGGCGCACCACAACTCCCACACCGAGAAGTCGAACGCGAACGAATGGAACAACGTCCACACGTCGTGCTCGTCGAACCCGAACAGCGGGCCGGTGTTGGTGAACAACTCCACCACGTTCCGGTGCGTCACACCGACGCCCTTCGGCACACCCGTGGACCCGGAGGTGTAGATGACGTAGGCCAGGTTGTCCGGCCGCAACGGCGCCACCCGCTCGGCGTCGGTGACCGGAGCGTCGGAGAACTGCGCTGCCTGTTCCAGCAACACGATCGGCAAAGCCGTTGCGGGCAGGTCCGTTCGCTGCCCGGCAGTGGTCAGGACACAGACCGGCGCCGCGTCCTCCAGCACGAATGCCAGCCGCTGCGCCGGGTAGGCGAGATCGATCGGCAGGTATGCCGCGCCTGCGATGAGCACGCCGAGCAGTGCGGCGGGCAGCTCGTCGGTCCGTGCGACGGCGACGGCGACGAGCGCTTCCGGCCCCGCCCCCGCCGCGATCAACGCGCGAGCGATCCGATTCGCGCGCCGCTGCAATGCGCCGAAGCTCACCGTGGCCGAGTCGAATCGGACGGCTGTCGCCTCAGGCCGACGCCGCGCCTGCTCGCCGACCAGCTCCGGCAGCGTCGCGACACGCGCCGAGACGGGGGACACCGCTGCTTTCTCCAGCAGGATCGTGCGCTCGGGTGCGCTGAGCAGATCTATGTCGCCGACCGGCACGGCCGGGTCGGCGGCCACCGCCGTCAGGATGCGACCGAAACGATCCGCGAAGCGCTGGACGGAAGCGTCCTCGAAAAGGTCACTGGCGAAGGAGAACTCCGCGTACATGCCTACCTCGTCGCCAGAACCGGAATCGAGGGCCGCGGTGTTCTCCCGCACGCTCAGGGACAGATCGAACTTCGCGGTGCCCATCTCGAAGTCGACCGCCTCCACTTGCAACCCGGGCAGCTCGAATCGTTTCCCGGGCAGATTGTCGAAGGTCAGCGACACCTGGAACAGCGGGTGACGGGCGGTCGAGCGTTGCGGATTGAGCAATTCCACCAGGCGCTCGAAAGGCAGGTCCGCATGGGCGAATGCCGATAGGTCCGCGCTCCTGGTACGGGCGAGCAACTCCGCGAAGGTCAGCTCACCCGGCACCTGCGTCCGCAACACCAGGGTGTTGACGAACATGCCGATCATGTCGTCGAACTCGGGCTCACCGCGTCCGGCCACCGGCGTGCCGATCGCGACGTCGTCGGTGCCGGACACGCGCGCGAGCAGCACCGCGAAGGCGGCGTGCACGACCATGAACAACGTGACATGGTGTTGCTGGGCCAGTGACCGCAGGTCGCGATACAACTCGGCGTCGACGGTGAATGCGACACGGCGACCGGCGTAGGACTGCACCGGGGGCCGGGGACGGTCGGTCGGCAGCGGCAGTTCGTCGGGCAGCCCAGCCAGCGTCGAACGCCAGTATTCGATCTGACCGGAGAGGGGACTGTCCGGATCGTCCTCCGAGCCGAGGGCTTCGCGTTGCCAGAGCCCGTAATCCGCGTACTGCAGCGGCAGCGGCGCCCAACTCGGTGCGACGCCGGCGCCGCGTGCGGTGTAGGCGAGCATCACGTCCCTGGTCAGCGGGCCCATCGACCATCCGTCGGCGCTGATGTGGTGGGCCACGAGGACCAGGACGTGTTCGTTATCGGACAGCCGCAGCAGCGCGGTGCGGAACGGGACTTCGACGGTCACGTCGAATCCTCTCGCGACGACCGCGCCGATTTCCTCGGCGAGTTCGTCGGTGCGGACCGGCGTGGGCAGCAGCCCGATCGGAATATCGGACGGGTCGTGCACACGCTGTACCGGGCCCGCGGGAGTCTGCGGATAGGTGGTACGCAACGTCTCGTGCCTGTGCACGACATCGGTGACAGCCTGCTGGAGGGCGGCCAGGTCCAGTCGGCCGGTCAGCCGGACGGCGACCGGGATGTTGTCGACCACGGAGGCGGTGTCGAACTGGTTGAGGAACCACATGCGCTGCTGAGCCAGCGACAGTGGGATCCGTTCCGGCCGTGGACGGGCCACGATCGGTTTGCCTCCGCCGCGGCCTGCGCGCTGTGCGGCTTTCACGGCGAGTCCGGCGACCGTCGCGGCTTCGAAAATTGTGCGGACAGGGATGCGGGTGTCCAGTGCCGCGCCGATACGCGCGGCGACCTGGGTCGCCAACAGCGAGTTACCGCCGAGCGCGAAGAAGTCGTCGTCCGCGCCGACGCGTTCGACACCGAGCACCTCGGCGTACACCGAGGCCACGATCTCCTCGATCGGGGTCGAGGGTGCACGGAACGCCTGAACCTCGAACTCCGGCTCCGGCAACGCCTTGCGATCCAGCTTGCCGTTCACATTCAACGGCAACGCATCCAGCACCACGAACGCCGCAGGCACCATATACGAGGGCAGATTCGCGGTGAGTTCGGCCTTCACCCGCGCCACATCGACACCGGTTTCGGCATCTGCAGCGACCAGGTAGGCCACCAACCGGTCACCGGTCTTCGGATCGGACTTCGCGATCACGGCGGTTTGCGCGATTTCCGGCAACGCCAGCAGCGCGGCTTCGATCTCACCGAGTTCGATACGGAAACCACGGATCTTCACCTGGAAGTCCGTACGACCCCGGTACTCGAGCTCACCGTGGCTGTTCCACGCGACCAGGTCACCGGTGCGATACATCCGGGCACCCGGCTGGAACGGGTTGGCCACGAACCGATCCGCCGTCAAATCAGCGCGACCGAAATAGCCACGCGCCAACTGCGCACCAGCGAGGTACAGCTCACCGGAAACCCCGTCCGGGACCGGCCGCAACCGTCCGTCGAGGACGTAGACCTGGCTGTTCCATTCCGGCGCACCGATCGACACCGACATCTCATCAGCGAGGGTGACGCGGTGGCTGGTGATCGACACCGCCGCCTCGGTCGGACCGTAGAGGTTGAACAGTTCGGTGCGCGGGTTCTCCCGCAGGAACCGCTGCGCCAGCGAACCCGGCAACGCTTCACCGATCGCCAGCACCCGCCACAGCGAGTTCGGCATACCGGCGGTCAGCAGCGCATCCAGCATCGAGGGCACCACATGCAACGTGGTGACCCACTCGCGTGCCATCAACTCGTTCAAGTACGCCGGATCCCGGTGACCGTCCGGCGCGGCGATCACCAGACGGCCACCACACACCACCGCCGACCAGAACTCCCACACCGACAAGTCGAACGTCGCGGGCGTCTTCAACAGAATCGCATCCGCCGCGTCGAGACCGAACTCGACGTTCTTCCACTGCAACTGATTCGCGATCGCCCCATGCGGCACCGCCACACCCTTCGGCCGACCCGTCGAACCCGAAGTGAAGATCACATACGCCGTGTTCTCCGGACGCAACGGCGCAACCCGATCGGCATCGGTGACCGGCCTGGCGTCCACACCCGACGAATCGAGTTCATCAATCCGCACCACCGGCGCGACGTCGGTGTCGAACTGCGCCTCGGCATTGGACAACACACATACCGGTGCCGCCGTCTCGAGGATGTAGCTGGTGCGCTCGGCAGCCTGATCCGGATCCACCGGCACATACCCACCACCGGACTTCGCCACCGCATACATCGCCACAATCAGATCCACCGACCGCCGCAACGCCAACGCCACCCGCGACTCCGGACCCACACCCAACGAGATCAGATGCCGCGCAAGACGATTCACCCGCGCATCGAGCGCACCGTAGGTGATCGACTCGCCGTCCTCGGTGACGAGCGCGACTTCCTTCGGCCCGGCCGCCACCGTGGCGTCCAGCAGCGACACCAGCGTGGCCGAGGCATCGACCGGGCGCTGCGTGGCATTGCGCCGCAGCAGGATGTCCGCGCGCTCGGCGTCGTCCAAGATCTCGATGTCGGCGACCACGGTCTTCGGAGCCCGCGCGACTGTCTCCAATACCCGCGTCAGTCGCGCGGCGATGGCAGTCGCTGTCGAGGCGTCGAAGAGATCGTCGGCGTAGGTGAGAAAACCGTGGACACCGGCGGCCGCGCCGGACTCGGCATAGGTGTCGGCGACGATCAGGTGGAGGTCGAACTGCGACAGGCCGGTGTCCAGATCCACACCCGACACCGACAGTCCCGGCAGCTCCAGGCTCGCGTCGGCGAGGTTCTGGAACGAGAAGCCCACCTGGAACAGCGGGTGCCGCGCGGTGGAGCGCACCGGATCGAGCACCTCGACCAGCCGCTCGAACGGCACGTCGGCGTGGGCGAAGGCCTGGATGTCGGTCTCGCGCTGACGGGCCAGCAGATCGGTGAACGCCTCACCCGCCTCGACCCGGGTGCGGAACACGAGGGTGTTGACGAACATGCCGATGAGGTCGTCCAGCACGGCTTCGCCGCGGCCCGCGATCGGAGTGCCGATGGCCACGTCGTCGGTCCGCGCGAGCCGGGACAGCAGCACGGCGAAGGCGGTGTGCACCACCATGAACAGGGTGGCGCCGTGCTCGTGGGCCAGCTCGACCAAGGCCCGATGGGTCGCGGCGTCGACGCGGACCGGCACCTTGCCACCGGCGAACGACTGCACGGCCGGACGCGGCCGGTCGGTGGGCAGATCGAGTTGATCCGGCAACCCGGCCAGCGCCTGCCGCCAGTAGTCGATCTGCTCGGCGGCCTGCGAATCCGCGTCGCTTTCCGAACCGAGGAGTTCGTGTTGCCAGAGGCTGTAGTCGGCATACTGCACAGGCAGCGGCGTCCAGGTCGGCGGCGTGCCCGCCACGCGCGCGCCGTAGGCGACCATCAGGTCCGTTGTCAGCGGACGCAGCGAGAAGCCGTCGGCGCTGATGTGATGTACCACCATGGCGAGCACCTGTTCGGCGGGTCCGGAACGATCCGCACCGGTCACCTGGAACATCGTCACCGCGACGGGAACCTCGACGGTGACATCGAAGGTGGTCGAGAGGAACTCGGCCAATGCCGATTCCAGGTCACCGGGCGCTACGGTCCGGACGTCCAACCGTGGCACGGCCTGCTCCGGCGGAAGCACCACCTGCGCCGGGCCCTGCGTGGTCTGCGGGTAGACCGTGCGCAGTATCTCGTGTCTGGTCACCACGTCCGCGATGGCGGCGCGCAGGGCGGCTACCTCGAGCGCTCCGGTCAGCCGCACCGCCAGTGGAACGTTGTAGGCCGCCGAGCGGGTGTCGAACTGGTTGATGAACCACATCCGCCGCTGTGCCGAGGAGAGCGGAATGTGTTCGGGCCGTTGACGAGTGGTGAGCAGCCCACGGCCACCGGTGCCCGCGAGCTCGGCCAGCCGGGCGGCGAGCGCGGTGACTGTCGATGCCTCGAACAGCATCCGCACCGGCACCCGAGCTTCGAGCAGCACCCCGAGCCGCGCTGCCGCCCGGGTGGCGATCAGTGAGTTGCCGCCCAGGCGGAAGAAATCGTCATCCGCTCCGATCGGTTCGGTGCCGGTCAAGAGGTCGGCGAACACGTCGGCGACGGTCTGTTCCAGCGGCCCGGAGGGCGGCCGGTACGGCGCGGTCGGCAGCTGGGGCTCCGGCAGAGCGCGCCGGTCCAGCTTGCCCACCGGGGTCAATGGAATGTGGTCGAGGACGACGACGGCCGTGGGCACCATGTGGGCCGGGAGCAGGCGTGCCGCATCGTCCAGGAGTGCCGCGGTGTCGATGGACGCGTCCGGTGCGGGCAGCACGTAGGACACGAGGACCGTCGCACCGGAACCGGCCGCACGGCCGAGCGTGACCGCGAAGTCGATGTCCGGACGGCTGGTGAGCAGCGCGTCGATCTCGCCCGGCTCGATCCGGAAGCCGCGCACCTTCACCTGGAAGTCGTTGCGGCCGACGTATTCCAGAACGGTCTGGCTGTCTGCTCGGCGCCGTCGCACGACATCGCCGCTGCGGTACAGCCGTGCGCCGGGCGGTCCGTACGGGTCGGCGATGAAGCGGGCGGCGGTCAGCGCGAAGCGGTCGTGGTAGCCGCGGGCGAGCTGGTCGCCACCGAGATACAGTTCACCGGCGACGCCGTCCGGCACCGGGCGCAGCCTGGCGTCGAGTACCAGAGCGCGCACGCCCCGGATCGGCCCGCCGATCGTCACCGGCTCCGCGGGGCGCAGCGGCTCGCTGATATTGGTCATGATCGTGGTCTCGGTCGGACCGTAGCCGTTGTAGAACTCGCGGGTCCGCCTGCCGGAGATCGGCCGCACCCAGCGCCGCACCAGCTCCGGTGGACAGGCCTCGCCACCGGCGATCACCACCCGCAGCCGATCCAGCCCGGCCGGGTCCACCGATGCCAGCGCGGCGGGCGTGACGAACGCGTGGGTCACCCGTTCGCGGCGCAGCAACGCGGTCAGATCGTCGCCGCCGTAGACGGCCGGTGCGACCACCACCATGGTCGCCGCGCCGCCGACGGCCAGCAGCAACTCCAGCACCGACGCGTCGAACGATGGCGAGGCGAAATGCAGTGTGCGCGAGGCGGTGGTCACGCGATAGCGTTCGCGCTGCTCCGCGCAGAAACCCGGCAGGCCCGCGTGGGTGACGACCACCCCTTTCGGCGTACCCGTGGAGCCGGAGGTGTAGATGACGTAGGCGGCGTGCTCCGGCCGCAATGCTCGCGTCCGATCCCGGTCGGTGATCGGGTCGCTGGACTGTTCGCCGAGTTCGCGCGCGAATTCGGCGGAGTCGATGACCAGCCACTCGACCTGTCCGCCGGGTAGGTCCTCGCGCGTCGCATCGACGGTCAGTCCGAGCGCCGCGCGCGCGTCCGACACCATGTGGGCGACACGGTCGCGCGGATAGTTCGGGTCGACGGGGACGAAACACGCGCCGGTCTTCGCGATGGCCCACACCGCGAGCACCGACTCCGGTGATCGAGGGATTCCCACGGCCACCGCGTCTTCCGGGCCGATGCCGCGGGCGATCAGCGATCGCGCCAATCGGGTGGATTGCTCGTCGAGTTCCACGTAATCCAGCTGGGCCAGTGTCTCGGAGCCGTCGGCGAAGATCACCGCGACACCGTCGGGGTTCGCCTCCGCGGCGGCGGTCAGCAGATCCGGCAGGAGCTCGACGGTCGCCGAGCGGCCCGGCGGAGTCGCCACCCGGCCCACGGATACCGCGTGGCGCGCCTCTTCCGCGTCGAGGATGTCGATGTCCCACACCCGGGTCGACGGCTCGTCCGCTACCGCGGTGAGGATCCGCTCGAACCGGGCCAGGAAAGAGCGGACGGTCGATTCCTCGAAAAGGTCGGTGGCGTAGGCGAAGACAACCGCCAGTTCGGCGGGTTCGCCCGCCGAGTCGCGTGGTTCGATGATCACTTGCAGGTCGAACTTGGCGGTGACCTCGCCGGTGTCCAGCGCGGTGACGGTCAGGTCCGGTAGTTGCAGGCTGGGCTGCTCGAGGTCCTGGAATGACAGCATCACCCGGATGAACGAATCGGCCGTGGCGCTGAGCGCGGGAACGGCCTCCGCCGCCACCCGCTCGAATGGGACGTCCGCGTTGGCGAAGGCCGAGAGAGCGACTTCGCGGGACTGTTCGACCAGTTCGTGAAAGGTTGCGGCGGGGTCGACGTCGACGCGCAGGGCCAGCGTGTTGACGAACATGCCGACCAGGTCGTCCAGTGCTCGTTCGCCGCGTCCGGCGACCGGTGTGCCGATGACGGTGTCGGTGCCGCCGGACAGCCGTGCCAGCAGCGTGGCGAGGGCCGCGTGGACCACCATGAACAGGGTCGCGTTGTGTTCGCGGGCGATCCGGGCCAGTCGGTGGTGGACATGGTGCGGGATGGTGACGGAGGTTGTCGCGCCACGCGTCGTCGGCTCGGCCGGGCGAGGGTGGTCGGTGGGGAGTTCCAGCGGTCCGGTGAGCCCGGCTAGCTGGTCGTGCCAATACGACAACTGTTGTGTCGCAGGGGAGGACGGATCGCTGTCGGAGCCGAGTGTGGTGTGTTGCCAGAGGGCGTAGTCGGCGTATTGGACCGGCAGCGGCGCCCAGTCCGGCGCGTTGCCGTCGTGGCGGGCGAGGT
>NZ_JABLTE010000124.1 GCF_013315795.1 Nocardia barduliensis
GCGTCGGGGTGGGTCAGGCCGTAGGCGAACGCGGCCAGATACGCCGACATCTCCGGCCCCTCGCCGGAGGCGTCGGATGCGACGCTGGTCGCCCAGCCCGACGAGCTGCCGGTGTCCACGATGGCACGCGGCTGCCTGCCGTCCGGGGCCTGCGTCAGGCCCGCGCTGATGTGGTCCGCCAGCGCTTGCTGCGTCGGTTCGATCTCTTCTCGCGCGTGCGCCACGCCGCCGCCGAGCGCGGCCGCCATCGTCACGCCCGCGATCACCGCCGCACCGAGAATCGCCCGCCGAGCGTTGTGCATCATTGCCAACATCCAGTCCACTTCCATTCGCACCGAACGAATGCGGCCCGGCGGTGCATCGAGCACCGCCGAATAATGTCTCCCACGCCACATTCCGAGGCGAGATGTGATCCGGGCCATAACGGTGAGCCGCTTTCCGAATGTAGGGCGCGCACCGAAGCGATGTCACTGCACGCGGAGGAGAACATTCCCTCCGAAATATTGGCGTGCGAGCCAAATTTCACGGTAGGGCGCGCACAACCTTGCCGCGGGTTCTGTGGTCGGAAACAATCGGCCCATGTCCGTCGCGTTGTCCCCGGTGGCCGGTGACGTCCCGCTCGTCACCCGGTTGCTCACCCGCTGGCCGCAGATCGCCGAGCGCATGCTGGCCGCGGGTCTCGGCACCACCCCGCCGGCCGCCGACCTGCCGGAGGGGCATTTCACCGCCGAGGTGCTGCCCGCGATCTACGCGTGCGGGCGCGCGGTGCTGCAAGCGATCGGCGAACAGCGCAGCTTCACCAAGGCCGAGGTGGCGACGTTCGTCGCCCCGGTTGCCGAGCGGCACGCCGAGGACCGGTTCCCGCTGCCCGTGCTGATCGAGGCCATTCACGGTTCCGCGCAGTCGGTGCTGCGGGAGGCAGCCGCACTGGCCTCCCGCGAGGAGCTCGACGATCTCGTCCTGCTCGGCAGCCGCCTGCTCGACCTGCTGATGCAGATCAATATCACGGTCGTGGAGACCTACACCGAGGTCGAGCAGTCCATCTACAACGCCGAGCGGGAGGCGCGGCGCGCGCTGTGCTCGGCGCTGCTGCACGGGCTGCCCACCGCGGAATTGGCGGCGCGGGCGGACACCGCCCTGGCCGAGCACTACACGGTGCTCGCGATCCACATCCGGCACGACGACCAGCCGAGCACCGTCGCGACGCTGGTCGGTCGCCGCCGCATCCGCGTCCTGCACCGCGCGCTGGACACCCTCGCGGGCACGACGGCGCTGGCCACCTTCGACGGCTGGACCGGAATCGCGTTGCTGCCCAGCGCCTCCGACGCCGAACTGGACGACGCGCGCTACGCCCGGCTGGCCGCGGAGCTGACCGAACACTTCGGCGTTCCGGTGTTCGTGGCCGAATATCCGTCCGTGCCGAGGGACGCCATACCGCACACCGCGAAAGAAGCCACCGACCTCGCCGAACTCGCGCGGTTGCTCGGCCGCCCCTCGGGTGTCTACCAGCTCGACGACCTGCTGCTGGAATACCAGCTCACCAGACCGGGCACCGCCCGCGCGCGACTGGCCGAGCGCATCGCCCCGATCCTGGACAGTCCACACCTGCTCGACGCGCTCGACGCGCATCTGCGGCACGGTTCGGATCGCAAAGCCGCGGCCGCCGAGATCCACGTGCACCCCAACACCTTCAGCTATCGTCTGCGGCGCATCGCCGAACTCACCGGCGTCGATCCCACCGACCCGCACGACTCCCGGCTGCTCGCGGCCGCGCTGACGATTCAGCGCCTGCATCCGGTCCGGCCGCCGGACGGAAACTCGCTCGCACCGTGAGCCGGTCCTGGCTATCGCCCGCCGCACGGGAGACGAGCACGATCCGGTCGACGCCGACCGCTATCTGCTGACCGCTGCATCACGATCGGTGGGACCAGCTTGCATTCCGCAGAAGCGGAAATAAACTGCTCTTCATGTCGAATTTGCGGATCAGTGAGGCAGCCGCGCTGCTCGGGGTCAGCGACGACACCGTGCGGCGCTGGATCGATCAGGGCAAGCTGACCGCGTTGCAGCTCGACAGCGGGCGCAAGGGTGTCAGCGGCCGGGAACTCGCCGAGTTCCTCCGCGCCAACGCCGACGCGCCGGAGCCCGGCGCCACCGTCGCGGCCTCGGCGCGCAATCGCCTGCGCGGCATCGTCACGCGGGTGGTGAAGGACACCGTGATGGCCCAGGTGGAGATGCAGGCGGGCCCGTTCCGCCTGGTGTCGCTGCTGAGCCGGGAGTCGGTCGACGAACTCGGGCTCGAGGTGGGCAGCGTCGCGGTGGCGTCGGTCAAGTCGACCCATGTCGTAGTCGAGATACCGGAGAGTTGACCACAGAGATGATTCGATCGCTGAGCCTGGTGGCCGTTGCCGGAGCCACCGTTGTCGCGTCGACCGGATGCTCCGACGAGCCCGTGCCGAGGCACCCGAACGGGATCGGCGGCACCGTGACGGTATTCGCCGCGGCTTCGCTCACCGAGACGTTCACCGAGCTCGGCAAACGATTCGAGGCCGCGCACCCGGGGGTGCGAGTGGTCTACAGCTTCGGCGCCAGTTCCGCGCTGGCCGAACAGATCGTCCAGGGCGCCCCCGCCGACGTCTTCGCCTCGGCCGCGCCGAAGAACATGCAGCAGGTCGTGGACAAGGGCGAGGTCACCGCCGCACCGGCCACCTTCGCGCGCAACCGGTTGGAGATCGCGGTGCCGAAGGGCAACCCGGCCGGTGTCACCGGCCTGGCCGACTTCGGCAAGACCGAACCGAAGATCGCGCTGTGCGCCGTGCAGGTGCCGTGCGGAGCGGCGGCAGAGAAGGTCTTCCAGGTGGCGGGCGTCGACCCGCGGCCCGACACTCGCGAGGCCGACGTGAAAGCGGTGCTGACCAAGGTGAAGCTCGGCGAGGTCGACGCGGCTCTGGTCTATCGCACCGACGTGCGCGCGGGCGGCGCGCAGGTGCGGGGCATCGCCTTCCCGGAGGCCGACAAGGCGGTCAACGACTATCCGGTGGCACCGCTGGCGCACGCGCCGAACGCCGCGACGGCAGCCGCGTTCGTCGAGTTCGTGCGCTCCGAGCAGGCACGCGCGGTGTTCACGGAGGCGGGATTCGATACCCCGTGATCCGCTCGGCACGGCGCCGGGCGCCCGCGGGACGACGACCGCTCGTGCTGGTGCTGCCCGCGGTCGCAGCGCTGGCGTTCCTGCTCGTGCCGCTGCTCGGCTTGCTGTGGCGGGCGCCGTGGCGGACGCTGCCCGAGCGGATGGCGACTGCCGAAGTCGGTGCGGCGCTGCGTCTCTCGCTGCTGTGCGCGAGCCTGGCGACGGTGCTCTGCCTGGTGTTCGGGATCCCGCTGGCCTGGCTGCTCGCCCGCGGCGAGGTGCCCGGCAGCGGGGTGCTCCGGGCACTGGTCACCGTGCCGCTGGTCCTGCCGCCGGTGGTCGGCGGCGTCGCCCTGCTGCTGGTGCTCGGCAGGCGCGGGCTGGTTGGCCGGTATCTGTACGAATGGTTCGGCGTCGCACTGCCTTTCACCACCGCGGGAGTCGTGCTCGCGGAGGCGTTCGTGGCGATGCCGTTCCTGGTGATCTCGGTGGAAGGCGCGCTGCGGGCGGCCGACCCGCGCTTCGAGGAGGCGGCCGCGACGCTCGGCGCGTCGCGCTGGCTGACGTTCCGGCGGGTGACGGTGCCTTCGGTGCTGCCGGGCATCGTCGCGGGCGCGGTGCTGTGCTGGGCGCGGGCGCTCGGCGAATTCGGCGCGACCATCACGTTCGCGGGCAACTTCCCCGGTCGCACCACCACGATGCCGTTGGCGGTCTATCTGGCGCTGGAGACCGATCCGGACGACGCGATCGTGCTGAGCCTGGTCTTGCTCGGTGTCTCGGTGGCGGTGCTGGTGGCGCTGCGCGAGCGCTGGATACGGGGCGTGCCGTGACGCTGGACGCGCACCTGCGGATCACCCGGGGGTCGTTCCGGCTCGACGTCTCCGTGACCGTCGCGCCGGGCGAAGTGGTCGCCCTGCTCGGCCCCAACGGCGCGGGCAAGACCACGGCGTTGCGCGCACTGGCCGGGTTGACGCCGCTCACCGCGGGCGCGATCCGGCTCGACGGCGAGACCTGGGACGCGCCACCGAAGGTCTTCGTGCCCGCCGAGCGGCGGCGGATCGGCGTCGTCTTCCAGGACTATTTGCTGTTCGCCCACCTCAGCGCGCTGGAGAACGTCGCGTTCGGACTGCGCGCTCGCGGGCACGGCCGGGCGGCGGCTCGCGAACGCGCCGCGCACTGGCTGGAGCGGGTGGGGCTGACGCCGCAGATCGGGGCCAAGCCGCGCGCCCTGTCCGGCGGCCAGGCCCAGCGGGTGGCGCTGGCTCGGGCGCTCGCCACCGACCCGGCGCTGTTGCTGCTCGACGAACCGCTGGCCGCGCTGGACGCGAGCACGCGTCTGCGGGTGCGGTCGGATCTGGCCCATCATCTGGCCGACTATCCCGGACACACCGTGCTCGTCACGCACGATCCGCTGGACGCGATGGTCCTGGCCGACCGACTGGTGATCGTCGAGCACGGGGCCGTGGTGCAGCAGGGCCCGCCCGCCGAGGTCGCGCGCGAGCCACGCTCCGACTACGTGGCCAACCTCGTCGGTCTCAATCTCTATCGGGGGACGGCACACGACACCTCCGTCGGCCTCGCCGAGGGAGGTTCGTTCACCGTCGCCGAACCGGCTGAGGGGCCGGTGCACATCGCCTTCGCGCCGACCGCGGTCGGCCTGCACCCGGAGCCGCCGTCGGGCAGTCCGCGGAACGCCTGGCCGGTCACGGTGGCCGCGATCGAGCAGCACGCGCACACCATCCGGGTCCGGCTCGACGGCACCCCGCCCGTGCTCGCCGACATCACTCCGGCCACCGTCGCCGAGCTGTGTCTCGGGCCGGGCACGCGACTGTGGGCTGCGGTCAAAGCCACCGAAATCCGCACCTACCCCGCGTGAGATAGCCGACGGAATGGCCGAGCGGGGCGAATTCGTGTTAACTTATTTGAGAATGGCAATTAACTTAGCTGATCGGAGATGGCCATGACGTCCGCCGTCATCGTCGATGTCGTCCGCACACCGTCCGGTAAGGGCAAGGCGGGTGGCGGCCTGTCGGAGGTGCATCCGGCGACCCTGCTGGCGGGCGTGCTCGCCGAACTCGTCGCCCGCAACGACCTCGATCCCGCGGTGGTGGACGACGTGATCGGCGGATGCGTCACGCAGAGCGGTGAGCAGGCGTTCAACATCAGCAGGACCGCCGCGCTGGCCGCGGGATTCCCGGAGTCGGTGCCCGCCACCACGGTGGACCGGCAATGCGGATCCAGCCAGCAGGCCGCGCACTTCGCGGCGCAGGGCGTCATCGCGGGCGCCTACGACGTCGTGATCGCCTGCGGCGTCGAATCGATGAGCCGCGCGCCGATGTTCTCCAACGGCCAGGGCAAGGACGCCAATCGCGGCCCGCTCGCGCACCGGTACCCCGACGGCCTGATCCAGCAGGGCATCGCGGCCGAGGTGATCAGCGCCCGGTGGAAGTTCGATCGCGCCGCGCTCGACGAGTTCGCCGCCCGCTCCCATCGGCTCGCCGCCCAGACCGCGGCGGCAGGCGGTTTCGCCGGCGAACTGGTGGCCGCTGGCACGCTGACGGCCGACGAGACCATCCGTCCGGCCACGACCGGCGAGAGCCTCGCCAAGCTGCGCCCCGCCTTCGTCGACGACCAGTACACGGCGCGTTTCCCCGAGATCGAGTGGTCGATCACGCCGGGCAACTCCTCGCCGCTGACCGACGGCGCCTCGGCCGCGCTGATCATGAGCGAAGAGGCCGCGGCGAAGCTCGGCCTGCGTCCGCGCGCCCGGTTCCACTCCTTCGCCGTGGTGGGCGACGACCCGCTGCTCATGCTCACCGCCGTCATCCCGGCGACCCGCAAGGCGCTGGACCGGGTGGGGCTGCGCATCGATGACATCGACGCCTACGAGGTGAACGAGGCGTTCGCGCCGGTGCCACTGGTCTGGCAGCACGAGGTGAACGCCGATCCGGACCGGCTGAACCCGCGCGGCGGCGCGATCGCCCTCGGCCACCCGCTGGGCGCCTCGGGCACCCGCATCCTGGCGACGCTGGTCAACCACCTGGAGCAGACCGGCGGCCGCTACGGCTTGCAGACGATGTGCGAGGCGGGCGGCCTGGCGAACGCGACGATCATCGAACGTCTCGGATGAGCGCCCGCACCGCGCTGGTCACCGGCGGGTCACGCGGCATCGGCGCCGAGGTGGCGCGCCGACTGGCAGGCGAGGGTTATCACCTGACCTTGGCCGCGCGCACCCGCGAGACCCTCGAGGAGACCGCGGCCCGCCTGCGCGAGGAAACGGGCGCCGAGGTGCATCCGGTGGTCGCGCAGATGAACGACCTGGACCAAGTGCGTGCGCTGGTGCAGGCCCATGAGGACCGCTTCGGCGGAATGAACGCGCTGGTGCTGAGCGCGGGCACCGGTACGGCGGGGAACGTGGCGGACCTGGCCGCGAAGGCCTACGAGCGCATGCTGGACGTGAACTTCCGCGCGCCGCTCACGCTGATCCAGGCGGCGCTTCCGTTGTTGCGCAAGAGCGCGGGCACCGACCGGGAACGGGGAGCGAAGATCATCGCGCTGGCGTCGATCACCGGCGTCGCCGGGGAGGCCGGCCTGGCCGCCTACGGAGCCACCAAAGCGGCGCTGATCTCGCTGTGCGAGACCGTCTCACTGGAGGAGTCCGGGAACGGCGTCAGCGCGACCGCGGTGTCCCCCGGTTACGTCGACACCGACATGACCGCGTGGAAGCGCGATGTGCTCGATCCGTCCGCCATGCTCACCACCGGCGATATCGCCGAGATGGTGCTGGCTGTCACGCGGTTGTCCCGCAACGCGGTGGTGCCGAACATCGTGCTGTCGCGAGCCGGTGACCAGCTGTGGCGTGCCTAGCAACCGTTACCCGGCAGCGACCGATGTGGCGGTTCGGTCTCGGCAGAACGCACCGGACCGGCATGCGGTGAATTCGGATTCGCTTCGAATAATGCTGATTCGCATTGCGTAATCCATTCTTCCGATCACCGATATTCGATGTTCGGAAGCACCGCCGAAAAATAGCCCGGCGCCTACCGCGGCAAATGCGGTAGGCGCCGGTGACGCATCAGAGGTAGGCGCCGCAGACCGGCCACGCGCCCGGGCCCTGGGTCGCGAGCACATTCTCGGCGACGCGGATCTGCTCCTCGCGGCTGGCGTTGGACGGGCTGCCGGTGCCGCCGTTGGCCTCCCAGGTGCTCTGGGTGAACTGCAGACCGCCCGAGAAGCCGTTACCGGTCTCGGTGGACCAGTTGCCACTGCTCTCGCACTGCGCGACGGCGTCCCAGTTGTGGGCCGACGCGGTGGCGGTGGTCAGACCGAACGGCACGGCGACGAAGGCGCCGACAGCCGCGGTGAAGCCGAGAACACGAGTGGTGAATTTACGGTTATGCGACATGAGATTTCCCGCCTGCGCCCACCGGCTCGGCGAATATTCGCCGCGCCCCTGTCCCCAGGAAAGGTTGTGGACACTCGAACCGCGGGACAGGGTTTCCGGCGTTCTGCGATTCGAGCTCGATCTCGGTGTTGCCCCGAGCCGTCACCGACGTTAGCGGAGATGTCGCGGCAGATCACGTTCGAATAACGCGCGCACAGGTTTGACCCCTGGTCGAGACTTACGGCCGTTCACGCAGGTCGATCGCCGTAAATTCGGCCATATCGTACGGCTGTAATGCTTCCGTTATGTGTTCGAGATCACTGTTTGATAGTGAAACGAGTCGCATTTTCCCAGGTCAACGACTTGCGGTAGTAGACAGACGGCCGACCCGGCACGTGGCGAGCGGAGTCCAGCGACCGACTCGTTACCTTTCGGGGCAGCGGACCGGCCGCGCTGCGGAAGGCACGACGACGCCCCGGCGCGGAACCGGTCTGTGACCTCTGCGAACTTCGGCGCATGCCGCCGCGAGATGGCCGACGAAAGCGGGCGAGCGCACGCCGGAGCAGAAAACCGGGGGCTGACCAGGACGACAGCCGATGATCCTAGCGGGGTCGAGATCACTCCCTACCCCGCCCGCCGATCGAGGAACGCACCGGCGGCCACCGCCGACGAAGGGCAGCGGCCGCAGCCCCGCCCGCAGGTAACAGCTCGGACTACTTCCCGTGCGCCCGCAACTGGTAGAGCCCCTCGGTTTCCGCGACGACCACGCCATCGGTGTCGGTGACCACCGCGCGCAACGTGAAATCGGATTTGCCGTTCGCCTCCGCCTCGGCGGTGACGCGCGCGATCTCGTCCT
Source organism: Nocardia barduliensis (assembly GCF_013315795.1). Classification (GTDB taxonomy): domain Bacteria; phylum Actinomycetota; class Actinomycetes; order Mycobacteriales; family Mycobacteriaceae; genus Nocardia; species Nocardia barduliensis. Next base: position 8,368 of record NZ_JABLTE010000124.1, read on the forward strand.
CCGACAGCGTCGCCTCCGCCCGCACATCGGCCTTGGCCGGCTTGCGGAAGAAGATGCGCAGGTCCTTCACCAGCGGATAGAACGCCGAGTTGTCGAAGGTCGCCACCGCGATCGCGCCACCGAGGATCTCGGCGACGGTGAACAGCACGCCCGCGTACATCACGCCGAAGTGGTTGCCGTTGCCCTCCACAGGCACCGAGGTCGCCGCGAAACCACGCCGCACCTCCACCGCCTGAACACCCATCTTGTGCGCGATCGGGATAGTGAATTCCAATGCCCCGTTGACGATGTCCTTGAACGGAGGAGTCTCGACGTCGCTCATCGCAATCGTCCCTTCACGCCGGAGGCGGCCAGCACCTCGTTGTCTCTACCACGGCCACCTCGGTGGACCTCACCGAAGCGTAGGCCCTCGGGTTCGGGCGCCGACAGGGTGTTGGCGGTTTGCCAACACCGTCGGCCGCCGGGCTCACAGGCTTCGGGCGATGATCTCCTTCATGATCTCGTTGGTGCCGCCGTAGATCTTCTGCACCCGGTTGTCGGTCCACATCCGCGAGATCGGATATTCGCTCATGTAGCCGTATCCACCGTGCAATTGCAGGCATTCGTCGGCCACGGACGCCGCGCGGTCGGTGGTCCACCACTTGGCCATGGCGACGGTCGGGATGTCCAGCTCCCCGCGCAGATGCCGCAGGATGCAGTCGTCCAGGAAGACTCGGGCCACCCTTGCCTCGGTGGCCACCTCGGCGAGCTTGAACTTTGTGTTCTGGAAGGCGAACACCGGCTTGCCGAAAGCGTGCCGATCCTTGGTGTAGCGCAGCGTCACCTCGAGCGCGGCCTCCATCGCGGCCACCGATCCGACGGCGATGATCAGCCGCTCCTGCGGAAGCTGCTGCATCAGCTGGATGAAACCCTGCCCCTCCTGCGTGCCGAGCAGGTTGGCCACCGGGACCCGGACGTCCTCGAAGAACAGCTCGGAGGTGTCCTGCCCCTTCTGGCCGACCTTGTCCAGCACGCGACCGCGCCGGAAGCCCGGCCGGTCGGCCTCCACCAGGACCAGCGAGATGCCGCTGGCGCCCGCGCTGGTGTCGGTCTTGGCGACGACGATGACGAGATCGGCCTGGCTGCCGTTGGTGATGAAGGTCTTCGAGCCGTTCACCACGTACTCGTCGCCGTCGCGGATCGCCTTGGTCTTGACGTTCTGCAGGTCCGACCCGGTACCGGGCTCGGTCATGGCGATCGCGCCGACGACCTCACCGCTGGCCATCTTCGGCAGCCACTGCCGCTTCTGCTCCTCGGTGCCGTAGTGCAGCAGGTAGTGCGCGACGATGCCGCTGTGCAAGGTGGCGCCCCATGAGGTGTCGAACGCCTTGGCCTGCTCCTCGATGAGCACCGCCTCGTGCGCGAAGGTGCCGCCGCCACCGCCGTACTCCTCCGGGATCGACGCGCACAGCAGGCCCAGCGCGCCCGCCTTGGTCCAGAAGTCGCGGTCGACGTGGTGCTGCTCGATGAACTTGTCGATGTTCGGCGTCAACTCCTTCGCGAAGAACGAGCGGGCGAGCTCGCGCAGGGCGTCCAGGTCGTCGTCGAGCCAGGCGGACCGGTAGGTCGTCATCGGGGTTTCCTCGCGAAAGTCTGATACCGACAGTTACGGGTACAGTGTGTACCAATCCCGTGCCGGGTACAAGGCGTACCACCAGATTCCCCGCACCGATACGCTGGGCGCCGTGGCACGACAACCCTGGGTGGACACCGCCGACGCACGGCGCTCCACCAGCACGAGGCCCGGCCGCGACGAGCGCCGCCGAGCCATCGTGCAAGCCGCGATCGCCGCGATCGAGGAGGACGGCCCGCACGCGCTGACCGGCCGGATCGCCGACCGCGCCGGATTAGCCAGAACCCACGTCTACCGCCACTTCGCCAGCAAGGAAGAGCTGGACCTGGCGGTGGCCCGGCACGCGCACCACGATCTGACAGAGCGGATCCGCGCGCGCTTGGCCGTGCACGGCACGCCGCTGGACATCATTCGCGCGCCCTTGGCCCAGCACGTCCGCTGGGCGGCCGAGCATCCCAATCTGTATCGCTTCCTGGTCGGACGCGACTATCGGCGCGGACGCAACGAGCCGCGGGTCGGAGGGAGCGCCTTCGCCGCCGAGATCTCCGCGGCCGCGGCCCGCTATCTGCCGGAGTTCGGGGCCGACCCACTGGCCGCGGACCGCGTGGTGGTGGCGCTGCTCGGCCTGGTCGACGCTTCGGTACGGTGGTGGCTGGAACACCACGACACCACCGAAGCCGCCCTCGTCGATCGCCTCACCACCGAGTGCTGGCTGCTCATCGACAACCGGCTGCGCGATCTCGGCATCGCGATCGACCCGCGAAAACCACTGCCGGGCAACTGATCATCCCGTTCGGCGCGGCCGGGTCAGCGCGCGGCGGGAACCACTTCCCGCGTGATCGCGTGCACGAAATCGGGAAGGTCACCCGGGTTGCGCGAGGTGAGCAGTGTCCACCCGCCCTCGGTGGAGCGGACCGCGGGCTCGTCCACCCACGCGCCGCCGGCGTTGTCGATGTCGATCCGGAGCGAGAAGTACGAGGTCAGCGTCTTCCCGGCGACCAGCTGCGCATTCACCAGCAGCCAGGGGCCGTGGCAGATCGCGGCGATCGGCTTGCCCGCGCCCGCGAATTCCCGGGCCAGTTCGATCGCCCGGTCGGTGACTCGCAACTTGTCCGCGTTCACCGTGCCACCGGGCACGACGAGCACGTCGAAATCGTCCACGGAGACCTCGTGCAGTGACGTATCCGGTTGCACGACCGCGTCTTTCTCCGTGTCGTGCCGGTAGGTCTGCACCGCTTCGCGCTTCGGCGCGGCGTGGGTCACCCGAGCGCCGCGTTTACGCAGTTCGTCGCGCGGGACGAGCAGCTCGTCCCGCTCCACTCCGGTGTTCGAGGTGCTGATCGGTCATGAGCGACTCTCCTTCGCCTCGGTTGATCCTGTTTCCGTCATGCCGCGCGCGGGCCGGACTAAACCTCGCCGCGAGCCCGATCCGTGGTGTCGACCGGCGGAATCAACGTGCTGGAGAGATGCTCTTGCGCCAGGCGGCGCAGCGCGGCGAGCAGGGTATCGCCCAGAATCGTTCCGACGATGGCGGTTTCGGTCATCCGGTCCACGCTGGGCTCGTTGCGCACCAAGGCGAGGTCGGTGGCCGCGATGGTTTCGCTGGCGGCCGCGTAGTCGTCCATCGCGGCGACCACGTCCTCGTGGCCGAGCAGGCGCAGCGCGGCGCAGACGTCGATGAGGGTGCCGCGGGCCGGGCTGTTCTCGTGGATCAGCCAGCCGTGCCGGTCCAGCAATGCCGCGACGTCCTCGGCGGCGGTTTCCCGCTGCGCGCCGCCGACCTGCGACCGACGCCCACCGAGCGCGTACTGCACCCGGCCGAGCGAGTCCCGCGCGGACAGGCTGCCGCTGTCGAGCGCGGCGAGCAACTCCTTGGCCGCCTCGATGGACACGCCCCCGATATCCACCAGCGCCCGGATCAGCCGCAGCCTGCTGACGTGGGCCTCGCTGTATTCGGCCTGGTTGCGATGGGTGCGCACCCCGGAGGGCAGTAACCCCTCGCGCACGTAGTACTTGATCGTCGCGGGCGGGACGCCGCTGGCGCGGCTGAGTTCGGCGATCCGCATCGGACTCCTCGGGCTCGGACAGCATCTTGACAGTGGATAGTACAGCTATCCATAATCATGCTGATAGTACAACTATCGATAGCTTGACTTCCCGAAAGGTCGCTGACGTGACTGCCCACTCCCCGCGCTTGCCCGCCCTGTCCTGGCATCGCCCGCTGATGCTGCTCGCCGTCGCGATGGCGCTCCTGGTCGCCTGGTCGGTCGGGGGCGTGATCGTCGACGACCGAACCCTGACCGGATTGCCGATCTGGGCCAAGTCCGCCAAATTCGCCCTTTCCGTGCTGATCTACGCCGTGACGTGGGCCTGGCTGATCGCCCAGCTCACTCGCTGGCGACGGATCGCCTGGTGGGCGGGAACGGTCGCGGCGCTCGGCCTGGCGCTCGAGCTCGTCGTCATCACCACGCAGATCGTGCGGGGCACGACCAGTCACTTCAATTTCACGACGCCGCTCAACGCGGCGCTGTGGGAGATCATGGGCTCCTCGATCGTGGTGGTCTGGGTGGCCACCTTGATCGCGTCGGCCGCGCTGTTCGCCGACCCGCCCGCCGACCCCGCCCGGAACGCGGCGATCCGCTACGGCACCGTGCTGTCGCTCGCGGGCGCCGCACTCGGGATGCTGATGGTGCGGGCAACACCCGAACAGCGCGCGGCGGGCGGCTCGATCAGCGGCGCGCACACCGTCGGGCTGCCCGACGGCGGGCCCGGATTGCCCCTGCTGGGCTGGAGCACCGCGGGAGGCGATCTGCGGATCCCGCACTTCGTCGGAATGCACGCGCTACAGGCGCTTCCGCTCGTGCTGCTCGCCCTGGAATACGGGGCGCGGCGGATTCCGGCCTTGGGGTCGGCGGCCACCAGGCGAAGGCTCGTCGTGACGGCCGCGGCGACCTACGCCGGGCTGCTCGCGGTGCTGACCTGGCAGGCATTGCGCGGACAGTCGGTGGTCCATCCCGACGCGGCGACCCTGGCGGCCTTCGCCGCGATCACGCTCGGCGCCGCGGTGTCCACAGCCTTGGCGGTACGCGCGAAAGACGTCGCGGTGCCCGGATCCGCGGTAGGAGCGAGCCGATGACCGAACTGCTCTTCGACCTCACCTTCTGGTTCGCCGCGCCGTTCTGGACACTGATGATCCTGGCGCCGACGTGGCGGCGGACCGGCGCGATCGTCGCGTCACCGCTCATCTGCCTGCCGCCCCTGATCGTCTACGCGGTACTGATCGCGCCCGAGGTCGGCTCGTTCGCCGCGGCGCTCGTCGACCCGGAACTGTCCGGGCTGCGCGAAGTACTCGGCGGGGAGCCGGGGGCCGCGGCGGCGTGGGCGCACTTCGTGGCCTTCGATCTGTTCCTCGGCCGCTGGATCTTCCAGGACAGTCGTGCGCGCGGCCACTCGCCACTGCTGATCAGCCCGCTTCTCCTGCTCACCATCCTGTTCGCGCCGATCGGCGTGCTGCTCTACCTGCTCGTCCGACTCACCACGAAACCGGCGCCCGACCGGACCCTCGCCATGGAGGCATGATGGAAACTCTCGTCGTTCTGCTGACCACCCTGTTGCTGCTGCGCACGGCGGGCGCCCTCGGCGCGCGCCGGTTCAGCGACTGGCCCACCTGCGGCGCCTACGCCCTCGGCGTCATGCTGATCATGACCGGAACCACGCATTTCCTCCCGGAGGCGTTCGCCGGCTCCCCCGCTCCGACCCACGCCGATTTCCTCCCGATGGTGCCGCCGTTCGTCCCGTTCCCCGGCCTGATGATCTACCTGACCGGCGTGCTGGAACTACTCGGCGCGGCGGGCCTGTTCCTCGCCAGGACGCGCCGGTCCGCGGGGCTGGTGCTCGCCGCCCTGTTCGTGGTGATGCTGCCCGCCAATATCCACGTGGCCGTCTCCGGCATCCCGTTCAACGGCGCACCCGCGACACCGCTGTGGGTGCGTATCCCGGAACAAGCGCTGTACATCGGCGTCGCCCTTTGGGCAGCCGGAGTCCTGCGGTTCCCGCGGCGAGACCGGGGCCGCAGCCCCCAGCCGGGTAACACGGCGAGCCATGAAATGGCCTGACATCGGGCATTCCATACGGTATGGTATGCCCATTGCGACTGAGGAGGTCGGGTGGGCAAACGAGATTGGCTCGATGCCGGATTCGCGGTGCTGGCCCAGGACGGGGCACGAGCGCTCACCGTGGAGCGGTTGTGCGCCGACCTCGGCCTGACAAAAGGGTCGTTCTATCACCACTTCCGGGGCATGTCCGGCTACAAGACCGACCTGCTCGACCACTTCGAGGCCGAGCACACCGGTCGCTACATCACCGAAACCGAGCAGCACGATGCGCCGGCGGCCGACAAGTTGGCCCGGCTGACGGATCTGGTGCTCGCGGCCCAGGACGCGGACAACGCGGTGGAGATCGCCCTGCGCGCCTGGGCGATGCAGGACCCAGAGGTCTACCGAGTCCAGCAGCGCGTAGACCGCAGACGGGTCGAATATCTCGAGTCACTGTTGCGCGACATCGCTGCGGACGACTCCGAGATCCAGCCTTTGGCCCGCCTGCTCTATCTCGCGCTGGTGGGCGCCCAGCAGGTCATTCCTCCGCTACCCGCTGAAGAGATCGCCGACATCTACGCCTTGGTGCTGCGCATGGCGATCCGGAAGGAGAACTGATGCCCACCCTCGGCCCCTGGGTGCCCCGCCTGCTCTTCGCCACGGCGGCAATCCATTTCGTCTACGCGTTCATCCAGCCCAACGACTGGTCCGGCATCGCGGCAGGAGGGTTCCTGGCGACCGCCTCCGACACCACCGATCCCAGCTACTTCGCCCGCGACGCCAGCGTGTGGTTCATGATGTGCGGCATCGCGCTGCTGTCCATCGGCGCCCTCACCCGCAACACGCTCACCGCCACCGGCCGCGTCCCGGCGCACGTCGGCTGGTGCCTGATCGCGATCGGAATCCCGTTGACCGTCATCTATTTCCCGATCACCGGTGGCTGGCTGATGCTCGCGATCGGAGCGGTAGCACTGGCCGCCGCCTACCGCCCGGTCCAGCCGAGCCGGTAACCCTCACCGGCACGACCGTGCGACGCTGAAAATGTTTGATTCCACGTACTTTTCACGCGAGCAATGATCGGATTCGCGTCGATCACACGAGTACGGCCACTCCGGGTGGGTACAACGGAATTGTGAGTGCTTCCAAAGTTTTCGGCCCACTCGTCAGTGCGCTGGCGATCGCTGCGGCGGTATCCGTCCTCTCCGTTCATCCTGCCGAAGCCGAATCCGCGCGGTCGCGCGTGGTCGGGGAAGTTCCGCTCGGTGGCTCGGTGTCGCAGATCGATGTCTACTCACCCGCCATGGATCGGGTGGTCACCAATCGGGTGATCCGGGCGGCGGGCGGTGGGCCGGCGCCCACGCTGTATCTGCTCACCGGCATCGGCGGTGGGGTGGACGGGATCTCGTGGTGGGACGACACCGACGTCCGGGAGTTCTTCGCCGACAAGCACGTCAACGTGGTGATGCCGGTCGGCGGCGCCTACAGCATGTACACCGACTGGCTCGCCGACGATCCTGCGGTCGGGCGCAATCGCTGGCAGACCTACCTCACGCGCGAGCTTCCCGCGACGCTCGACACCGAACTCGGCACGACCGGACGCAACGCGATCGCCGGAGTGTCGATGAGCGCGGCCTCCGCGATCGACCTCGCGATCCAGGCGCCCGAGGTGTACGGCGCGGTGGCGGCCTACAGCGGTTGCCCGTGGGCGGCCGACGCGGCCGGCGCGGCGATGGTCTCCGCGCAGGTCATCCGCGGCGGGGGCAACCCGGCCAACATGTGGGGCTCGCCGGGCGACGCGATCTGGCGGACGCATGACGCATTCGCCAACGCGTCCGCGCTGGCCGGGAAGACCATCTACTTGTCGGCCGCTTCCGGCACTCCGGGCCCGATCGACCGGGGCGGTCTGCCCTTCCCGCCGATCGAGGCGATCGCGAGTTCCTGCACGGCGGCCTTCGCCGATCGCCTGGATCAGCTCGGCCTACCGGCGATTCACGTCAACCGCTCGGAGGGCTCGCACACGTGGGGACAGTTCGAGACCGACCTGCACGATTCCTGGCCGCACCTGGCCCGCGCGCTCGGCGCCTGACGGCGATACCCGTCGCCGTACTGCGCTCGAGCAGATCCGACTCGAGGTTGGGCCGTCGACGCCCTTGTCCGTCAGCTACTGCCCTGATCGAGGCGGTCGCTTCGTGTCCGGATCGCCCCGGAGCGGGGATCGCCGCATGCGCGACCCGAGGACGATCGCCAGCCCGAATGTGACGAGAAGCGCTGCGACAGCGAAGGTCCCGTGCGTCCCGCGCGCGACCTGCTCCGGCGCGGCGGTGGTGACATCGCCCGAGCCCGCGGCGACAGCGAAGACAGTTCCCATGACCGACGCGCCGGTGACGAGCCCCAGGTTCCGGGAGAGATTCAGCATGCCAGAGATCACACCGCGTTGCCGCGGGGCAACGTCTTTCATGACAGCCGTATTGTTGGCCGCTTGGAACAGCGCGTAGCCGGAGGTCGTGATCACCAGCGGCAGAACGTATCCGATGGACCCGATGGACGTGGGCAGCACCGCCAGCGCGGCGGCGCCGCCGATGACGCCGCCGAGCCCGGCGACGACCATGGTCCCGGCGCCGAAGCGATCGGCGGCACGGCCCGCGGGCACACCGGTGAGCGCGGACACGACCGGGCCTGCCGACATCACCAGTCCGACGAGGGCGGGATCGAGGTGCAGGGCACGGGAGAGGTGGAAGGGTCCCACCACGAGGGTGGTCATCACGACGGTCGAGACCAGCGCACTCGTGATCAGACCGGCGACCAGGGCGGGATCGCGGAACATCGCGATGGTGAGCAGCGGCGCGGACACGCGGCGCTCCACGATGACGAACAATCCGAGGCACACCGCGGAAGCACCGAGCAACCCGATGCCGAGCGGGCCGAACGACGTCCCCCCGATCGTCATGGCGAGCGCGTACGCGCCGAGGGTGACGGCCAGCGACACCGTGCCGAGAACGTCGAAACGCGCACGGGCAGAACTTGTCCGGGGCACGGCGGCGGGCAGCACGCAGGTCGAGAGCGCGAGGGTGAGCAGCCCGAGCGGCACGGCGACGAGGAAGATCGCCCGCCAGCCGAAGGCCGTGATGAGGATTCCGCCGAGGGAGGGCCCCAGCGCGGTGCCCACCGCCGACATCGTCCCGAGCAGTCCCATCGCGCTGCCGGTGCGCTCCTTCGGAACGGTTTCCCCGACGAAGGCCATGCTCAGCGCCATCATGCACGCCGCACCCGCGCCTTGCAGGCCGCGGGCGGCGATCAGGAAGGCGAGATTCGGGGCGAGACCGCAGAGCAGGGTCGCGACCGTGAACACGCTGATGCCGACGAGCAGGAGGCGTCGTCTACCGGCGATGTCACCGAGCCGGCCCGCGCCGACGATCAGGGTCGTTGTGGACAGCAGATAGGCGATCACGACCCATTGGACGTCGTGGAAGGCAGCGTCGAACGCCACCGCCATGGTCGGCAGCGCGACGTTGGCGATGCTGATGCTCAGCGAGGGCAGCAGCACCGACAGCGCCAGCGCGAACAGGCTCCATGGCACGGGTGAACGTCGCGCGGGCGATGTCCGCACGAGTGATTCCAGTGGATTCAAGACGAGGACCTCTTCCGTCAGGGATGACCTACTGGACGGTAGGTCCCGGTCAGACCTGGCGGAAGGCGCACAAATGGAAACTTGTTCGTGCACCGGACGCCATGTCACGAACGTCTGTGCGATGGTGTGCACATGGCGCGGCCCGATCTGAACCTGCTGGTCACCTTGGACGTCCTACTCGAGGAGGGCAGCGTGACCCGGGCGGGCGAACGGCTCGCCCTGAGCGCATCGGCGATGAGCCGCCAACTCGCGCGGTTGCGCCGGGCCACCGGTGACCCACTGCTGGTGCGGGCAGGCCGAGGGCTGGTGCCGACGCCGCGCGCGGTGGAACTGCGCGACCGCGTGCGCGGCCTGGTCCGGGAGGCCGAGGAGGTACTGCGACCGGCCGACAAGCTGGACCTGGCCGGGTTGACGCGGGCGTTCACCGTGCGAAGCAGCGACGGGTTCGTGGAGCGGTTCGGCCCCGAGTTGGTGGCCGACGTCGGCCGCGCCGCACCCGGCGTGCGTCTGCTGTTCGTGCGGAAGACGAAGAAGGACACCGGTCCGCTGCGCGACGGCAGCGTCGATCTGGAGACCGGAGTGATCGAGCGCGAGCTGCCCCCGGACATCGCGAGCACGCCGCTGTTCACCGACCGGTTCATCGGGGTGGTGCGCGGCGAGCATCCGCTCGCCACAGGGGTCGTCACGACGGCAAGCTATGCCGCCGCGCGACACGTGCACATCTCCCGGCGGGGGTTGGACGAGGGCTTGGTCGACGAGGCTCTGCACTCCACCGGTCACCGACGCGACGTCGTGACGGTCGTGGACGGCTTCGGCGCCGCCCTGGCGCTGGCACGGGCCTCGGACCTGGTCGCGACGGTTCCGCAGCGGCACACCGCGAGCCTGCGGCACGGCATGCACTCGTTCGCCCTGCCCTTCCGCGCTCCCGAAGTGACCGTGTCGTTGCTGTGGCACGTCCGGCTGGCGGCGGACCCGGCTCACCGCTGGCTGCGCGGCCGGGTGCTCGACGTGTGCCGGGCACCGGACGCGGCGGGCGGCCCGAACGAGTAGGCCGACAGCGGCGACGGTGCCCCGCCCGCGGCTCGAGCGCCGGAGCGACCGCTCACCAACCCTCATCGGCGGGATAGCGGGCGGCGAGCCCGGACCGGTCGCCGAGCCCGAAGTTCATGACGAGATCGTCGGCCACCTGAACCAGCACGTCACGTCCCTCCACCGTCGCCGCCCACTCCTGAGGCAATCCGGAAACCCCGTGGACGGCGCCGATCAGATTGCCTGCCACCGCACCCGTGGAATCGGAGTCGCCGGAATGGTTCACCGACAGCAGCAACGCCGCGCGCACGTCACCCGTCCGGGCCGCGTACAGCGCGCAATACACCGCGACGGCTAGGCATTCCTCAGCGATCCACCCTTCGCCGACCCGCTCGACCTGTTCGGCGGAGACCGCGTGCCCGGACAGTTCGACGGCCCGCGTCAGCGCCGCGACGGTTTCCGCGCTCGCGGAAAACTCGGCGAGCTGAGCGACCGTCTCCCGCACGGCGATCGACAGCTCGGTTCCGCTCACCACGCCACCCCAACGCGTCCCCCACCGCCCCGCCAAGC
>NZ_JABLTE010000125.1 GCF_013315795.1 Nocardia barduliensis
GAGCGAGCCCGCCCGCCCCGGCGCAGACGAACGAAACGAGGACTCAGTGAGCTCCGTCGAGAGCACCGGCGATTTCGAGCAATTCCGCGACGACCTCGACGCGGTCGAGCGCAGGATCGCCGGGGAGATCGATCCCGGCATCCGCGCCATGGTCGTGGCGGGCGCGGTGTTCCTGCTGCTGGTGTCGCTGGTGCTGCCGCACGCAGGCGCAGCACGCGGCTTCGACGTGCTGCTCAACACCGACGTGGCCCGAGTCGAGCACATCGGGCTGCCTTCCCGGGTCTTCGTCTGGTTCCTGGTGATCTTCGGCATCGGATTCTCGACGCTGGCGCTGATGACCCGCCGCTGGGCGCTCGCCTGGATCGCCGTCGCGGGCAGCGCGGTGGCCAGCGTGTTCGGGGTGCTCTCGATCTGGCACCGCCAGACTCCCGGGCTGGGCGACTACATCGGCGCGGGCCCCGGCATCGGCCTGATCCTCGGCGCCATCACGACGATCGTGCTCACCTTCCACTGGATCCGCGTGGTGTGGAGCCGCACCGCACTGCACCTGGCCGCCGAAGAGCAGCGCCGCAACGCCGCCGCGGCCGCGGAGGAACGCGACCGCCGTCGCTTCACCGGCGAATCCTGACCGGACCTCGCGTCGACGACCGCGGCCCCTCCCGATCGGGAGGGGCCGCGGTCGCCACTCCGGTCGGCGCTGGACTCAGCGGTTGCTGACGGCCCCTTCGGCGGCCTCGGCCCATTCCCGCCACTGCTTGGCCTGCTCCAGCGCCTTCTCCGCGTCGCGGGCATTGCCCGCGGCCTGCGCCTTGGCGGCCTGCTCCTCGAACTGCGCGACGCGCTCCCGGAACTGGGCGGCGCGTGCCATCGCCTCCGGGTCGGTGCGCCGCCACTGCGCGTCGACCGCGTCGCGGACGCGCTTCTCGATCGCTCGCAGCTTGCCTTCCAGCTCCTGCATGCGCTCGCGCGGCACCTTGCCGATGGCGTCCCACTTGTCCTGCAGTTCGCGCAGCGCGCTGCGCGCGGCCTCCAGGTCGGCGGCGGGATCGATGAAGGCGTAGGCGTGCAGCAACTCCTCCTTGGCGGCGGCGTTCTGCTCGAACTCGGCGTCGCGTTCGGAGACGGCGGCGTTGCGGGCGGCGAAGAAGACGTCCTGGGCGCTCTTGAAGCGCCGCCACAGCGCCTCGTCGGCCTCGCGCGGCGCGCGCCCGGCGGCCTTCCACTCGGCGAGCAGGTCACGGAAGATGCCCGCGGTGGCCACCCACTCGGTGGAGCCGGACAGCTCCTCGGCCTGCACGCACAGCTCTTCCTTGCGCGCTTTCGCGGCGGCGCGTTCGCGGTCCAGCTCGGCGAAGTGCGCGCCGCGGCGGCGGTTGAACGCCTCGCGCGCCTTGGAGTAGCGCTTCCACAGGGCGTCATCGACCTTGCGGTCCACGCCGCGTATGGACTTCCACTCGTCGAGGATCTCGCGCAACCGGTCTCCCGCGGCCTTCCACTGCGTGGATTCGGCGGCGATCTTCTCCGCCTCCGCGGCCAGCGCCTCTTTGCGCTCGGTGTGCTCGTGGCGGGCGCGTTCCTTCTCTTCCTTGGCGTGCGCGGCGGCCTCTTCGGAATGCTCGGCGATGGCCTGCAGGCGACGGGCCAAACCCTCGACATCGCCGATGACGGCGGCGGTGGGCAGCGACTCGGCGAGCGCGACGGCGGCGGCCTTGGTCTTGCGCGCGTCCGCGCCCGCGGCCAGCCGAGCCTCCAGCAGGGCGACCTCGGTGGCCAGGTCGTCGAACCGGCGGCCGAAGTGGGCCAGGCCCTCGGCGGCGTCGCCGGCCTGCCAGGAGCCGACCTGACGCTCGCCCTCGGCGGTCTTCACCCACGCGGTGCCGTCCTCGTCGACCCGGCCCCAGCGGCTCGGATCGGAGACGGTGGGGACGACGACGGGATGGGGATGCTGCTGGGCCGGGCCCGGCGCGGGTTTGACCGCGTGCGGCTTGGGCGGTTGAATCGAGCTGCCCGGTTTCGGGGCACCGGAAGAACGCGGCATCTTGCCGGGGCCGGCCTTCGCGGTTCCGTTGCTGTCGGTCATTTTTCCTCGTCCCTGCCGCGCGTCACGGCTGCCTGGTTACGCCCTAGCTCATCCCATTCAACCCGGTCCGAGCCCTCGAGACCATTGATCCATGCCTTCCCGCGGAGCGATCCCGGGGATTTTCAACCCCTCATGACCTGGGTTGTAGCTCCTCGAACACTATCAATCCCCGCGGTGTTTCCGGCAGAGACACTCGAAGCCGGGCGGTACCGGTGGTCCCGGCAACGACTACGGTTACGACGTGCTCTCCGTCGCCGCCCTCGTTCCGTCGCCGCCCGTCCTGGTGCCGGAGTTGTGCGGCGGCGTGGCGGACGCGGCGGAAGCGGCGGATTCCGACCCGCGCGCGGTGCTGCGGGCCGCCGTGCTGGAGACCGTGCGCGTTTTCGCGGCGGGCGCCGACCGGTGGACCGTGATCGGCGCCGGGCCCGGCGACCGCACGCTGGGGCCGGAGACCGTCGGCACGTTCCGCGGTTTCGGGGCCGACGTGCGGGTCGGTCTGTCCGCCGCGGCGGTCGCCGGACCCGGGCGGGCCGACGCCGACCTGCCGCTGGCCGTGCTGATCGGCGGGTGGCTGCGCGGGCAGGTCGCGCCGGACGCGGTCGCCGAGGCGCGCGTCGTGTCCGCCGACGCGACGAAGGACCACTGCCTCGAGATCGGGGCAGCCCTGCGCGCCGAACTGGACGGCGACGTCGCGTCGCACGGTGTGCTGGTGGTCGCCGACGGCGCGGCGACACTGTCCACCAAGGCGCCCGGCTACTTCGACGAACGCGCCCGGCCGGTGCAGGATCGGCTCGACCACGCCTTGACCACGGGAGACCGCGCCGCCTTGCGGGCACTCGACCCCGGGCTGTGCGGCGAACTCGCGCTCGCAGGCCGCCCCGCCTACCAGGTGCTGGCCGGGCTGTTCCGCGCCGACCCGCTGGTGGACACGCGCTATCGCGACGCCCCGTTCGGCGTCGGGTACCACGTGAGCCTCTGGCGGCCTGCCGGAGACGATGCGTCGTGACGGATTCCGGCATCACTCCGGTCGCGGTCGTCGGTCCCACCGCCACCGGTAAATCCGATCTCGCGCTGGAACTGGCGCAACGGCTCGGCGGCGAGATCGTCAATATCGACGCCATGCAGCTCTACCGCGGCATGGACATCGGCACCGCGAAGCTGCCCGTCGCCCAGCGCCGCGGTATCCCGCACCACCAGCTCGACGTGCTGGAGGTGACCGACACCGCGTCGGTGGCCGCCTATCAGGCGGCGGCGAGCGCGGACGTGGTCGCGATCATGGGGCGCGGCCGGGTGCCGGTCATCGTGGGCGGCTCGATGATGTACGTCCAGGCGTTGCTGGACGAGTGGGAGTTCCCGGCCACCGATCCGGCCGTGCGGGCGCGCTGGGAGGCGCTGCTCGCCGAGGGCGGTGTGGCCGCCGTGCACGCGGCGCTGCGCGCGGCCGACCCGGTGGCCGCGGCCACCATCCTGCCCACCGACGGACGGCGAATGGTGCGGGCGCTCGAGGTCGTGGAGCTGACCGGGAGGCCGTTCGCCGCGTCGGCGCCGACTATTGGGCGGCCGCGCTGGGACACGGTGATCATCGGCGTCGACCGGGACACCGCCGCGCTGGACGCGCGCATCGAGCGGCGCACCGCCGCGATGTTCGAGGGCGGACTGGTCGAGGAGGTACGGGGCCTGATCGAGCGCGGTCTGCGGGCGGGCGTCACCGCGCGGCGCGCCATCGGGTACGCACAAGTCCTGGCCTATCTGGACAACGAATACGACCTGAACCACGCTCAGGAACGCACTTTGATCGGCACCCGGCGCTATGTGCGCAGGCAGCGCTCCTGGTTCCGGCGCGACCCTCGCGTGCGGTGGGTGGACGGCGCCGCCCCCGATCCGGCCGCGACCGTGCTGGCCCTGCTCGACGAGAAAGAACGGACTCCGCAGTGACCCGACGTGTGAGCACCCGCAACGCCTCCGTCCAGGTGTGGCAGGCCTACCTCAACAACCGCACCAAACGTCATCGCGACGGCCGTTTCCTGGTGCAAGGGGTCCGTCCGATCACGCAGGCCGTGGCCAACGACTGGCCGCTGGAGACGCTGCTGTACCGCCTCGGCGGCCCGGAGCTGTCGAGCTGGGCGCGCGAAGTGCTGGACACCAGCGGGGTGCCGCAGGTCGGCTTGGTGCCGGAGCTGATGGCCGAACTCGGCGAAAAGGCAGGCGGCATACCGGAACTGGTGGCGGTCGCGGAGACTCGGCAAGTCGAGCTGGAGACCTTCGAGCCCGGCGAGCCGGGGGAGGACGCGCCCGTGGTCGTGGTGTTCGACCGGCCCAACTCACCGGGCAACCTGGGCACGCTGATCCGCTCGGCCGACGCGTTCGGTGCCAGCGGTGTCATCGTCACCGGGCACGGCGCCGACCAGTACGACCCGCAGGCCGTGCGCGCCTCGACCGGGTCGCTGTTCGCCGTGCCGGTGATCCGCACCGCAGGACCCGCGCAGGTGCTGGAGTTCCGCAACCGGCAGCTGCGCCGCGGCATCCCGACCCGCATCGTGGGGACCGACGAACACGGCCGGCACGCCGCCTACGACTACGACTACACCGACGCGACCATCCTCGTCGTCGGCAACGAGACCAGCGGGATGAGCGCCGCATGGGAGGCGGCCTGTGACGACATGGTGCACATCCCGATGGGTGGCACGGCCAGCTCCCTGGGGGCGCCTTCGGCCGCCGCGGTGGCGCTCTACGAAATTTCCCGGCAGCGCCGGACGTTTGCCAAGTGACGACGAGACAGGGAGACATCGCACGTGCCGGACATCGAGTTCACCAAGGGCCACGGCACCCAGAACGATTTCGTGGTGCTGCCGGACCCGGCGGCCGGCTTGGCGCTGACCGCGGAGCAGGTCGGCGCGCTGTGTGATCGCAGGCGCGGCCTGGGCGCGGACGGCGTGCTGCGGGTCGCGCGGGCGGGCGCGCTGCGGGCGGCAGGCGTGCTCGCGGAGATCCCGCAAGGCGTCGGCGCCGAGGACTGGTTCATGGACTACCGCAACGCCGACGGCTCGATCGCCGAGATGTGCGGCAACGGCGTCCGCGTGTTCGCCCACTACCTGCACGCGTCGGGACTGGAGACCCGCGACAGCTTCGTCGTCGGCAGTCGCGCCGGGGCGCGCCCGGTCACGGTGCATGCCGGGAACGCGGTCACCGGGGACGTCACCGTCCGCATGGGCCAGGTGCGCGAACTCGGGGAGTCCACCGCGACCATCGCGGGTTGGGCGCTGTCGGGGATCGGGATCGATGTCGGCAATCCGCATCTGGCCTGTGTCGATCCCGGGATGTCCGTGGACGCGCTCGGCAAGCTCGACCTGACCGTGCCGCCCGGTTTCGATCCGGACCTGTTCCCGCACGGGGTGAACGTCGAGATCGTCACCGCGCTGGACGCCGAGGGCGCCGTCGATATGCGGGTCTACGAGCGCGGCGTGGGCGAAACCCGTTCCTGCGGAACGGGAACCGTCGCCGCGGCGGCCGCGGCGCTGGCCGCGGGCGGTTTCCGGATCGCCGAGGACACCGGCCGGGTGACCGTCCGGGTGCCGGGCGGCGCACTGACCGTCGGGCTCGAGCGCGGCTCGGCGTGGCTGCGCGGCCCGTCGGTGCTGGTGGCCAGCGGCCACCTCGCCGGATCGTGGTGGGATGCTCCGTGAGCGGTGTCGTCCTCGGATAACCGGGTGCGTGCTGCGGTGATGTCGTGGCAGCATGGATGGTGTATGAGAAAAACAAAGACGTATGAATTCACTCCAGCCGAGGCCGACGACCGCACCGCCGAGCCGGCGGACGACGCTGTGTCCGGCGACGAGACGGTGACCGGCGACGTCGTCGCCGAGCACGCCGCCCGGATGAAGCGATCGGGCTGGTCGGCCGATCCGACCGTGGGTGAGCTGCAGTTGGAGGACCGCAGCTCGCTGCGCCGCGTGGCGGGCCTGTCCACCGAGCTCACCGACATCACCGAGGTCGAGTACCGGCAGCTGCGCCTGGAGCGCGTCGTGCTGGTCGGTGTCTGGACCACGGGGACCGCCGCGCAGGCCGAGGCGAGCATGGCCGAGCTGGCCGCGCTCGCCGAGACCGCGGGCTCCGAGGTGCTGGAGGCGCTGATCCAGCGCCGCGACCGGCCGGATCCGGCCACCTACATCGGCTCCGGCAAGGCCGACGAGCTGCGCACCGTGGTGCTGGAGACCGGCGCGGACACCGTCATCTGCGATGGTGAGCTGACCCCCGCGCAGCTGACCGCCTTGGAGAAGGTGGTCAAGGTCAAGGTGGTCGACCGCACCGCGTTGATCCTGGACATCTTCGCCCAGCACGCCACCTCCCGGGAGGGCAAGGCGCAGGTCTCGCTGGCCCAGATGGAATACATGCTGCCGCGGCTGCGCGGTTGGGGTGAGTCGATGTCCCGGCAGGCCGGTGGCCGCGCGGGCAGCAACGGCGGTGTGGGTCTGCGTGGTCCCGGTGAGACCAAGATCGAAACCGATCGTCGGCGCATCCGTGAGCGCATGGCCAAGCTGCGCCGGGAGATCCGGGAGATGAAGACCGCGCGCGACACCATGCGGGCGCGCCGCAACTCCAGCGGCGTCCCGTCGGTCGCGATCGTCGGCTACACCAACGCGGGCAAGTCGAGCCTGATGAACACCCTCACCGGCGCGGGCTTGCTGGTGCAGGACGCGCTGTTCGCCACCCTTGACCCGACCACCCGCCGGGCCGAGCTGGACGACGGGCGCGAGGTCGTCTTCACCGACACCGTCGGCTTCGTGCGGCACCTGCCGACCCAGCTGGTCGAGGCGTTCCGCTCCACTCTGGAGGAGGTCACCGGCGCCGACCTGCTGCTGCACGTGGTGGACGGCTCCGACGCGCTGCCGGTCGAGCAGATCAAGGCCGTCCGCGAGGTGATCACGGACGTGATCAAGGAGTCCGGCACGCCCGCTCCGCCCGAACTGCTGGTGGTGAACAAGACCGACGCGATGGGCCCGACGGAGCTGACCAACCTGCGCGCGCTGCTGCCGGACGCGTCCTTCGTGTCCGCGCACAACGGCCAGGGCATCGAGGCGTTGCGCGCGCGGCTGGCCGAACTGCTGGGCGGTTTGGACGTGGAGATCAGCGTCCTGCTGCCGTACACGCGCGGCGACCTGCTCGCACGCGTCCACGCCGACGGCCGCATCCTGAGCTCGCGGCACGAGGAGGGCGGAACGCGGGTCCACGCGCGCGTCCCGCACGCCCTGGCGGCCGCGCTGTCGGACTACGCGCACGCGGGTTCGGAGGGCGCCGAGGAGCCCGGCGAGCAAGGCTGACCAGCTGGACGTCTCCTACCCGCGTCAGTGCCCGCGATTCGGGCGCTGTGCGCGTGTTCACATCGCGACGGTGCACCGCGGGCGGTGCGGCCGCCCCCGCGAGGCGGTGACGTGCTGATTCGCGACGGGCTTGCCGAGCAGCCGGGCAAGCCGCTCGGGTGGCCGAATCGGGCGTGTCGCGAGGCGACGCGCACATCCGGTGCGACGCAGTCGATTTCGTTGCGCTATCGTCATCGAATCGACATCAGGAGGGTTCATGTCGGACGCCCGCTCCGATTCCCGCGCTCGGCGCTCCGGCGCCGCGAACAGCGCCGATCCGGTGCTCAGCGACGGTGCGCCGCTGTCGGTGGCGCTGACCGACACCGATCTGCGGCTGATCGACACCCTGCTCGCGCCACTGCGCGCGTGGACCAGCCCGCGCTTCTACGGCTTGGAGAACATCCCCGCCGACGGCCCTGTGCTGCTGGTCGGTAACCACAACCTGCTCGGCGGCATCGACGCGCCGATGCTGCTGCCCGAGGTGCTGCGCCGCCGTGGCCGCCTGATCCGCGGTCTCGCCGAGAACGTGCTCATCAACGTGCCCGGTGTGCGTCACCTGCTGCACCACTACGGCGTGGTGCGCGGAACCCGGTCCAACTGCCTGGCACTGCTGCGGCGCGGCGAGGCCGTGATGGTGTTCCCCGGCGGCGGCCGGGAGGCGGTCCGCCGCAAGAACGAGAAATACCTGTTGAAGTGGGAGGGCCGCAGCGGCTTCGCGCGCATGGCCATCGAGGCGGGCGCGCCCATCGTCCCGGTCGCGATGATCGGCGTCGACGACGCCTACGACATCGTGGTCGACGGCGACCATCCGATCCTGCGACCGCTGCGCTGGACCGTGCAAGCGCTCGGGCTCAGCCGCGACCTCACCCCGCCGCTCATCCGCGGCGTCGGCCCCACCGTCATCCCGCGTCCGGAACGTTTCTATTTCTCCGCGGGCGCGCCCATCGACCCGGGGCCCTGGCGCAACGCCGGTGACATGCACGCCGCCGCGACGGAATTCCGCGATGTGGTGCGCAAGGCGCTGGAGGAGGAGATGAACTTCCTCTTCGCCGAGCGGGCGCGCGACGAAGGGCGCACCTTGGTGGGCCGCGTGCGCGGCTGGCTGAAACGCTGAGTTCCGGCGCCCACTGCTCGGCGGGCTCCCGGCTGCCGCCGCGACCCAGGATTCGTGACCCTCGCCAGCCGGCCTGCGCCCGGCTGATCGCCACCCGCGACGACGCGCGAGGCACCGGCCTCGGCCGCCGCCTGTACGAAGCATTCGTCACTGCCGCGCGGGCGCAACTGAGCATCTGCGCCTGACCACCCATGCCAGGCCACCGCGGCGGCCTCGTTCCCTGCGGTGCGGCGCGCCGGTTTTCGGCGGCGCCCGAGTCGCGGCCCGCGGATCGGCGGGCCCGGCTCGCACGGCGGCGGCGGTGAGGAGCGCTCGCCCGTTTGCCGAGAATCTCGCCCGCTGATCCGCACCCGTGCCGCCGCTCCTGGTGAGACCATGGTTATGGCCCCAGAAGTGAACACGGATTCTCCTTCCGGGTACGGTATGGGGCAACGACTGGTCGGTGTGGATCGGCCGGTGTGGTCACTAGGAGGTTGGCGTGGAACGCACACTGTTCGAACCCGAACACGAACTGTTCCGGGAGTCGTTCCGCAAGTTTCTCGATCAGCACGTCGCGCCCAACCACGCGAAGTGGGAGGAACAGGGCATCGTCGATCGAGAGGTCTGGCTCGAGGCGGGCAAGCAGGGCTTCCTCGGCATGGCCATGCCGGAGGAGTACGGCGGCGGCGGGGTGAAGGATTTCCGCTACAACGCCATCGTCTCCGAGGAGTCGGTGCGCGGCCAGTACTCCGGTCTTGGTTTCACGCTGCACAATGATGTGATCGCGCCTTATCTGCTCGAGCTGGCCAACGACGAGCAGAAGCAGCGCTGGTTGCCCGGCTTCTGCTCCGGCGAGATCATCACCGCGATCGCCATGACCGAACCGGGCACCGGTTCCGACCTGCAGGGCATCAAGACCCGGGCGGTCCGCGACGGGGACGATTGGATCCTTAACGGCGCCAAGACCTTCATCACCAACGGCATCAACTCCGACATCGTGATCGTGGTGGCGCAGACCGACCCGGAGAAGGGCGCGATGGGCTTCAGCCTGTTCGTGGTCGAGCGCGG
The DNA here is from genome assembly GCF_013315795.1 of Nocardia barduliensis. GTDB lineage: Bacteria > Actinomycetota > Actinomycetes > Mycobacteriales > Mycobacteriaceae > Nocardia > Nocardia barduliensis. Next base: position 9,599 of record NZ_JABLTE010000125.1, read on the forward strand.
GATGCCCGGCTTCGAGCGTGGCCGCAACCTGGACAAGCTCGGCCTGAAAGCCCAGGACACCGCCGAGCTGAGCTTCACCGACGTGCGCGTGCCGGGTAAGAACCTGCTCGGCACCGAGGGGATGGGCTTCATCCACCTGATGCACAACCTGCCGCAGGAACGGCTCTCGATCGCGGTCATGGCCGCGGCGGCGATGGAGTCCTGCCTGGACATGACCATTCAGTACGTCCGCGACCGCAAGGCGTTCGGCAAGCCGATCGGCGCTCTGCAGAACACCCGCTTCGTGCTCGCCGAGCTGGCCACCAAGACCACCGCGGTGCGCCTGATGGTGGACAAGTTCATCGAGCTGCTCAACGAGAACAAGCTCAGCGCCGAGGACGCCGCCATGGCCAAGTGGTGGAGCACCGAGGAGCAGCTCGACCTGATCAACCGCTGTCTGCAGCTGCACGGCGGATACGGGTACATGAAGGAATACCCGATCGCCAAGGCCTACATGGACGCTCGCATCCAGACCATCTACGGCGGCACCACGGAGATCATGAAGGAGATCGTCGGCCGCAGCCTGAAACTCTCCTGACCTCAGGCGTTCCCGCTCGGGCCGACGGCGGTTGTCGCGTCGTCGGCTCGGGGATCTGCGTCGCTGCGCAGCGCCCCGCATCAGCGGGAGTTGCCGTAACTTGCGACACTATCGCCTCCTGAAGTGCGGGAGGACTCGACGGCCGTCGAGTGCCCGAGTGGAGGAGATGCGGTGCCCAGCTTCGCCAACCAGGTCGTGCGTGCATATCTGCGAGCGACGCGCGCCAATCGCGTGTTCGTCGACCCCGAAGCCGCGCACGAGCGGATCCGGAAATTGAGCGTCCGGCCCCGGAATTACGGTCCGCCACGGCGGCTGCGTGCGGATGTGACGATCGCGGTGCAGCGTCGCGGTGGTTGGCCGGTCTATACCCTCGCGCCGCGCGAACGCCGACCGCGGGGAAATGTCGTGTACGCGCACGGCGGGGGTTGGGTGCACGAGATCGCGCCGCAGCACTGGGCGCTGTGCGCTTCGGTCGCTGCCGAAGCCGGTGTGGCCGTGACGGTGCCGATCTACCCGCTGATCCCGTTCGGCACCGCCGGGCAGGTGGTGGCGGGCTTCGTGGATCTGGTGCTCGACAACCGGGAGACCTTCGGGAACGTCTGCCTGGCAGGGGATTCGGCCGGTGGGCAGATCGCGCTGTCGGCCGCGGTGGTCCTGCGCGACGACCATGGGGTGCGTCTGCCGGGGACCGTGCTGATCGCGCCCGCGCTGGATCTCTCGCTGAGCAATCCCGAAATACCGGTCGTGCAGCCGCGCGACCCGTGGCTGGGCGTCGCGGGGACCCGGGTGCTCATCGAGCAGTGGCGGGGCCGGCTCGGGCTCGGGGATCCGCGGGTCAGCCCGCTCGTCGCCGACCTGCGCGGACTCGGCCCGCTGACGATTTTCTGCGGCACCGACGACATCCTGCATCCGGACACCCGCCTGCTGGTCGACGCGGCGCGCGGAGCGGGAGTCACGGTCGACTACCACGAGGGGCGTGGGCTGCCGCACGTCTATCCACTGACGCCGACGCCCGAAGGGCGGGCCGCGCGCCGGATCGTCATCGACCGGCTGCGCAGTGCCCTCGTCCAGTGAACGAACATCGGCGTGGGCGAACGTCGTCGTGGTTCGGGACGTGAATCAGCGGACCTCGACCGGACGCGGGTTCACGCACTGGGCAGGGTCACCATGAAGCAGGCGCCGCCGGGCGCGCCATCGGTGACGCGAATGGCGCCCCCATGACGTTCCACGACATCACGGACGATCGCCAAGCCGAGTCCCGCACCGCCCTCGTCACGGGTGCGCGCGTCGTCCAGGCGGACGAAGCGCTGGAAGATGCGGTCGCGATCGGCCTGCGCCACACCGGGGCCGTCGTCGGCGACCGACAGCACGATTCGTCCGTCCGCGCCGCGTTCCACCGCGACGCGCACGGTGCTCGCGGCATGCCGCTGCGCGTTGTCGACGAGGTTGCCCAGCACGCGGGCGAGCTGGGTCCGGCTCCCGGTGACCACGATGGCGTCGTGCGGGGCCGCGAGGTCGACGGCGACCCGGTCGCCGACGCGGTGGGCCAGCTCGTCGCGGACCAGGGCGGTCAGATCGACGCGTTCCGATCGCGGTTGCTCGCCCGCGTCGAGCCGAGCCAGCAGCAGCAGGTCCGCGGCGAGGTGTTCCAGCCGGACGGTGTCGTCGATCAGCCCGTCCAGTTCCAGCAGCTCCGGATGCGCCTGGGCCACTTCGAGTTGCGTGCGAAGGCTGGCGATGGGGCTGCGCAGTTCGTGCGCCGCGTCGGCGATGAACTGGCGCTGGCGCTCCGCTGATTTCTCCAACGCTGCGAGCGTCGCGTTCGTAGTCTTCGCCAGCCTGGCGATCTCGTCGCGTGAGCCCGGTTCGGGAACGCGGCGGGAGAGGTCACCGTCCATGATCTCCGCGAGCTGCGCGCGGATCGCCTCCACCGGGCGCAGGGCGCGCCGGGTGACCAACCAGGTCACGGCCGCGACCACGACGAGCAGGGGCGACAGGCCGATCAGCATGGCTTGCCGCGCGTCCGCCACGGCGCTGTCGGTGGTCTCCAGTGAGGCACCCGCGTAGACGGTGGCGGACTGGCCACTCGGCAGGGTCACCGGGAGCGCGGCGACCCGGTACGGCTGGGGTCCGTCCTCGACGTCCACCGTCAGCCGCACGTCGCCGAATTCCGCCTCGGCGGTCGCGGGATCGGCGGCCGCCGCGGCGCTCTGCCCGTCGCGCTCGTCCTCGTCGCGCTCGTCTTCGTCCTGTTCGTCTTCGTCGTCGTCCTCTTCGTCGCGGGATCGGTCGTGGGGCCCGAAGTCGGCCATCGGCGGTTTGCCCTGGAGCTCGCCGGCGGCGGCCAAGACCCGGCGGTCGACCGAAACCACCTGTACCGGATGGTCTTCGGCGTCGGGCAGGGTCACTCGGGCAAGGTCGCCTGCCGCCGCGATCTCGACCGCCATATCGCGCGCGGTGGTCTCCGCCTGCAAGCTCGCACTCTCGACCAGGTTGTGCCGCAACACCGCGAGCACCGCGAGCCCGGCCGCCACGAGCGCCACCGTGACCACGACCGTCGCCGCCCCCGTGGTGCGCGCGCGGACCGAACGCCACCAGGCCCGCCTGCCCCGCTCAGCCACGGTCGGCTGCCAGCCGGTAGCCCGCGCCGCGGACGGTGGTGATCGATCGGCGCCCGAACGGCGCGTCGATCTTGCGGCGCAACGTGCTGATGTAGACCTCGACGATGTTCGGATCGCCGTCGTAGGCGAAGTCCCAGACGTGGTGCAGGATATCGGCTTTCGAGACGACTTCCCCGGCCCGGACGGCCAGGTGCTCGAGGACCGCGAACTCCTTGGCGGTCAGCGTGACCTCCTGCGTTCCGCGGCGGCAGGTGCGGGTGCCCGGGTCGACGGTCAGGTCGCCGACGCGCAGAACCCGTGCGCCGCCGCGGGTTCGGCGGCGCAGCAGCGCGCGAATGCGGGCCAGCAGCACCAGGTAGGAGAACGGTTTGCTGAGGTAGTCGTCGGCTCCGGTGTCCAAGCCCTCGGCCTCGTCGTACTCGCCGTCTTTCGCGGTCAGCATGAGCACGGGCGTCTCGTGGCCCGCGGCGCGCAGCGCGGCGCAGACCCGGTAGCCGTTCATCCCGGGCAGCATGATGTCGAGGATGATCAGGTCGTAGTCGGTGGTGGTCGCCAGGTGCAGGCCCTCGGCGCCGTCGTGCACCACGTCCACGGCGAAACCCTCGGCCGACAAGCCTTTTGCCAGTGTGAGGGCCAAACGTTTCTCATCCTCGACGATCAGCAGACGCATCCACCAAGAGTGGCAGACCGATCCTGAAACCGTCTTCAGGTCGCTTCAGCTCGCCTTCAGCTCGATTCGCCACAGTGGACGCATTCGAGATCAGCTCTCCCGCAGGAGGTTCCACATGACCACCGTATTCCGCCGCGCTTACGCCGGTCTTCGCTGGCTCATCGTCGGCACGGCCGTCGCGGCCGCCGTGGTCGGTCTGAGTGTCGTCCTGGCCGCTGTCGCCACCGGTGGGCCGGACGATCACACCGTCGCCTTCCGCTCGTTCGCCGGGGATTGGTCGCTGGTGGCCGACACGGGGGTCGGCAGGCAGCAGGCCATCGACAAGGCGGTGGCAGCTGTGCCCGGCGGCCGGGTCCTGTCCATCGAGTTCGACATCGATCGCGGTGTTCCGGTGTGGCAGGTCGAGCTCGCCACGCCCGAGGGGGTGGAGTACGACGTGACGATCGACGCGAGCAGCGGCGAGGTGCGCACCACGGCCGACCACGACTGAGCGGTTCGAGCGGGCTCGTGTGACAGGCGGGCCGGTGGGTAACTACGAGGTGTTTGCTATCGGGCGGCCGGGATCCGGAGAGAGATCTCGGCCGCGGCTTCTACCGCCCCGGGCCGCACCCTGACCCGGGGCGTGGCACCGCACAGGCGCGCTCACGGAGCATCGGAGATTTCCCCCGCAGCCGGTTTGCCCGGGAGTAGCCTCAGAGTTGTCCGCGAGAATTCGAGGTCGCGATGCACGAGATGGCCATTACGCGCAGCGTCATCGACGCCGTCTGCGAGCACGCGGCGGGCCGGCGGGTGCATTCGGTCACCGTGGAGGTCGGCGCGCTGTGCGCCGTCGTACCCGACGCCATGCGCTTCTGTTTCGAAGTCGCGGCCGAAGCCACACCGGCCGAAGGCGCGGAGCTGATCCTGGTGGAGATCCCCGCCACCGCGGCGTGCCGGACCTGCGGCGCCGATTTCCGGCTGCCGGACCCGATCCCGCTGTGTCCCTGCGGCAGCGCCGACGTCGAGATCCGCTCCGGGCGCGAGCTGCGTATCCGATCCATGGAGGTGAGTGAGGTATGTGCGCAACCTGCGGGTGCGGCGACGACACCGCCGCGCTGATTCGCGTCCCGCACGACCACCAGCACGCCGAAGGGCATGAGCACGCCAACGGGCCGGAGCACCAGCACGCGCACCACCACCCGCACGAGCACGAACACGGCCCGCAGGATCACGAACACGGCCCGGACGCCGACCACGTGCACGTGCCCGCCACCGAGACGGTGAGCCTGGAACTGAAGGTGCTGGCCAAGAACGACCGGTTGGCGCAGCGCAACCGGGCCTGGCTGGCCGAGCGCGACATCCTCGCGCTGAACATGACCAGCTCGCCGGGCGCGGGCAAGACCACCCTGCTGGAACGCACCATCCGCGAGTCCGGCCGGACCCCGATCGCGGTGATCGAGGGCGACCAGGCCACGTTGCTCGACGCCGAGCGGATCAAGGCCACCGGGTGCCGCGTCGTTCAGGTCAACACCGGCGCGGGATGCCACCTGGACGCCGAGATGATGTACCGCGCGCTGGAGGCGCTCGATCCCGCGCCGGGCACGCTGCTGTTCGTGGAGAACGTCGGCAACCTGGTCTGCCCGGCGCTGTTCGATCTGGGGGAGCGGCAGAAGGTGGTCGTCGTCTCGGTGACCGAGGGGACGGACAAACCGCTGAAGTATCCGCACATGTTCCAGGCGGCGGGACTGGTGCTGGTGAACAAGATCGATCTGCTGCCGTATGTCGATTTCGACGTGGACCGATGCCGGGAGTACATCCAGTCGATACATCCCGGCGTCGAGGTCCTGCCGCTGTCCGTCAGCAGCGGTGCGGGCCTGTCCACCTGGTACGACTGGCTGGCCACGCAGCGTCGCGCGGCCGGTCCGGCGGCTCTTGAGGATGCCGCCGGGCACGCTTAAGGTGAAGTGATCAGGATCACATTCCGAGGTGGCCCAGTCTTCGAGAAAGGTGAGATCCGGCCCCCGGTGGTCCGCTGCGGAAGGTGGCGACATATGCCCACTCAGGAAGCAGTACGAGCCGAAGAAACGCTGATCCACGTGCTCTGGATCAACGCGGGGCTCAGTTGTGACGGTGACTCCGTCGCCTTGACGGCAGCCACGCAGCCGAGCATCGAAGAGATCGCTCTCGGCTCCCTCCCCGGTCTGCCCAAGATCGCCGTGCACTGGCCGCTCATCGACTTCGAGTGCGGACCCAACGGCGGCGCGGACGATTTCCTGGAGTGGTTCTTCAAGGCCGATCGCGGGGAACTCGAACCGTTCGTGCTCGTGGTGGAGGGCTCGATCCCGAACGAGCAACTCAAGGAAGAGGGCTACTGGTGCGGGTTCGGCAACAATCCCGCCACCGGCCAGCCCATGACGACCAGCGAATGGCTGGACCGGCTCGCGCCTAAGGCCACGGCCATCATCGCGGCGGGCACCTGCGCGACCTACGGCGGCATCCACGCGATGGCGGGCAACCCGACCGGTGCGATGGGCGTGCCGGACTATCTGGGCTGGGACTGGAAGAGCAAGGCGGGTATCCCGATCGTCTGCGTGCCGGGCTGCCCGATCCAGCCGGACAACATGTCCGAGACGCTGACCTATCTGCTCTACATGGCCACCGGGCAGGCGCCGATGATCCCACTCGACGACGCGCTGCGGCCCAAGTGGCTGTTCGGGGCGACCGTGCACGAGGGTTGCGACCGCGCGGGCTACTACGAGCAGGGTGAATTCGCCACCGAGTACGGCTCGCCGAAATGCATTGTCAAACTCGGCTGCTGGGGACCCGTGGTCAAGTGCAACGTGCCCAAGCGTGGCTGGATCAACGGCTTGGGCGGCTGCCCGAACGTCGGGGGCATCTGCATCGGCTGCACCATGCCGGGATTCCCGGACAAGTTCATGCCGTTCATGGACGAACCGCCCGGCGGAAAGTTCTCGTCCACCGCATCGGGGCTGTACGGATCGGTGATCCGCAGTCTCCGTCACATCACCGGACGCACGGTCGACAAGGAGCCGCACTGGCGGCACCGGGGCCGGAAGCTGGAGACCGGGGCGACCCGCACCTGGTAGGAGGATCTCTGATGACCCAGATCATCCCGGAGCCGTCGCACCGAACGATCGAGCCGGACCGTCTCGTCGAGATGGCGTGGGACCCGATCACTCGCATCGTCGGCAGCCTCGGCATCTACACCAAGATCGACTTCGATAACCGGGAAGTGGTCGAGTGCCACAGCACCTCGTCCATCTTCCGCGGCTACTCGATCTTCATGAAGGGCAAGGACCCGCGCGACGCCCACTTCATCACCAGCCGCATCTGCGGCATCTGCGGCGACAACCACGCCACCTGTTCCTGTTACTGCCAGAACATGGCCTACGGCGTGCGGCCGCCGCACCTGGGCGAGTGGGTGGTCAACCTCGGCGAGGCCGCCGAGTACATGTTCGACCACAACATCTTCCAGGAGAACCTGGTCGGCGTGGACTACTGCGAGAAGATGGTCGCCGAGACCAACCCGGGCGTGCTGGCCAGGGCGGAGAACACCGAGGCGCCGCACGCAGGCCAGCACGGCTATCGCACCGTCGCCGACATCATGCGGGCGCTCAACCCGTTCACCGGTGAGTTCTACCGGGAGGCGCTGCAGGTCAGCCGCGTCACCCGGGAGATGTTCTGCCTGATGGAAGGCAGGCACGTGCACCCGTCCACGCTGTATCCCGGCGGCCCAGGCACGGTCGCGACGATCCAGCTGATGACCGACTACATGTCGCGGCTGATGCGCTACGTGGAGTTCATGAAGAAGGTCGTCCCGATGCACGACGACCTGTTCGACTTCTTCTACGAGGCGTTGCCGGGCTACGAGCAGGTCGGCCTGCGGCGCACCCTGCTCGGGTGCTGGGGCTCGTTCCAGGACCCCGAATTCTGCAACTTCGAGTACAAGGACATGGCGGACTGGGGTCGCAAGATGTTCGTCACCCCGGGTGTCGTGGTGGACGGCAAGCTGCTGACCACCTCCCTGGTCGACATCAACCTGGGCCTGCGCATCCTGCTGGGCAGCTCGTACTACGAGGACTGGACCGATCAGGAGATGTTCGTCCCGACCGATCCCCTGGGCAACCCGGTGGACCGGCGCCACCCATGGAACCAGCACACCAACCCGCGGCCGCAGAAGCGCGACCTGGACGAGAAGTACAGCTGGGTGATGTCGCCGCGCTGGTTCGACGGCACCGACCATCTCGCCCTGGACACCGGCGGCGGCCCGCTGGCCCGGCTGTGGGCCACGGCGCTGGCCAACCTGATCGACATCGGGTACGTCAAGGCCACCGGGAACAGCGTGCAGATCAACCTGCCCAAGACCGCTCTCAAGGGCCCGGTCACGCTGGAGTGGAAGATCCCCGTGCACGGCAGCAACACCCTCGAGCGCAATCGCGCGCGCACCTATTTCCAGGCGTACGCGGCGGCCTGCGCGCTGCACTTCGCGGAAAAGGCGATGGCCGAGATCCGGGCCGGCCACACCAAGACCTGGGAGAAATTCGAGGTGCCGGAAGAAGGCATCGGCTGCGGCTTCACCGAGGCGGTGCGCGGCGTGCTGTCGCATCACATGGTGATCCGGGACGGCAAGATCGCCAATTACCACCCGTATCCCCCGACACCGTGGAACGCCAGCCCGCGCGACAGCTTCGGCACCCCGGGCCCCTACGAGGACGCGGTGCAGGGCCAGCCGATCTTCGAGGAGAACGACCGCGAGCACTTCAAGGGCATCGACATCATGCGCACCGTGCGCAGTTTCGATCCGTGCCTGCCGTGCGGCGTGCACATGTACCTCGGCAAGGGAAAGACGCTGGAGAAACTGCACTCACCGACGCAGACGCTCACCCCCGAGTGAGTCCGCGCCGGGCGAGACGACCGGAGGTGACGGTGGAGGATCGCCCGCACGACCAGGACGACGCAACGCTCGGTGAGTCCCGGTGGCGCGAAGCCGGCGAACGCATCGAGACCTTGCTCGAGGCGAGTTCGGCGGGCGGTGCGCTCGCCCGCGAGCGCGCCGAGCAGCTGGTGCGCGAACTCGTCGAACTCTACGGCGCGGGACTGGCCCGCGTCGTGGGGCTGCTCGACGCCGCGGCGGTCGAGCGGTTGGCCCGCGACGATCTGGTCGCGAGCCTGCTGCTCGTGCACGGTCTTCATCCGCACGACGTGGACACCCGGGTGCGGGACGCGCTGGACACCGTGCGCCCGTACCTGGGTTCGCACGGCGGCGACGTCCACCTGGTCGACATCGTCGACGGCGTGGTCCGCCTGGAGTTGGCGGGCAGTTGCAAGAGCTGCCCGTCGTCGTCGGTGACGCTCGAACTGGCGGTGGAGGACGCGGTGCGGGCCGCGGCGCCGGAGATCGAGTCCATCGAAGTCGTCGCCGCCCGGACGGAGTCGGCGGGGGTGATCTCCGCCGACTCGCTGTTCTCGCGCGTACACACGGAGGACCGCCGGCCCGGCAATTGGGTCGCGGTCCCCGAACTGGCCGAGCTGGGCGCGGGCGAGGTGGGCGGGTTCGACGTCGCCGGGCTGACCGTGCTGGCCTGCCGGGTCGGCGAGGAACTGTACGCCTACCGGGACCACTGTCCGGGATGCGACCGCTCCCTCGCGGGTGCGGTGCTGGAACGCCGCGTGGGATTCCCGGTCGGTGACGCGGTGCTGCGCTGCCCGACCTGCCGGGCGCACTACGACGTGGTGCACGCGGGCGCCCGGGT
>NZ_JABLTE010000126.1 GCF_013315795.1 Nocardia barduliensis
ATCCGAACGTGCTCGCCCCCATCCTCCCGCACCGCCTGCACCTGCCCAACCCCGCCGCCCCTGCTCCCGCGGTGGCGCCGATCGAGGCGCCGCCCGGCACGCTGCGCGTGGGGTCGGTGGTGATCGGGCGACCGGACTTCCTGACTCCGGAGCAGGGCAAGATCTTCAACGACGCGATCGCCGTCCCGGAAGCGGGCATCGCGCAGACCCTGGATTCGGCGGGCTTCGAGCCGTCGCGCTCCGACCGCATCGCCGCCGACCTGATCGGTTCCACCGCCATCGGCGCCTCGGTGGGCAGCATGGTGGCCGCGCCGGTCGCCTCCATCGGAGCCGTCATCGGCGCCGTCTGCGGCGCCATCGCCGGTATCCCGATGTTTCCGACCGGAACGGTGGCCGTGATGGCCTTCGGCGCCGCCATCGGTTACGGATTCGTCGCCTCCCCGGCCATCGCCGTCGGCGCGGCCGTCGGCGCCGGTGTCGGCGTGCTCCAGGGCCTCCTCACACCGCCCACGGTTCCGGCTGCGTAATCCGCTCTCGGCGAGCGCGCTCCGGAACTCGACCGGCTAGATTCCGGAAGCGGGCGACTTCCAGAAGACCCGGTTTCCGCCGGGTCTTCTGCTTTGCGTCGGAAATCCCGGACGTTTGGCCGCGCGATAACGGGCTATCGCGAAGAAGACCGGCTGAAGATGGTCGGCCGGTCTCTTCACAAGGAGGTTGTGACATGAGCACAGTCGACAAGGCGAAGAACAAGGCCGATAAAGTCGCCGGTCAGGCCAAAGAGAAGGTCGGCGAGGCCACGGGCGACCGGGGGAAGCGCGACGAAGGCCGCACCGACAAGGTCAAGTCGGACCTGAAGGACGCAGGCGAGAAGGTCAAGGACGCCTTCCGGCACTGACGACCGCCCAGCGCGCTCTCGGACGCGGTCCGTGCAGAGCGCCACGCACGGGCGTAGCGAGGGCGGACGACGCCCAGCGGACGCTGCCGACGTAGTGTCCCGTACGCCGTAGCGCAGGCGGAAGTGTATGTCTGTGAGCGGATGGCCGCACCGAGCGGTCATCCGCTCTTTCGCGCGTGAGGTGAGCCGACCACCGTGGCTCCAGCGGCGAGGGGCGCCACCCACGAGCGGCCCTCGATCAACGCGGCCTGTGGGGCAGATCCTCCGGCCGCGCCCGGGGCGGCTACTCGCTCCGCGGCCCCGGCCCGTCACCGGCCGGCTGATCCGCGTCGGAGGTCTCGCTGTCCTCCTCGACCAGCCGCAGTTCACTCGGCCACCAGATCTTGCGCCCGATCAGGCTGAACAGCGCCGGGATCACCACGGTGCGCACGACGAACGTGTCGAGCAGGATGCCGAGGCCGACCACGATGCCGACCTGGGTGAGCGTGATCAGCGGAAGCACGCCGAGCACGCAGAACACCGCGGCCAGCACGATGCCCGCGCTGGTGATCACCGCGCCGGTCACCGACACCGCGCGCACCATGCCGTGTGTGGTGCCGTGTCGCGGAGTCTCCTCCCGTGCCCTGGTGACCAGGAAGATCGTGTAGTCCACGCCGAGGGCGACCAGGAACAGGAACGCGAACAGCGGCACGCTGATGTCCAGCGCCGGGAATCCGAACACGTGCTCGCTCATCCAACTGCCCAACCCGAGCGCGGCCAGCGCGCTCAGCACCGTGACCGCGACCAGCAGCAGCGCGGCGGGCACCGCGCGCAGCAACACCAGCAGCACCACGAGCACGACGACCAGGATGAGCGGGATGATCAGCGCGCGGTCCCGGCCCGCGGCGTTCTGCACGTCCAGCGCTTGGGCGTCGGTGCCGCCGACCAGCGCGTCGGCTCCCGGCACCTGCCCGACCGACGCGCGCAGCGCCTCGATCGTGTCGAAGGCGCGGGCGGACGACGGTGGCGCGTCGATCACGACGGACCACCGGGTCAGCCCGGTCGGCGAGGTACCTGTCTGCCAGGTCATCACCACGCCCTCGGTGCGCCGGAAAGCCTCCTCGATTCCCGCCGCCGCCGTGCCGCGCGCGAGGACGATGGCGGGATCGGAGGACCCGGAGGGAAAGTGCTGGGCGAGGGCGTCGAACCCCTCCACCGACTCCGCGCTCACCCGGAACTGCTCGGTCTGCGAAAGGCCCACCTGCGTCGTCAGCAATCCGGTCGCGCAGACCGCGAGCACCGCGATCGCGCTTCCGGCGATCAGCGCGGGCCTGCGCACCACGCGCGCGGCGATCGCGTGCCAGACCCCCTCGCCGGCCGTGTCGCGATCGTCGGCCCGCGGCACGAAGGGCCAGAACACATTGCGACCGCACAGCGCCAGCGCGGCGGGCAGCGCGAGCAGGACGAACACCACCGCCACCAGCAGCCCGAGCGCGGCCATCACGCCGAGACTGCGGGTACTCGGCACCGACGCCAGCAGCAGCACGAGCAGCGCGGCCACCACCGTGACGTTGCTCGCCAGGATCGCGGGTCCGGCCCGCCGCACGGCCTGCCGCAACGCCGCGCGGTGATCCGATTCGTGGTGCAGTTCGTCGCGATAGCGCGACACCAGTAGCAGCGCGTAGTTGGTGCCCGCGCCGAACACCAGCACGCTCGTGACGCCGGAGGTCGAGCCGTCGAAGGTCAGCGGGGTCAGCCGCGCCAAGGCGGTTCCGGCGCTGGTGGCCACCCGGTCGGCCGCCCCGACCACCAGCAGCGGCACCAGCCACAGCACCGGGGAGCGATACGTCGCGATCAACAGCACCGCGACGACCAACGCGGTCACCGCGAGCAGGGTCACGTTGGCGCCGGAGAACGAGTCGGCGATGTCGGCGCCGAACGCCGGACCGCCCGTCACCTGCAGGATCAGCCCTTCGGGCAGGCCGTCCCTTGCCGCCGTGCGGATGTCGGAGATGCGCTCGGTCAGCGGGAATCCGCTCAGTTCGGCGTCGACGGGCACCTGCCCGATCGCCGCTTTGCGGTCCGGTGCGGCGAGCAGGTCGGCCGGTCCCGGCGTCCGTCCCGAGGCGCGGGCTACCGCGGCGGCGGTGGCGTCGCGGTCGTCCTCGGTCAGCTCGCCGCCATCGGCGCGCGTGACGACCACGATGGCCGCGGCCGTCCCCGCGTCCGGGAATTGCTCCAGCGCCTGTTCGACCCGCGCCGACTCCGCCGACGACGGCAGCGCGGTCGGGGCCTGCCCGGCGGTCTCGTTCTCCCCCACCGCGCCGATCAGGCCGATCGAGGCCGCGGCGAGGGCCAGAAGCAGCACCCACGAGGTCCGGGCGGTCACCAGCGATGCATAGCGGTCCCAAGCGCTCACCCGGCAACTCTCTCAGAAACTTAAATATTAAGCAATCGAGACACCTGCTGAACTACGCTGACGCCCGTGTGGAAAAGGATGCGCCGTTGACCGAGGAACCAAACGCGGACGAGCCGGACCGTGATGGATTGGAAGCCGACATCGCCGCCGACCTCCGCGCGCTCACCGCGATCTCCGAGCAGATCGGACAGGTCTTCGCGCGGTCCAACGAACTGCGCGCCAACGACTTCCGCGCCCTGATGCACGTCGCGACCGCCGAGCTCGAGGGCGCACCGCTCACCGCGGGCGGGCTCGGCAAGCTGATGGGCATCTCCTCGTCGGCGGTGACCTATCTGGTGGAGCGCATGATCGAATCGGGTCACCTGCGCCGCGCGGCCGACCCGGCCGATCGCAGGCGGGTCATCCTGCACTACGACGAGCACGGCATGGACGTAGCGCGCGGCTTCTTCACCCCGCTCGGGCGGCAGACCCGCGCCGCGATGGCCACGCTGCCCGACGAAGACCTGCGCGCCGCGCACCGCGTGCTGGTCGCCGTCGTCCTGGCGATGCGCGACTATCACGCCGACCTGACCGGCGATTGAGCCCCCAGCGGGGCAGGCCCTGGTCGCTCCGTCAGTCCCGCAGAGCCTGCTCGCGCAGCGATTTCAAGGTCTTCGACAAGATGCGCGAGACCTGCATCTGGGAACAGCCGATCCGCTGGGCGATCTGCTCTTGGGACATCGAATCGAAGAAGCGCATCACCAGGACCTGCTTCTCACGTTCCGGCAAGGCCGCCAGCAGCGGCTTGACCGCCAGGTAGTTCTCGACGGTGCCGAAGTCCGGGTCCTCGGCGCCGAGGGAGTCCAGCAGCGAGGGACCGCCCGACTCCGCGTCGTCGGTGTCCGCGGCGGCATCGATCGAGGAGGTCTGGTAGGCGTTGCGCGCGATGAGCGCCTGGGTGACCTCGTTCAGGTCCGCGCCGAGCTCCTCGGCGATCTCCCTGGCCCGCGGCATCCGGCCCAAACGCTGCGACAGGATCTCCACCGTCGGACCGATGGTGGACTGGATCTCCTTGAGCCGACGGGGCACTCGCACCGACCAGGCGTAGTCGCGGAAGTGCCTGCGCACTTCGCCCATGATCGTCGGTACCGCGAAGGACAGGAATGTCGCGCCGTGGCCCGGATCGAACCGGTCGACGGCGGCCAGCATGCCCACCCGCGCGATCTGCAGCAGGTCCTCGAAACTCTCGCCGCGCCCGCTGAACTTGCGGGCGATGTGTTCGGCCAGCGGCAGGCAGCGCTCGATCAGTTCCGCGCGCACCGCTTCCCGGCGCGGATCGTCCGGGGCCAGCGCGGCCAGTTCGGCGAAGAGCGGCTCGATATTGTCGTAGCTGTCTCCCCGCGATCTGCGCTTGGAAGCAGCCGGATTCGACTCGCTACTCATTATTCGAGCCGCCGCGCACCCAACGGAAGTCGACGACAGTCGGGTAGCCGCCCGCGGCGGAATCGTGCGCGCCTCGCGAGGACGAGACCGAGTTCGTCAACGTGGCCACGATGTGCCAGCCGAAACTCGACTCGTCCGGACTGGCGTCCGACACGGTGACGGTGGACACACGCACGTCCACCGCGTCGCCGTCGAAGCCGAACGCACACTCCAGCTCCGCGCCGTCCACCGCGTCCAGCACCAGCGCACTGGCCACCTCGTCGAGGGCCAGCCGGATGTCGGTCACCTCATCGATGCCGAAATCGGCCATGAGCATGACGGTCTCGGCCAAGGCACGCAACATCGCCAGCTGTTCGGACACCGCGGGTACCCGCACACTGATCGTGCCGGTCCGCGTCGTGGCGGGAGGAGTCCCCTCAGCCTTGCTCATGCACCGCTCCCAGAAGTCGCGCCGTCCTTCGGAGCGCCCAGCCTACGCCCTCTCGTCAACTCGCCGCGATCGGCCACCGCACAGCGCGCGCGTCTTCGCCCGCCGCGGCGTGTCCCGCCGCGCCGCGCCGCGGGCGCCGCCGGTCCGCACACCGATCGATCACGAAGCTGACCAGCGCATTTGCCCGCGTGTGGCGCCCCGGCGCGCGAACCGTCCATGGATCACCGAGCCGCGGGCGCCGCCGACGGTTGTGTCCGTTTCGTCGGGAGGCGGCGGCGGCCGTCCTCGACCGCGCCGGCCAGATCCGCGTAGGCGATCTCCAATTCGGCCAGCCGGGTCCAGGCCGCGTGCATCCGCTCGCCACCCGGATCGTCGTGCATGAGCAGATAGAACGCTTGCTCCGCGACGGCGGCCATCCGGTCGATCACTTCACCCAGGCTCGCGTCGTGCAGGCGCGCACCCCGCGGGGCGCGCGGCAGGTGCAGCGTCGCCCACGTGTCGATCCGGTCGACCACCTCGGCACGGTGCGCTTCGATCTCGGCGCCGCTGCCCGCGTCCTCCCGGTGGCGCCGGTGCAGTTCGGTCAGCTCGCGCGCCCACCGGCTCACCGGTCCTTGCACGTGTTGGCCGCCTAGTGCACACAGCAAACTGCTCGGACTCGGCAACGCCGAGTCCTCGTAGATTTTCCGCGGGCGTGCACGCTGGACCAGCATCGGCCTACCTCCTCGGCACGACGTACCGATTCCGCGACCGGTCGTCGAAGCCTCCATCAGGACAGCGTTCGTTCCGGATCGAGCATGCCCGCCCGCGGCGCATCCAAACTCACAGTGGCGCAGTCAGTTCGAGGTGGATGCCGTCGGGATCGGAGAACGACAGGATCGCGATGCCGAAATCGGCCATTTCGGTGATCTCGCCGTGTTCGATGCCCGCTTCGGCCAAGCGAGCGGCCGCGGCCACCAGATCGGCGCGCGCCGGGACGGCGAAGCTTAGATGGTCCAAACCCACGCGCTCGGAATCGAATCGGTCCGTCGCCGCCGCCACCGGCCGCAGGCCGAGCAGCATGCCGTTGGCCTGGAACACCACTCCGCCGAAGAGCCGCATCGGATCGGCGCGCACTGCCGGATCATCCGGACTGCCGGGTGATTCGGCGGCGATCGGGAAGCCGAGCACATCCTGGTAGAAGGCACGCGACCGGACGATGTCGGTCACGGTCAACCGGATGTGGTGGGTCCCGGTCGTTTCGATCATGGTCACGCGAACTCCCAGTGCGAAGTCATACGGCGGGTCGACCGGCTCCCCGGTGCCGCCGGAGGGGAGCCGTCTCGCGATGACAGTAGGGCAGAATTCCGAGGGAACCGAGTGTCGCAAACGACATCTTCGGTACTGTTTCCGACATGGACGTCGCTGTCTTCGTCGTGGACGGCGTGGCCGACTTCGGATACGCCGCTCTGCTCGAGACCTTCAACACCGCCAACAGCGTGCGCGGCGAACTCGCCGACCCGCCGCAGCCGTGGCGCGTCCACAGCACGTCGTTCGGCGCCACGGTGCGCTCGGGCCACGGAAACACCGTGCCGACCGTCCCGCTCGAGGAGCTGGGCGACGAATTCGAGCTGATGATCGTGCCCGCCGTGAACGTCCTGGAGGCGGCGGCACTGATCGAGCTGATCTCCGCACCGGCCAGCCGTCCCGTGCTCGACCGCCTGATCGCCGCGCGCGAACGAGGCGCCCATCTCGCCGGGGCCTGCACGGGGACGTTCTTCTTGGCCGAGGCGGGCGTGCTGGACGGTTCACCCGCCACCACGAGCTGGTGGCTCGGGCCCAGCTTCCGGCGCCGCTATCCACGCGTCGACCTGAACGAGGGCCGCACGCTGTGCCGCGGCAACGGCGTCACCACCGCCGGTGCGGCGCTGTCGCACATGGACCTGGCGCTGTCGCTGATCGCCGCCAAGAGCCCGGCGCTGGCCGAGCGCGCGATGCGCTACCTCGCCGTCGGCGCGGGCCGACCGCAACGCGAGTTCATCGTTCCCGAGATCATCGCCCGGGGCGATTCCGTCACCGCCGCCTTCGAACGCTGGGTCCGCGAACACCTCGGCGAGAACTTCCGGATCGCCCAGGCCGCCCGCGCCATCGGCGTCACCGAACGCAGCCTGCAGCGGGCCACGCATGCCGAACTCGGCATGTCCCCGACCGACTTCGTGCACGACATCCGCTTGGAACGCGCCGTGCATCTGCTGCGCAGCACATCGCTCACGGTGGACGCCGTGGCCGCCAAGGTGGGCTACCTCAACGCCGGGACCCTGCGCGGGTTGTTCCGCCGCCGCGGGATGTCGATCTCCGAGATCCGCATGGCGCGCGTCTCCTACTGAGCCGAGCGCCAAGCGGTACGACGGAGCAGTGTGCCCCACGCGGCTCGGAATGCTGCCCAACCGGCACGCTCAGGTAAACCAGCGGGCCGCGTCGGAGGCGGAAACTCGACCATGTCGCCGGGCTCGCCGACGCGACCGGGACCGGGTGGGAAAACCGCGGTGAACGTCGGCAAACCCGACAGCGCGTCGACCCGAATTCCTACTGCATAAGTTATCCGAACGAACCTTTTTCCAAAATTCCCCTCGCTCCGGTTCGAGTAGTTCTCTACTCGTGTGCGGCCCGCACGGAGATCCGACGATGGTAATTGCCGGTGCGACACCGTGGTCGCAACCACGCTCACCTCGAACACGGAGCCACTCATGCCCGCGAAAAAGAACCCCCGAACCGGCCGGTCGCACGCCGAGAACGATCATCTGCTCAGCGCCCTGCGCACCTTCATCCGCACCAAGGGGGAAGATTTTCTCGAAGACCCCAATATTTCCTCGATCGGCGTCGGCTACAAGCAGGTCGACGGGAAAACGACCGGCGAGATCGCGGTGCAGTTCACCGTGCAGGAAAAGGTGTCCGAGCCGGAGGCGCTCGAAGCGCTGGGCACGTCGGCGATTCCGGAAACCGTCACCGTCGACGGGATCGAGGTGCCCACCGATGTACTGCCGCGCAAATTCGAGCCCGCTTTCCGGGTGGTCGGGGAAGCTGTTGCGCCCGAACGAAAGACGCGTCTCGATCCGATCGTGCCCGGCGTGAGCGTCGGCCATCCCAGCACCACGGCGGGAACGATCGGTTGCATCGTCTACGACCGGGACGACGGCACACCGTACGTGCTGAGCAATTGGCACGTCCTGCACACCGCCGAGGGCGCGCTCGGCGACGACGTCGTGCAGCCCGGGACGCGGGACGACAACCGGATCGACCGCAATCGGCTCGGCCGACTCGTCCGCTCCCATCTCGGCACGGCAGGCGACTGCGCTGTCGCCGACATCGAGAACCGCCAATTCAGCGCCGTGATCACCGGGCTCGACGTCGCCCCGGACCGGCTCGGCGAACCCGAACTGGGCGACAAGGTGATCAAGAGCGGCCGGACGACGCAGATCACCCACGGCATCGTGCGCCGCGTGGACGTCATCGCGAAGATCACCTACCCCGGCGTCGGCACCAAGAGCATCGGCGGCTTCGAGATCGGACCCGACCCGGCCGATCCGCCCGTGGACGGCGAGATCAGCAGCGGCGGCGACTCGGGAGCGGCGTGGATGTTCACCTCGCCCGACGGCACGACCAGCACTGTTCTGGCCGGATTGCATTTCGGCGGCGAGATGCGCCCGAACACCGACGAGCACGCGCTGGCCTGCCTGCCGCAATCGGTGTTCGAGAAGCTGGGGATCACCCTCACCCCGCCCGTCGCGGAGGAAGTCGCGGTCGTCGGCGGCTACGACCCGCGGTTCCTCACGTCGCCGGTGCCGCTGCCCGAGGTGGACGCCGACGTCCGCCCCGACGTGGCGACCACCCTCGACGGCGCGGACGTCCTGCACTACACGCACTTCTCCCTCGCGATGCGCCGCTCGCGCCGATTCGCCATCTGGGTGGCCTGGAACATCGACGGCGCGTCGATGAAGAAGCTGTCGCGAAAGAAGATCGACTTCGTCAAGGATCCGCGGCTCGACGCGGATGCCCAGGTCGGCAACGAGTTGTACCGCGACAACCGGCTCGATCGCGGTCATCTCGCGCGGCGCGCGGATCTGCTCTGGGGCAGCATGCCCGAAGCGGCGAAAGCCAACCGTGACTCGTTCTTCTACACCAACATCACCCCGCAGATGGACGATTTCAACCAGAGCATGCGCGACGGGGTCTGGGGGCGGCTCGAGGACGCCGTCTTCGCCGACGTCACCGTCGACGAGTTCAAGGTCAGCGTGTTCGGCGGCCCGGTCTTCACCGACGACGACCGGGAATTCCGGCAGGTCAAGATCCCGCGCGAGTTCTGGAAAGTCCTCGTGTTCGAGGAGCACGGTGAGCTGAAGGCCCGCGGTTTCCTGCTGACCCAGAACCTGGAGCAGCTCGAAGCACTCGACCTCGACGAGTTCCGGGTCTTCCAGGTGCCGCTGGCCGAGATCGAACAGCGGGCCCGCTTCCACTTCCCGCAGGTGCTGCGGAACGCGGATCTGCGGCTGGCGCCGGAGGAAGTGGCCAGCCCGCTGGACTCGATCGCGGACATCCGCTGGTGAGACCGAACAGGAGCGATAGGTGACCGCTATCCCGCGCGGGAATTCGGCGGCGCGCTGAATCCCTCGGCGAATTCGATGAAGTTCCGCGCGACGGTTTCGCTCTCTCGCCGAACGGTGCGTTTGAGCAGAAGTCCGGGCAGCAACAGCGAGGAGTGCACCTCGGTGTGGTACCAGACCTGGGTGTCCGCCCCGTCCAGGGACACTTCGAACCAGCCACCGCCGCCGAGCCCGTTGCAACTGTCCACGACCTGCCACGACACCCGGTCAGCGGTCCACTCGTATTCCAGGACCTGCAGATCGGATCTGCCGAGGATCGTGTCCGCGGTGACGTAAACCCGCTGCGGCCTGCCGGATTCGTCGCGAGTAGCCACGCGCGCATCCGAATACATCGACCATTCGGGAAGCAATTCGATCGCCGCCACCGCATCGAAGACCTGAGCGGGATCGACGGCGACCGCGAAATGTATATCGGTTTTTACGCGCATAACTCCTCCACCCCCCGTTCCAACGCGGCCGATTCTGCCCGGCACGCCTTTCATCCGTCAACACGTCCCGCATCTCCCCCACCGGCTTCGCGCCGATCTCGTGCGGCCACGGACTCGTCCTGAACCGAAAACAGGTAGGGAGCTACCCGTGAGCTATTTCGTAACGACGGGCAGCGTTATAGCCGGGCACGAGAAGTGGATCGGAGGTCCCCGATGCGGTCATCGACCAGGCACACCCAGGAGGTCGCGAGCGCGGTCCGGCTCACGCTGCGCTTTTCGGCGCTCGTGCTGCCGGTAGCGGTCCTGGTGGCATGCCAAGGAGGCGGCACCGACTCTCCGCCGAAGTCCTCGGTTCGGCCTGCTTCACCGGTGGCGACCTCCTCGCCACCGCCTCGGATGTCACCCTCGCCCGTTCCCAGCCCTTCGCCGGGCGGGGCCTCCGCGCCGGGCGGGAATTCGTTCCCTACCCCGGAGGACTTTCCGACCGGGCCTGCGGGTTCTCGGCCGACCGATCCCGGCTATCCCTCCGAGAACCCTCCGATACCGACGCTGCCATCGGCGCCGACACTGCCACCGTTGCCGGAGCCCACTCCGCAGGGCACGCCGGAAACTCCGGCGCCCGGCCCCGGCGGCGAACAAGGGAGACCGTGATGCCCGGCCGAACCTCGCCGAGCGCACCGGCGATGGTCCACAACTGGTTCGGTGTCATCGGGGCGATCGTCGCGCCGACCACGATCATCACGGCGCTGTGCTACTACTTCGGATACGTCTACACCCGCAAGCGGCTCGCCTACTTCGGCGTCGACTGCGACGCGCTCGGATTCACCTCGAGCGACTACGTGGTGAGCAGCGTCAGCGTGCTCTACGCCCCGCTCCTGCTGCTTTTGGTCGGATGGTTCGCGGCGGTGTGGACCGGCGTCTACACCCGTCGCTTCATCCGAACCGGACGACGGCCGCGCCTCGTGCGCAACACCGCCCGCGCCTGCCTCGCGCTCGGAGCGGTTCTCATCGTCCCCGGCGTCACGGCGGCGGCAGCGCCGCAACGCGTCCCGTATCGCGGGGCCGTGGTCGCCTGGATGTTCTCGCCTGCCGCGCTGGCCGTGGGCAGCCTTCTCGTGGTCGGCGGCTACTGGGTCCTGTCCGCCTCGGCCACTGAGCCGGATGGCCGGGCATCGACCACACGGGTGAGCAGGCTCCTCGCGGTCGCGGTCAGTCTCCTGGCGCTGTTCGCGCTGATGAACGCGTTCGCGTCCCGGCTCGGGGAGGACGCCGCGCAAATCGAGGCCCACAACCTCTGGGTGAAGGAATCGGTGGTCTCGGTGCTGACGGACGAGCGCCTCGACGTGCCGAGGAATCTGGTCGCGGAGACATTGGTCGTGACCCAGCAGGGAAAGCCGCCGGCATTCCGCTATCAATGTTTTCGCTCGATCGTGGCGCGAGGTGACCTGTGGGTTCTCGTTCCCGCGAAATGGTCACCCGAGAACGGCTACGCCGTGATCATCCCAGCCGACTCCTCCGTAATCAGCGTCTCGCGATCGAAGCGGGTCAGAGAGTTCGCCGAGGATCATCCCGATTCCGGAAATGCGCCGTGGGAGTGCCCGGAACGCGCTGCCTACCGCTGAGCGCCCTTCCGACGATCGTCGAGGGCGAGCGTGCTCGGCTTCCTGCGACGGGAGTCGCCGTCTACGCGAATACGCGTAGGAGTGCCGCGACCGGCTGCGCCGGTCGTCGTAGCCGATCGCGCGCCCGGAGCGGAGTGCGAGCACTCCCGGATGCCGTACCCTCACGGCATGGTTCTGCGGGCGGTGTCGCGACAGCTGTCTGCCCGGTCCGCGCATCGGCCCGTCTGGGTCTCGGATATGGCGCTGGCAGTGTTCGTCACCGTGATCCAGGTGCTGAGCGCCGCCATCCCGGTGCCGCTCGAGCCGGTCTCGACGCCGGTCTCCGGCGTGGGATATGCCCTGCTGACCGTGAGCGGCGTGGCCGTCGCCGCGCGGCGCCGATGGCCGGTTCCGGTGTTCCTGCTCACGGCGTCGGCCAGCTTGGTCTATTTCGGTTTCGACTTCCCCGATCGGCTTTCGTATCTGGCGCTCTTCGTCGCCCTGTACACCCTCGCCGCCTACGGCGACGGGCGGCGGTCGCTGATGATCGCCGGTGGCGGCATCACGGTGCTCGCCGTCGGCTGGCTGATCGCCGCGGCGGACGTCCAGCCGATCGTGGCCATCGGATGGGTGTTCTTCCGGATCGGCGCGTCGGTGATCAGCACGATTCTGGGCGAATCCGTCCGTTCCCGCCGGGTGATCGCCGCCGACGCGCAAGAACGCGCGGAGCTGGCGGAGCGGTCCCGCGACGAAGAAGCCAGGGCGCGCGTCGACGCCGAACGGCTGCGGATCGCCCGCGAAGTGCACGACACCGTCGCCCACGCCATCGCCATCATCAACGTGCAGGCCGGTGTCACCGCACACGTGCTCGACAAGCGGCCGGAACAGGCCCGTGAAGCGTTGCGCACCATCGAGCAGACCAGCTCGCGCGCCCTGCACGAGATGCGTGCCATTCTCGGTGTCCTGCGCGATAGCGACGAGCGCGAGCCCTACCCAGGTGTCGGTCAGATCGATGAACTCGTCGGCAAGGCTCGCGATGCTGGACTGGACATCGTTTTCGAGCAGACCGCCCCGACGACACCGCTGCCGAGCGCGGTCGGCAGCGCCGCGTACCGCATCGTGCAGGAATCGATCACCAACGTGATCCGCCACGTCGGCCCGACCCGGGTGACCGTAGCGCTCGAACCAGGCATCGACGCCTTGCGGATACGGGTGATCGATGCGGGCCGTCGCGACACCGCTCACCTTCCGCCCCGCGCCCACAGCTCGCCCACCAGCGGCCGCGGCATCGTCGGGATGCGCGAACGCTGTCAGCTGCTCGGAGGTGAACTCGACGCGACGTCGCGTCCCGACGGCGGGTTCGAGGTCACCGCCCGCCTCCCCCTCACGTCGGTCGGATCGCGCCTGTGACCACCCCACCGATCAAGGTGCTGCTCGCCGACGACGAACGTCTGGTCCGTTCCGGCTTCAAGGTTCTGCTCGACCTGGAAGACGACATCACGGTGGTCGGGGAAGCCACCAACGGCGCGGAAGCCGTCGAACTCGCCCGCGCCCGCCGCCCCGACGTCGTCCTCATGGACATCCGCATGCCACAGCTGGACGGAATACGCGCCACCGCCCAGATCGCCGAGGCCAACGGGATGCAACGGGTAAAGGTGCTGATCCTCACTACCTACGACACCGACGAGAACGTCTTCGACGCTCTACAGGCGGGCGCGAGCGGGTTCTTGCTCAAAGACGCGGGCCCCGCCGAACTCTTGCACGCCATCCGGGTGATCGCCGCCGGTGAGGCGCTGCTCGCCCCTCGGGTCACCCGCCGCCTCATCAGCCAGTTCACCGCGCGGCGCAGGGCCGCCAAGTCCGCCGAAGACCGGCTCGCGGTGCTGACCGACCGTGAGCGCGAAGTGCTGGCGCTCGTCGGGCAGGGCATGAGCAACGACGAGATCGGCGCCGCGTTGTTCCTCAGCCCCGCCACCGCGCGCACCCATGTCAGCCGCGCGATGGTGAAACTGGGTGCGCGCGACCGCGCGCAGCTGGTCGTGATCGCCTACCAGACCGGGCTGAGTGATTCGACCCCGTAGCCGACGGCGGTGCGCGGAGTGTTCATCCGGCCACCGACCGCTACGACGACAGACGCAGCTGATCGCGATCCTCGTACGCGTATTCACGTAGACAGCGCCTCCCGTCGCCGGAAGCGGAGCATGCCTGACGGACGCGACCATCGTCGGCATGATCATCGATCCCGAACTCGAAGCATTCATCCCGTTGTTCCCCCCGGCCGACCTGAGCGATCCGGTCACCGCCCGGGAAAACCTCGCCGCGCTGGCCGCCGCGATCGCCTTACCGGAAACCACGGAGCTGGAGATCGAGAATCGCGTCGTGCCGGGCGGTTCCGAGGTGCCGATCCGGATTTATCGGCCGCACCGGGCACAGGGGGCCATTCTGTGGCTGCACGGCGGCGGGTTCGTCATGGGTGACCTGGACACCGAACATCCATGGGCCGCGCTGCTCGCCGACAGCTCCGGCGCGACAGTGATCTCGGTGGGCTACCGCTTGGCTCCCGAGCACCCGTTCCCCGCCGCGCACGATGACGTCTACACGGTGCTGACCTGGACGGCCGAGCACGCCGCCGAGTTCGGCATCGACCCGCTGCGGATCGCGATCGGCGGCCACAGCGCCGGCGCGGGACTCGCGGCCGCGGTGGCGTTGCGGGCGCGGGACCAGCAGGGGCCGCCGATCCGCTTCCAACTGCTCAACCAACCGGTCCTCGACGACCGGCAGCAGACCTGGTCGGCACGTCATTTCACCGATACGCCCTTCGTGACCCGCGACAAAGTCGCCCAGATGTGGGGGCACTACCTGGGTTCCACGCCCGCCACGGCTTACGCCGCCCCGGCGCGGGCCACCGACCTGTCCGGCCTGCCACCCGCCTACATCGCCACCGCGGAGTTCTGTCCGAACCGCGACGAAGACATCGACTACGCAGTGCGCCTGTTGCACGCGGGCGTGCCGGTCGAGTTGCACCAGTGGCCGGGCACGTTCCACGGATCGCAGGCGATCCAGTCCGCCCAGGTGTCCCGGCGTCAGACCGCCGAACTCGCCGCAGCCCTGCGCCGCGCCTTGGCCGGGGATACCGCCCCCGGCTCGAAAAACGTCTCAGTCGCGGCGAGATCGATGAAGACGGGAGAACGATGACCACCATCGACGTTGCCGAGCCGAGAGAGCGGTCCTGCGCGCCCACAGCAGATGCCTCGGCGGAACCGAGCGTGGCCGGATTGCTGCGCCCTCACCTCGGCGGCTTCGCCGCCGTCGTCATTCTGCAGATCATCGGCGCTGTCGCCGGTCTGGCGCCGTTGCTCGCGGTGGTCGAGTTGGGTCGGACTCTGCTGGCATCTGCGCCGCTCGATCACGGTCGTGTCTGGATAGTCGTGATCGCCGGGGCGGCCGGCTTGTTCGTCCGGTTGCTGTTCACGGCCGCGTCGTCCGGAATCGGGCACCTGCTCGACAGCCGAGTGCAACTGTCGTTTCGTCGCCGACTCGCCGCGCGGCTGGGGCGTGTGCCGATCGGCTGGTTCGCCCGGCGCAGCTCCGGCGAGCTGGCCAAGATCGTCGGTAAAGACGTGAGTGCCGTGCACCCGCTGATCGCCCACACCCCCGGCGATCTCGTCGCCGCGTTCGTGGTGCCGCTGGTGTCACTGATCTACCTCTTCACCATCGATTGGCGGCTCACGCTGATCACACTCGTTCCGGTGGTGCTGGCGATCGCGCTGGTCCCACTGATGATGACCCCGGCCCGGCTGCGCGAGCAGAAGGAGTTCGACGCAGGGATGAGCCGGATCGCGGATGCGGCGGTCGAGTTCGTCCAGGGCATCGCGGTGATCAAAGCGTTCGGCTCCGGCGACCGCGCCCACCGGAAATTCCGCACGGCCGCGGACGACTTCGCGGACTCGTTCCTGCGCATGGTGCACGGTCTCGCCGGGATCGCCGCGGGGATGCAGGTGGTGCTGTCGCCGCCGTTCGTGCTGCTGGTCGTCCTGACCGGTGGGGCCGTTCTGATCACCAACCGATCCCTGCCCCCGGCCGACCTGCTGCCGTTCCTGCTGCTCGGAATCGGCCTGACCGCTCCGATCGCGGCGCTCGGCCACGGATT
This sequence comes from Nocardia barduliensis, assembly GCF_013315795.1. Lineage (GTDB taxonomy): Bacteria > Actinomycetota > Actinomycetes > Mycobacteriales > Mycobacteriaceae > Nocardia > Nocardia barduliensis. Next base: position 15,965 of record NZ_JABLTE010000126.1, read on the forward strand.
CGACGATGTGCAGGCCGCGCGCCGCGCCGTCGAACGCATCCGCGACGTGCTCGCCGTACCCTCGCTGCCGGAACCCGCGCGCCCCGTCGCGCCGCGGGGCCACCGGGTGGAACTGCGTGACGTGCGATTCGGGTACGACGCCGGTCGGGAGGTATTGCGCGGCATCGACCTGGTGCTCGAACCGGGCACGGTCACCGCCGTGGTCGGACCGTCGGGAAGCGGCAAATCCACCCTCGTGCAACTGTTGCCGCGGTTCTTCGACCCGACCGGCGGGTCGGTGACCCTCGGCGGCGTCGATCTCCGCGAAATCGCCGGTCACGAGCTCTACCGGATGGTCTCGTTCGTCTTCCAGGACGTCCGCCTGCTGCGCGCGTCGGTCGCGGACAACATCGCCCTTGCGGTGCCCCATGCCGACCGCGACGCGGTAGTGCGCGCCGCCCGTCTGGCGAACATCCACGCCCGAATTCTCGAACTGCCCGACGGCTACGACACGATCCTCGGTGCGGGCGTTCAACTGTCCGGTGGTGAATCGCAACGGATCTCACTCGCCCGCGCACTGCTGGCCGACGCGCCCGTTCTCGTGCTCGACGAGGCGACCGCCTTCGCCGACCCGCACACCGAACAGGCGGTGCGCCGGACACTGGCGACGCTGGCGGGGAATCGGACGATCCTGGTCATCGCCCATCGCCTGGAGACGATCGCCGACGCGGACACCGTCGTGCTGCTGGAGAACGGGTCGGTCGTCGAACGCGGCAAACCCGCCGAATTGCTCGCGCGCAACGGCAAGTTCGCGGAATTCTGGCAATCCCACCGGATCGCGTCCACCGATGGGGCCGAGACCCTGGGTGACGTGCTGCGACGTGAACTCGGGCCATGGAGGCGGATCGTCCCCGCGCATGGACCCGCGAACGTCACCGATCCGACACTGCGAGGAGACGAGCCCCGATGATTCGAACGCTACTGCGCGTGCTCGGAGACGAGTACGCCCAGCCCGTGCGCCGCACTGTGGCCCTGATGACGGCAACCGCGATAGCCGAGGGTTTGTCCTACGCGCTGCTGGTTCCGGTGTTGCGGGCACTGTTCGGAAGTACACCCACGGACGCCCGGCCCTGGCTGATCGGGTTCGCGGCGGCGGTCGCCGGGTATGCCGTGCTGCGCTATCGCAGTGATCGGTTCGGTTTCCGCGTGGGGACCACGCTGTTGCGCGGTGTCTATCACCGTTTCGGTGATCGCCTGGCCCGATTGCCCCTCGGCTGGTTCACCGCCGGCCGTGTCGGGGAGGTGTCGGTTCTCGCCAGCGAGGGTGTATTGCAAGCGATGAGCGTGATCGCGCATCTGCTGGCGCCTCTGCTCTCCGCCGTCGCGACTCCGCTGACGATTGTCGCCGTGATGCTCGCCTTCGACTGGAAGATGGGGTTGGCCGCGCTGGCCGCTGTACCGGTCGTGGCGGTGATCCAGACCTGGACCGGACGTTCGATGGCCATTGCCGACGCCGAGCGCACCGAACGAACCAAGGAGGCCACGGGACGAGTCATCGAATATCTGCAGGCCCAGCCGGTGCTGCGGGCCGGAGGCCGCACGGCCGAACGCTTCCGGTTGCTCGATGACTCGCTGTCGGACCTCGAGCGCACGGCCCGCCGTTCCATGAAGTCGGCACTGCCCGGCGTACTGGGCCTGACGCTCACGGTGCAAGCCGTGTTCACCGCGCTGCTCGCGTTGGGCGCCTACCTCGCGCTCGGCGGGAACATCGGTGTAGCGGAGGTTCTGGCGATCCTGGTACTGGCCGCCCGATGCGCGGACCCGCTGCTGTCGCTATCGGAAATCGGTGGTCAAATGCGCAGTGCGCGCGTGGGCCTGGCTGGACTCGACCAGGTGTTGCGCACCGAGCCCTTGCCGCAAGCTCCGGAACCCATCCAGCCGGTAGGCCATGGCCTGGAGTTCGAGTCCGTGACCTTCCGGCATGGCGGCCGCACGGTGATCGACAACGTGTCGCTGTCCGTGCCGGAAGGCCAGCGGCTCGCCGTGGTCGGGCCGTCGGGGGCCGGTAAGAGCACCCTGCTGCAACTGCTCGCTCGGTTCTACGACGTGGACGAGGGTGCGGTGCGCGTAGGCGGTGCGGACGTCCGCGACATCGGCACCGAAGCGCTGATGGCGCAGTACGCCATCGTCTTCCAGGACGTCTACCTCTTCGACGGCACCATCGAGGAGAACGTGCGCCTCGGCCGTCCCGACGCCACCGACACCGAAGTGCGAGCGGCGGCGACCGCGGCACGGTTGGACGAGGTGATCGAGCGCCTGCCCGACGGATGGGCCACGCATGTCGGCGAGGGCGGCGCGCTCCTGTCCGGTGGCGAGCGTCAGCGGGTCTCGATCGCGCGAGCGCTGCTGAAAGACGCGCCCATCGTGCTCCTGGACGAGGTGACCTCCGCCCTGGACCCGATCAACGAGGCAGCCGTCCATCAGGGCATCGAACGTCTGATGGCGGGCCGGACGGTGGTGCTGGTGGCGCACCGGTTGCGCACCGTCCGACGCGCCGACCATATCGTCTTCCTCGACGGCGGCCGAATCGTGGAGCAGGGCAGTCACGAGGAGCTGCTGCGCAACGGCGGGCACTACGCCGGCTTCTGGGCGCTGTCGAGGACACCGGTGGCGAGCGAATGAGTCACTGTCCCTGGTTGCGGGCGCCGACCTCGGGGACGACTACGGCCGCGACGGCTGACGACCTGCGAGCACCGATCCCGCATCGAAAACATGTTCGACTCGAGGTAGGGTGCCGGAGCATGCCGGAACTCGAGCCGATCCCGTTCGCTCAAACGCAGATCAACGACGTGCGCAGGCAACTGCTGGACGCCGCCGCGTTCGGCAAGCACCTGCGGCCCGAACACCTGGAGAACATGGCAGGCAAACTCGCCGAAGGCTTGCGCGCCTACGCGGAAGCCCTCACCGCCGCCACGACCCCAGCGAACCCACCCCCCGACGGCCGCGCCTGCCTCGACTACCGCGGCCGTCGGGGGGTGGGTTCGCTGGGGTCGTGGCGGCGGTGAGGGCTTC
>NZ_JABLTE010000127.1 GCF_013315795.1 Nocardia barduliensis
GTGCGGGAGAATCGCGGCGCGGGCGCGTGCTGGGTGATGTTGTCCAGCTCCAGCAAGGAGCCGCGCGCGGCGATGTGCTCGTTGCGCGTCGCCTCCTCGAAGGTGAGCACGGGCGAGACGCACGCGTCGGTGCCCACGAAGATCTCGGCCCACTCGTCCCGGGTCTTGGTCCGGAAACGTTCGGCGAACAGCTTTTTCAGCGTGTCCTGCCCGGCGGGGTCGAGTTGGAAGGGCAGACCGTCCGCGTCGATCTCCAGACCGGCGAGCAACTGCGCGTAGAACTGCGGTTCGATCGCGCCGACCGCCATGTACTTGCCGTCGGCGGTTTCGTAGGTGTCGTAGAACGACATTCCGGTGTCGAGCAGGTTCACGCCCCGTTCGTCGGACCAAGCGCCCACGCCGCGCATGCCCCAGATCATGTGCGAAAGGGCAAGGGCGCCATCGACCATGGCCGCGTCGATCACCTGGCCCTGGCCGGACCGCTGCCGTTCGACCAGCGCGGCGAGGATGCCGAACACCAGGAACATCGAGCCGCCGCCGAAATCGCCCACCATGTTCAGCGGCGGAACCGGGCGTTCGCCCTTGCGGCCGATGGCGTGCAGCACGCCGGTGATGGAGATGTAGTTGATGTCGTGCCCGGCGCGGTCGGCCAGCGGACCTTCCTGGCCCCAGCCGGTCATCCGTCCGTAGACCAGGCGCGGGTTGCGGGCGAGCGCGTCGTCCGGGCCGAGGCCCATCCGCTCGGTGACACCGGGGCGGAAGCCCTCGATCAGCACGTCCGCCTTCTCGACGAGACCGAGCACCTTCTCGATGTCGGCCGGGTCCTTGAGGTTGGCCTCGACGATGGTCCGGCCGCGCAGCTGCGGGCGGTCGAACCCGCCGGGCAGCTGACCCGCCCGCTGCACCCGCACCACGTCGGCGCCCAGATCGGCGAGCAGCAGCGCGGCGTGCGGACCGGGGCCGATCCCGGCCAGCTCGATGACCTTGATGCCCGCGAGCGGGCCCTGCTTTGCGGTGGATGGAGTGCTCACGCCCTACCTCGGTTCGTCGTTGATCCAGCGCGCACCGCTGGCCGGTGCGTCCTCCCGGACGCGACCGGGAGGGGTGTATTGACAGTATGACAATAACGCCGGGGCGGAAGCCGGGACAGGGAGGCGCCACCGCGCGCTTCGGCTCGCCCGCGTCCGCACGCCGCTCTAGGCTGCATGTGTGGAAGCGCTGTCTGATCAAGGGTGGTACACCCTCCTCGCCGGCCTCGCGATTCTGGTCGGCCTCGTCGGCATCGTGGTGCCGATCCTGCCGGGAGTCATCCTGATCTTCGGGGCCATCGGCGTCTGGGCCTTCCTGACCGGAGGCGCCACTGCCTGGACGGTTTTCGCGATCAGCGCGCTGCTGCTCGTGCTTTCCGGGGTCGTCAAATACGCCTGGCCGGGGCGCAAGATGAAGGACGCGGGGGTCGCCAACCGCGCGCTGCTGATCGGCGCGATTCTCGGCGTCGTCGGTTTCTTCGTGATCCCGGTTGTCGGCCTGTTCGTGGGGTTCGTTCTCGGCGTGTACCTTTCGGAACTCCAGCGGCTGCGCGTCAACCAGCAGGCGTGGCAGGCGACGGTGCACGCGTTGAAGGGCGTCGGCCTTTCCATGCTGATCGAGCTCTTCGGCGCGCTGCTGGCCGTCGGCGTCTGGGTGATCGGCGTCTTCGCCGTCTGAGCGCTATCGATCGATGGCGGGGAACGGAATCGTGTCGCCCGCACGGCCTCCGGGCAGTTCGTCGCGGCGCAGCCGCAGCGTCGACGGTTCCGGGCGGTACAGCGGCAGCGTGCGGGCGACGTCCTCGCTGACGGGGCGCTCGCGCGCCGGGAGCCGATAGAACGCGCGCGCGTTGTCCTCCAGCACCGCGTGCATGTCGGTGCCTACCACGTCACACAGCAGATCGACGTCCGAGTCCCGGAACGGACGTCCGGCTCGGGTGCCGGGCAGGTCGGTGCCGAACATCAGGGCTTCCGGATTCACCGCGTGGATGCGGCGCAGCGTGTCGGCGACGTTCATCGCGACCCGGCCGAAACCCGTTGCCTTGACCTTGGCGCCGCGATCGACGAGATCGAGCAGGAATGGCACGCCCTCCGCGGACATGCCCAGATGGTCGACCGAAAGCGCGGGCAGTTTGGAGATGACGGGTTGCAGCGAAGCCAGCATCGTGCCGTCGATGTAGACCTCGACGTGCCAGCCGGCCAATTCGTACGCGCGCAGCGCCTGCAACGTCATCCCGGCGATATCGGTGGCCGCGCGCTTGAGGTTGAAGCGCAGCGCGCGCACGCCGATCCGGTCCAGCTCGAGGATCTCATCGTCGGTGGCGTCGAGGTCGAGCCGGGTGACGCCGACCCAGCCCTCGCCGAGTTCGGCGAGGGCGGCCTTCAGATAGCTCTGGTCCGTGCCCTGGAACGACCCGCTGACCACGGCGCCGCCGCTGATGTCGTATCGCGACATGCGCTTCCGATAATCCGCGATGGTGAAGGGGTCGGGCAGGTAGCCCTCGTTCTCGGCCAGCGGGAACCGCGGGTCGAAGATGTGCAGGTGGGCATCGAACACTTGTACAGAATGCCTCAGTGTCGGACTTTCCGCTGCCACAGCGGGGGTGTCGCGGTGGCAGCGGAGTCGGTCACGGCGGGGTGATCAGACCTTGTGCGGTTCGCTGGCGCGCAGCATGTCCTCGCGCTCCACGACCTTCACCCGCTCGCGGCCCTCGGGCTCGCCGAGCGAGCGCTCGTGCGCGTCGAGGCGGTACCAACCCGCCCAGGTGGTGAACGGGATGCCCTTGCTCTCCAGGAACTCGGTGACGGCCTCGGGCTCGGGCCGCTCGGCCGGGGTGAAGCCGGGAGCGTCGTCCAGCAGGCAGGCGATCGTCTCGTTGGCGTCGCCCTTGGTGTGACCGATCAGGCCGACGGGGCCGCGCTTGATCCAGCCGGTGACGTAGGTGGCGGGCATGTACCGCGCCGCGCCGTCGGCGTTCTCGTCGGCGATCACGCGGCCCGCTTCGTTCGGCACCGTGCCCGCCTGGTCATCGAACGGCAGGTTGGTCAGGTTCTGCGATAGGTAGCCGACGGCGCGGTACACCGCCTGCACGTCCCAGTCCTTGAACACGCCGGTGCCCTTGACGTTGCCTGTGCCGTCGAGCTGGGTGCGCTCGGTGCGCAGACCGACCACCTTGCCGTTCTCGCCGAGCACTTCGGCGGGAGACTCGAAGAAGTGCAGGAACAGCTTGTGCGGCCGGTCGCCCGCGTCGCGGATGGCCCACTGCTCGAGGGTGTTGGCGACCATGTCGACCTGCTTGGAGTGGCGGCGCGCGGCTTCGGAGCCCTCGTCGTAGTCGATGTCCTCGGGGTCGACGATGACCTCGATGGTGGGCGAGTGGTCGAGTTCGCGCAGCTCCAGCGGAGTGAACTTGGCTTGCGCGGGGCCACGGCGGCCGAAGACGTGGACCTCGACGGCCTTGTTCTCCTTCAGGCCCTTGTAGACGTTCGGCGGGATCTCCGTCGGCAGCAGTTCGTCGCCGGTCTTGGCCAGCACGCGGGCGACGTCGAGGGCGACATTGCCGACGCCGAGCACGGCGACCTTCTCCGCGTCCAGCGGCCAGGTGCGCGGCACGTCGGGGTGGCCGTCGTACCAGGAGACGAAGTCGGCGGCGCCGTAGGAGCCGTCCAGATCGATGCCGGGGATCGGCAGGGCGCGGTCGGCGTTGGCGCCGGTGGAGAAGATCACCGCGTCGTAGAAGGCCCGCAGGTCGTCGAGGGTGATGTCGGTGCCGTAGTCGATATTGCCCAGCAGGCGCACCTGAGGCTTGTCCAGCACCTTGTGCAGGGCGGTGATGATGCCCTTGATCCGCGGGTGGTCGGGGGCGACGCCGTAGCGGATCAGCCCGAACGGCGCCGGCATGCGCTCGTACAGGTCGATGCTCACCTCGGCATCGGACTTCATCAGGGCGTCGGCGGCGTAGATCCCGGCCGGTCCGGCGCCCACGATCGCGATGCGGAGCGGGCGGGTACTCGCGGTGTGCGCGTCATGCCCGGAGGAGGAAGCCTGCGTCCCCACGGAGGGCTCGCGAACACCGCCATCCGATACTGCACTCTGTTCGGTCATCTCTTACGCGCACCCTTATGGTCGAAACAATTAATGACGTCTGGCTTAGCTTAGGCTAAGTTGACGCACCGGCTCGGTCGCACCCTTTCCGGCGCGGACGCCGGCGTTGCCGGCTCGTGGCTGTACGGTGCTCCGTTCGCCGGCGTGGAGCTGCCGATTCGCTATGACAGCAGGCCGCCGTCCCGCGATTCTATCGGGATGGTCGATCCCACCCCGCGGCGGTGCGTGAACTCGGCGGATGCCATCGGTGGTCACAGGTGTCGCGTACCCGCTTCCGCGCCGCCTATCGCGGCCGCCCGGACTGGTGCGTTTCCGCCGTCGTCCCGAGCGGGGGGTCGAGCGCTGGATACCGGCGCCCACCAGGGATCATCGAACCATGAGCGAGCAGCAGCCGACCCCGGGCGAGGACGATGTCATCCGCATCGATCAGACCGACAAGCGCTCCGCGGTCCCGTTCGTCGCGGCCGCGATCGTGGCGGCGATCGTGCTGATCGCGATCGTGCTCGGCGGTGTGCTCTCGCCCGCTGAGAAAAATGTCACAGAAGCCGAGCGCATCACGGCGGCGATCGGCAACTTCGTCGACGCCGCCAACCGCAGCGACGCCGTGCCGCCGCCGGGCACCGCGTGCCAGGGTTTCGACCCGAGCCGCTCGCCGCTGGCCGGTCAGGACGGCACCGGAAAGCCGGTCGAGATCACGAAAATCGACAGCCCGATGGTGGACGGCGACCGGGGCAAGGCGACGGTGACCACGAAGGTGGACGGGCGGGAGGCGACCTCGGTCTGGAATCTCACCAGGTCCGGTGACAGGTGGCTGGTCTGCACGTGAGCGTTCGCGCAGGGTGCGCCACCGTTTGACAGCGTGACCCGGGTCGGTGCAATCTCAGTCGAAGGTCATGAGAACCAGTGTCAAGCCCCGGCATTACTGGTCGGCAACCCTCCTCCGCGGTGGGGTGCTCCGGGTGACGACCTGGCGGCGCCTCGGTCCCGGGCGCGGCAAGTGCGGATTCGCAGGAGGTGCACATGAGTTATGCCGGTGACATCACTCCGCAGCAGGCATGGGAACTGTTGCGGGACAATCCCGAAGCCGTCCTGGTGGACGTGCGGACGGAAGCGGAATGGAGGTTCGTCGGCGTCCCCGACACGAGCTCGATCGAACGGCCGACCGTGCTGATCGAGTGGGTCGACTCGACGGGTGGGCGCAACGAGGCATTCGTGGAGCAGTTGAAGCAGGCGCTCGACGGTCACGACCCCGATGCTCCCGTCGTCTTCCTCTGTCGCTCCGGTCAGCGTTCGGTGGGCGCGGCGATCGCCGCCACGTCGGCGGGTTACCGCACCTCCTACAACGTGCTCGAGGGCTTCGAAGGCCCGCTCGACGAATTCGGGCATCGCGGCGGCGCGGGCTGGCGCGCCCTCGGACTGCCCTGGCGGCAGTCGTGATCACCGGCGGTGCGTTCGACAAGCCGCTGCCCGACGGCGTCGGTCCCGCGACGCTGGGCGTGCGCGGCGGACTGCGGCGCTCCGGCTTCGAGGAGACCGCCGAGGCGCTCTATCTGACCTCCGGCTTCGTCTACGAGAGCGCCGAGGCCGCCGAGGCCGCGTTCACCGGCGAGGTCGAGCACTTCGTCTACTCCCGCTACGGCAACCCGACCGTGGCCATGTTCGAGGAGCGGATGCGCCTGCTCGACGGCGCCGAAGCGTGCTTCGCGACCGCGAGCGGCATGTCCGCGGTGTTCACCGCGCTGGGCGCGCTGCTGAGCGCGGGCGACCGGCTCGTCGCCGCGCGCAGCCTGTTCGGCTCGTGCTTCGTGGTGTGCAACGAGATCCTGCCCCGCTGGGGCGTGGAGACCGTCTTCGTCGACGGCGAGGACCTCGACCAGTGGGAGCAGGCGCTTTCGACGCCGACCCAGGCGGTGTTCTTCGAGACGCCCGCCAACCCGATGCAGACCTTGGTCGACGTGCGCCGGGTGACCGAGCTGGCGCACGCGGCGGGCGCGAAAGTCGTGCTGGACAACGTGTTCGCCACTCCGCTGCTGCAACGCGGCTTCGAGCTCGGCGCCGATGTGGTGGTCTACTCGGGCACCAAGCACATCGATGGGCAGGGCCGCGTGCTGGGCGGCGCGATTCTCGGCGACCAGGACTACATCGACGGCCCGGTGAAGACGCTGATGCGTCATACCGGTCCGGCGCTGAGCCCGTTCAACGCGTGGACGCTGCTCAAGGGTCTGGAGACGATGCCGCTGCGGGTGCGCCATTCCACGGAGTCCGCCCTGCGCATCGCCCGCTTCCTGGAGGGCAACCCGGCCGTCAGCTGGGTCCGATACCCGTTCCTGGAATCCCATCCGCAGCACGCGCTGGCCACCGGTCAGATGAGCGGGGGCGGCACTGTGGTCACCTTCGAGCTGAACGCCACCGAGAACGAGGCGAAGAAGCGCGCTTTCGAGGTACTCAACCGGTTGCGCATCGTCGACATCTCCAACAACCTCGGTGACGCGAAGTCCTTGATCACGCACCCGGCCACCACCACCCACCGCGCCATGGGCCCCGAGGGCAGGGCCACCATCGGCCTGACCGACGGCGTCGTGCGCATCTCGGTGGGCCTGGAAGACGTCGAAGACCTCCTCGACGACCTCGACCACGCCCTTTCCTGACCGCGGAACCGTCGCGCGATCGGTCAGCCGATCCGCACGGTGACGCCGGGTGACGACGGTGCGCCGTGCAGGATCAAGTGGCTCGCGACGTCGTCTTTCTTGTCGTTCTTCTTGCCGTTCTTGTGCTTGCCGGGCAGGTCGAAGGCCAGCCGGATCGTGCTGGCGCGGCCGGGAGCCAAGCGCGCGGAGTCGTCGCCGGGCGAGTTGAGTTCGGCGGTGACCGCCGCGTCGGGTGGGACGGAGCGGCCGCCGGTGGTCACCGGCCGTTGATCGGCTACGACAAGGGTCTGTTCGCGGTCGGACACGTTGGTGACAGTCAGTGTCACGATCGTGTGGGAATCGGCCGCGGTTGTCGCGTCGGAGGCCACGCCGGTCACGGTGAAAGCGAAGTTTCCGTCGCGCACGGCAGGACCCGGATTCGCGGCCTGCCCGCCGGTCGAGGGCAGCGAAGCATCGGTCGACGTGGCGGCTTCGCTGCTCGTCGGCCCCGCATCAGGTGCGGAACCGAAGTCGATGCCGCTTCCGAGCAGCCACACCCCCACCGCGGCGACGAGCGCGGCTCCGGCGGCGACGGGTATCCACCGGCGCAATCGATGATCGCGTTGCCCGGCCGGAGCGGCTGAGCGAACCTCGGCCGTCGGGGGCGTCGGGGTGGCGGCCGTCAGCATCCGAGTAGCCGGGTGGCCGGCCGGTGCCGTGGGACGCGTGACAGGCGGGGGCGGTAGCGCAGGTGCCGACCGGGCCAGGGCAGCCGAGGCCGCCGCGGCGAAATTCCCCGCGCTGCTATAGCGCGCGTCCGGCTCCTTGGCCATCCCCCGGGCTACGACGGCGTCGAGTGCGGCCGGGACGTCGCGGGCAGCCCGCGCGGCACGCGGCGGTTCGCTCGTCAGGTGCGCGTGCATCTGCTGAGCCGGATCGCCTTCGCCATAGGGCGGTTTTCCGGTGAGGGTTTCGTAGAGCACGCAGGCCAGCGAATAGACATCGGACCGGGCGTCGACCGTGCCGGTGAATCGCTCCGGCGCCATGTACCCCAGCGTGCCGACCACCAGCCCGGTAGCGGTGAGCGCGGTGCTGTCGGTGGCACGGGCGATACCGAAGTCGATCAGATACACGAAACCGCTGGTGTGCAGGAGGATGTTGCCCGGCTTCACATCGCGGTGCACGAGTCCGGCCGCGTGCGCGGCGTCCAGCGCCTCGGCGGCCTGGACGATGACGTCGACGGCCCGATCCGGTGGCAGCGCGCCCGATTTCAGGCGTGTGCCGAGGTCGACGCCCTCGATATAGGCCATCTCCAAGAACAGGTGGCCGTCGACCTCGCCGAAGGCGTGGATAGGCACGATGTGCGGGTTGCGTACCCGGGCGCCCAACCGCGCTTCGCGCTCGAAGCGCTGTCGATACAGCGAATCGGCGGTGTACGCCGCGGACAGCACCTTGAGTGCTACGGCGCGCCCGGCGTGGTCGTGTGCCAACCACACCTCGCCCATGCCGCCGCGACCCAGCAAGCGTTCGAGAGAATAGTTCCCGAACGTGCCGCCGGGGCTCTGCACGACCATGCCTCGACCGTATCGCCGGGTTTCGTCGCTAGCGCAGGCGGGCCGGTCGCGCTGCACATGCCGTGGACGCGGAGCGTCCGGCGGCTCGGTCAGGCGTCGGCGGCGCGTTCGATGTCGGTGAGATGGGCGATGTTCGCCTGGTCGTCCGGGGCCGAGCTCGGTTCGGTGCTGAACCAGGCGTCGAGGATCTCGCGTAGTTCCGCGCTGGAGGTCGAGCGCAGGCTCAGGGCCAGGACGTTGGCGTCGTTCCAGGTGCGGGCGCCCGCCGCGGTCGAGGCGTCCGCGCAGAGGGCCGCGCGCACGCCGGGGACCTTGTTGGCCGCGATCGAGGCGCCGGTGCCGGTCCAGCAGCAGACGATCGCCTGGTCGGCGTGACCGGAGGCGACGTCACGGGCGGCCGCCGCGCTGGCCCACGCCCAGTCGTCGCGTTCCTCGTCGGACAGCGCGCCGTGCAGCACGATCTCGTGTCCGCGTTTGCCCAGCTCGCCGAGCAGTTCCTCGGCCACACCGACCCGCTCGTCCGCCGCAACCGAAATCCGCATGCCCCAAGGGTAGTTCCGCCGCACCATGTCGTCCTGCTTCCGGCTCGGCGCGGTATTGACAGTATGCTGTCAAATATGACAGCATACTGTCATGGCAACGAAGACAGTGCACATGGCCGTTTACGACACGCTCGCCGACTGGGAGGTGGGCGCGGCCACCGCGCACATCAACAAGCCGAGCTGGCATCGGGAGCCGGGAACGTGGCAGGTGAAGACGGTCGGTCCGAGCGCGGAGCCGATCACCACGATGGGCGGGATGCGCATCGTGCCGGACGTCGTGCTCGCCGATCTCACGCCCGCCGACAGCGCGATGCTGATCCTGCCGGGGGCGCAGACCTGGGAGGGGACCGAACTGGATCCGTTCACGCACAAGGCTCGCGAGTTCGTGGCGGCCGGTGTCCCGGTCGCCGCGATCTGCGGCGCGACGTTCGGTCTGGCCAAGGCGGGGCTGCTGGACACGCGCAAGCACACCAGCAATGTGGCGGAATTCCTGCTCTACAGCGGATATTCGGGTGCCGAGCACTACCTCGACGCGCCTGCCGTCACCGACGGTGACGTGATCACCGCCAGTGCGAGCGCGCCGTTCGAATTCGCGCGCGAGGTGCTCGGCAAGCTCGGGGTGTACGAGCCGCACGTGCTTGCGGGCTGGTACCGGCTGTTCGCGCACGCCGACCCGGCCGGATGGGAAGTGCTCGCGGAGTACGACGCGCAGCATGCGTGAGCGAGAATCGTCGGTGATCCGGCCGGCCGGATCACCGACGCGAGCCTCGGGAGGTGCGGCATGACCGGCGAACAGGAGCTGTTCGCCACGGCGGCGATCACGTCGTTCCGTTTGAACGGCCAGTTCCTCGCGGTGGCCGAGGAACTGGCGCGACCGGCGGGTCTGACCGCCGCTTGGTGGCAGGTGCTCGGGGCGGTGTTGCGGGCGCCGTTGCCCGTCGCCGGGATCGCTCGCGAAATGGGCATCACGCGCCAGAGCGTGCAGCGCATCGCGGATCTGCTGGTGGACAAGGGACTCGCCGAATACCGTCCCAACCCCGCGCACCGCCGAGCGAAACTCGTCGCAGTCACCGACGCGGGCCTGGCCGCGGTGCGCCGCATCGACCCGCAGCACAAGGTGATGTCCGAACGGCTGGTGGAGGAGCTCGGCCTCGAGCAGCTCGCGCTCACCGTGGAAGTGCTCACCTCGCTGGCCGCCGCGCTGGACGCGATCGCGGGCCGGCCGATCAGTCGGTGAACGGGGACTCGGTCTTGCCGATCAGGTCGGCGACCGAGTCCACGACCATGGTCGGGCGGTAGGGGTAGGCCTCGAAAGACGCGCGGGTGGAGATGCCGGACGTGACCAGGATGGTGCGCATGCCCGCTTCCAGGCCGGAGATGACGTCGGTGTCCATCCGGTCGCCGATCATCACCGTCGACTGGGAATGGGCGCCGATGCGGCGCAGCGCCGAGCGCATCATCAGCGGGTTGGGCTTGCCGACGTAGTACGGGTCGCGGCCGGTGGCGCGGGTGATCAGCGCGGCCACCGAGCCGGTCGCGGGCAGCGAGCCGTCCCGGGACGGGCCGGTCGGGTCGGGGTTGGTCGCGATGAAACGGGCGCCGCGCTCGACCAGCCGGATCGCGGTGGTGATCGCCTCGAAGGAGTACGTGCGGGTCTCGCCGAGGACGACGTAGTCCGGGTCGCTGTCGGTGAGCACGTAACCGATCTCGTGCAGTGCGGTCGTGAGCCCGGATTCGCCCACCACGTAAGCGGTTCCGTTGGGTCGCTGGTCATCGAGGAAGGTGGCGGTGGCCAGCGCGGAGGTCCAGATGGCCTCTTCCGGGATGTCGAGTCCGGTGTGGCGCAGCCGCGCCTGCAGATCGCGGGGAGTGCGGATCGAATTGTTCGTCAGCACGAGGAACGGTGTGTCGTTGGCGCGCAGTTCGGCGAGGAATTTGTCGGCGCCCGGGATGAGGTGGTCCTCGTGCACCAGCACGCCGTCCATATCGGTCAAGTAGGACAGGATCGGCTCGTCGTGTGCGGTCACGCGGTCATTATCCGCTATCGCTCATCCGCGCCGGGCCGTCGGCGTGGCGGGCGACAGCGTTGGCTACTGTCGAGGACGGATCGCGATGGCGGCGAAACGAAACGCGAGGAGCGTGGCAGATGAGCGAACTCAAGCTCGGATACAAGGCATCGGCGGAGCAGTTCGGTCCCCGTGAACTCGTCGAGATCGCGGTGCTGGCCGAGGAACACGGCCTCGACAGCGCCACCGTGAGCGACCACTTCCAGCCGTGGCGGCACAAGGGCGGGCACGCGCCGTTCTCGCTGGCCTGGCTGGCCGCGGTCGGCGAGCGCACCGAGCGCATCCAGCTCGGCACCTCCGTGCTCACCCCGACCTTCCGCTACAACCCCGCGGTGATCGCGCAGGCGTTCGCCACCATGGGCTGCCTGTACCCGGACCGCGTCATGCTCGGGGTCGGCACCGGTGAGGCGCTCAACGAGATCGCCACCGGGTACACCGGCGAATGGCCCGAATTCAAGGAGCGTTTCGCGCGCCTGCGCGAGGCCGTCGACCTGATGCGCGCCCTGTGGACCGGTGACCGCGTCGACTTCGACGGCCAGTACTACAAGACCGTCGGCGCCTCCATCTACGACGTGCCCAAGGGCGGCATCCCGGTCTACGTCGCCGCGGGCGGTCCGTTGGTCGCGCGGTACGCGGGCCGCGCGGGTGACGGGTTCATCTGCACCTCGGGCAAAGGCATGGACCTCTACACCGAGAAGCTGATGCCCGCCGTCGCCGAAGGCGCGGCGAAGGCCGGGCGCAGCGTCGACGACATCGACCGGATGATCGAGATCAAGCTCTCCTACGACACCGATCCGGAACTGGCCAGGGAGAACACCCGGTTCTGGGCCCCGCTCTCGCTCACCGCGGAGCAGAAGCACAGCATCACCGACCCGATCGAGATGGAAGCCGCCGCCGACGCGCTGCCGATCGAACAGATCGCCAAGCGCTGGATCGTCGCCAGCGATCCCGACCAAGCGGTCGAGCAGATCAAGCCCTACCTCGACGCCGGCCTCAACCACTTCGTCTTCCACGCCCCCGGCCACGACCAGCGCCGCTTCCTCGACCTCTTCCAGCGCGACCTGGCCCCCCGCCTGCGCGCCCTGTCCTGACGTTCACCGGTGGCACACCACGCCAGGGGTCTTCCCGGCCGATGCCGTGGTGTGCCGCTCGTGGGTCACGCCCGGCGGAGGGCGAAGATGCGCAGGTCGCGGGTGGTGCGGGTGCGGTAGGCGGCGTAGGCGCCGGTGATGTCGACGAAGCGTTGGAAGATCGCGTCCTTGTCGGGGTCTTCGACGGGGGTGGCGGTCACCTGGATGCGTTCGCCTGCGATGGCGACGGTCGCCGCCGGGTTCGCCAGCAGATTCGCGGTCCAGGCCGGGTGGTGCGCTTGACCGAAATTGCTGCCGATCACGTAGAGGGTGTCCCCGTCGTGCACGTACAGCAGGGGCTGGGTGCGCGGTTGGCCGGATTTGCGTCCGATGGTGGTGAGCAAGATGACCGGCGCGCCGATCGGGCCGAGCAAGGTGTACTTCGCGTCGGTGCGTTCCAGGACCGCCCGGTCCAGCGGCGTGATGGCGCGGACGAGCCGGGAGCCGATCTTGGTCGCCGCGAATCTACTTGCCGTGCGGGCGAACAGGGTGGTGCGCGAGCCCCACTGCCGATCCGGGAAATGCTCAGCCATGCCCGGACTATAGCGGCGCGGGCGAGCGGTCACGGCGACTTCGCGCTGTGGCGAGCCGCCGCCATGGCGTGGCCCCGTCGACTCTGCGCGGCCCGTCGCCATCGCGTGGCACCTCGGTGTCGTGAGGTGCGACGGCACGGTGCCGCACGACCGGCCGTGCGCTGTGTGCAGCGAGTGACGACCGTCGCGCGGCGGGCCCGGTTGCCGCTGGTTCACTAAGCTCTCGGGCATGGCCGACAACGCTCCATCCGCCGTGTACATCGCCTCGCCCGAAGGCGACACCGGCAAGTCGACGGTGGCCCTCGGGGTACTGCAGATGCTGTGCGCGACGACCGCGCGGGTCGGGGTGTTCCGCCCGATCACGCGCTCGACCACCGAACCCGACTACATCCTCGAGTTGCTGCTCGAGCACAGTACGGCGGACATCGACTACGCGCAGGCCATCGGCACCACCTACGAGCAGGTGCACGCCGACCCGGACGCCGCGATCAGCGAGATCGTGCTGCGCTACCACGAGGTCGCGAAGTTGTGCGACGCCGTGGTCGTGGTCGGCAGCGACTACACCGACGTGGCCAGCCCCAGCGAGCTGCGCTTCAACGCGCGGATCGCGGTCAACTTGGGCGCCCCGGTGCTGCTGGTGGTCCGCGGCGCGGGACGCACGCCCGAGGAGGTGCGGCAGCTGGCCGAATTGTGCGCGTCGGAACTGGCGCACGAGCACGCGCAGCTGGTCGCCATCATCGCCAATCGTTGCGACGCGGAGCAGCCGGACGAGGTCTGCGCGGCGCTGCGCGATTTCGGCGTCCCTTCGTGGACGTTGCCCGAAGTGCCGTTGCTGATCGCGCCCACCATGGCCGAGCTGTGCACGGCCGTGGGCGGCGAGATGTACAGCGGCGACCCGGAATTGCTGCACCGCGAGGCGCTGAAGATCATGGTCGGCGGCATGACGGCCGAGCACATCCTGGAACGCCTGGTCGAGGGCGTCGTCGTGATCGCGCCGGGCGATCGGTCCGACGTCCTGCTCAGTGTCGTCAACGCGCATGAGGCGGAAGGGTTTCCTTCGCTGTCGGGCATCATCATGAACGGCGGCCTGCTGCCGCATCCCGCGGTGGCGCGGCTGATGACCGGCCTCAAGCCCAAGCTGCCGATTCTCACCACCGACCTGGGCACCTACGACACGGCGGGCGCGGCCTACCGCACCCGCGGCCGGATGTCCGCGGGCAACCCGCGCAAGGTCGACACGGCTCTGGCCTTGATGGAGGAACATGTCGACGCGGTAGAGCTGTTGCGGCGCATCGACGTGCCGCCCAGCTCGGTGGTGACGCCCCAGATGTTCGAGTACCAGCTCATCGAGCGCGCGCGAGCCGATCGCAAGCGCATCGTGCTGCCCGAAGGCGACGACGACCGCATCCTGCGCGCGGCGGGGCGGGTGCTCCAGCGCAAGATCGCCGACCTGGTCATTCTCGGCGACGAGGGCACCGTGCGCGCCCGCGCCGCCGAACTCGGGGTGGACATCTCCGCCGCCGAGGTGCTCGACCCGCGCAGCTCCGGCTACCTGGACGAGTTCGCCGCCGAATACGCCGAACTGCGCAAACACAAGGGCATGACGCTCGAGCGGGCCCGCGAGACGGTCGCCGACATCTCGTATTTCGGCACCATGATGGTCTACCAGGGGATCGCCGACGGCATGGTCTCCGGCGCGGCGCACACCACGGCGCACACCATCCGGCCGTCGCTGGAGATCATCAAGACGGTGCCGGGGGTTTCCACCGTCTCCAGTGTGTTCCTCATGTGCCTGGCCGACCGGGTGCTCGCGTACGGCGATTGCGCGGTCGTGCCGGACCCGAGCGCACAGCAACTGGCCGACATCGCGGTCTCCTCCGCGGCGACCGCCGACCGCTTCGGTATCGAACCCCGGGTCGCGATGCTGTCGTATTCGACCGGGGAATCGGGCAGTGGCGCCGACGTGGACAAGGTGCGCGTCGCGACCAAGCTGGTGCGTGAGCGCGCGCCGGAGCTGCCGGTGGAGGGGCCGATCCAATACGACGCCGCGATCGAACCAACCGTCGCCGATGCCAAGCTGCCCGATTCGAAGGTCGCCGGGCGCGCGACCGTGTTCGTGTTTCCCGATCTCAATACCGGCAACAACACCTATAAGGCGGTGCAGCGCAGCGCGGGCGCGATCGCCATCGGACCGGTGCTGCAAGGTTTGCGCAAGCCGGTCAACGATCTTTCCCGTGGCGCGCTGGTGGCCGACATCGTCAACACCGTGGCGATCACCGCGATCCAAGCGCAGGAGAGCTGATGCGCCCGGACCGCCGCGGCGCGTTCGCGGCGCGCGAGGATCGGTGGTTGCCGAGCGAAACGCAGGAGGCGTGATGAGGGATCAGTGCGTGTCGCCTCACCGCACCGGATGGGTGGGCAGCGCGCCCGCGGCATGGTCGCGGTTGACTCGTGAAGCGTTGGAGGCGTGATGGGTAAGGCGGCGGACAACCGCGTGCTGGTGATCAACTCCGGCTCGTCGTCGATCAAATACCAACTCCTGGATCCGGAGTCGAGCGTGGTCGCCGCGTCCGGGATCGTGGAGCGCATCGGCGAGGACGACAGTGCGATCGAGCATCGCGCCGAAGGCTCGTCCACCGAGCGCCGGGCGGCGATCGCCGACCACACCGCGGGCCTGCGCCTGGTCTTCGAGACGTTCGCCGCGACGGGCCACGATCTGGAACAAGAAGGCGTGCGCGCGGTCGGGCACCGGGTGGTGCACGGCGGTGAGGTGTTCTACCGGCCCACGCTGATCGATGACGACGTGGTCGCCGCGATCGCCGATCTCGCCGCACTGGCGCCGCTGCACAATCCGGCCAACCTCGCCGGAATCGAGAGCGCGCGTGCGCTGTTGCCGGGCGTGCCGCAGGTCGCCGTGTTCGACACGGCGTTCTTCCACGGCTTGCCCGCCGCCGCGAAGACCTACGCCATCGATGCCAAAGTGGCCGCCGCGCACGGCATCCGCAAGTACGGCTTCCACGGGACCTCACACGAATACGTGTCCGGTCGCGTGGCGGAGCTGCTCGGACGCGATCCGGCCGAGCTGAACCAGATCGTCTTCCACCTCGGCAACGGCGCGTCGGCTTCGGCCATCCGCGGTGGGCGTCCTGTGGACACCAGCATGGGCCTGACCCCGCTGGAAGGGCTGGTGATGGGCACCAGGCCGGGTGATCTCGATCCCGGCATCGTCGCGCATCTCGCGCGGTCCGCGCACCTGGACATCGATCAGATCGACACCCTGCTCAACCGGGATTCCGGCATCAAGGGCCTGTCCGGGGTGAACGATTTCCGTGAACTGCGGCGTCTCATCGACAGCGGGGACGAGGCGGCCCGGCTGGCCTACGAGGTGTACGTCCATCGGCTGCGCCGCTATCTCGGGGCGTATCTGGTCGACCTCGGCGGCGTCGACGCGATCACCTTCACCGCCGGGGTCGGGGAGAACAGCCCGCAGGTGCGCGCCGACGCCCTGGCCGGTCTGTCCCGGTTCGGCATCGAAGTCGACCCGGCGGCCAACACCGCGCACGATCGGGCCGCGCGACGGATCTCCCCGCCGGACGCGCCGGTCGCGGTGCTCGTGGTGCCCACGAACGAGGAACTCGCCATCGCCCGCGCCGCGCGGCGGGTGGTCGACCGGCTCGATTAGAGCCAGGTCTTCGCGCGAAGCGAATTGGCCAGGTCGACCAGCGCGTAGCGATGCCTGCGATCGGGCGCCCCGCGAGCCAGGGTGCGCAGATTCGCCTCGGCGCCCGCCCGCAGTTCGCGTTCGGTGAACGGCGTGCCGAACAGTGTGGCGTCGGGGCGCTTGGGCACGTTGCCCGCTTGCAGCCACGCCAAGGCCGCACCGAGCACCAGCACCCGCATCTGCACCGCACGGCTCTCACCCGCGGGCAGGCTCTGCACCCGCGACGCCGAGATGTGCAGGGTGGCCTCGTCCAGGTCGGCCACCGGCTCGGCGGTGAGCATGAGCAGCACGGCGGTCATCCGCGCGGTGGTGAAATGCCGCGACGCGGCGGGCACGGCGTCCAGTGCCTGGACGGCCTGGGTCACCCGGCCGTCCGCGGCCATCTGCCTGGCCAGCCCGAAGGCGGCGCTCACCACGGTGCGGTCGGTGCGCCACACCGTCTCGTACGCCTTCTCCGCGTAGGCGCGCCACTGTTCGGGGTCCGGCGAATCCCAATGCTGCAGAATGAGTTCGGCCGTGGCGGCGAGTGCGAGCTGGGGAGCGAGTTCGCCGGGAAGCACCCGGAAGACCGAATCGAAATTCGTGAAAGCGCGCTCGTACTCCCGGTCGAGCAATTGGGCCATGCCGCGATACCAGCCCACCCGCCACTCCCTTTGCGGTAGCCGCGCGAGCAGCTCCAGGACGGTGGCCGACTCGCGCAGATCGAGCCGCACCCGCGCCTCGGCGAGAGTGAGTTCCAGGTCGAGCGTCTCCGGGGCGTTGCCGGGGTCGGCGCCGGCTCGATCGCGGGCGTCGCGCAGTGCCTCCAGCGCGTGGGCGGGCTCGGGATGCACCGCCGCCGCGAGTAGGGGCGCCGACGGCTCGGCCGGGTCCAGCAGCGGAATCGGCAACGCCGCCACCACGTCGAGGGCGTCGAGCAAGCTGCTGCGCGGCCGCCCGTCGGCGTAGGCGTCGGTCTGACTGATCAGCTCCTCGGTGCCGAAACCGGTCCGCGGCGGCGTGAACACGGTGGACAGCTGTGGATGCTCGGTCTCGGTCTCCAGCGCGAGGATCTTCCGCAGCACGCCCGACAGCTGGGCGGACATCGCGCGGGCGGAAGGGAAGCGGCGCTGTGGATCCGGGTCGGTGGCACAGAGCAGCAGACGGTGCAAGGACTCGTAGCGCGCCAGCACCGGCTCGTCCGCCGGGTCGGGCAGACCGTCGAGATAACGTCCGTGCTCCGCGGGCATGTCGAGGGTGAGCACGGCCAGCGTGCGCCCGACGGTGTAGATGTCCGAGGCGACCGTCGGACCGGTGCTCGCGACCTCCGGGGCCTGGAAGCCCCTGGTGCCGTACAGGTTTCCGTACGCTTCGATGGTGGCGACGGCGCCGAGGTCGATGAGCTTGACCTGATCCTCGGTGACCATGATGTTGTCGGGCTTGAGGTCGTTGTAGGTCAGCCCGGTCGAGTGCAGGTAGTCCAGCGCGGGCAGGATTTCCAGCAGGTAGGCGATCGCCTCGGTGACGGGCATGCGCTTCGGGCGGTCGTAGGCGTCGAGGATCTCGCGCAGCGACCGGCCGCCCACGTACTCCATGACGATGTAGCCGACCGGCGTGCCGTCCGCACCGGTGTGCTCGACGAAGTTGTAGATCCGGACGATGCTGGGATGCGCCACCTCGGCGAGGAATTGGCGCTCGGCCATGGCGACCGCCTGCGCTTCGGCGTCGCCGGCGTGCAGCAGGCCCTTGAGTACGACCCAGCGGTCGCTGACGTTGCGGTCGATCGCCAGGTAGATCCAGCCGAGTCCGCCGTGGGCGATGCAACCTTGGATCTCGTACTGTCCCGCCACCATGTCGCCGGGATGCAGGGTGGGGCGGAAGTCGAAGGGCGAGTCGCAGGTCGCGCAGGCGCCCGCCGTGGTCGCGGGCCGGGTCGCCGTCGCCCGGCCGACCGGTTTGCCGCAGCGCCAGCAGAATCGCCTGCCCTCGGAGACCACCGCGTCGGTGAGGACGGCGTCGCGCGGGTCCGCGGGCGTCACGGTCGGGATCGGCACCAGCCCCGCGCCGAGTCGCCGCACCGAAGGACGGGTCCGCGCGGTGCGCACGCTGCGCCCTGAGGTGCGCAGCGGCGCGGACGTGGGTTCGGACGTGGCTCGCCGCGTGCCGTCCTGCCCTGCCTCGGTCCACGCCGCCGTCCCCTGATCGTCGCGTGCTGCCACCGTGCCGGGACCGTCGTCACCGCCGGTGGCGCGCGTGGGTTCCGCGACATCCCCCTCCGCGTCGGGCGATGCTTCCTGCGGCTCGGGCGGGTCACGGTCCGGCTCGCGATTCCGGGCGGCTGTGCCCGCGCGTCGCAGCTGCATGCGGGTGGCGTCCGGGTCCTCTTCCGCTGCATCGCTTTTCGATTCGGCGGCAATACCCGGTTTTCCGGTGGAGCCGTCGTCCGTGCTCGCGTTCACCGCGAAGTCTCCGCGCGGTCCTTCCGGCGCGGCTCCACCCGGACGATGCCCGGCCAGCCCGGTGAGACCGCCCTCGAACACATCGGCCGAATGGGGCCGTCCCGTGGCGGTTTCGTCCGGGTCGGGCTCGGGGGCGGGCCGTGTGGTCATTCGCCCGTCAGTCCTGATACTGTCTCTT
>NZ_JABLTE010000128.1 GCF_013315795.1 Nocardia barduliensis
GGCTCGTGGGGTGGGTTGGCGGGCGAGGTGTGGGCGGCGGCCGGTGGTCCGGCCTGCCGATCGGCTCGGGTGAACGATGCTGAGCCGCTGGTGAATTCGCACACCCGCCGGAGCAGCCGGTCAGGTTGCCAAATATTTGCCGTAACAGAAAACGGAATCGGATGGCTATCTGACTCGTCAGTTTGCCGCGTGTCGGATCGGGATTCCGGGTACGGTGACGCCTTGATGAATTCCGAAAGAATCGCCGACTCGATCGGCGCCACGGAATTCGGATTGTCGTTGCTGTGTCCGGAGGGGTCGCGGTCGGTCCGGCCGGCTACGGCTCGGCGGAACTCGATGCCGCAGGAGGAGGCACGTTCGAGACGAAGAAATGCCCGGATGCGCACCCCCTGCGGCGCACCCGGGCAGGCAAACTATACCAGCTGGTGTGTTTCAGGTATTTCCCGAGTTTTCGTACCGAAAGTTTGAAAACGCGCGAAAACCGGGTTTGAAGTATCGATAAAAACAATGAATTCGCGCCGAGGGTCCGTTCCTTCGGGGGTGGCTGATTGGCGGCGAGTAGGCTTCGGAGGCGTTTCGAGCATGGCACGGCAGCAAGAGCGGGCCCGCCGGACACGGGCGGCGATTATCAGGTCCGCCGCCGTTGAGTTCGGGAAGAGCGGCTATGCCGCTGCATCGCTCAACCGCATACTGGAAGGGTCGCGCGCCACCAAGGGTGCGATGTACTTCCATTTCGATTCGAAGGAAGATCTGGCACGCGCGGTGCTGGAGACCGCGGTGGAACGCTACCGCGCCTCCGCCGAGCGCTGGCTGGCCCGAACGGATCTCAGCCCGCTGGACGTCCTGCACGGAGTGGTCGACGAGATCGCGCTACGGCTGGAGCACGACATCATCGTGCAGGCCGAGTACCGCCTGATCATCGAACCGGACTTCTACCGCGACGTGCAGGCGGGCGGCGGCCGCATCCTGGGCCGCACCACCAGGGTGCTCACCGTCCGCGCCATCGACCACGGCCAGCTGCGCGCGAACGCCGATCCCGACCGGTTCACCCGCACGCTCGCCGCCGCGCTGGCCGGCCAGCGGTACATGGTGGACCTGCTCGGAGGACAGGTCGATCTGCGGGCGCGGTTCGAGGAAGCGCTGGAGGTCGTGGTGGAGGCGATGGCGACCGGGGAATGGCTGGAGAAGTTCCGCAGTGACGGCTGGCGCGCGCAGGCTCGCTTGGAGGAGCTCGGTTTGAGCCTCTGACCAGCCGGTTTGGGATTCGAGTCCGGTCTGTCATAAGCTATCCCAGCTCCCAACGGACAGCCGTTGAAAGCCGGTCCGGAGAAATCCGGGACGAGCCCCCTTCGTCTAGCGGCCTAGGACGCCGCCCTTTCAAGGCGGTAGCGCGGGTTCGAATCCCGTAGGGGGTACGATCTTCGGATCGTTGGTAGCACAGCATGGCCCTGTGGCGCAGTTGGTTAGCGCGCCGCCCTGTCACGGCGGAGGTCGCGGGTTCGAGTCCCGTCAGGGTCGCAAGTAAGCGCCGGAGATATCCGGCGTTTCGCGTATGGCATTCACCTCGGGTGCCTGCGGCCAGGTAGCTCAGTTGGTACGAGCGTCCGCCTGAAAAGCGGAAGGTCGCCGGTTCGATCCCGGCCCTGGCCACCCACTCGTAACGGCCCATGCTCACGGAGAGCGTGGGCCGTTCTCGTTTCGTCCTGTCTCGTGGGGGGTGCGACCCCTCTGCCTTGCCCGGCGGGCTTCGCCCCGGACTCCCAGGGGTTGCGTTGGGTGTTGTACGGATCCCACGGTGACGCAGCGGGGTTCGCGACTGGTTGTGCGGTCGGTTCTGGGGCCACGGGTAGGCTGGCGCCGCCATGTCGACCCTTCTCCTGGCGCTCGCGGGGTTCGCCTTCCTCGACTCGCTGGACCTGTTGCTGATCGGTGTCACCACGGCTGTGGTCTACGACAGCCGGTTGAGCCGCCGCTCGCCCCTGGTGGGCGTGCTGAGCTTGCTGGCGGGCGTCTTCGCCGTCACCACCGCCTTCGGGATCTGCACGGTCCTGGGGATCGGATTCGTGACCGATCTGATCGACTTCCAGATCACTCCGGCGGTGCGGTATTGGGGTGAGTTCGGCGCGGGGGTGGTGTTGATCGCTCTGGCGAGCATTCGGATGACCGGCACGGCGGCCCCGCAACGCGCGCCCACTTTGCGACGCCGGCCATGGATGCTCGCCGGTGTCGGAGTGGCGATCGGTATCGCACAGGCGCCGACCGCGGTCCCGTATCTCGCCGGACTCGCAATGATCTCCGCGCGAAATCCGCTACCGACGTTGTGGCCGCTGATCGTGGTGGCCTATTGCGCGCTCGCATTGCTGCCGCCGCTGGTGATACTCGCCCTGGCGATGCGGCGCACGACCGGGGCGCGGCGGATGTATCGAAAAGTTGTTCGCATTATCACTACATACGGCCCGATCTCCGTCCGCATACTCTTCGCGATCTTCGGCGTGGCTCTCCTATGTGACGCGCTCGTTCATTACCGAAGCCTTTGGTAGGCCGGGATGAATTCCTTCTGCCGAGCGGTGCGTCGGCGCACGGGAAAAGGGGTTGAACGGTGGTGTTCGGTGGGATGCTGGAGGTATGGCTGAGCGCTGGTATTACTGCTTGAAGCACCAACGGGCCGAGCAAGGGCGGCAGTGCTGGTTCCGCGATCGGATGGGACCGTACCCGGACAAGGCGACGGCGGAGCGGGCGCTCGAGATCGCACACGCGCGCAACGCACGGGAGGACGCCAGGGACCGGGCCTGGCGGGACGGGGACTGAGGCGGTAGCGGGGTACGGCTCGAGCGAGGCCTTCCCCCGAGCGGTGAAGTTGATCTTGAGCCGCAGGTCGCGGGCACGGACGGGCTCGGCCCCGGTGCGGCCGCTGGGGTCCCGGCCGGGTGCATCGAGTACGGTTCTCCAGAACTCGACTAATGCTCGGTGGTCCTGGCGTGGGCTGCGAGCGGAAACCAGGATCAGCAGGGAGGGCGACCCTTGAGGGTTACCGTTGTTGTGCCGACCTACAACGAGCGGGAGAATCTGCCGGTTGCGGTGGAGCGGCTGACCGCGCTGCCGGTGCCCGACCTGCATGTCCTCGTGGTGGACGACAGCTCGCCGGACGGCACCGGCGAGGTGGCCGACAAGCTCGCCGCCGAGCTACCGAACGTCGTGGGTGTGCTGCACCGGACGGAGAAGGACGGGCTCGGGCGCGCGTACGTCGCGGGCATCACGCGGGCGCTGGACGAGGGCGCGGACGTGGTGATCCAGATGGACGCCGATCTGTCGCACCCGGCCGAAGTCATCCCGGCCATGCTGGAGAAGCTGACGACCACCGACGCGGGTGTCGTGCTCGGTTCCCGGTACGTCCCGGGCGGCTCGACCGCCGCCGAATGGAAGTGGTACCGCAAGGCGCTGTCGGCTTGGGCGAACTTCTACGTGAACCTGATCCTGCGGTTGGGCGTCAAGGACGCCACCGCGGGCTTCAAGGCATGGAAGGCCGACACCCTGCGTGCCATCGACGTGGCCGCGATCCGCAGCAACGGGTACTCCTTCCAGGTGGAGATGAACTATCGCACCATCAAGAAGGGGATCGCGATCGCCGAGGTGCCGATCCGGTTCGAGGAGCGGACGCTCGGCGCCTCCAAGATGAGCCTCAAGGTGCAACTCGAGTCGGCGCTGATGCCGTGGAAGCTGCTGCTCGGCCGCACGGTCTGAGAAACGGCTCACGGGTCCCGCTTCCCGAGGAAGCGAGGCTCGACGGTGTTCTTGCCAGGCGCGGCGCATCCGGACCGGTCAGCGAGGCCAATCCAGGAGTGTGTCGACGAACAACTGTCGTACCTGCGCCACCTCGGCGTCCATGTCGCCGGGATCCCATCCGCTGACGTCGATCGGGTCGAGGATCGCCACGTCGACCGTTCCGGGCCGGGCGACCATCGCGTTGCGCCAGCAGACCTCGCCCGCGTTCCGTATGACCACCGGGATCACCGGTACCCCGGCCTGTATCGCGATGTGGAACGCGCCTTTCTTGAACTGCCCGATTTCGGGCGTGTAGGAGCGGGTCCCCTCCGGAGACACCGCGACCGACAGACCGCCGCGCAGCGTCTCGACCACCGGTCGCAACGCCGCCCTGGCCTGCGCGCTGTTCCCGCGGTCGATGAACGTCACGCCGACGAAGCGCATGAGCGGCCCGAAGACCGGGTTCTTGGTGAGCTCCTTCTTGCCGATGGCGGTGACGCCGCCGCCGAGCACCTCGGGCACGATGATGATGTCGAACTGGCTCTGGTGGTTGAACAGGAACACCGCGGGGCGCGGTGATCTCGCGTTCTCGGCCCCCGTGACCCGCACGTGCACGCCCGCGATGCGCAGCGTATTGCGCGTCGCGTGCGCCATCAGCGCGTCGGCCATCTGCCTGCGGTCTTTGGTTGGCGCCTTCGACGCGACACCGAACAGCGCGCCGCCGAGCAGCCCGGCGAATCCCGCCGCGGTGCGCGCGTAATCGCCCGCGCGCGGGGGGCGGCGTGGCCGGAACGTCAGCCTGCCCCAATGCTGCCGGTCGGCGATGCCGGCCAGTGCGTCGTCGGGGTTCACCACCGCCGGATGCCCGGCCAGCGACAGCATCGGCAGGTCGGCGCTCGCGCTGGCGTAGGCGTAGCTGCGTTCGAGATCGATCTCGTGCGCGGCCGCGAACTCCGCGACCGCCTCGGCCTTGCCGTTGCGCCACAGCGGCTTACCGTCGGGATACCCCGTGAGCACGCCGTCGCGGGTGGCCATCGGCGTATACAGCACGTGCTCGATGCCCAGCTGAGCCGCCGCGGGTGCCACCTGGAACTCGGTCAGCGAACTGACCAGCACGATGGTGTGCCCGGCCGCCCGGTGCGTCCGGATCAACTGCCACGCTTCGGGATACAGGTGCCCGTAGACGGTGCGCTTGAACAGTCGCCTGCCCAGCGCGGTCAGCTCTTGTTCGGACCGTCCGGCCAGCGCCTCGGACAGTTCCCGGAGCAACCGGCTGTACTCGCCGTCGGTCATGTGGTTGCGGATGCCGCCGAGCAGCACGTCGGCGGGCTTGCGGCGACGGCGCGGCCCCGGACCGTCCACCACCGTGCCGCCGAACTCGAAGACAGCCGCGACCGCGCGGCCTTGCGGCCCGGAGCGGATGGCGGCGATCGCGGTGTCGAGATCAGCGCGCGCCCCGGTCATCGGACCCTCCTGCGCCGCAGGGAGAGTGTCGCTCACCACGCCTCCCGATTGGAGGGGTCGAGCGCGGCGGCCTGCGCGATGCGGGCGCCGATGGTGCGCAGGCGCTCGGCGAACTCGGTTCTGCGCTGGAGCAGGCGCCGGGCCGCTTCGGCGGAGCGCTCGGCCGGTTCGTCACCGGGGGCGGTTTCCAGTAGGCCGTAGTTGTCGGCGAGCTTGAGCGCGCTGGTGAACAATTCGGTGGAGACCGACTCGGGGCTGTGCAACCGTTGCTGCAGCATCATCTGCTTGCCGACCGCCACGCATTCGGTGATGAACTCCTTGCGGTCGATCTCGTCGCCCGCGTCCCGGGCGGCCAGCCGTTCGGCCACCACCAACTGCGCGTCGACGAACGAGCGCAGTACGCGGTGGGCCATGGTGAAGCCGGACGCGGTGAGTTTCGCCAGGATGTCCGAGCCGAGGGTGTCGCGGCGGGTGTGGGTGTACCAGTCCGGATCCACCAGGAGCATCTCCGCGACCATCTGATCGGCGAACTCACCGCGATCGGGAAAGAAGAACTCGAACTTCAGCAGGTCGCGCAGCCGGAACGCCTCGTCCCAGCCGGTCTTCAGTGCGTCGGCGTCGCCGTTGTCGACCGCGGCCAGGATGGACAGCTCGAGGATGGCGCGGTTGACGAACCAATGCACGGCGCTGTTGCGGTAGAAGGCGGCCTCCAGGTGCGCACCGGACTCGATCGAGTACACCGGTTCGATCCCGCCGCGATACACCGTGACCACCTTGGCCAGCGAGAGCTGTTCCAGCACCACGGCCAAGCCCTGTTCGTCCCGCAGCGCGTCGACTTCGCCGCGCGGCAGTTCGCGCTTGTCGATGTAACCCAGCACGGGCCCCAGCACCGTGCGTACTTCGCCGAGGGTGAGCGCGCGCCCGTCCACACCCAGCAGCGCCAGGGTGACCAGCGCGTTGACGGTGATCGGCGTGACCGCGTTGATCCCGACCGCGACCTCGAACGCCAGCCGCTGCACGGCCTTCCGTTCCAACTCGGCGATTTCCGGCGGGTCGCTGTCGACCACTCCGGCTTCGATGCGCGGCGGCGGAATCGGCTCTGTGTGGTGCAACGGGATCGTCAACGGGGGCGCGGTCAGCGGGTCGCCGTGCGCGGCGAGCCGATCGCGCGCCGACAGCGGCTCACCGAACCGGACGTACACGTGCCCGGCGGAGTGCTGCTGACTGCGGATGTAACGCGCCAGCCAGGTCAACCCTTCGGGCTTCTTCTTGCCGCCCTCCTGCTCGGTGGCGATGGCGCCGAGTTCGTTGAGCCGCTCGTAGGTGATCGAGACCGGAACCAGCATGACGTCATCGATGCGATTCGAACGCACCGCGGCGGCAAGGTAGTTCAGCAGGCCGTAGCGCGGCGGTCGCAGCTTGCCGGTGCGGGTGCGGCCGCCTTCGAAGTACCACTCCAGGTTGAAGCGCTTGGCCAGCAGATAGGCGAAGTACTCCTCGACGACCGCCTTGTAGACCTCGTCGTCGCCGAAACTACGCCGGATGAACACGGTCCCGGTGCGCCGCGCGATCGGGCCCATCGGCCAGAAGCTGAGATTCGCGCCGCCGATCACGTGGTTCGGCGGGAAGTCGTTGCGAGCCAGCACGTCTCCGAGGACGAACGCGTCGACATAGGAGCGATGCGAGGGCAGGAACACCAGCGGGAAGCGGCGGTTGAGATCGCGCAACCCCGTCAGGCCGGACTCGTCCGGGTCCACCTTCCAGGTCGAGGCGTGCACCGGCCGCATGGCCTGGGTGAACAGGTCCGAGACCAGCCTGCTCTGGGCGGCGACCAGTTCGTTGAGCCCCTTCTCGGCGCGGCGGTACACCTCGTGCGGGCTGGCCCCGATCTGGTCGGCGATCAGTTCCAGCCTGCGCAGGAAGTCGGGGGAGTCGAGGATCTCCTCGGCGACCAGCTTGGGCACCTTGTACCGGTCGCCGATGATGGTGCGTTCGGCGCGTTCCAGCGCCACCACCGCGGCGCGCACGACGGCGCGGGCGAACGGCTCGGCGGTGCCCTTGTCGAACAGCGCCGAGGCCTCCGGGTTGTTCGCGCGCAATTCGCTGAGTCGGGCCGGCGCGCCGGTCAGCACCACGTGCCGGTCCGGCGACTCGGCCAGCAGCCTGCGCTGCACCAGCCGGTTGGGCTTGCGCGGGTTGGTCATCAGGGCCAGGTCGGCGAAGGTGACGCGGCGGACGCCGTCGCGTTCGGGCGGCAGCCACAGCACGCGGATCGGCACCACCAGCGGATCGTCGCGCCTGCCGACCAGCCGGGCCGCGACGGCTCCCGCGTCCAGGTCCAGCTGGGTGACCGGCGCGTCGGTGCCGAACTCGGTGCCGATCCCGCCGTCGGCCAGCCACTTGCCGACGAGTTCGCGTTCCACCCCCGACGCGGCGTCGATCAGGGCCACCACCGATTGCGGTGCGGTCCCGGGCCGGGCTGTCGCGGGTGAATCGCCGCGGTGATCGATCATCGATGTTCTTCCCTCCGCAGGTGACGCTCTCCACTATTCAATCCCGGCGGGTCTCTTCCGCGCAGGCAGTCGGCGTGGCGAGTTCGGTTCGGTGGTGTGAGCGCGGGCGAAAGTGCTTGCCGCCGTGGTGGGGGATGCCCCGCTCGGATTGATCTCTCGGCGTTCGCGTTGTGGCCTCGAGCACACCGGCGCGAGGGGGGAGGTAATGCTAACCTTACCTGCACAAGTTAGGCCAGGGTAACCTTTGGAGGATCGTTGTCGACCACGGAACGCCTGCGGGTTGAGTATGTGACCGATCCGGCGGCAGCGATGTCCCGGCTGGCGGGGGCGGATCGGTTCGGCGAGTACGTGATGTACGAGCGTCCGGGGGAGTGGGTGTTCGCGGCCGATCCGATCGGCAGTGTCGAACTGGATGCGCGGGAGCTGCGCACCACCTGGGAGGGACAAACCGCGACCAGCGGATGGGAAGGCAATCCGGCGGGCGTGCTCGACCGGGCGCTCGGCGCGCTGCCGCTCGACGGGCGAAACGCCTACGGCTGGATCGGCTTCGAATTCTGCGCCTGGGCGCTCGACGCCAGCGAGCACGTGGACCCGCGTACCGCGCTGGCCCACTTGATGATCCCCCGGATCGAGGTAAGGGTGGGGGAATTCGGCGTCCGGGTATCCGGTGCGACACCCGCGGAGACCGGGGACATCCACGACCTGATCGCGCAGTCGCAGAACACCGAACTGCCGCAGGCGCATCCGGCCGACATCCGGGTCGACCCCACCGGCTACCGGGACCGGGTGGCCGAGGCCGTCGGCGAGATCCAGGCCGGCCGCTACCAGAAGGTGATCCTGTCCAGGAAGGTCGAACTGCCCTTCGCGGTGGACGTTCCGGCGACCTATCGTCTCGGGCGCGCGCACAACACGCCGGCGCGGTCGTTCCTGCTGCGGCTCGGCGGCTTGGAGGCGGCGGGCTTCAGCCCCGAACTGGTCGCGTCCGTGGACGACGAGCGGGTGGTGACCACCGAGCCGCTGGCGGGCACCCGCGCATTCGGCCGCGGCTCGACGGCCGACCTCGCCGCCAAAGCCGACCTGGTCACCGACCCGAAAGAGATCGTGGAACACGCGATTTCGGTGCAGACCTCGTTCGCGGAGATCACGGCCGTCGCCGATCCCGGCACGCCCGCGGTGTCGGACTTCATGGCCGTGCGCGAGCGTGGCAGCGTGCAGCATCTGGCGTCCACGGTGCGGGGGCGGCTGGCCGCGGACCGATCCAGCTGGGACGCGCTGGAGGTGCTGTTCCCGTCGGTGACCGCCTCGGGGATTCCCAAGCGCGCGGGCGTCGACTCGGTGTTCCGGCTCGACCACGACCCGCGCGGGTTGTATTCCGGGGCGGTGGTCACCGTTTCGCCGACCGGTGCGCTGGAGGCGACCCTCGTCTTGCGCGCGGTGTACCAGAACACCGAGGGCGCCTGGTTGCGTGCGGGCGCGGGCATCGTCGGCCAGTCGCGGCCGGAGCGCGAGTTCGAGGAGACCTGCGAGAAATTGGGCAGCATCGCGCCCTACGTGGTGAAGGCCTAGTGAAAGGCCGACGGGCAGCGCGCCGGTGACGCGCTGTCCGTCGGCATCGGCGCTACTGTTCGGCGCGCAGCGCTTTCTTGTCGATCTTGCCGACCGCGGTGATCGGCAGCTTGTCGCTGCGGCGCAGCACGTCCGGCAGCTTGTAAGTGGCCAGTCCGCGGGCGGCGAGGAAGGTCTTGATCTCGGCCAGCGTCGGCATCGAGCCGTCGACGACCAGGACGGCGCAGACCTTCTCGCCCAGCGCCGCGTCGGGGAGCCCCACGGCGGCGGCATGCCGGACGGCGGGATGGGCCAGCAGGTGTTCCTCGAGTTCGTCGCAGGAGACGTTCTCGCCGCCGCGGTTGATCACGTCCTTGATCCGGCCGGACACCACCAGATGTCCGCTGGGCAGGCGGCGGACCAGGTCGCCGCTGCGATAGAAGCCGTCCGGGGTGAACGCGCGCGCGTTGTGCTCGGGTGCGCGGTAGTAGCCGCGAATCGTGTACGGCCCCCTGGTCAGCAGCTCGCCCTCCGCGCCGGGCGCCACCTCGTTGCCGTCGGCGTCCACCACGCGGACCTCGTCGGCGGGTGAGAGCGGCCTGCCCTGGGTGGTGTGCAGCAGCTCGGCCGGATCGTCGAGCCGGGTGTAGTTGAGCAAGCCCTCGGCCATGCCGAACACCTGTTGCAGGGTGGCGCCCAGCGCCGGGGTCACTTCCTTGGCGTTGACCTCGGCCAGTCGCGCGCCGCCGACCTGGAGCAGACGCAGCGAACTCAGGTCCGCCTCTTCCCATTCGGTGGCCGCGCACCAGAGTTGGGCCAGCGGCGGCACGACAGCGGTGACCGTCACCCGATGCCGCTCTATCGCCGCGAACGCGCTCTCGGGGCTCGGGTCACCGACGAACGCGACCGCACCGCCCGTCGCGACGGTGCCGAGGATGCCGGGGCAGGCCAGCGGGAAGTTGTGTGCGGCGGGCAGTGTCGCGAGGTAGACGTCCTGCTCGGTCAGTTCACACACCTCGGCGCTGGCGGTGGCGTTGTAGACGTAGTCGTCGTGCGTGCGCGCGATCAGCTTGGGCAGGCCGGTCGTGCCGCCGGAAACGAGCATCAGGGCGATGTCGCCCGGATCGATCTCGGGCAGCTCGCCGCCGTCGCGCGGGATCGAGGTGAGGTCGGTGAACGGTCCTGGATCGCCGAGTACCAGCACATGGCGCAGCGACGGCACCGCATCGCGCACGGTGGCCGCCAGTTCGCGGTAGTCGAAGTCACCCGTCCGGTCGGCGACGATGTAGCCGACCGCGCCGGAAAGCCGGGTCAGGTGCTCGATTTCGGCTCGTCGGTGCGCGGGCAGGCTCAGCACGGGAATGATTCCGGCGCGCAACAGGCCGAACAGCACCGTCAGGAACTCGGGCACGTTCGGCAGCTGCACCACCACGCGGTCACCGGGAGCGACGCCGAGCGCGAGCAGCCCGTGCGCCATCCGGTCCGCGTCGGAGTCGATCTCGGCGTAACTGCGCGTGCCTTGCGCGTCGAGCAGCACGGGACGCTGGGGATGCTGGTGCGCGGTCGCGCGCAGCAGGTCCCCGAGCGGGCGTCCCGCCCAGTACCCGGCTGCTCGATATTCCGCGGCCGTGTGCGCGGGAAAAGGTACGTAGCCGTCGCGATGCGCGGACTCGGTCGGTGTGGAAGTCACGGTCTGCCTCACAGGAATCAAGCCGAAGTTTGCCTTTTAGGTTAGGCAACCCTACTGCCCCGCGTGTGTCAGAACCTGCCGTCGCGCGCTGCCGCGCACTAGACTTTTCGTCATGACCAGGTGGGACACCTCGCACATGCCCGACCAGAGCGGTCGGAAGTTCATCGTCACAGGGGCCAATAGCGGCCTGGGGGCCGAAACGGTGCGCGCGCTGGCCGCCGCGGGCGGTGAGGTGGTGCTGGCCTGCCGGAACGTAGCCAAAGGGGAACGGGTGGCCGCCGAACTGGGCGACCGGGCCGAGGTGCGCGAACTCGATCTGGCCGATCTCGCGTCGGTCCGCGCGTTCGCCGAGGGCGTCGACGGGGCCGACGTGCTGATCAACAACGCCGGCGTGATGGCGGTGCCGGAGGGGCGCACGGCCGACGGCTTCGAAAAGCAGATCGGCACCAACCATCTCGGTCACTTCGCGCTCACCGGGCTGCTGCTGGACAAGATCGCCGACCGGATCGTCACCGTCTCCAGCGGTGCGCACCAGGTCGGCACCATCGAGTTGGACGATCTCAACTGGGAGCGGCGCAAATACCAGCGGTGGGCCGCTTACGGGCAGGCCAAGCTGGCCAATCTGATGTTCGCGCGCGAGTTGCAGCGCAGGTTGACCGCGGCGGGCTCGGCGAAGGTCTCGGTCGCCGCGCATCCCGGTTACGCCGCCACCGAATTGCAGTCGCACACCGAGTCGTTCCTGGACCGGGTGATGTGGCTGGGCAACCAGGTGTTCGCGCAGAACGCCGCGATGGGCGCGCTGCCGACGTTGTACGCCGCGACCGCCGATGTGCAGCCCGGCGGTTACTACGGGCCCACCGGGCTCGGCGGTATGCGCGGCTACCCCGGGCCGTCCGGATCGTCGAAAGCGTCCAGGGACGAGAAGGTCGCGGCGGACCTGTGGGAGCTGTCGGAGAAGCTGACCGGAGTCACCTACGCCTTCACGAAGTAGGCGTCGCTTCGCCTCTGTCGCACTGTGATCCACGTCTCATGGTCCGCTGTCACACCCGAGCGCACCGCGTCGTCTTCCTGATGAACCCCCAAGGAACGACGAAAGACGGACATCATGGAACAGCGCTTCGAACTCTTCGGCAACCCGGTCGGCGGCAGCTTCATCAAGCGGCTCACGATGGCCTCGAAGGTGATCAACGACTCCAGCCTGCCCGCCGCGACCTATGAATTGGTGAAGATCCGCGCCAGCCAGATCAACGGTTGCGGTTACTGCACCGACATGCACACCAAGGACGCCGCGCACGCCGGCGAGACCTCCGTGCGGCTCAACCTGATCGCCGCGTGGCACGAGGCCACCGTGTTCACCGAGGCCGAACGCGCCGCGCTGGCGCTCACCGAGGAGGCCACCCGGATCGGCGACGGCCGCGCGGTCAGCGACACGGTGTGGCAGGAGGTGCGCAAGCACTACGACGACGACCAGATCGCCGCCCTCATCGCCGCCATCGCGATGATCAACGCCTGGAACCGGATGAACGTCATCGCCCGCACCCCCGCGGGAAGCTACGTGCCCGGCCAGTGGGGATGAGACCGAATCCCCCGGCGGCATCCGCCACATCGCGCTGTCGCGGCCCCATCCCGGCGGGGCCGCGAGTGCACTTTGTCCTGCGCTCGAACGCCACCGCGCTCAGCGCACCTCAACCACGTCTTTCGAGCGAAGCGAGACCGAGCATCCGCCGTTCGCGGCCCGGCTCGCGTCCGAGTGACCGCCGCGCAGGCGACGAAGGAGCAAGCGGCG
This sequence comes from Nocardia barduliensis, assembly GCF_013315795.1. Taxonomy (GTDB): domain Bacteria; phylum Actinomycetota; class Actinomycetes; order Mycobacteriales; family Mycobacteriaceae; genus Nocardia; species Nocardia barduliensis. The sequence continues at coordinate 12,761 of NZ_JABLTE010000128.1, forward strand.
GTCACTCGGACGCGAGCCATAAAGGGGCCGCGAACACGCCGCGCCGAAGGCGCGGCCAATCCAACCCAGTGGCGTACCTAACACCGTCGTTCACCGTTCGGACGCAGGCTGGTACTGTCCCTGACGTGCAGCGCGTGTATTTCTGGTTTAGCAAGCCGGCCCTGGGTGGGCTGGTCTGCGGCAACCGCGCGCGCTGACTGACTTCCACCCCGAGCCGGACGATGGACCGGCTCGACGGGATTTCTCCTCCGTGGGTCGGCCTCGAGAAAAGGAAACCCACGACATGACTACCGCAGCCGACGTCGACGCGCGGCATTCCGATCTGGACGATCAACGCACCCTGAACATCAGCCCGCTGCGTTCACCGGCGGAGGTGCGTCGCGTGCACCCGATCACCGATGCCCTCGCCGACACCGTCCGTGCGGGACGCAGAGCCACCGTCGACGTGCTGAACGGCGCGGACGATCGCCTGATGGTGATCGTCGGCCCGTGCTCTGTGCACGACCCCGCCGCCGCGCTGGACTACGCGCGCCGGCTCGCGACGAAGGCCGCCGAAGTCGATGACCGGTTGCACGTGGTGATGCGGGTCTACTTCGAGAAGCCGCGTACCAGCCTGGGCTGGAAGGGCCTGATCAACGATCCGCATCTGGACGGTTCGTTCGACGTCAACACCGGTTTGGGTTTCGGCCGCAAGCTGCTGGTCGACATCACCGCGCTCGGGCTTCCGGTGGCCTGTGAGTTCCTGGACCCGATCACTCCGCAGTACATCGCGGACCTCGTCTCCTACGGCGCGATCGGCGCGCGCACCGCGGCCAGCCAGGTGCACCGTCAGCTCAGCAGCGCGTTGTCGATGCCGGTCGGGATCAAGAACGGTACCGACGGCGACGTCCAGGTCGCGGTCGACGGCGTGCGCGCCGCGGCGGCCAGCCATGTGTTCCCCGGCACCGATCTCGACGGCCGTTCCGCGCTCATCCGCACCACCGGCAACCCGGACTGCCACGTGATCCTGCGCGGTGGCAGCAACGGCCCGAACTACGACGCGGCGTCGGTCGCCGAGGCGTGCCTGCGGTTGGAGAAGGCGTCTTTGCCGGAGCGGATCGTGGTGGACGCCAGTCACGGCAACAGCAACAAGGACCACAACAAGCAGGTCGACGTGGTCACCGACATCGCGCGGCGGCTGGCGGCGGGCGAGACCGCGGTTGTCGGGGTCATGCTGGAGAGTTTCCTGGTCGCGGGGCGCCAGGACCTCACCCTCGGCCACGCCGACGAGCTCACCTACGGGCAGTCCATCACCGACGCCTGCCTGGACTGGGAGACCACCGCGAGTCAGCTGGACCGTCTGGCCGAGGCGGTGGGGCGGCGCCGTGAGCGCTGAGTGAGCCGACGGTCCGCTGCCCGCGACGGTGTGATGCGCGGCGCAGGCGTTCGCGCTGGTCGCGCGGACACCGTCGAGCACCGTCAGGTGCCCAGGACGCCGAGTAGGTCGCCGGACGCGATGGTGCGGACGTCGAAACCCGCCGCGGTCAAGTGCTCGGTCAGCCGGGCGAGCGGCGGCTTCGGGCTGTGGGGGTCCGCCGCGTCGGGCGTGCCGTACCCGTAGAACAGACCCAGCGTCGCGCCGGGCGCCAGCAGCCGCCGGATCAGGGCGAGTTCGGCGGTGGGGCGTTTGGTCCAGAACAGGTTGACGTTCATCGCCAGGACTTTGTCGAAAGCCGCCGCGCCGAGACCGGTCTCGCGCAGCAGCCGGTCCGCGGTCAGCTCCGCGAGGTCGGCGTGCACCAGCCGGACCCGGCCCGACTCCAGCCGCGCGGCATGCCGTTTCGCCGCGCGGGAGACGGCGGTGGCGGACCGTTCCACGCCGACGACCGTGCCGTCGATCGCCTGCTCGGCGAGGTAGGCGAGCGAGTCACTGGAACCGGGACCGATTTCCAGTACCCGGTCGGCGGGCCGCACCGCCAAGGTTCGCACGATCCAGGCGAATCGCGGGTCGGTTGTCATCGGGGCCGGTTTACGCCGGGCCGGGTGCCTGCGCGACGGGCGTCCCGCCACGGGCGAACTCGGCGGGCCAATTGTCGGCCGGGCCGGGCGGGTCGGTGCGCAGGCGGGCGGCGAACCAGTGGTCGCGGCGCCGTCCGCGCTGGACGCTGCCCAACCGGGACAGGCCCTCGTACCGGAATCCGGCGCGGCGCGCGACCGCGGCCGAGGCGTAGTTGCCGACGAACGCGCGCCAGGCGATCCGCTCCAGTGCCAAGCCGTCGGAACTGAACCCGAACTCGCACACCAGCTCGACCGCCTGGGTCATCAGGCCGCGCGACCGCTGCGCCGGGACGAGCCAGAAACCGATCTCGGCCGCGCTCTCGTCGCGTTCGCCGAGGCCGATCATGCCGACGACCGGCCCGTCGGCGCGCAGCCGCACCGCCCAGGTAGGGCTGCGCGCCGCCCATCCCGGGCCCACCATCTCCTCGAGGAAGGTCACGGCGCTGTCGCGCACGTACGGCACCGGGATGGTCACCCACTCCGCGATGTCCGGATCCTGGCAGCACTCGGTGATGGTGTCGATATCGTCCGTCGTCGGGGTCGACAGCCAGACCGTTCCGTTCGACAGCGCTTGCTGGTCCATCGCGTCATGCTGTCACGGAAGGGGGCGACGGATCATCCGGTTTGTCTCGCACCGGTGGTCGATGCCGCGCGGGAACGTTTCAGACCCGGATCGTAGACTTCCCCTCGATGGTTGCCGCGCTGCTTTCCGACCTGTTCGAGTCACATCGGGCGCATCTGCTCTCGGTCGCCTATCGGCTGACGGGCAGCGTCGGCGATGCCGAGGACGCGGTGCAGGAGAGCTGGTTGCGCTTGGCGGGCGCACACCAGTCCGAGATCGAAGATCTGCGGGCTTGGCTGACCACCGTGGTCACCCGCATCTGCCTGGACCGGCTGCGGAGTGCGGCGGCGCGGCGAGAAAGCTACGTGGGGCAGTGGCTGCCGGAACCTGTGGTCACCGCGCGCACGCCGTCGAGTTCTCCCGACCCGCTGGAAGCCGTGGTGCGCAAGCAGGAGTGCCGGTTCGCGGCGCTGATCGTGCTGGACACCCTGACGCCGCCGCAACGCGTCGCCTTCGTGCTGCACGATGGGCTGGCGGTGCCGTTCGACGAGATCGCCGCGATCCTCGGCGTCTCGGCCGATGCCGCGCGGCAGCTGGCGGTGCGTGCCCGCAAGGCGGTGGCCCAGACGCCGAGGCCGGTGCCCGATGCCGAGCACGAGGCCGCCGTCGCGCGTTTCCTCACCGCGCTGAGTTCCGGTGACGTGGCCGCCGTGGCGGCAGCGCTGCATCCGGACGCGGTGATGATCGGCGATGCCAACGGCACCACCGCCACCGCGGTCAACGTGCTGCACGGCGCGGAGCGCATCGCCCGTTTCTACCTGGGCTTGGTGCGCAAGTACGGGCTGCAGGACGCGTCCTCGGTGTACGAATTCGTTTCTGTCAACGGCCAATTGGGGCTCGGTGTCGCGGCGCGTCCGGCGGAGCAGGGCCGGGGAGGCTATCCGATGCGGATCGTCGGCTTCACCGTGCGTGACGGATTGGTCTGGGGTACCTACGATGTGGTGAATCCGGCCAAGCTGGGCGGGGTCCGGCTGGGGTGAGCCCGGGTGGGTGCGCGCGCCCACCGGATATCCGCTACGGCGGTATGTGCGGGATAGCCAGTTTGTACTCAGAGAACGGGCAACCATGCAGGTAGGCCACCCGATCGGGTGTGAAATACGAGTGCTCGCTATCTTTCGGCAACGGATTCCGGTACTGGACTAGTCTCCGGTTATGCCCTCGCGACATCAGACCGTTGCCCGCCTGCGTCCCTTCGCCTCCACGATCTTCGCCGAGATGACCGAACTTGCCGTCCGGCACGACGCGGTCAACTTGGGGCAAGGGTTCCCCGACACCGACGGGCCCGCGAGCATGCTGGAAATCGCTCGGCGCGCCATCGCGGACGGTCTCAATCAGTATCCGCCCGGTCGCGGCATGCCGGTGCTGCGCAGGGCCGTGGCCGACGACCGCGCCCGGCGCTATGGAACCGAGTACGACCCGGACACGCAGGTGCTGGTGACGGTGGGCGCGACCGAGGCGATCAGCGCGGCGATGCTCGGTCTGGTCGAGCCCGGCGAGGAGGTCGTGCTGATCGAGCCGTACTACGACTCGTACGCCGCGGCGGTGGCGCTGGCCGGCGCCCGGCGGCGCACGGCTCGGCTGGTGGCCGACGCCGACCGCTTCGTGCTCGACCTGGACAGTCTGCGCGCCGCGATCACACCGGCGACCCGGATGCTCGTCGTCAACTCGCCGCACAATCCGACCGGCACGGTGCTGGGGCGCTCGGACCTGCGGGCGATCGCCGAAATCGCCTGCGAGCACGATCTTCTGGTGCTCACCGACGAGGTCTACGAGCACCTGGTCTACGACGGCGCCGAACACGTCAGCCTGGCCACCCTGCCGGGGATGGCCGAGCGGACGATCGTGGTGTCGAGTGCGGCCAAGACATTCAGCGTCACCGGGTGGAAGACCGGCTGGGCGTGCGGCCCCGCCGACCTGATCGAGGGGGTGCTCGCGGCAAAGCAGTTCCTGACTTTCGTGGCGGGCGGGCCGTTCCAGCCCGCTGTCGCGCATGCGATCAACCACGAGCTGGACTGGGTCGGCCGGTTGCGGGACGCGTTGTCCGAGAAGCGGCTCCGCCTCTCCGCGGCGCTCGCCGACACCGGGCTGCGGGTGTATCCGAGCGCGGGCGGCTACTTCGTCGTCGCCGATATCACCCCGCTCGGCGTGTCCGATGGCCTGGCGTTCTGCCGGGAACTGCCGAAGCGTGTCGGCGTGGCGGCGGTGCCGGTCAGCGTGTTCGCCGACGACATCGCCGCGTGGAACCACCTGGTGCGGTTCACCTTCTGCAAGCGCGACGAGACGCTGGAGGAGGGCGTGCGCCGGTTACGTCTCGGCTGATCGGCAAACCATGCCGTGAACTGTCAGGTTTCGATGGCAACCTTGCGTGTCATGGCAACGCAGTACTACACGGCAACCAGTCTCGACGGATACCTCGCCGATCCGGACAACTCGCTGACCTGGCTTTTCGAGGTGGAGGGAGCGGACGAGGCGCAGAGCGGCATGGCGGACTTCTTCGCGCGGGTCGGCGCTATGTGCATGGGCGCGACCACCTACGAATGGATCGTGGCCAACGAGTCGCCGGAGACTTGGCGCGGATACTACGGTGACCTCCCGTGCTGGGTGTTCACCCACCGGGATCTCCCGGTGATCCCCGGTGCGAATCTCCGGTTCGTCTCGGGGACCGTCGAGCAAGTGCACCGGGAGATGGCCGCCGCGGCCGGTGAGCGCAATATCTGGATCATGGGTGGCGGTGACCTGGCCGGACAATTCGCCGACGCGGGTCTGCTCGACGACGTCATGGTGAGCGTGGTTCCGGTGACTCTGGGCGCGGGCGCACCGCTGCTGCCGCGGCGCATCCTGTCCAGCCGGATGCGCCTCGTCGGTGTCGCGCAGGCCGGTCAGTTCGCCGAACTGCACTATCGCCTGGTAAGCCCCGCTGAGCAGGGCTGAGCCGAGCAGGTACGGCCCCGGACCGGCTCAGGCCGGGACGGGGCGCGTGCGATCGGTGGCGAGCAGAGCGGCGATCGCGCCGAGCATCGTGCCAGTGACGTAGCGCTGGATGCGCAGCCATCGGGGGCGGCCGGTGAGGAACGTCGCCAAGCCGCCAGCGCCCACGACGATCAAGCCGTTCACGGTGAGCGCCACCGCGATCTGCACCGCGCCCAGGCACAAGCTCTGCAGCCACACTTCGCCGTGCTCCGGCGTGACGAACTGCGGGATCAGCGCCATGTACATGATCGCGATCTTCGGGTTCAGCAGATTGGTGACCAGCCCCATCGTGAACAGCCGTCGCGCGGGATCGGCGGACAGCGCCGTGGGCGTGAACACCGAGACACCGCCGGGGCGCACCGCCTGCCATGCCAGCCACCCCAGATAGGCCGCGCCCGCCAGCTTCACCGCCAGATACAGCCCGGGGACCACCGCGAACACCGCCGTGATCCCCGCCGTCGCAGCCGCCAGATACACCCCGAACCCAGCAGCCACCCCCGCCAACGACACCATCCCGGC
>NZ_JABLTE010000129.1 GCF_013315795.1 Nocardia barduliensis
CGTCGGGGGCGGGACGGCTGGGATTGTCGATCAGGCGGCCAGGAGGCTCGGCATCGCGGAGACGGCCGGAAGGGTAGAGGCGACGTCCGGAGACGTGAACGGTGCGGCCGGTCAGTTCGGCCGCGGTCTCGGTGAGGGTGGGCAGCGCCGGATCGAAGTAGACCGGAAGCCACCGCGGACCACCGGCGCCGTCGATCTGCAACCAGGATCGGCTGACGAGGCGATGTTGCTGGCGGACTCGGGTGACTCGAGCCGTTCGCACGGTGCCCGAACTCCCGAACCCGAGCAGCCCGAACGCGACGGCGAGCCGGTACGCCGTGTAGCCGACGAGTCCGAGGGCGACGGCCACGATGGCCGCCACCTGATCCAGAGTGCCGAACGGCGCCCAGGCGGCACAGATTGCGAGGGCGCCGATCGTCACCGTGAGCGGATAGGCCAGCGGGCCCGTTCCGGCTCTCACTTCAGGAAGCCGACCTTGGTGTAGTCCGGCGTGGCGAGTCCGAACGCGCCATAGTTCGCCAGGTCGGCCCGGGCGGCGTAGGTGCCCGCCGCCTGGTGCAGCGGGATGGAGTAACCCTCTTCGAAAATCATCCGATCGCATTCGTTGGCCATCTCGATGGCCTTCTGCGGATCGAGTTCGGAGAGGGTTCGGTCGATCAGCGCGTTGAGTTCCGGAGTGCCGATGCGTGCCTTGTTGCCTTGCAGGTTGGCGGGGTCGTAGTAGTAGATCTGCCGGAGCGCGCCGAGCGGCAGGACCGAAGCGCCCCAGCTGAACTGGGCCAGGTCGAAGTTGCCCGGGTCGATCACATTGGTGAACAGGCCGGTGCCGGGTACGGTCTGGATGATCAGCTTCACGCCGATCCGCGCGAGATTCTGCTGCACGATCTGGGCGGTCTGCACCCACTGATCCTGCTGGTACATCACATCGCGCAGTTCGAGCTTCCGGCCGTCCTTCTCGCGGACGTCGCCGTTGAGTTTCCAGCCGAGTGCGTCCAGCATGCGCGCCGCCTCGTCCGGGTCGTAGGCGATGGGCGCCGAATTGTCCTGATAGCCCTTCTGCCCCGCGACGAAGATGTGATTGTTCAGCGGCTTGGGATCGTCGACGACGCCGTTCTGCGCGGCGGTGACCAATCCCTGCCGGTCGATCGCCTTCGAGATGGCGATGCGAAGCTGTGGATCGGCGAGCAGCGAGCCAGGTGCGCCGTTGAACGTGATGTGGGACCACGTCGGCTCCGGTGTGCGCCGGATGACCACGTTCTCGGCGTTGCGCGCGCCGCTGACGTTCTCGATGCCGGACATGTAGGCGATGTCGAGTTCGTTGTTCTGGATCGCGGGCAGCCACGCGGAATGGTCCAGCACACTGAAGGTGACGGAATCCAGCTTCGGCGTATCACCCCACCACCGAGGGTTGCGCCCGAGCACGATGCGGTTCTGGCTGCGGTCGATCGTGGTGACCACGAAGGGGCCCGCACTGACCGGCAACGCGTTCTTGGCCGCGTTGGTGAAGGCATCGGGGGTCGCGGTGACCGACTTCGGGTACAGCGGGTTGAACAGTCCTTGCCATTCGCTGTACGGCTGATCGAAGGTCACCACGGCCTGCCGGTCGTCGGCGCCGCGTTCCACCTTGCCGACCCGTTCGAAACCGCCGGTGCCGGAGACGAGGAACGCGGTGTCTCTGCCGCTCAGGGCATTCGCCTGGGACCGGAGATCTTCCCAGGTGATCGGGGAGCCATCGGACCATACGGCCTTCGGATTGATGGTGTAGACCACCTGCTGGGGGCTGGTGCCGGTCAGCTTTACATCGGTGAAGAAGTCGTGGTCGATGCTCAGCTCACCCGCCGCGTCGCTGACGAAGGAGGTGGGCATCGTCGCTTCGACGATGGCTGCGACGGTTTTCGTCCCGCCGTCGACGTGCAGATAGTTGAAGGTCTCCGGGAAGTTGGTGAGTGCCAGCCGCAGGTTGCCGCCGTCGCGCAGTTCACTCGGGTCCCTCGGGTTGATGTCGTTGGTGCTGCCGACCGTGCTGGTGCCAGGGGCCACACCGCTCCCGCCCCCACATCCCGTGACGGCCAGCCCGACAACGACCAGCGACAATGCCAGTCGGGCACACGCCGAGTGAATCCGCATGGTGGTCCTTCCTGCTCGTTGCGTCCGGCGGACCGGCCTACTTCACGAAGCCTGCCAGGAGATAGTTGGGCGAAGCCAGCCCGAAGGCGCCGAAGTTGGCGACCTCCGCCCGAACGGCCACGTTGCCTGCCGATTGCGCGATGGGCACCGAATGGACCAGTTCGAAGATCATCCGATCGGCCTTGTTCGCCAGCTCGATCGCCCGCTCCGGATCGAGTTCGGAGATGGTCTGCTCGATCAGATCGTTCAGCTCCGGTGATCCGATCCGCCCTTTGTTGCTGAGCGGGTTCGCCGGGTCGTACGCGTAGATCTGGGGGAGCGCGCCGAGCGGAAAAATGCTCCGCTGCCAGCTGAATTGCGCGATGTCGAAGTTGCCGGGATCGATGACCTCGGTGAACAGGCCGTTGCCCGGATACGTCTCGATCACCAGCTTGACGCCCACCCGCGCCAGATTCTGCTGCATGATCTGCGCCATCTGCACCCAGGTGTCCTGTTGGAACATCACATCCCGGATCACCAGCTGACGTCCGTCCTTCTCGCGGACATCGCCGTTGAGTTTCCACCCGAGTTCGTCCAGCATGCGCGCCGCCTCGTCCGGGTTGTAGGCGATCACCGCGGAGTTGTCCTGGTAGCCCTTTTGTCCGTTGAGGTAGATGTGGTTGTTCAGCGGTACGGGATTCTCCACGATCCCGTTCTGCAGCGCGGTGACGATGCCCTGCCGGTCGATGGCCTTCGCTATCGCGACGCGCAGGCGGGGATCGGCCAGAATCGACCCCGGCGCGCCGTTGAACGTGATGTGCGAATTGTACGGGCGGGAGGCGCGGCGCACGATGATGCCCGGTGAGTTGGTCGCGGACTTCACCTCCTCGATACCCGAGACATCGATGGCGTCGAGTTCATTGTTCTGCAACGCGTTGAGCCGGGCCGAGTAGTCGAGCACGCTGTAGGTGACGGTCTCCAGTTTCGGTGTGTCACCCCACCATTTCGGGTTGCGGCCGAGCACGATTCGCTGCTGTGCCCGGTCGACGGAGGTGATCACGAACGGCCCGGCCGACTTGGTGAGACCATTGCGGTCGCGCTCGTTGAACGCCTGCGGCGTCTCCATCGACTCCTTCGGGTACAGCTGACTGAACAGGCCGCGCCACTCCGCGTAGTGCTGGGCGAAAGTGACGACCGCTTGGCGGTCGTCGGCGCCGCGCTCCACGGTGGCCACCCGGCTGTAGCCTTGGGTCGCGGCGACTCGGTATTCCGTATTGCGGCCGCTCAGCGCCTGCGCCTGGGCTCGCAGATCCTCCCAGGTGATCGGGCTGCCGTCGGACCACACCGCTTTCGGGTTGATGGTGTAGACGATTCGCTGCGGGTTCGTCTCGGTCAGCGCGATATCGGCGAAGAAGTTGTGGTCGATCGATAATTCGCCCGCGGCATTGGACGTGATCGGTCCCGGCAGTGTCCAATCGACCACGTCATTGAGGTCGCCGTCGGTGTCGACGTGGTGCGAATTGAACGTCGCGGGGAACCCGGTGATGGCCAGACGCAGGTTGCCGCCGTCGCGCACTTCACTCGGTTCGCGTGGATTGATGTCGTTGGTCGAGCCGATCGCGCTGGAACCCGACTTCACGTCGTTACCGCCCGACCCGCAGCCAACCAGCAGAGCGAGCGCCGTGCCCACGGTCAGGGCCCGAACCAGCACGGTGCGTGCCTGCCGCCGGTAATTCCGGGTCGGCGTCAGTGGTCTCATTTCACGAATCCGATCTTGGTGTAGTCGTACGACGCGAGCCCCGGGGAGCCGAAGTTGGCGAGATCCGCGCGGACGCCGAAGTTTCCTTCGTATTGGGTCAGCGGTAGCGAGTGGCCTTCTTCGAAGACCGCCCGATCCACCTGATTAGCCAGTTCGATGGCCTTGGCCGGATCCAGCTCAGAGAGGGCGCGATCGATCAGGGCGTTCAATTCCGGCGAGCCGATCCGGCCGAAATTCCCCTGCAGATCGTCGGGGTGGTAGGCGTAGATCTGCGGCATGCTGCTGAGCGGGAACGCGTCGCCGGAGAAGATGAACTGGGCGGCGTCGAAGTCACCGGGCTGGATGACGTCGGTGAAGAACCCCGCGCCCGGCCGGGTGTCGATTTGCAGCCCCACCCCGACGGCGGCCAGGTTCTGCTGGATGATCTGCGCGATCTGCACCCAGGTCGGGTCGTTGTACATGACGTCGCGGATGACCAGCTTGCGCCCGTCCTTCTCCCGGACGTCGCCGTTGAGCTTCCAGCCCAGATCGTCCAATTCTTTCGCGGCAGCCGCCGGGTCGTAGCCGAGACTGTTGTCGCGATAACCCTCCTGGCCTTGCAGGAAGATGTGGTTGTTCAGCGGCTTCGGGTTCTCCACCAAGCCGTTCTGGGTGGCGGTGGCGATGCCCTGCCGGTCGATCGCCTTGGAGATGGCCACGCGCAATTTCGGGTCGGCAAGGATCGAGCCGGGAGCGCCGTTGAACGTGATGTGTCGCCAGCGATTGCCCGGCGCCCTGCGCACGACCAGCCCCGAGGTGTTGCGGACGGTCTTGACGTCATCGATCGTGCCCAGCCGCGCCGCGTCGAGTTCGTTGTTCTGCAGTGCGCCCACCCAGGCCGTGCGGTCGAGCACGCTGTAGGTGATGGTGTCCAGCTTCGGCCGCTCGCCCCACCACTTCGGATTGCGCGCCAGCACGATGCGGCCTTGCGCACGGTCGGTGGACTCGACCACGAAAGGCCCCGCCGTCGGACCCATGTGGTCGACCAGACTGTGGTTGAACGCCTCCGGGTCCGCGGTGACCGACTTCGGGAACAGCGCCGAGTTCCCGGCGAACTGCCCCCGCCATTCCGCGTAGTGCTGCTTGAACGTGATGACGGCCTGCCGGTCGTCCACGCCGCGCTCGACCTTCTCGACCCGGTCGAAGCCGTTGGTGATGGCGATCAGGAAACGCTTGTCGGCGCCGCTGAGCGCGTTGGCCTGCGAGCGGAGGTCCTCCCAGGTGATGGGGGTGCCGTCGGACCAGACGGCTTTCGGATTGATCGTGTAGGTGACCTGCTGCGGATCGGTGCTGGTCAGCTGGACGTCGGTGAAGTAGTCGGTGTTCACCGTGAGCTGCCCCGCCGCGTCGGTGTCGAAGGCGCGCGGCAGCAATGGTCGCTCGATGTCGCCGATCTCGCCGTCGTTCCCGTCGTTGGACAGCGTGTTCCAGTTCGCCGGGAACGACGTGGTGGCCAGGCGGAGGTTGCCGCCCTCGCGGATCTCGTCCCGGCTTTTCGGGTTGATGTCGCTGGTGGTGCCGAGCGCGTCGGACAGGCCCGTCGCCGACTCGCCGCTGTCGGCGCCACACCCCGCGACCACCAGCCCGAGCGCGACGACGGGAACCGCCCAGCGCGCCGAGCGTCGCCGGGTGCAGCCTCGGGTGGACCGGATTCGCATCGTGTTCCTTCCCTACCGGTTCACGGCCGGCACCGGCACGGCGTCGATCAGCGCCCGCGTGTATTCGTGCGTCGGCGCCGCGAAGATCTGCTCGGCGGAGCCGTATTCCACGATCTTGCCCCGATACATCACGGCGATGTCGTGGGCGAGGTTGCGCACCACCGACAAATCGTGCGAGACGAACAGGTAGGACAGCCCGCGCTCGGTCTGCAGGTCGCGCAGGAGGTTCAGCACGCCCGCCTGGATCGAGACGTCCAGCGAGGAGACCGGTTCGTCGAGCACCAGCAGTTCCGGGTCGAGGGCGAGCGCACGAGCGATGCTGATGCGCTGCTTCTGGCCGCCGGAGAAGTCGGCCGGGTAGCGGTCGGCGTGTTCCGGGCGCAGGCCGACCTGCTCGAGCAGCTCCGGTACGCGGCGGGCGATCTCGGCCTTCGGACGCCCGTCGATGCGCAACGGCTCGGCCAGCGCGTCGAAGACCGGCAGGCGCGGGTCCAGCGAGGCGGTGGGGTCCTGGAAGACGATCTGCATCTTGCGGCGGATCTCCCGCTTGCGCGCCTTGCTCAGCGCGGCGACGTCGCTGCCCATGATCTCGATGGCGCCGGCCTGCGGGGTGACCAGATCGAGAATCTGGGTGAGCGTGGTGGACTTGCCGGAGCCGGACTCGCCGACCAGCGCCAAGGTGCGCCCGCGGCGCACTTCGAAACTGATGCCGTCGACCGCCCTGACCTCGCCTTTGCGGCGGCGCAGCAGCACACCCGACGTGATCGGGAATACCTTCACCAGATCCGAGACCCGCAGCACCACCTCCGAGTCCACCTCGGCCTCGGCCTCCGGCTCGGAGATCTCGCTGCGATAGGCATCGAACAGCGCGTCCGTGCCGATCTCGGCGGTCCGGATGCAGGCGGCGGCGTGCCCGGGTTCGACCGGGGCCAGCGGGGGTTCCGCGGCGGTGCACTCCTCGATCGAGACCGGGCAGCGCGGCGCGAACGAGCAACCCGGCGGCAGCGCGTGCATGGCGGGCGGTGCGCCGACGATCGGGATCAGCGGACGCCGGGCCGGGCCGTCCATGCGCGGAATCGAGCCGAGCAGCCCCACGGTGTAGGGCATCCGCGGCGTGTCGAACAGGTCGGCGGCGGTGGCGGTCTCGACGATCCGGCCCGCGTACATGACGGCAACGCGATCGGCCAGCGTCGCGGCGATGCCCATGTCGTGGGTGATCATGATGACGCCCGCGCCGGTGATGTCGCGTGCCTTGCGCAGCAGGTTGAGGATCTGCTTCTGCACCGTCACGTCCAGGGCGGTGGTCGGCTCGTCGCAGATGATCAGCGCCGGATCGTTCGCGATCGCCATCGCGATGACCACGCGCTGGCGCTGGCCGCCGGAGAACTCGTGCGGAAACGCCTTGGCCCGTATCTCCGGATCCGGGATGCCGACCAGATCGAGCAGCTCCACCGCCCGTTTCGCGGCTTCGCCCTTGCTCATCTTGCCGTGCGCCAAAAGGGCTTCCGCGATCTGGTCGCCCACCCGGTAGACCGGCGTGAGCGCCGACAGCGGGTCCTGGAACACCATGCTGATGGCACTGCCGCGCAACTTGGACAAGTCGCGATCGCCGAGCGCGAGCAGTTCACGTCCGCGGAACCGGATGGAACCGGTGATGCGCGCCTGCTCCGGCAGCAGCCCCATCACCGCAAGCGAGGACACCGACTTGCCCGAACCGGACTCGCCGACGATGGCGAGCACCTCGCCGTCGGACACCGTGTAGGTGACACCGCGAACCGCGTCGATGCGTCCCTCCTCGCTGGGAAAGGACACCCGCAGATCGGCGATCTCCAGCAGTGGGGCGGTCGAGGTCCTCCCGGCCGTCTTCTCGGTCGTTCCCGCGCTCGTCATGCCTTCGCCTTCTTCTTCGACCGTGCTCGCTTGGCGCCCGGATCGAACGCGTCGCGCAGCCCGTCACCGACGAGGTTGGCGCACAGCACGGTGATGATCAGCAGACCACCCGCGAACAGGAACAGCCAGGGATAAGTCAACGCTGATTTCGTCCCCGCTGCGATCAGCGAACCGAGCGACACGTCCGGCGGCTGCACGCCGAAACCGAGGAAGCTCAAGCCCGTTTCGGCCATGATCGCCGAGCCGACCGTGAGGGTGGTGTCGATGATCAGAATCGAGGCGATGTTCGGGATGACGTGACTGAGAATCACCGTGCGGGTGGGCGCCCCCATGTACCGTGCGGCCCGGACGAATTCGCGGTCACGCAAGCTGAGGGTCAGGCCGCGCACGATGCGGGCGGAGATCATCCAGCCGAAGCAGGACAGCAGGAGGATCAGCAGCACGATGGAACCGCTGCCCTTCGTACGCGGCGCGAACAGCGCGATGATGATGAAGCTCGGGACCACCAGCAGCAGGTCGACCAGCCACATGATCGCGCGGTCGGTCCAGCCGCCGAGCAAGCCGGCCAGCGAACCGGCGGTGGCCGCGATGGTGGTGGACAACAACGCGACGCACAGGCCGATGACCAGGGACTTCTGCAAGCCACGCAGGGTCTGCGCGAGCACGTCCTGCCCGATCTGGGTGGTGCCGAACGGATGCTCCAAGCTGGGCGGCTGGAGCAGGGCGGTGTAGTCCAGCTGCTGGTAGTCGTAGGGCAGCAGGGGCGGCAGCGCGAAGCTGGCGACGAACAGCGCGATGAGGATCAGGCCGCCCGCGACGGCGGGCTTGTTGCGCAGGAAGCGCCGCAGGACCAGCTTGCGCCGTCCGGTCGCGGTGACCTCGGGGGCGCCCTGGACGATGATTTCGGCTTCGGTCACGACCGCGCCTCGCTAGCCCTCGGTTCCGCCGGTGCTGTGCTGATGGTTCGCTCACTCACGACACACGCACCCTGGGATCGAGAATCGCGTACACGATGTCCGACAGCAGACCGGACACCAGCACCACCAAGCCCGCGAACGCGGTCACCGTCACCACCACGTACAGGTCCTGGGCGTTGATCGAGTCGACCAGCCACTCGCCGACGCCGTGCCAGCCGAAGATCTTCTCGGTGAACGTCGCCCCGGTGATCAGTCCGCCGAGGCTGTAGGCGAACAGCGTGGCCATCGGGATCAGCGCCGTGCGCAGGCCGTGCTTGTACAGCGCCTTGCTGCGGGTGAGACCTTTGGCACGGGCGGTGCGAATGAAATCGCTCTGCAACACGTCGAGCATGGCGTTGCGCTGGTAGCGGCTGTAGCCGGCCATGGCGCCGAGAGCCAGCGCGGTGGTGGGCAGGACCAAGTGCTGGATCCGGTCGAGCAGCTGCGGCCAGAACCCTTCGATCTTGCTCGCCGACGTCTCGCCGGTATAGAGGAAAATCTGCGATCCGGTGAGCGAATTGATTTCCAGCGCACCATATTTCAACAGTGTCGCGAGCAGGAACACCGGCGTGCTCAAGACCAGCAGTGAGATCACCGTGGTGAAATAGTCGCTGAACTTGTATTGCCGGATCGCGCCCGCCGCGCCGATCAGAACCCCGAGCACCGTGCCGACCAGTGAGCCGACGATCAGCAGCCGCAGACTCACCGCGACCCGCCGCGGCAGCTCCTCGCTCACCGGCTGACCTGCCAGCGTGGTGCCGAAGTCACCCTGCGGAATGCCTTTGAGCCAGGTGAGGTAGCGCTCCGGAATCGGATCGTTGAGGTGCAACTCCTCGGCCTTGGCGTCGATCACTGCCTGCGGCGGGCGCGGATTGCGTTGTTCGAGACTGTCCAGCGGCCGGAACGTCAGAGACGCCAGACTGAACGTCAGGAACGAAGCCAGCAGCAACAGCACGACATAGTTGAGCGCGCGTCGTAGCAGGAAGCCGGTCATCAGTCCTCATGGTCTTTCGGCTGGACGGGCCAGCGTCGGTATTAGCCCCCGATCATAAGGACGTGCCTGCCCGCGTGCGTGCCACGTGATGTTCGGGCATGTCCGAGGCTTGTGCGAGGCTTGTGCGGCCACGGGGGCCGGGCACGATCGGTGGGTCGTCCGGCAGGATGGAACGGGTGACACCCCTGCACCTGCCCAAGCCGAAGATGGTCGCCACCGATGTGGACGGCACGCTCATCGATCACGACGAGCGGGTCACCGCGCGGACCAAGGCGGCGGTGGGCGCCCTCATCGCCGACGGTGTGCCGTTCGTGCTGGCCACGGGGCGTCCGCCGCGCTGGATCGACCCGGTGGTGCAGGGCCTGGGTTACGCGCCGCTATGCGTGTGCGGCAACGGCGCGGTGATCTACGACAGCGCCACCGACCGGGTACTGACCAGCATGACGTTGGACGTGCCGACGCTCGCGTGGCTCGCCGACGTCGCCGAGCAGGCCCTGCCCGGCTGCGGTCTCGCGGCCGAACGCGTCGGCGAGAGCGCGCACGACGCGGTGACGCCGCAGTTCGTCAGCTCGCCGCTCTACGAGCACGCGTGGCTGAACCCCGACGACACCTCGGTCGCCCGCGAGGAGGTCATCGACGCGCCCGCCATCAAGATGCTGATCCGCCTACCGGGCGCGCGCAGCTCGGACATGCGCACGGTGCTCGCCCCGCTGATCGGCGAACGGGCCGACATCACCTACTCCACCGAGCACGGGCTCATCGAACTGTCCGCGCCCGGCATCACCAAAGCCGCTGGCCTCGCCGTAGTCGCCCAGCGCCTCGGTGTGGACGAGGGCACCATCGTCGCGTTCGGCGACATGCCCAACGACGTCCCCATGCTCACCATGGCCGGCCACGGCGTCGCCATGCGCAACGCCCACCCCGAGGCCCTCGCCGCCGCCGACGAGATCGCCGAATCGAACTCCGACGACGGAGTCGCACGCGTCCTCGAACGATGGTGGGCTGGTGTTTGATTGGCCGCGACTTCGTCGCGGCGTGTTCGCGGCCCCTTTGTGGCTCGCGTTCGCGCGGCCGCCGCTTGCTCCTTCGTCGCTTGCGCGGCGGCCGCGCAAACGCGAGCCGGGCCGCGAACGGCGGATGCTCGGTCTCGCTTCGCTCGAAAGTCGTGGTTGGGGTGCGCTGGGGGCGTTGGTAGGCGAAGTCGGGAATTAGCGCACGGCTGTTCGTGGGGGCTGGCGGTGCGCGGCGGCCGCGCAAACGCGAGTCGGGCCGCGAACGGCGGATGCTCGGTGTCGCTTCGCTCGAAAGACGGAGTGTGGTGCGCTGGGGGCGTAGTTGCGCCAGGCATAGCGCACGGCTGTTCGTGGGGGGCTGGCAGCCTGGCGGGGTGTTCGGGGCCGTCTTGTGAGCGGGCGTTGGAATCTGTCGTCGGTGTGCGCTGGGGGTTCACCCGGGGGATCTATGTCAGGCGGTCTGGGCTCGGAGCCAGGTGTGCCAGTCGGCGATGAACTCGGTGCGGGTGGCGCCGAGGACTTCGCGGAGGATCTGGTCCTCGGTGGACGGGTTCTGCTTGCCCGCGGCGATGCGGTGGTAGAGCTGGACCAGACGTGGGCGGTCGTATTTCTCGGCTACGAAGGCACAGATCGACCAGGCCTGCTCGTATGTGAAGGCGGCGTCGGGGCCGGAGAAATCGGCGTCGGTGGGCAGATCACCGGGGATCTGTCCCGCGTGCGCGCGGGCGGTGAGGGTCGGAGCGATGTCGGCGAACCGCGAGATCTCGCGATGGTGCGCGGTGTAGTCGGCGAAGCCTTCCAGCATCCACAGCGGGGCGCCGTCGACGGTATCGGCGCGGGCCGCGATGTGGGTGAGTTCGTGCCGCAGCAGGGTCGCCATGCCCTCCGGATCGAGGCGGCGCCCGGTGTCGGGGCCGAAGACGACGCGCTGGCCGGTGGGCCGGCTGCCCGGGGTGAACGGGTCGGCGATGGAAGCGGCGGCGACCTCGGCGGGCAGCAGGCCGGCCGAACGCACCAGGGCGGCGAACTCGGACGGGGACGAGGCGACGACGACGAGCGCGGACTGCGCCCATCCCGGGCCCCACACGTCGGTCACCGCGGCGGTGGCATCGGGGAGTGCGCGCTCCAGCACATCGATCTCGACCCGCTGGTCGGGATGGCCGACGACCAGGGAATGCCGCCCGTCACCGGTCGGCACCTGGCGGGCGACGATCGGTCCGAACGGTTCGACGATGCGCCGCACCTCTTCGAGCCGGGGATCGGCGGCCGCGGCTCGACCCAGGGCTTCGGTCATACCCGGCTGCGCGGCCTGCGGTTTCGGTAGCACCGTGTTCGGCAGCATGATCAGCGCGACGCACACGCCGGTCAGCGCCATCACCATCGCGACGGTGAGGCAGAACTCGAATCGGCGCCGTGCCGACCACCACTCGCGCAAGGTCCGCATGCCGCTCATCGGCCGACCTCGGCCCGGCGCGCGGCTGCGCCGCCGAGGCGCCGTGCGGCGGCCGGTGAGCCGAATCGACCGCGCGGGGCGCTCATCGTCGTCCGTTGCCGGTCGGTCGTGCCGTGGATAGTGCGGTGCCGCTGCTTGGCTCGCTCACGACGCCTAGTATCGCCGAGCCGAATGGTAGGGCGTCGAGCTGATGGGCGCGACGGCGACAGGAACGCCGAATGTGGAGGCGTGCAGCATGAGCCCGTTGCCCGCGTAGATGCCGACGTGCGAGATGTCGGAGTAGAAGAACACGACGTCGCCGGGCTGCAGATTCTCCTTGGCGACGGGAGTGCCGTAGGTGGCCTGCTGCGAACTCGTCCTCGGCACGTTCTTACCGACCTGCTTGAACGCCCACTGGACCAGACCCGAGCAGTCGAACTTGTTCGGACCGGTGGCGCCCCAGACGTACGGGTCGCCGACCCGGGTGAGTCCGGCGGCCAGCGCGCTGGTGCCGCTGCCGGGAACGAGGCCCTGCAGGAGGGTGTCGCGGTCGAAGCCGGGCGGAAACGGCGAGCCGGCCAGGGCCGACTTGTCCTGCGCCGACAGCGCGCCCCATGCCTCCACCACTTCGGCAACGGCGCCGCCCAGGTCGGCGCGCTTGCGCTCCAGGTCGATGCGTACGGCGTCGGCTTTCTGCGCGGCGGCGCGGGCGGCGTCGGCGGCGGTGCGGGCCGCCGATTCCGCGGCGGTCGCGGCGTCGGTGGCCTTCTCGTAGTGATCGAGCTGCTCGGAGGTCTGCGCGGACACCACGTCCAGCGTGGACATCTGGTCGAGCAGTTGTTGCGGCGAGTCGCTGACCAGCACGGCGAACAGGCGGTTGGTGCGGGCGCCCTGGTAGGCGGCGATCGCGGTGCGGTCGATGACGGGCTGATAGCGGCGGACTTCGTCCCGGGCGCGCTCGACCATGTCGGTGCTGGCGGCGAGCCGTTCGTCGGCGTCGCGCTGCACGGCGAGCTTGGCCTCCAACTCGGCTTCCGCGCCCAATGCCTGCTGGTTGAGCTGCTCGGACTGGCGAGACAGATCGATCATCCGCTGCACGGCTTCGGTGGCGGTGGTGGGCAGCGCCACCGGATCCGCTCCGGCCGGACCGCCGGCGTAGAGGGCCGCGGCCAGCATTCCGGCTGCCAGCGTTCCTCCCACCAGACGTTTGGTGTGCTGTTTCCGGTGATGCGCAACCACAGCCCGCGGTGCCCCGTTCTCTCGTGAAGCGATCTCTCGTGAAACCGACGCGGAAACCTTCGTCGAACTCCGAGGTTTGCGGGCCGCGCACCCGGGTATTCGGTGGAAGGTCTCGGTTAGGTTACGGAACGGCCGTGGTCGATGTCCAGTAGAGAACGAAACGATCACGGGACCGTCGGGCGGTCGGGCCGCTGGTGCGCGGCCCGACCAGCTGCTTCTCAGAAGCGGCGAGCGCCCGCGATCGGCATGGAGGAGATCGGCGCCACCTGCACGGGCGTGCCGGAGGTGGAGGCGTGCACCACGTTGCCGTCACCGGCGTAGAGGCCGGAGTGGCCGCCGCCGTAGAACGAGACGAGGTCGCCCGGCTGCAGGTTGTCCAGCGACACCGGACTGCCCGCGGCGAGCTGCGCGCCACTGGTGCGCGGCAGCTCGAGGCCGGCCTGGCGGTAGGACCACTGGACCAGGCCGGAGCAGTCGAACGAGTTGGGGCCCGCGGCGCCGTAGACGTACGGGGCGCCGACCTTGCTCAGCGCGGCGTCCAAAGCGACCTCGCCGGAGGACTTGGGTGCGACGAACGGGAGGGGAGCGGGGCCCGGCAGTTCGAGGCCCGGGAGAGCCGGCGGGACCGGGATCTCGTTCGGAACCTCGAAGGTTCCCACGCCGGGGATGGTCACCGGCTGGGCCGAAGCGGGGGCGGCGGGCAACAGGAACGCGCCGATGGTGGCAGCGCCGACGGCCCCGGCGGCAACAGCGCGCTGTGCATGACGCTTGACGGCGTTGGTCGTCATGATGCGGTACTCCCAATCTGCCTCACGACGCCGCACCCGGTGGTGCCGCGGACTTCGTCGGCGCCGCACCGGTCGGCGCGGCGGACTCCGTGAGGTCTCGAAAAGGTTACGAAAACATCACGGTCATTTGTAAAGCCGCCGGAATGCGAAATGCCTGTGCTCAACAATTTCCGGGGTGAATCGATGTGAGATAGGTCCTACCGAATCACGAAAAGATAACGGCGCGGAAATGCCACTCCGCAGCCGAGTTCGGAGGGGTGGTGGGCCGGGTGGATTCGGTCGCGGGCGCGCTGCCGCGGGTGGGGTCGTTTTAGCAGGTAGCGCTGGAAAATGCGCCGTAGATCAGAGTACGGTCGATCGTTCTTACGCTGTAGAGCCGTAGGTGGCCGACACGCCCGGCAGCGGGCGCTCGCCGTCCGCCGGACGCGCCGCAATGTTTGATACAGTTTTATCCCTTATGTGATCTGAGTCTCTTTCTCGCATTTCTAGATCATTTCCCGGGTATCGCCCGTGAATCCGCACGGTGTTATTCGGCATCGCGGGACGTGCTCGCGTGCGCGTTCCTGTCGGACCCCGGCCCTACGCTGCACGCCGTGCCCGACCCCGCGCCGCGCCCGGCCGCCGCCCAGCAGCTGGCTTTCGACGAGCTCGACACACCCCTCTACGACACCACCTTCGTGGTCGTGGACCTCGAGACCACCGGGACGAGTCCCGGAAGCGACGGCATCACCGAGATCGGCGCGGTGAAGGTGCGTGGCGGGGAGGTGCTCGGCGAGTTCGCGACGCTGGTCAACCCGGGACGCGCGATTCCGCCCGCGGTCGTGCACGTCACCGGCATCACCACCGCGATGGTGTACGCCGCGCCGCGGATCGAGGCGGTGCTGCCCGGCTTCCTGGAGTTCGCCGCCGGCGCCGTGCTGGTCGCGCACAACGCCCGGTTCGACATGGGGTTCCTGCGCGCCGCCGCGGCGCAGTGCGACACCCCGTGGCCGCCCGCGCAGGTGCTGTGCACCGTGAAACTGGCGCGGCGGGTGCTCGGGCGCGACGAAGCGCCCTCGGTGCGGCTGAGTTCGCTGGCTCGGTTGCTCGGCGCCTCCACCCAGCCGACCCACCGCGCACTGGAAGACGCCCGAGCGACCGTCGACGTGCTGCACGCGCTGATCGCGCGAGTCGGGAACCAGGGCGTGCACAGTCTCACCGAGCTGCTCGACTATCTGCCCGACGTCACGCCCCGGCAGCGCTCCAAGCGCGTCCTCGCGGCCGACCTTCCCGCTGCGCCCGGGGTGTATCTGTTCCGCGGTCCCTCCGACGAAGTCCTATATATAGGTACGGCCGTGAACCTGCGCCGCCGTGTCCGTAATTACTTCACCGGTTCGGAGACCCGGGGCCGGATGAAAGAGATGGTGTCACTGGCGGTTCGGGTCGACCATGTGGTGTGCGCGCACGCGCTCGAGGCGGGAGTGCGCGAACTGCGCCTGCTGGTGGCGCACACCCCGCCCTACAACCGCCGGTCGAAGTTCCCCAAGCGGGCCTGGTGGCTCACGCTCACCGACGAGCCGTTCCCCCGGTTCGCGGTGGTCCGGGAGCCGAACCGGGATGCGCTGGGGCCGTTCAACTCCCGGAACGACGCCGTCGAGCTGGGCCTGATCATCGCCGAATTCACCGGGCTGCGCACCTGCACGACGCGGCTGTCCCGCAAGGCGGTCCACGAGTGCCCGCCCGCACTCGTCGGCGGTTGTCCGGCGGGCTCCGGGGGACGGGCGCTGGAAACAGCGGAGTACGCCCCCGCGCCCGCACTGGTGCGCGCCCTGTTCGCCGGACACAGCGACGCGCCGATTCGGCTCATGCTCGATCGGATCGAAACGCTCTCGCGGGCCGAGCATTTCGAGGCGGCCGCGCGGCTGCGCGACCGTGTCGTCCGGGTGGTACGCGCGCTGCGCCGCACCCAGCGACTGGCCGCGCTCGCGCGCATAGCCGAACTGGTCGCCGCGCATCCCGACGGCAACGGCGGATGGGAGTTCGCGGTCATCCGCTACGGCCGGCTCGCCGGTTCCGGCACCGCGCCGCGCGGGGTGCCGCCGATGCCCATCGTCGAACAGATCGTGGCCGCCGCCGAAACAGTGATCCCCACCGCGGTTTCGGCGCACCGCGAGAATTCGCTTCCGTACGGGCCCGATCACATCGGCTCGCCCGCCGAAGACGCACCGCCGCTGCGAGGAGCGACACCGGAAGAAGTGGCGCTGGTCGCCCGCTGGCTCGCGCGGCCCGGAGTGCGAATCGTGCGCGGCAGCGAGGGGTACCACGAGCCCGTATTCGGCGCGGGGCGGTGGCTGGGCTGGGCGGAACTCGCCGACGCCGCGGTCCGCGCCCAACCCACCGAGCAGGCCTATCTCGACCGCCTAGGCTGAGCACCATGATTACCGCGATCGTCTTGATCCACGCCGACAACGGCCGCATCCCCGAGACCGCGCAGGCGGTCGCGGACACCGAGGGCGTCGCCGAGGTCTACTCCTGCGCGGGTGACGTCGACCTGATCGCGCTCGTGCGGGTGCGCGACCACGAGCAGATCGCCGAGGTGGTGACCGGCCGGATCGACAAGACGCCCGGAGTCCTGCGCACCACGACGCACATCGCGTTCAAGTCGTACTCGCGGGCCGAAGTCGAGGCCGGATTCTCGCTGGGCGAGTAATCCCGGCTCAGTCCTCGACCAGGACGCTGCGCACCGCGAAATAGGCGGCGTCGTTCGGTGCGAGCCCTTCGACGACGGCGCCCGCACAGCCCGGCGCGTCGTACAGGTGTACCACGCCGTCGGTGCGGTTGCGGATCTCCACGTCCGACCCGTCGCCCACCTCGAGGCAGCCGACCGGGTTCTCGTAGCTGAGGCCGTGGGCGAACAGGGTGCCTTCGGCCGCGTGCGCCCCGGGCGCGGCGGCGGCGAAGCCCGCGGCAGCGAGGACAGCGAGTAGCGCCGGAACTGTGCGTCGCATATCTGTGCTCCTCGTCGGTCGAACCGACCGGCACGGCGCCCGGCGAACTCGGCGATGCGCCGGATTGCCCGATCGACGTTACCGGCAGCGACCGGCCGGATCGGGGCCTTCGCTCGGGTCAGCGTGTCGGCGACCGCACGACTGCGCCGACCCGCGTCAGCTGTCGCCGAGCGTCTGCGTCAGCTTCGCCCAGCGCTCCAGCAGCGCGGCCGCGTTGCCCGCGTCGATCGCCTCGGCGGCGCGGTCGATGCCCGCGGCGAGCGCGGCGTGCAGGTCGGCGTCCGGATCGCCCGCACCGCGCGACCACTCGTAAGCCACGATCGCCGCGGCCGAATTCAACAGCACCGCGTCCCGGACGGCGCCACCGCGACCGGCGAACACGTCTCGGGCCACGCCCGCGTTCACCTCGGCGTCGCCGCCGCGCAGCGCGTCCAGATCGACCCGGGGAATGCCGACGCGGGTGGGATCGATGGTGGTCCGGCGCGTCCGCCCGCCCGAGACGATCCAGGCCTCGGTGGTGTCGGAGGTGGTGATCTCGTCGAGACCGTCGTTACCGCGCACCACCAGGGCGCTCGCACCGCGTTCGGCGAACACCCCGGCGATCACGGGCAGCAGGTCGGCGAATGCGCAGCCGACCAGCCCGGCGCGCGGCTGCGCGGGGTTGGTCAGCGGGCCGAGCACGTTGAAGACCGTCGGGATGCCGATCTGGCTGCGGGCCGCGCCCGCGTACCGCAGGGCGGGATGGAACACGGCCGCGAAGCAGAAGCCGATGCCGACCTCCCGCACGCAGTGCGCCACCGACTCGGGACCGAGTGCGAGCTTCACACCGAGCGCCTCCAGCACGTCCGCGCCGCCGCTCTTCGACGACGCCGCGCGGTTGCCGTGCTTGACCACCGGAACACCGGCCGCGGCCACCACGATCGAGGACATGGTGGAGATGTTCACCGAGCCGGACCGGTCACCACCGGTGCCGACGATGTCGACGGCGTCGCCATCGATCCGCACCAGACGGGCGTGGTCGAGCATGCCCGCGGCCAGACCGGTCAGCTCGGCGGGCGTCGGGCCCTTGATCTTCATCGCGACGCCGAACGCGGCGATCTGCGCGGGGGTGGCGTTGTCGGACATGATCTCGTTCATCGCCCACGACGTGTCGTCCGCGGCCAGGTCGCCACCGTCGGCGAGGATTCCGAGCACCTGGGGCCAGCTGCGCACGCTCATTCCACTTCTCCCGTCCCACTGGTCTCGCGCACCAGTCTCTCCCAGGAGCGTAGCTGTGTTCGATCGGCCGCGACTTCGTCGCGGCGTGTTCGCGGCCCCTTCATGGCTCGCGTCCGAGCGACCGCCGCTTGCTCCTTCGTCGCTTGCGCGGCGGCCGCTCGGACGCGAGCCGGGCCGCGAACGGCGGATGCTCGGTCTCGCTTCGCTCGGAACTCGTGGTGGCGGTTCTGTGGTTCCGTGATGAGGCTGTCTCTTATACACATCT
>NZ_JABLTE010000012.1 GCF_013315795.1 Nocardia barduliensis
TTCGGATGCCAAGTCGTCATCCGCATCGTTCCCCGGGCCTACGTACGCGCTCACCATGGAGATTCCTTATTCTCGACGTCACGGTATTTTCGCGATCGATATTATTATGATTCGACAGAGGGTGTTACATTCCCTGACGGTCGTCGATTCGAGATCCGTTGTATTTGCGAATCGGGGAGGTTAGGGCAAACTTTTGCCGGAGTTTAATTATGTAGTTTCGTCCAGGATTGATAATTTGGCCAGTCCCCGATAACGCGACCACCCGGTTTCAGAGTCGGTGTCGTTCGGTCGGTGTTCAGTTGATGTCGCAGCCCACGGGGTGGTGGGTGTGGGTGCAGGCCGCAGCGTACTCGGCCGGGGTGCGGTAGCCCAGCGCCGAATGCCGGTGCCGGTGGTTGTGCTCGTGCTTGAAATCCGCGATCACCACCCTCGCTTCGAGCAGGCTGGTCCAGTGGTTGCGGTTGAGGCATTCCACGCGCAGGCGCCGGTTGAACGATTCCACGTACCCGTTGTTCCAGGGGGTACCCGGCGGAATATACGAGATCCCGACCCGGTCTCGGCAAAATGTTTGCAGTGCTGCCGAAATCATTTCCGGCCCGTTGTCCAGGCGCAGCACCTTCGGCGCCCCGTGGACGGCGAAGACCCGCTCGAGTTCGGCGACCAGATGCTCGCCGGTGATCGACCGCTCGACCAGGTGCAGTAGGGATTCGCGGGTGTGCTCGTCGATCATCGACGCGATCTTCACCACCCGCCCGTCGACGGTAGAGTCGAACTGGAAATCCAGCGCCCACACCACGTTCGGCGCATCCGCATCCACCGCCGGCACCGACGAGGTGCCGGCCCGTTTACGCGGGTGATGCGCCCGCACCTGCAAACCTTCTTCCCGCCAGAGCCGGTGGACTTTCTTGATGTTCATCCGGTGGCCTTCGTCGAACCGCAGCACTGCCCAGGCCCGGCGGAACCCATGACACGGGTTCTTGGCCGCATAATTCCGCAGCCACGCCCGCGTCCCGGCGTCGGGGTCTGCCGGTGTTTGCGTGGCAGGGCACCGGCGGTATGTCGACCGAGCGAGCCCAACGACCTTGCACGCGAACCGTTGCGACATGCCCATGACCTCGCTGAGCATGTCCACGGCGCGGCGCTTGGCCGCTGGGCCTAGAATTTTCCCTTCGAAATCTCGCGCAGCGCGTCTTTCTCCAGTTCCGCGTCGGCGAGTAGCCGCTTCAATCGGGCGTTCTGTTCCCGCAGTTCCTTGAGTTCTTTGGCGGCGTCGGTGTCCATGCCGCCGTACTGGCGACGCCAGTTATAGAGTGTCGCCGCCGAGACTCCCAGGTCAGCGGCGATTTGCTCGCCGGTCAAGCCTTCCGCGGCCAGTTCATCGGCGCGCCGCAGCTTGCGCACGATGTCCTCCGCGGAATGCCGTTTCCGTCCAGCCATGGTTCCCATAGTCCCTTCTAACCCCTGATCAGGGCCAACGAGACTCTAATTCCGGCTGGTCGCATCCATGGGGGACGGGTCATGATCACCATGTTGCAGGGTAACGAGAACACCAAAAATCTGATCGACCGCCCGATGGAGTTCTTGGGCAACCTCTTGTTGCTGATCGTCGGTGGCAACGACACGACCCGGAACTCGATGAGCGGCGGTGTGCTTGCACTCAACCGCTTCCCTGACCAGTTCGATAAGGTGAAGGCGAACCCGGGCTTGATCCCCAATATGGTCTCGGAGATCATCCGGTGGCAAACTCCGCTGGCCTACATGCGCCGGATCGCCAAGGCAGACACAATTCTGAACGGCCAGTTCATCCGCAAGGGCGACAAAGTGGTGATGTGGTATGCCTCGGGCAATCGCGACGAGCGCGTGTTCGAACGACCGGACGAGTTCATAATCGACCGGTCCAACGCCCGCAACCATATCGCTTTCGGCTTCGGCGTCCACCGCTGCATGGGCAACCGGCTGGCCGAGCTGCAGCTTCGGATCCTCTGGGAGGAGCTGCTTCCTCGCTTCGAGAATATCGAGGTCGTGGGGGAGCCCGAGTACGTGCAGTCCAACTTCGTGCGGGGCATCAGCAAGATGATGGTCCGCCTCACTCCGAAGGCAGACGTATGAGTGTACAGCGAGCTCTCATCGTCGGGGCCGGCCATGGTGGAGTCCAACTCGCGGCCAGTCTGCGCCAGGATGGGTGGACGGGCGAGGTCGTCCTCATCGGTGAGGAGCCGACTCTACCCTATCAACGCCCTCCGCTGTCGAAAGCCTATCTGGCCGGGAAGAGCACAATTGACGAGCTCGCGATCCGCAGCGCGGAATTCTATCGCAAGCAGGGAATCAAACTCGTGGATGCGACAGTAGAGGCGATCGATCGATCGGCTGGTCGCCTCGCACTGAGCACTGGCGACGCATTGCCCTATGACAAGCTCGCGCTGTGCACTGGTGCCCGCCCTCGTCGGCTCGCCACCTCGGGCGCCGATCTGGCAGGGGTCTACTACCTACGCACCGCCGCCGATGTCGAGATGATCCGAGCCGCTGCCCGCCCCGGGCGGCGGGCCGTGATCGTCGGCGGCGGCTACATCGGACTGGAGACGGCCGCCTCCCTGCGAGCGTTGGGACCCCGATATCGTCGCGGCTGGGGACTGCGCCAGTCACCGGATGGCCCGTTATGGCCGCCGTATACGC
The DNA here is from genome assembly GCF_013315795.1 of Nocardia barduliensis. Lineage (GTDB taxonomy): Bacteria > Actinomycetota > Actinomycetes > Mycobacteriales > Mycobacteriaceae > Nocardia > Nocardia barduliensis. The sequence continues at coordinate 2,674 of NZ_JABLTE010000012.1, forward strand.
CTGGAGTCGGTGCCGAGCGCCAGCGAGCAGGCCAAGGTCGCAGCCGCGACCATCAACGGGAAGTCCAGGAAGATAGCGGCGCTTCCGTGGTTCTGGTCGGATCAATACGATCTCAAGCTCCAGATCGCCGGCCTCAACACCGGATACGACGAAGTCGTCCTCAGCGGGGACCCATCCGGGGACCGCGACTTCACCTGCTTTTACCTCCGCGCCGGCGAGCTCGTTGCCGCCGACTGTATCAACCGCCCCCGCGACTTCGTATTCAGTAAGCGGGCAATCACGCAGCAACTCCACATCAACCGGGACGAACTGTTGCTCGCCGGCTCGGCCTGAGGCCACGGTCTGTTGGGTGATGGCTACGCGGCAGTGCGTGGGGCGTAGGCCGGCTCAGCGGTGGCTGACCCGCTCTTGCTTCGATGCACCGGTTTTGCCCAACCCTCAGCCGATTGCGCGACGTTCAGTGCATAGCAGCCCGTCTCGTGTTCGGCCGATGGTTGCAGCCCCAGCAGTGCACGATTCGGGACTTAACCAGCCGACTCAGTCCTCGCTGAGGAGCTCGACGTCGTCGAGCCGGGTGAGCGGATCGGCGCCGAAACAGGAATCGCTGGGGATCGCGTCGGTTGTGTGGAGCCGCATCGTGGTTGCTGCCTACGCGTTGGCGTAGGCGTCACCGACCGACCCGACCGACCCGATCGACCGTCGGAGATCCGAGACCGCCAGTGCTTCCACGAGTTTTACTGCGGTGTATCGAGACCTCACATCGGAATGATGTATCGCTCCACCGACCGGAAGACCTTCGCGAGCCCGCAGAGCGACCGCGGGCCGGATCGCCTTCTCCGCAAACGTGGCGTCTTCGCTGGTCGAGCATTCCGAGCCGAGGACGCAGCCGGCGTAGGCATCGACGACGAACGCGGTAGACGAACATCGGTGATCAGGCGGATGTAGGTGAATCGGCCATGAGCCGCGTGTTCTGCGCCAGAACCCGAAACTGCCGGTCCGCCAGGTCGGTCGCTCTCGACGCGGCCTGGTTCGGTTTGGTCATGCCGACCTTCTTGCCGCGCACGATCAGCCACTGCTATCGCGGCCGCTAGTCGCACGAAGAAAGATGTTGCCGCTTCGCGGATTCCGATCGTTCCTCGGATTCCCTATTCGTGCGGTGCAGCTGGCAAATCTCCCTCGCTGCCTCCGTCGACACGCCTTCGGCGCCGCCGGTGTCGACCGCGGCGCGGCGCACCCAATTGCGCAGGGCTTACGGGTCGCTCCGAGCCTCGCAGAGACCGCTTTCATTCCGCCGAAATGCGTGGGCACCACACCCGGGCGGTTCATCTGCCGGAGCTGCCTGGTCGCGATCATTCCCGTCGATCAGGGCTTATGGGTGGACTGGCAATGCCGAAGCAGGCAGTGCGAAACGGCGCCACCCAGCGACGGAAGCGGAGCAAAGTGCAGCCGGAGTAGTGACCGAGGGAGTATCTTCGGTGGCCGATGCCTGCCAACCGCCCCTGCACCACAACCGCACTTTCCTCGGCCGTAGATGGGCGAGACTGCTCATGTGGATGGTGTCGTCGCACGTCGCGGTTGCTATCGGCCGACTTTCGCCGGGGCGATATCGCTCGGTTGCCAGAGGGTCGCTCGCGCGTCCCGGGATCGATCGAAATCCTCTATTGACACTGCGTGAGCAGCACCACATACTCATACCCAGAGTATCTGGTACTTGCAGTAGTGCACAAGGAGGTGCCGTGAGCAGGGTGCGCTCGATAATGACCCGACGAGGTACGTCATACCGGCGAAGCCATTCCGATCATTCGGAGAACGAGCTATGCCGGATCGTCGACACTTTCCTAGCGGGCGCGCCAGTTGCGTTGCGGAGCGATACTCTTGGTTAGGACGGGAATCTGTGGTAATGCCTGAACGTAGCGCGCTATCGACGTCGACGAGGTTGCTCAGGGAAAACTTTTCCGAAACCGTAGTGTCGGCGCTCAGAACTTTTGGCCGGTCGACGCAGATGGCTTCTGAGTCGGCTGCGGGAGCAGTAAGCGATATCGTTCGTTTGAGATTCCAGTGGCGAGAGGCACTGAATCAAGCTTGGTATCTGATCACCGTTACTGCGATTCCGGCCATCCTGATGGCCGTGCCTTTCGGTGTCATCGTTTCCGTCCAGGTCGGAAACTTGATTCATCAAATCGGGGCGGACTCCCTGCTCGGTGCCGCTGGTGGATTGGGTGTGATCAAACAGGGCGCCCCCATGGCAACAGGGCTGCTGCTGGGTGCGGCCGGAGCGGCCGCAATCGCGGCGGATCTGGGTGCACGTAACATTCGCGAAGAAATCGATGCCATGCGAACGATGGGCATCAGCCCCTTGCACCGACTCGTTATTCCTCGGATGGTGGCGATGGTTTTCGTCGCGCCGATGCTCAATATCTTGATCATCTTCACGGGCGTGATAGCTGGATATGCGGTCGCAATCGGCCCCCAGGGAGTGACCCCCGGCAGCTACTGGGGAACGTTCGGCTCTTTCACCGTTGTCGCGGACATCGGTGTCTCGATAGCCAAGTCCGTGCTGTTCGGATTCATCGTGGTCGTGATCGCGTGCCAGCGGGGGCTCGAGGCAAAAGGCGGTCCGCGCGGAGTGGCGGATGGCGTGAACGCGGCTGTAGTTCTCTCCGTAGTTTCCATCGCCATCACGAACCTCATAATTACTCAGCTGGTGTCGATGTTCCTTCCGACGAGGCTGGCCTAGATGTCGGAGGTAAAGGTTACTCCACCTCGGCTGGCGAGGCTCAGGAGAAGAATAGCGCCGTTCGGAGCGCGCATCGCGCCCCTGGAGTCGATCGGTTTCGTACTCGCGTTCGTTTGGGAGGCGCTGTCCGCGATCCCGTTCACGATCAGGCGATATCGAGCCGAGACTATGCGCGTGATCACGGATATGACATGGGGCCAAGGGTCCATTATCGTCGGCGGTGGAACTGTGCCGATGCTGGTGGTACTCGGTCTGGTGATCGGAGGCTCGGTCGGTGTAGAGTCCTTCACCACTCTCAACCTGATCAGCATGGGGCCGGTGACCGGCATCGTTTCGGCCTTTGCCAATACACGGGAACTTGCACCGATTGCTGCGGGCGTCGGGTTCGCCGCACAAGCCGGATGCCGTATTACGGCCCAAATCGGCGCTATGCGGATCTCCGAGGAGATCGATGCACTCGAGTCGCTTGGACTGCGATCGATACCGTTCGTTGTGACCACCCGGGTCATCGCCGGGGCCGTGGCAATCATTCCGACATTCTTGATCGCCTTGATCCTGAGTTATGCCGCTTGTCGCGCGGTGATCGTGCAACTTCATGGCCAAGCCGCCGGTGTCTACGATCACTATTTTTATCAATTCATCAGCGGCTGGGATGTGACGGCCTCGGTGATAAAGGTTCTCGTATTCGGGACGGCTGTGATTCTTATCCATAGCTATCATGGGTTCTTCGCCGTTGGTGGGCCAGAAGGCGTCGGAATCGCATCTGGACGTGCTGTCCGAGCAAGCTTCGTGGCAATCATCGGTTTGGATATGGTGTTGACCCTCCTCCTGTGGGGCGTCAACTCCTCCATCGAATTTACGGGGTGAGAAACGATGTCTCGCTATGAAATGCCGGGTGTGTCGACATCGAAGCGGTCATCGGTCATGCTGGGTGTTCTCGCCGTGATCACAGTGATCGTAGTAGCCTTGACCTGGACTGTTGTGATGGCCCTACAGGATGATAATCGAATAGTGGTACTGCTGCGTACCGAGTCCATCGGCGACGGAATCACCGTCGGAACACCCGTTCGATTCGACGGTATCGAGATAGGTGATGTTTCGGCGATCGAATCGGACGATGGGGCGAAACAATTGATTCTCAGACTGGAAAGCGCCGAATCGGCAGGTCTCACGGACGGGCTGTTCGTCGACTACTCGCCATCGAACTTGTTCGGCATCAGTGAAATTGCGCTGAAACCAGGTGATGGTGGGGCTCCATTACGGGATGGCAGTATCGTCGATTTGACGGGGCCGCGAGCCGACCGGCAACGAGACGCAACGATGGGTGTTCTCATCCGCAGCGTAGCTCAAGCAACTGGAGACATTCTCGTCCCGGAATTGACCGAGATCCTGACACGGGGCGCGACAATAGCCCGGCAATTCACACCTCTCATGGAGGCAATCGTTGTATCCAGCCGGAACATTGCTGAAACCCAGACGATGCCGATATCGCAGCTGCTGGACCAATACGGTTCCATGCTAGTCGGGACTGCATCGATGATCGACGGTACGGTCGGCCTCATAAATCGGCTCACCACGATCGAGATCTTGAATACAGATCGTGAGCTGTTCGATTCGACAGTCAATACTGTAGGTCGGGAGTTCTTTCCTGGGCTGGCGGAAACTCTATTCGCGGCTCAGGGTCATCTGTCGGACTATGCGGCTATGCTCGCTCCGGTTCTGTCAACGGCAACTAAAATGGTACCTACCCCCGGCGCCTCGAGCATGCAGCTCACTGAACTCCTATCACGTCTAGACCGATCATTCACGTCGACTCCAGACGGTCCGATTCTGAACATCGAGTTGGTTCTCGATATGGTTCCAGCGTTCACCGCGTTCTTGCCGGGTCTTCCGCCGACATCCAACATCGGAGGTGGCCGATGACAAGACAGCGAAGTTTTCTGGCGACCAGCGCAAAACTTATCGTGTCTGCCGTCGTGATCACTGTGCTGCTCGCGATCATCGTTCAGACGGTGCAACGCCCCGTATCTGGAGACGTGGTAGAATTCTCGGCTGAATTCGTCGACGCGAACGGCCTCAAGGCCGGCGACGATGTCCGTATGGATGGTCTTCGAGTTGGCGAGGTACGATCGATTACCTTGGATGCCAGTGGTCGAGCGGTGGTTGGATTTGCGGTCCAGCGCAATCACCCGATCTACGAGAACACTGTGCTGGCGATTCGCTATCAGAACCTCGTAGGACAGCGATATCTCGATGTTCAACAATCATCGCCGACCACAGCGGAGTTGACGGCCGGACATAAGATCGATATTGCCAACACGATCCCGTCGTTCGACATTACGGATTTATTCAACGGCTTACAACCGGTACTCGCAGAGCTGTCGCCCGAAGCGGTGAACAAGTTCGCAGAGAACATGATCGCTGTCATCGAGGGAGACGGAGCGGGCGTCGGTTCCGTCCTCGACTCTATCGAAGCCTTGTCCAACTATGCGCTGGACAGGCAAGCGGTAGTCACCGTTCTGGTCGGAAATCTCAAAGAGATATCCGACCATATCGGTGGCCGATCCTCGCATCTCGTCCGACTTGTCTCGGAGCTGGCCTCGGTTGTGTCCACGTTGCGTAGCAAGGTGGATGGAATTGTCGAATTCGCCCTCATGGCACCAGACGTGATCGCGCCATTGAACGGCCTTCTCGAGGCCTTCGGCTTGACGGCCGGACCTAACGCCGATGCCGATGCCCTGTTGGGGGCAGTATTTCCGGACCCGGAACAGGCGGTCGAGGTGCTGCGGAAGCTGCCGGCCGTTCTCGAGACACTGAATGCGTGGGTTCCCGCCGATGGACCGGTCATCAATCGTAACTGCTCGAACGGCAACGCCGAAGTTCCGGCGCCGTTACATGTGTTGATCAGTGGGCAAAGGATCTCGATATGCGAGCGGTGATCAGTAAGCTATTCCGTGTTCGCGGGGGTACCGCGTTGCAGACGGTGAGTGCTCCCCTTCGAAGCATGGACCGAGAATTGCGCTGGGCTGCCGTCGGGGCCGCAGTGATGGGAGCGGTCTTGACGGCGAGCGTAGTAGTCTACGTAGTACCTTTCGACGAGTCCACATACTGGGCGGAAATGCCGGAAGTGGGCTCGGTCAAGGTTGGCGATGACGTCCGAATCGCGGGTGTGCCGGTTGGTGCGGTGAAGTCCATCGAGCTGAGCCGAAGGAACGTTCGAATGAGCTTCACCGTCGACAGCGACATCTTCATCGGTGACCAGACGAGTCTCGATATCCGTATGCTGACACTGATCGGCGGCCGCTACCTCGCGGTGACGCCGGCGGGGAATTCTGCGTTACACTCGTCCATTCCCGCCGAGAGGGTCCATCTTCCGTACAGCTTGGGTCGGACTTTTGAGGACGCGATTCGGCCGATCGATGATATCGATGGCGATACGTTGCGGCAGAATTTGACGAACATGAACGCTGCGATTGCCAGTGGACCGTCCGGCATTCGCCGAGCAACAGAGGCATTCGGATCTCTGGTCGACATCCTCGACCGCCAGAACCGTGACATTTCGGACACGCTCGCGATGGCGGACGAGTATCTCGGCGCGATCAACGAGTCGAAGGCGACACTCGGCGGAATGATCGACAGCGTCAATCTGATGGAGACAGTGGGCCTCGACAAAAAGGCCGAGATCTACGAAGCCGTCCGGCTGATGGACGAGCTTCTCGCGCGTATCGCGGGCCTCGAGCCGGCGTATCGATCCAGGTTGCAATCCGTTGCGCGAGCCCTGGCCGACGTCATCCCTGAGCTGGAACGTCTGGGTGAAGAAATGGGACAGGTTGTCACGAATACGCGCGACCTACTGGCGCGGCTCCAGCCGATCGCGTCGTCGAAGGATGGGCTCGTGGTCGACCAATCCGCGACAGTTGTCCAGGTACCGTCGGTGTGTATTCCGGTCCCCGGAAAGGAGTGCTGACGATGAATAAGCTCTTGGCGTCCCGGGGTCTCATGTCCGTTCTCGGTGTCGCGGTCGTATGTGCAATTCTGATCGTCGGATACTTCGTGATCATCGAGCCTCCCAAGAGGATGCGTAGCTATTGCGCGAATATGCCGGATGCAATCGGCTTGTACGCCGGGAACCATGTCACCATGCGAGGGGTCAGAGTCGGCTCGGTGACGCGTATCGAACCTCATGGTGACATGGTCCGTGTCGAATTCGAGGTAGAGGTAAGCCATTCGCCCCGCGGTCAGGTGTCAGCTACCACCGTATCCGACACAATCGTCGCGGACCGATCGCTTGCATTACTCGATGACAGCGAAGCCGAGCATGAATGGGATTCTGGACAGTGCATTACCCGTACACTGACGCCAAAGAGCATGTCGCAGACTATGAATGCGCTGGGCAACCTCGCTGCAGAGATCACCGATGGAAATGATTCGACACAGCGTGAAAGGCTTGCGGATGAGCTCGCGGCCTTAGATGCCGCATTATCCGGAACAGGACCTGAAATGAATGATACGATCCTCAAGTTGGGTCGTGCTCTCAATTCCCCCAATGCTGCTATCGGGCATATCGGTGCGCTTATCGACTCACTGCGATCATTATCGGACAGCATGGCCGGCGGATGGGGCGATATCAAGGCCATGATCACTCGTCTGGCTCCAGGTCTCGAAGTGATCGATCATGGCATCTTTGAGCGCACCGTGTCGATTATCGATTCGTTGCGGATCATTGTGCCATGGTTGAACGAGATTACTTCAATGTTTGGTGACCAAATTCTCGAAGCGTTGAACGCGACAGTCCCATTAGCGCGTCTCGCCCGTGCGAATATCGGCTCGGTACAAGAAATAATCGACCTGACGCCACCGCTGGTGCAGGCTTTTCAGAGGGCGACGGCGCAGGAGGGTGGTTCACCGATCCTGACTTACGCGGCGCCGGTGGCTCAGCTGCCGCCGGCGGACGCAGAGCGGGTATGCGCGGCCATCGAGCGTGTCGTGCCAGGTAGCTGCAAGTCCGCTGAGAACGAGTTGGAGAAGGTTTCGGTTCTTCCGTTGATATTCGGGACGGCAGGTGCGCGGTGATGGTTCTGCGACGAGTCGTATGGGCGCGATCTGCTCGTGAGCGTGGTGGTCGGTTCATCGCTGCGGCCGCGGTGGCAATGGTGTGCATAGTTCCCGGATGTGGATTCGATCCCGCGGAGGTTCCCGTTCCGGGGACCGGAATTTCTGGAGACCGGTACGGTATCCGGATTCTGTTCGCTGACGCCTTGAATCTGCCAGCGCGAGCGAAGGTTACAGTCGATGGTCTGCGAGCAGGGGTCGTGCGCGATGTGTCACTGGTCGACGCGGGCGAGGACCACGACGGGTATGTTGCCGTCGATGTCGACCTGATGGCGTCGGTTCGATTGCCGGTCGGCACCACCGCTGAACTCCGCCAGCCGACGATACTTGGCGATGTCTCCATCGCGCTGATGACTCCGCCGACCGGCACGCAGGATGCCCTTCCCCCGGGCGCCACCATCGGATTGGACAAGACGAAGCCGCTGCTGCAGGTTGAGGACACCATGAACGTACTCGCGACCTTCGTCCAAGGAGGAGGGATTCAACAGGCTCAGGAGATAATGAACCGCGTGAACGGGGTGCTGCCGATCGACACTCGGCAGACTGCTTCGATATCCGAGGTAGTCGGTGCGGATATCATTGACCTGGCCAACCACCTGGATGCCGTCGACGCAATGCTGAACGGTCTGCGCGCGAACACGGACGTGGTGCAGCGTAGAACCCCTGAACTGGAGTATTTGCTGACCGAGTCGGGGGTGAGTCAGGCCGCTGCTTCGATGACTTCCATGATCGGGTTGATCACGTTGTACGACGGATTCAAATTGCTCACAGAATCTCTCCGGTGGGTCGGCCCCCTGGCGCAATCGGGCAATGAGGCCGCACGTGCCTTCGTGCCGCTATTGTTCACTCGCCGCCCGCTTGATCTGAACGCCCCCTCGAATTTGAACAAAGCCGTGGCCATTTTGCGCGAAAAGGTTATTCCATTTGTTGAGCGCGGTCCGAAGGTTGATATTGTAGGCATTGAAGGCGTCGGCCCCATATCGGACGACGATCGGATAGACAGTATTCTTGCGTCGCTGCGGATGATCGGAGTGGTTCGATGAAGTCGAGTTCCGTGCTATCCCTGGTGTCGATCGGAATCGTGCTGGTCTTGGGCACCGCATACCTAGCATTCGGTGTGCTTCGAGTTGATTGGTTTTCTGGCAGGACTGTTGTGACCATGGCTCTGCCGAGGACCGGGAGTTTGCTACCCGGTTCCCCGGTCCTGTTGAGAGGAGTGAAGGTAGGAGAGATCGACTCTATCGACAAGGCCGAGCGTGGTGTCGAATTGGTGCTGGGTCTCGATCCCAAGTACAGGGTTCCTGCGACCGGCAGCGCTACTGTTGAGGACCTTTCGGGGTTGGGGGAGCCCTATATCGAGTTCGTACCGGATACTGATGCCGGGCCCTACCTGGCCGACGGTCAGCGTATCGACGCGGTTGAAGTGGTTCTACCCCGCTCGATACCTGATGTGGCGCATACTGTCACCCATCTGGTCGAGCAACTGAACCCACAGGCGATCAGCAATATCGTCAAGACCTTGGATCAGACGTTGTCGGGAACGGAAGCCGTGATGCCGCGTCTGGCGGCATCGACAACGCTGCTTTCGGAAACGATTCTGAGTAGGTCACCCGAAATCCGTAATATCTTGACGAATTTGCAAACAATGGGTGCTGATATGGAGTGGGCCGAGGAGTCGATGACCGCCGCCGGCCCTCTGTGGGAGGAAGCCGGAGCGTGGGGCGCACTCATCGCGGACTCTCTGGCGCGACTGTCTCGAATCGGCAATATGCCCGGGGACTATATCGAAGGAAACGGACTTATTCCCTTCCTTGATAAAGTGACGTCTTACATCAATGAGATCGGCCCCGATCTTCGTGATCTGGTCCCGGCGGTACAGCCACTGGCGGAAAGCGCGTCGAACTCCATGGCGCAAATCAACATAAGCGACCTGATAGATCGTGCACTCAGTGTCACGGGGGACGGTGCTTTGCGAATGCGGATCGCCGTCAAATAGATGTGAAAGAACGAGAGACACCGGAGCTGATTATGCCCACAGAAGATTCTCATGATACTGACCGCGAAGCTGCGGAAGAAAAGCCGGTTGACGCGGGTGTGCCTCGGACGTCGGTCAAGGGTGGCTCGAGCGCACGCGGGTCGGAGAGGTCGTTCTCGATAAGCCTGCGTTCTCTGGCCTTGGGAACCGCAGTAGCCCTCCTTGTTGTCGCGGTGGCCGTTTCGATTCCGTTGTGGCTCTCGGCTAGGAGCGAGTTGAAAGATCGGGACGCTGTCGTAGCCGCGGAGAAGCGCGCCGAAGAAGTAGCGTCTGAGTATGCAGTCGGAGCCTCGAATATCGACTATCAGAATTTCGACCAGTGGGTTCGTGGTTTGAAGTCCAACGTCTCGCCCGTTCTTGCAAACAAGTTCGATGCCACTGCTCCGCAGCTGAAAGAAATTGTGCTGCCACTGAAGTGGAGTTCTAGTGGAGTTCCCATCGCGGCGACAGTGCGCTCCGAACGATCGGGTGTCTATGTCGTCAATGTGTTCCTGAATGTGACATCGAAGAGTGCGCAGATACCGGAGGGTGCGCAAACGACTGTTACCTATACCGTAACAGTTGACAAGAATCTGGATTGGAAGGTAACAGATGTCGGTGGTGTCGACTCGGCACTCCCGGCCAAATAGTCACCGGGGTTTTTCGACGTTGAGGAGCTTGGAATAATGACTTCGATTTCCAGCGCGGGTGTTCCCTGCCGCCGACTCGCTCTCACACGGGACGACGGTCCGACATTGCAGATCACCGAATGGGGCTCGCAGACCCCGCGAGTGACTATGGTCTTGACCCATGGACTCGCGTTGTCGCACGAGAGTTGGGAGGACGTTGCTCAGCTTGTGATCGCTGCGGACCCGACTATTCGCGTCGTCACCTACGACCATCGGGGACACGGGGATTCGGAGTCGGCTCCGGCCAGCCTCGAGATTCTTGCGGACGATCTTGCGACTATTCTTTCGGAAACTGTGCCTACGGGTCCGGTCGTATTGGGTGGTCATTCGATGGGAGGGATGACTCTCATGGCCTTGGCTGAACGTCACAGTGAGGTGCTCGGACCGAGAATCCTCGGCGTCGCGTTGGTGTCGACAGGGGCGGGCGATATTCTGGGAAATATGCTGCGCAGCAAATTCTGGCGAAGGCTGATAATGCTGGGTCTGGAGGCGCTACCCTATATCAGGATTCCTTCCCGGCCGCTTTTCCTGATGCGGCAGTCGACACGAGGCATCCTATTCGGAGCGCGTCCTCGTCGGCACGATATGAACCGTGCTGTGCTGCAGCTCGCGAAGAGCAATTCTCGCAATGTCGCGGAGCTGACCCGTTCGATACTCTCTCACAAGCGTTACGGCGTGCTGGGCAGATTCAGCTGTCCCGTCGTCGTGCTGGTCGGGTCTCGTGACCGCCTGACCCCCGTTCATCACTCGCGTGCGCTTCGGCATCGTATTCCAGGGAGTCATTTGGTCATCTTCGAAAAGGCTGGGCACTACCTGCCCTACGAACGCAGCGGTGAGGTGGCCGTCCATCTCCTCGGATTGACTCGGGAAGCGCGCATACGCGAAGCAACCGTCGCATAGCGGCATTAACATTCGTCATACGCTGAGGGTAACGATAGGCGAATAGTTCGCTATCAGAGCTTGATATCGGTCCGGGAACCGCGGAACGCCCTTTCTCAACAGCCGGATGATGACTGTCAGGGTAGTGGGTGCAGCCGCAGCGCGCTGGGGCCGATGTCGTATAGTCCAGCGCCGGCTGCCGGTGCCGCTAGTTATGGTCGGCTTTGAAGCCACCGATTTCAATGCGGGTTCCAGCTGGCTGTTTCAGCGGTTGCGGCCCGGCGCGCGGGTTCGCAACCTTGTTGTCGAACGTCTCGGCGAAGCTGTTGTTCAAGGTTGTGCCCGGCGGCAGGTACCGAGCTACAGAACATGCTGGTCACCATCATCGGTCCGCCGCCCCGGTTCTAGGTTGGACAACGGTCGGGAGATGATTTCGGTTGCCCTGCAACCAGTTCTGCGCCGACCGGGTCGGAGTATCCTGAGCGGTGACGGGACCCGGTAGTCGGTCCGCCGCGTGTGAGAACCAGTTGTAGGGGATGCAGGGTTGTAGCGTATCCGGCTGGGGCGTTGCAGCCCAGGCCGGAATCTCTTCGGCGGTGATTGTATTCTTCCTTCCAGTCGCTGATCACGACGCGGGCTTGGGCCAACGACCAGAAGCTGTTGATGTTGGGGCATTCGTCGCGTCGGCGGCGGCTGAACCATTCAATGTAGCCGTTGCGGCAGGGTCGGCTAGTGTGACGAACGCTGAGCAGACCCGTTCCGCCGCCCAGTCGCCTGGCACGCGAAATTGGTCTGTTGCCGCAGCGCAGGGCGGCGGGGTAGTTGCGATCGACAGCGATTCGTTGATGAGTCCGTCGGCGGTGATCGATCGTTCCACCAGCCGGCCCAAGCATTCGCGGGTGTGTTTCATCGACGATGGAGACGATCTGGACTGGGCGTGCGTCGTCGCTGGCATCGAATCGGAAGTCCACTGCCCATACACGGTTGGGTGCCCTTTGCCTCCGTCGTGGTGGTGGTTTCCAGGCGTTTCGGCGCCGCAGCGGCCCTCGTAATCCCTCGTCGCGCCAGAGGCGTTGGATTTTCTTGTGATTGACTGTCCAGCACTCGCTGCGGGCGCCGTGGTAGGCGCGGCGGAATCCTTGCCGTGGATGGGTTTCGTCCAGGCACGCAGCCATTCACGCAAAGCCGCATCGGGATGTGCGTTGGTGTCGGTGGTTCGAACGCGCCGTTGTGTACTTCGATGTTCGCCGGTAACCGGCAGGCGAACCTTTCGCGGACCCCGAGCACCCGCACCAGGTGCGCCACGGCCGCCCGCCGGCGTTCCGGGTCTAGAAGGTTCCCTTGGCGATCTCGTTCAATGCAGCTTTCTCTAGCTTCGCCTCGCCGAGAAGACTTTTCAGAGTGGAGTGTTCGCGTTCGGGGCCCTTCAACCGTTTGCCGTCGCCGGCCTTCAGCCCGCCGAACTGGTTGCGCCACCGTTAGTAGGTGGCCATGGTGATCTGCAGTGACGGCGACTTCCTTATTCTCGCCCAGCAGGTGGACGGCCTTGCTCAGCTTGCGCACGGCCTGTGGAGGTGTGTGCCCTTTTCGTGTCGCCATAGTCATCGAGCGTTCCTGCCCACTACGTGGGCGGCAATGCTCTCACAGCCGCCGGACCAAATGTCATCGGGTCAGGTCAGACGAATTCGCAAAGCGCGCACCACTTGAACCTACCTATCCTCGATGATCAGACACTGCCCATTCGACCTACGGGCCGCTATGCGATGCATGGGGGACAACGCAACTGACTATGGATCGAGTGTTCGCCGCACTGATGCCATCGATCGGTCATTGGCGTGGGCATCCGATCGACTGGTTCGAGCGGCGTGTGTAGGCCAGGGGAGGTGACGTCGGCGGCGCCGTCGGATACCGCTTTCGGCGGCTTTTCGTGGAGGGGAAAGTGGGACGAGGATCAGAACCCCGGCTATGGTGATCGCTGCCAGCGCGAGCGCCGAATGTTCCACCCCACTCCAAAAGGCATCCTTCGCATAGTCGGCGAGAGGCCTTCCTACATTACCGGCACGCTCAGCGACTTCGAGGGCACCGGCCAGGGAACTGCGGACCGGAGCGCGCGCGGGCTCGGGAAGGCGGTCCAGCACCTCGTTGATCCTCGAAGTATAGCTCGCGGACAAAATGCTACCGGAGACGGCAATGCCGATGGCCGCGCCGACTTCGCGAGTCGCGTCGTTGACCGCAGCGGATACCCCGTGCTTCTCCAACGGTGTGTCGAGCATGATCGCGTTGGTCGCGGGGGCGGCCGACAAGCCCAGCCCGGCGCTCATGATCAACAGGGGCCAGAGAACGTCGAAGTACGACGAACCGGTGTCGAGGCGAAGGATGGCGAGTAAGCCGACGGCGATGGTCAGAAGACCGGTCGCTGTCGTCACCCGCAATCCCGCCCATGCAGCGATTGCCGGCGACACGAGTGACATCACGATAAGCGGAACGACCATCGGCGCCAGCGCCAGCGCCGAGCCGAGGGCATCGAACCCGAGGATGAGCTGGAAGTGCTGTACCAGTAGGTACATCACACCGAAAGTCACGAGGAACTGGATGGTTATCGATAGCGCGCCGCTCGAGAAGCCCCGGCGGCGGAACAGGCTCACGTCCAGTAGCGGGTGCTCGGCACGCACCTCGGTGAGGATAAATGCCACGGTGCCGATTACTCCCGCCGCACCTGCGACAAGAACCCGGACATCCGTCCAGCCGCGCGACGGACCCTCGATGACCGCGAACACCGACGTGCCGATGGCGAGCACGACCCAGAACATGCCGAAAAGATCGAACGGCGGGAGTTCGGCGTCCTGTGAATCAGGCACGGTGAAGGCCAGAACCAGCAGTAGTAGTGCGACGACGGTCAGACCGACGAAGATCGAATGCCACGACCACTGGGTAAGAAGCAGACCGGATCCCACCATGCCGATCACGCCACCCGAGCCGGCGATCCCGGCCCAGACTCCGACCGCGTACGACCGCTTCTCCACTGGGAGGTTGCTTGTCAGAAGCGAGAGGGTCGCCGGCATGACGAAAGCTGCTCCTGCGCCCGCCAAGGCCCGGGAGGCAATGAGTGCCGCAGGAGTATCGAGAAATACAGGCACAACTGAAGCGGCCGCGAAGACCGCCAGGCCGACGATTAGAACGCGTCGGCGCCCATACCGATCGCCGATCGCGCCAGCGGGCAAAACCAAGCAGGCGAGGACCAGCGTGTATCCGTCGACGATCCATGTGAGAGCATTTTGATCTGCGCCGATGTCGAGCGCAAGGGCAGGCAGAGCGGTGTACAGCGCTGCCATGGCCGCAACAACCAATGCTACTGCGGCACAGGTTATGGCCAGCGTCCAAGCCGCGGAGTTGCGGTCGCGAAGCCGGTCTCCAAAGCTGATCATGTCGGTATCCTGGTCCCTTCGGGGCGTCGTCGGCATTCGCGTAGGTCCTACGGCTCAGCTTTGCGTAGCTTCTACTTCCTCCAGCGTCGTCGGCACGTGATAGGGCGGTCGTCCTCTGCCCTGAACTCGATAGCGGCCCCAGAAGTCACGATCGCCGATGGTCGCCGGCGCCTCGCCCGTACTGGTCCGGATCAGCACGGAACGTCGGCGTCCCCCTAACAGATTGTCGAGTTCGTCGTTCTGGCGGATGCGCCCGTACCAGCTGAAGCGGCCGTCGATGGGTTGGAAATAGCCGCGCAGTTCGACTTGCACCTCGACGTCGTCGGTTGCGATCACCACTGTGGCCGGCCCGATGTAGTCAGAGGCATCGTGCGGACTCTGAGACTTCACTGTGAACTCCTCCGTTTGGTCGATAGTCGACGCCAGCGATCGGATCGCCCGGCACTGGGGCCAAGTAGCCCGGCGTCGGGATCGGGGCCGGCCCTTGACAAGCCGCGCCGCCGGGGTCAAAGTTACCTCATACCCAAAGTATCCGCTACTGCCCGTATTGCACTCTTGAGCGGATACCGGGTTACTGCCACCGGACGTTGATCCGGACTGGATGTATCGATGCAGAGTCATCGATCGAGTCTCAAAGGAGCGACAGATGACGACCAGTGACGTCAGGGCCGAGACCAACGGGCAGATTGCCGTAACCACCGACGGTATGGCGCGCGTGAGCGGTCGGCGACCCATTGACCTGCAACGATCGGCCGGACGACTGCTCAAGACTTCCGTAGAGAAGTTCTACGACGCCGAAGTCGACATCGACTGGGATAGTCCGTGGTTGCCGGATAAGGCGTGGTTCCCCGAGCATCGCCTGTCCCTCTACGGCACCGGTCTGTGGAACCGGCTTTCCGAGGAACAGAAGATCGACCTGGGCAAACATGAGTTGGTGAGCATCCTCAGCTTCGGGATCTACGCCGAGAATTTGCTGAGTATGGCGTTGCTACGGCTGAACACGACGGGTGATCTCGTCGACAACAAGGCCCTATACGCACTTGCCGAGGTTGGCGACGAGAGCCGCCATTCCACAATGTTCGCGCGTCTGATCGCCAAAACGGGGATCCCGCCCTACAAGCTTCCGCCGGGGTTTCTGTCGCTGGCGAAGATCCTGCATTTCGTCCCGCTCGGGCCCTCGATCCAGGGCGCGACCTTGCTGATCGAGGAGATTCTCGATCGGGCACAGCGTGAAGCGATGAACGACGAACGCCTACAACCGCAGGTCCGGCAGTTGATGAAAATTCACGTGCTCGAGGAGGCCCGCCACATCACGTTCGCGCGCTCCGAGCTTGTCGAGGGTATGCGGTCGCGAGGCCGGATCTCGCGGGCATGGCACCGCGGCGTCCTCGCAGTTGTCGCGAACCTGTCCTACCCGATCTTGATCAATCCCAAGCTGTACCGTGCTGTCGGCGTGCATCCTCTGCGGGGGTTCCTCGCTTGCCAATTCGGCCCGCACTACCGGGAGAACCTGCAGTTCATGTCCGAGCCGATGATCCGATTCTTCGATGAGGCAGGAATGATGGAAGGTCGCTTCACCATGTTCCTTTGGCGCCTGACGAGGAGCCTGCCCGACGATATCGCCCGGCGGTGAACAGACTCGGACCGGCGTGAACAGCACCACGCATATTGCTGAGCGCAAGTCGCGCCGTGATATGTTGCGGCGGGCACTCGTCGAATCCCGCGAACTCCTCGGTCCTGCCGCCGGTCCGACATATCCGCAGTAGCTGAGTAGCTATCGAAAATTTGTGGCCACCTGTACCGCACGTGAGCCAACGTCCAGAGGAAATCGATGAGTAATAACCGTTCTGCCAAATACACGGGAAAGACCAATGGTTCGGGAGGTCGTGCAGCGAGCGAGAGGGTGCACACAACAGAGGTCCTCATCGTCGGGAGCGGATTCTCCGGCATGGGAATGGCGATTCAACTGCTGAAATCGGGAATGAATGACTTCTTGATAATCGAGAAGGATTCCGAAATCGGCGGAACCTGGCGCGACAATACATATCCGGGCTGTGCCTGCGACGTCCCTTCTCACATGTACTCGTACTCTTTCGAGCCCAAGCCGGATTGGAGTCACTTGTGGGCAGGACAGGATGAAATTCAGCAGTATCTCCTGAGTCTCGCACGCAAGTACGATCTCTATAGCCGCACGCATTTCGGGCGGGCCTTGCAATCCGGATACTGGGATCCTGGTGATTCCGCGTGGCATGTTACGACCTCCGACGGCAACGAGTACGTTGCCCGATTCCTGGTTTCAGGCGTAGGCGCACTCCATATACCGAATATCCCCCAGATCAAGGGGCAGAAGAAGTTCGCTGGTGCAGCATTTCACTCGGCGCAGTGGGATCATGACTGCACACTGGATGGCAAGAAGGTCGCTGTTATCGGGACGGGTGCGAGCGCAATCCAATTCGTTCCGGAAATTGCCAAGGTAGCCGATGAACTGCATCTATACCAGCGGACGCCGGCGTGGGTACTGCCCCGTAGGAACGTCAAGGTCCCGAAGGCGATCCAAGCCCTGCTCACGAGGGCGCCGATCCTCGCCAAAGCCCTCCGGACTGCCATCTACTGGTCAGCGGAGTCACTGTCGATAGGACTGAACGGACATATCAATTTCATGCGTCCGCTCGAGAGTGTCGCAAAGTGGAACATAGCGCGGGGAATTGATGATCCCGCGCTGCGCAAGAAGCTCACCCCCACGTATCGCATCGGGTGCAAAAGAATCCTCGGTTCCAGTGACTACTACCCAGCGCTGAATCGGCCCACTACATCCGTCATCACCGACGGGATCGCCGAGATCACCGAGGACGCCATCATATCCCAGTCCGGTGACAAGCGTCCGGTCGACGTGATCATCTATGCCACCGGTTTCCACGTAACCGACGGGTTCGACCACCTCCGGCTCAAGGGTGCGTCCGGTCGTGAACTCTCCTCCGTATGGTCGGACGAAGGGATTCAAACCCATCTCGGCATCACCACCGCAGGTTTCCCGAACTTGTTCTTCCTGCTCGGCCCCAACACCGGGCTCGGTCACAACTCGGTGGTATTCATGATCGAATGCCAGATCAGGTACATCATCGGCGCGATTCGGCTCGCGAAGCAACGTGGCGCAGCTGCGCTCGAGGTGCGTGAACCCGTTCAGCGGGAATTCAACTCGGACATCCAGCGGAAATTGGTGAACGGGGTCTGGAGCAGCGGGGGGTGCACCAGTTGGTACCTCGATGCACAGGGTGTCAATCGGACGGTCTGGCCAGGTTTCACCTGGCAGTATTGGCGGCGTACCCGCAATGTCGCGGACTCTGATTTCGCGTTGGTCGGCGAGTCGACAGGTGATCGAAGCGGCGACCTCCTTCCGAATTCGATCAAGAAGGGTAGCTTGCCGCGATGAGAGAGTTCAGCGACCGAGTCGTCTCGGTAACCGGGGCAGGTTCCGGAATCGGCCGTGCAGTTGCAATTCGACTCGCCGGCGAGGGCGCGCGGCTGGCCATTGCCGACATCGACGGCGAACGGGCCCGCGAAACCGCCTCCATGTGTACCGCGCTGGGTGTCGAATGCCAGCACTATCAGCTCGATGTGGCCGATCGTAGCGCATTCACGGAATATCGTCGTCAGGTCCTCAGCGACTTCGGTTCGGTCAGTATGGTAATCAACAATGCCGGGGTCGCACTCGGCGCCGACATACTGGATATGCAATGGATCGACTTCGAATGGTTGATGTCGATCAATTTCTGGGGAGTCGTGAACGGCACGAAACTATTTCTTCCGGATCTGATCGACTCGGGCGACGGCCATGTTGTCAACGTGTCGAGTGTCTTCGGACTGATGGCCATTCCCAGTCAGAGCGCATATAATGCTTCCAAATTCGCCGTCCGAGGCTTTACCGAGGCGTTGCGCCAGGAGATGCGAATTAACCGGCTACCGGTGGGTGTAACATGCGTGCATCCGGGTGGTGTTCGCACAAATATTGTGCGCGGAGCTCGAGGTGTCGGCGCGATGGGTGATCAGGAGAAGATTGTCGCCGGTTTCGATCGTATAGCGCTCACCACTCCGGAAGGCGCCGCCGAAACGATCTTGAAGGGCGTGCGACGGAACAAACCTCGAGTCCTTATCGGACCCGATGCCCTGGGTTTCGATTTCGTCGCCCGCGCGGTGGGGCCGAGGTATCAGGACCTGAACGCTCCGCTGGCCCGTGTCGGCTATGCGATCGGCCGTCGTTACGGCCTTGTCAAGCGCGACAGTTGAATCTGGGCCACGGGCCGGAATAATAGAGAAGGAATATCCTGGAAGATGAGCATGCCATGTGAACTCACGGTCTCCCGTGTAGTGCAGGAAACAGCGGATGCGGTGTCCATTTGGTTCGAGGTGCCCGAGCAGCAATTGGGCGTATTTGCCTACGACCCCGGGCAGTTTCTTACGTTGCGTATTCCCGGAGCCGGTGACGGGGAATATGTGGCCAGATGCTATTCGCTCTCGAGTTCCCCGCATGCAGACGACTCGCTAGCTGTCACAGTGAAACGCACGGAGGGCGGGTACGGATCTAACTGGCTGTGCGACAACATCAAGGTTGGAGCTGAGGTAACCGTTCTGCCGCCCACCGGGCACTTCACACCGAAAGACCTGGATGCGGACATGGTTCTGTTCGCAGCTGGTAGCGGAATCACCCCGGTGTTATCCATCGTCAAGTCGGCTCTGCTCGAAGGTGGCGGCCATCTCGTTCTCTTCTATGCCAACCAGCATGCCGAGAGCGTCATCTTCGGTGAAGACCTCCGTTACCTCGCCAAGCAGTTTCCCGAGCGACTGACTCTCATCGAGTGGCTGGAGAGCGAGCGTGGGCTACCGGACCGAAGCGCAATCCTTGAAATCTGCCGTGAGTACCGAAATCGGATGTATTTCTTGTGCGGGCCGGCGGCGTTCATGGATTTGGTGGTAGACGCGGCGCGCGAAGCCGGCGTGCAGCACCGGAACCTACACCGAGAAGTATTCCAATCTCTGCACTCCGATCCCTTCGACGTGGAGAACTACGTCAAGGAATCAATGACGAACGAACAAGCCCGTCTAGTAGTATATCTCGATGGTGATCGCGCCGAGCTGGAATGGCCGAAAGATTTGACCCTGGTCGAGGTCTTGTTGAACGAGGGGTACTCGCCTCCGTATTCCTGCCGGGAAGGCGGATGCGGTGCATGTGTGTGCAAGGTTATCGACGGCGATATAGAGATGAGAGTAAACGAGGTACTCGATGATGATGATATCGAGGAAGGTGATCGGCTGGCATGCCAGTCGGTACCCGCCACCAATTCGGTGACTGTGACATTCGACTGACCATGCGTTCGCGCAGGCCCCGTAACGGCGTTCATGCTCGCCCGATCCAGCGCGCAATCGCCGCCCGCGATATCGGTCACTTGTCCGATAGCGTATACTCGGCCAGATGGCGGGCGCACAAAAGCGGATTCGGGAGGTCGGTAGCTCGGTGGTTCGGCGAATTGACGCACGCTCGAGCCGATGGGAAGAGCACCGGGTCCTGGTTCGAGCAGAACTGGTCGACGCAGCGTACCGTGCCTTCGGCAAGTACGGTCCGGACGCGAGCATGGACGACATCGCTCGGGAGGCGGGTGCGACAAAACCCAAGCTGTATCGCCACTTCAAGGACAAACTGGGCCTTCGTGCAGCTGTTATCGAACGTGCGAAGGAACTCATGTGGTCGAATGTGCTTGCTACCGTTGATTTCGGATCCGATCCGATTCGAAGTGTGATGAATCAGCTCGTCGAGCAATACTCGCAGCTGGTCGACGAGCACAAGAACGTCTTCCAGTTTCTCGTTCGTAGTCATTTTAGCGACAATTCATCGGGATCGGATCCAGCTCTTGAGAACGCACGTGAACTGGCAGGTTTCATTGCGGGTCATTTCGTCACGGTTTTGGACACCGCTGGGGCTGACACGTCGGGCATAGACTTGGTGGTGCAGTCGATCGTAGGGGCGAGCCTCTCCGCGACGGATTGGTGGATAAACTCGCAATCCGATCCGACCTCGGCTATGCCGAGAAAGGCTTTCGTCGAGCATCTCAGCGCAATCATTTGGGGGATTATCGATTCCTCGGCGCGAGCTCGTGGAATCCGGATAGACCCGGATTCGACTTTGCGGATTGAGAATATTGGACTGATCGAGGCTTAGCTGAGCGAATTCGAGCCAAACGCCGGTCGAAGACGACGCGGGATGAGCTTATCTGCCATAGCGCGGTGACACTGCCGGATTGCATCCCCGCGGGGCAAAAGACCCGTGAGCAATGCCGTGGTCGCGCCATCGCCGGTGGGCGGGACGACCGCCGATCGGCCTGGTCCGCATCGATTGCTCGGTGCGTCAGCGTCGTCGGTGCTGCTCTACCCAACGCAGCAGCTGGTTGGGCTTGCCCGGCTTGTGCATGACAGCTCATGTGTCATTTGATAGTTTCGGGATTGCTTTCGTGCGAACCTGCGGACCCGAATCGATGGATCCGACGCGAACTTGGTTCAGACCGCCCGCAACCGCTGGCGACCACTTCGCGCTCGACGTTCCTCCGGCCGAGTCCGAGCTACGTTTCGAGAGCGTCGCCGCCTACTTGTCGTTGAACCAGCTGCTGTGGAATCAAGGGAAACGAGGGTACCGCTGCTTCAATGGCTCGGTACCGCGTTGTGGCATGCAGCTGAGGCATCTGGTCTGAGACCCGCAGAGCCCACCCCGAGATAACGTAGGGCAATCTCGGAGATCCGGCGTGCCGTTTCGGCGCTGTCGCTGGCCGGTAGTACGAGATGGCTGATCGTCAATCGAATGAGCGCATCGACTGCGTCGGCCACGTCATTGGCGTCGATGGTGGGGTAGTGGTGGAGGAACGCGGTGACCAGTCGCTCGGACGCGAGTTGAAGCATGGAGGCAGAGGTTGTCAACAGGGGGAGGACGCCGGTTTCATCGCGCGGGCCGCTACCGGGTGTAGTCAGGACGGCTTTGAGTAAGGGGCTGGCTGCAGCCTCGTCGAGCGTGTAGCGAACTATCGCTCGGATCGATTCAGGCAACGCGCTGCGGTTGGAAGCAAGCAAATCCTCGATCCCGGTCAGGAATTGCTCCGCTTCGTGCAGAACGAGTGCATCTCCAAGCCCTTGCTTGTCGCCGAACTCTCGATACAGCGTGGCGCGTGATACTCCGATCAGACCGGCTACCTCGCCGAATCGTACACGTTCCCAGCCCTTCTCGACCGTCAGGGCGCGGGCGGCGCGGATTGCTGCCTCGCGGAGGTGTCGCCTGAACGACAGCCTCACCGATTCTTCCACCACCCCTCGGATGGTAACAGAACGTGGGTTTTGTTCATGAGTGGACAAACTCCCGGACACTTCGTCATGTCCGCGCGCGTTGCTTGATCGCGAGCTATGTGCGACAAGCAGCGGAGATCTGATCAATTGTTGACAAAATGGTTCTGATTGTCTCCAATGTAGTTGTATCGCGGTCCTGCTCGAGTCTGATGTTGGGCGCGCGTTAGTCGACAGAGAGGTCTGGCCATGGACAAGGCTTCGGATGCGGTCAGTAGGTTGTCTGACCCAGGCGTGGAGGACTGGGTGCGCTCGTTCCGGCTCCTGGAATCCGGATCGCCAGAGTTGCCGCCGCACCATCCCGACTGTCTTGGTTGTGGGCCGGCCAACCCGCACGGACATTCCCTATCGGTGCGGCGTTGCGAGGGCGGCGTCGTTGCTCACCATCTTTTCGACCAGCGTCATGTCGGAGCGCCGGGGATCGCGCACGGTGGCGCGGTGGCGACCGTCATCGACGACCTGTTCGGCTTCTTGCTGTACACGGTCGGCGAACTCGCCGTGACCCGGAATCTCGACATGGATTATCTCGCCCCGGTACTGCTCGATACCCCCTACACGCTGCACGCCGAGGTACGGTCGCGGCATGGCCGTAAGTTGAATCTCGCGGCCAGGATGGAGGATCTAGAAGGGCGCTCGGTCACTACGGCAACCGCCGTGTTCATCGTGGTCGAGGCCGAACACTTCCTGCAGTCGCGGGCGAAGGCTCGGAGGCAGGCGTGACTGCTGGACCAACTGAGAGGGAACTACTCCTCGACGTCTTGCTGACCGATCACGGCTCAGCCGGCCCCTACGAGGCGTTCCGACGCTTGCGCGAGACTCAGCCCGTGCTTGTCACGCGATCGGGGGTCCTGGTACTGAGTCGCTACGACGACTGCGCAGCTGCGCTCCGTAACCGTAGCCTCGGCAAGGCCGACGAGTCGCTGGGATTCGGCTTGTCGGAGATTCCCGAAGAGTTGCAACGTCAGGCTATGCATCGATTCCGGCGCACCATGCTGTTCCGCAACCCGCCTGACCACCACCGGCTGCGTCGGCTGGTCGCTGACGTTTTCACCCCTCGGCACATCGACGAGTTGCGAGGCCGCGTTGTCACGCAGATCCGTGATCTGATCGATGTCATCGAGGACCAGGGTTCCGCCGATATCATCAGCGATCTCGCCCTCCCGCTGCCCGTGAATGTAATAGGCGATCTTCTTGGAGTGCCAGTGACCGATCGAGCCGTGGCCGCTCCTCTGGTACGCGCCCTGGTCGCCTCGCTCGAGCCCAGCGCGGACGCCGCGGCGCTGACTGCCGCGTGTGAAGCGGAAGACCAACTCGCAACGTACTTCACAGACCTCCTGGCGGCCAAACGCGCCCACCCGGACGACGACCTGCTCAGCCGTCTCGCCGTGGCGCATGGCGACGACGTCTTGGACGACGACGAATGCGTTGGCACCGCGATACTGTTGTTCGCGGCAGGGTTCGAAACCACCACAAACCTCATCGGTAACGGCGTTGCTGCACTGCTCGCCCATCCCAGCCAAATGGACCTATTGCGGGCCAGGCCCGATCTGGCGAGCAACGCCGTCGAAGAATTGTTGCGTTACGACTCGCCGGTCCAGACCAATGGGCGCACGGTGCTCGAGCCAACACGGGTGGCAGGAGTCGACCTGGATCCTGGCCAGGTTGTATTGACCTTGCTCGGGGCGGCCAACCGAGACCCGGACCGATTCTGCGACCCCGATAGCCTCGATATCACCCGAACCGGGACCCCGCCGCTATCGTTCGGTGCCGGCATTCACTTTTGTCTTGGCGCGCCGTTGGCGCGGCTCGAAGGAGCCGTACTGTTCCCACTCCTCACGGCGCGTTTTCCCGGTCTTAGGCTCGTCGAACAACCTCGCTGGCGTACGGGGTTGTCCTTTCGCGGGCTGTCGAGTCTGAAGGTGGTCACCGGATGCTGATCCAGCCTTACCCGCACCTGAAGGGCGGCCATTGTGGTTCGGGTGCGTTGCGCGATCTTATGTCCTGGGCCGGGCTTGGCTGGGACGGCGAGCTGAGCGAAGGACTCGTGTTCACACTCGGCGGCGCACTCGATTTCGCTTACCTGCGCGCCGATGCGATCAATCCTCCGATCTACCTGGTGGGGCGTGGTGGGGATTTGGAGGTCGACCTGTTGAGGCGCCTCGGTGCGAAGACCGAACTACGTCAGACCGAGGATCCCGACCTCGGTTGGAAATGGGTGAGGACCGAACTGGACTCCGGACGGCCCGTCATGGTCTGGGCCGACATCGCTGAACTCCCATACCTGCGGGTACGACTGCGCATGAGCCGCCACGACATCGTTATCGTCGGCTATGATGACGAGGCTCGCGACGCGTATATCGTCGACAACGACCGCGATGAGATCCAGACGGTGTCGTATGACGCATTGGCACGGGCACGAGCCTCCACGGGGTTCCCGACACCCACACGCCACGCCACGTACATAGTCGATTGGCCGTCCGACGTGCCTGACCTCCCGTCCATGGCTGCCGCAGCGCTCGAACAATCGGCGGCAACCCTGAAACATGGGGGCCCCAGTTCGATTGCCGCGCCGGCCTCGAACGGTGTCTCCGGCACCGGGCTCGACGGCGTTCGCCGCTTCGCTGAAGACGTCTCCCGTTGGCCCGACATCTTCGGAAACGAAGACCTCGAGGCTGTGCTCAGGTCACTCGCTGCCTTCATCGAAAAAGCGGGTACCGGAGGCGGTCTGTTTCGACGCCTCATCGCTCAAGGGTGCGTCGATCTCGCCGATTACACGCGCAATCCGAAGGTTCACGCGGCCGCACGCGCAGCACGGCTGGCCGCACAGTCTTGGACGAGGCTCGCCCATATCGCCGTCTCCGATGAAACCCCATCGCGACGCTCGGTTCAGGTAGCCCGGCATGCCGCCGTGCTGCCAGAGTTGGAGGAAACCTTGGCAGATCTTCTCGCCGCCGCCGCCAACTCACTCTGAACCAGCTTGTCTGCAGACAGGTACATCCGCTACGGCTTCGAGACCGGTGGTGAAGTGCGCCTGTGGGGGATGGGGTAGCCCCAGGCGGTGGCCCGGGACCGGGCCGACGACGTGAACCGTCCTGGACTGGCTGGAGACTCCTGATTTAGCAAGGGAGACTGTCAGCCATGGCGGCACCACGGAAGTTCGACGAGGAAACCCGCGCTCGGGCGGTGAGGATGTATCAGGATCGGATCCGCGAGCACGGTGACTCGATGGCCGGTGCGCGCCGGCATGTCGGTGCGCTGCTGGATATCAACCCGGCGACTCTGCGGAACTGGGTCACCCGCGCCGAGCAGGGCGAGACCGGGCCGGCGGCCGCGGCGGAATCGGAGTATGCGGAGTTGAGGGCTCTGCGGCGTGAAGTAGTCGAATTGCGCAGGGCGAACGAGCTTTTGCGGACAGCGAGTGCGTTTTTCGCGGCGGCGGAGGTCGACCGCCGACTGCGGTGATCGTCGACTACATCGACGACCACAAGGGTTGCTTCGGGGTTGACCCGATCTGCCGCGTGCTGACCGAGCACGGGCTCAAGATCGCCCCGTCCACCTACTATGCCGCCAAACAGTGCGGTATCAGCGACGCCACCTGGGCCGATGCTCACACCGCGAACGTGTCGTTCGACCTGTGGAGCGCGAATCGGGGCCTGTACGGGGTGCGCAAACTCTGGCACACCGCCCGCCGCGCCGGTCACAATATCGGCCGCGACCAGGTAGCGCGGCTGATGCGGCTGACCGGGATAGACGGGGTTGTGCGCGGGTGACGGACCACGAGAACCACCGAACCCGGGCCCGCGTCGACGCCGCGGCATCCGGACCTGATCGGGCGCGCCTGGTCGACGCCGATGCGTCCAGATCAATGGCGGGTTGCCGATTTCACCTACTGCTGGACTCTGGCCGGGTTCTGTTACACCGCGTTCTGCGTGGACGTGTATTCGCGACGGATCTTGGGCTGGCGGGTTATGTCGTCGAAGACGACACCGTTGGTTATCTCGGTGCTCGAACAGGCGTTGTTCACCCGCCGTAGAACCGCTTTCCGTTTCACCGCAACAGGATTGATACATCATTCCGATGCGGGGTCGCAATATACGTCGCTGGCCTTCACCGAGGCATTACGGGATTCGGGAATCGCCGGATCCATAGGCAGCGTGGGAGATGCGCTCGATAACGCGCTCATGGAATCGGCGATCGGGCTCTACAAAACCGAGTTGATCGACCGGCACACCACGTTCTCGGGGCGGGCCGAGCTCGAACGGGAAACCGCATCATGGGTGCACTGGTACAACACCCAACGGCTACATTCCGCGATCGGATACCGGCCACCGGTCGAATACGAACACCTCTACCATCAACAGACCATCTCGGCCGAGGTGGCCTGAACTAGGGTCTCCACCGCATCCAGGACGGTTCAAGGCGACGCGACCTGCGCGGCGAATTCGTCGAACGTGGCGATCTGGTCGCCCAGCGCGTTGGGCGTCTGCCACCCGAGGCCGGGGTAGGACCCACCGGCGAGGGCATACCCGTCAGCGAGCAGTATGCTGCTCACCTCGGCCGAGTTGGCGTTCTGGGCGGGGTTCGACGGTCCGGGGTTGTAGCCATGGGAGAAGAGCAGCACGGTGCCGTTCCAGTTGGCCGGCACCTCGAACAGATAGGTGGATCCGTCGGGCAGTGTGCCGGTGATCTTGCGGGCAGCACCGTCCGCCGTTTCAGCGCATCCGACGTTACTGCCGGCGAGTGCCGCAACTGTGATGGCGGCCGCAGCCGCGATAAGAAACTTCTTCTTGGTGCGCATCAGGAACAGACCTTGCTTTCTCTGAACTATGAGGGATATGGGTTGCCGGCCTCGCCGGCGGCAGGGGGAGAGAAAGTGCTGCCAGGACGAGATTCAGGAGCGCTGCACCCGCGGCGATCAGGAATGAGATGCGGAAGCCGTCCAGCGTGGGTATCTCGGTGTTCTCTACGTGTTGAGCCGTGCCGGCGAGGACCACGCCGACGACGGCGCTGGACATCGCCGTGCCGATGGCGCGCATCAGTGAGTTCAGTCCGTTGGCCGCGCCCGATTCCGACGGGTCGACGGCGCCGAGGATGAGGGCGGGCATTGCCGCGTAGGCGGTGCCGACGCCGCTGCCCGCGAGGACGGCGACGATCACGATCTGCCACACCGCACCCAGCAGCATGGTGCCCGCGAGATATGCGACGGCGAGCAGTGCGAGCCCTGTCATCAGGGTGACCTTCGGCCCGCGCGCGGCCGAGAGCCGGGCGGCGAGCGGGGCGGCGATCATCATCGCGAGACCCATATGGGCAGCGCAGAGGCCGGTGACGATCATGGACATCCCCAACCCGTACCCGGTGGACTCGGGAAGCTGCAGTAGTTGCGGCAGGACGAGTGTCACCGCGAAGAACGCGAGGCCGGCGGTGATCGCGGCCAGGTTGGTCAGGAGGACCTGGCGGCGCGACGCCGTGCGCAGGTTCAGCAGCGGGTGCTCGGTGCGCAGTTCGAAGAGGACCCACAGCGCGAAGATCACGACGGTGGCGGCGAAGAGTCCGAGCGTGGTGGTGCTTGTCCAGCCCCAGTCGGCGCCCTTGGAGATGGGCAGCAGCAGGGCGACGAGGCCGAGGGCGAGTCCGAGCGCGCCGATCACGTCGAAGCGGCCGGGGGCGCGCTGCGCGCTCTCGGGGACGACGGCGAAGATCGTTGCCATGGCTGCCGCGCCGAGGGTGGCGGCGCCGAAGAACAGCCAGTGCCAGTCGAGGTTCTGGGCGACGACCGCGGCCAGCGGTATGGCGAGCGCGCCCCCGACGCCGAGCGAGCTGCTTATCAGGCGCCATTGCCGATCCGTGCCGTTCGGGCGGTAATTCGTCCCGGATGATGCCGATGCCTAGCGGGATGGCGCCCAATGCGAAGCCCTGTATGGCGCGGCCCAGGACCATCGGCACGAGGTCGGAGGTGAATCCGGAGATCAGCGAGCCCCAGCACCATCAGTGCGAGGCTGACGAGGACGAAGCGGCGCTTGCCGTAGAGGTCGCCGAGGCGTCCCATGACCGGAGTGGCGACGGCGCTGGACAGCAGGGTCGCGGTGATCACCCAGGCGGCGTTGGACGTTGTGGTGTCCAGCAGTCGGGGGAGGTCGGCGATGACGGGGACGAGTAGTGTCTGCATGACGGCGACGACGATGCCGCTGAAGGCGAGGACGGGGACGAGCCCGCTCGCTGTGGGAGTTGTGGCGGCGGGGGAGGCCGATATGGCCGATGTGGACACCGCGGCGGCGCCCTGGGGCGGTTCGTCACTACGGAAGGTGCCATGGTCGGTGGCCAGCGGAGCGTGAACCATGCGGGGGTCCTCCCGGGGCGGCGCGAATGGTCCGCCGTGCTGCGCCTGGTCGCTGCCGGAAGTGACGTCGGGAAATTGGGCGAATGAGCGTTTCATGGTTGGTTTCCTTGCTGCCGGCCCCGATGAAGGTCGCGGGAGATGTGTTCTGTGGCGTCCTGTGGTCAGGCGGCCCGCGTGGTGTGCGTACCGAAGGAGCGCTCGTGGGTAGATGAGGGGCCACGGGCCGTCCGCGCCCGCCTCGCCGGTGGGGTGGTCATGCTCAGGCCGGCTCGGTGAGGCGCGGGTCGAGGCCGTATTGCGCGTGGGCGCCGAGGTTCTCGCGCAGGGTGGATCCTTCGTAGTCCTCGTGGAACAGGCCACGTTCCTGCAGGATCGGGACGACCTGGTCGACGAAGGCGTCGAAGCCGTCGTGGAAGGCGTCGAGGGCGATCGAGAAGCCGTCACAGGCCCCGGCCTCGAACCACTCCTGCATGTGCTCGGCCACGTCGGTGGCGGTACCGGCGACCACGGGGTGATAGTCGATCACACCGTGGGCGATGACATCGCGCAGCGTCCAGCCTTCCCGGGCCACTTCCAGGGCGCGGCCGGAGCGCGGGTCGCGCGGACTGGGCACCGCGGCGGCCAGCTGCTGCACGGTGAGCGGCTGGTCGAGTTGTTCGGGGCCGAGCCGGAGGCCGATCATGGCCCCGAGATAACGGACGCGCTGGTCCAGGTCGACGACCTCGTCCAGGAAGCGTCGTCGCTCCAGAGCGGCAGCGCGGGAGCCGGCGATGGTCGGCATGAAGCCGGCGAGCATTTTCACCTCGTCCGGGTCGCGTCCGGCGCGCTCGGCGGCGTCCCGCAGGGCCTGGCGCTGAGCCCGGGCATCCTCGATGCTGTACGGGTTGGCGTACACGCCACTGGCGTAGCGGCCCGCGATCTCGAGGCCGTAACCGCCGCCGCCCGCCTGGAAGATGACCGGCTGACCCTGTTCGGACGGGGGGATGGGCAGCGGGCCGCGGGAGGCGACGTGGCGGCCCCGCAGGTTGACCGGCCGGATCCTGTCCATATCGGCGTAACGCTTGTTCTCGACGTCGAGCAGCAAGGCGTCCTTCTCCCAGCTGCCCCACAACGCCTGCACGATCTGGATGACCTCGTGGGCGCGCTCGTACTTCTCCGCGCGCGGCGGGACCTCGCTGCCGAAGTTCGCCGCGGCAGCGGGATCGGAGGTGGTCACCGCGTTCCAGCCGGCTCGGCCGTGGCTGATCACATCCAAGGCCTTGAACTGGCGGGCGAGGTTGTAGGGCTCGTTGAAAGTGGTGGAGGCGGTGGTGACCAGGCCGATCCGCTCGGTCTCCCGCGCGAGGACGGTCAGCAGCAGCAGCGGCTCGATCGCCTGGCGCGGTGCGTGGTGGGTGAGGTCCATATCCAGGACCGGGGTGTCGGCAATGAACAACAGTTGCACCTTGCCGCGTTCGGCGGCCTGCGCGTAGCGGACGAACTGGTCCATGTCCGTGTAGCTGTTCAGGTTCGCACCCGGCAGCCGCCAGGCCCCGGGCTCGGCCCCGTAGCCGCCGCTGAACTGCATGCCCAGGATCATCTGCCGGCTTGTCATGGTTGCCCTACCTTTCTGAGTAGGTCGTAGGGGCGGGTCGTAAAGTCCCTGAGGCCCAGGGGAATCGGGTGTGGCTTACATGGTTGTGCCGCGTGTGGCTCCAGGAGCTTGGCCGCCCGGTTCCCCGTGACGACCCGGCCGCATATTGGGATGTGCGAGCGAATCGCTGTGTAGGGCAACGTCGGCGCGGTCGTCTGTGGCGTGAGGTTCCAACGAGCTGATGGAGGCGGGCATGGCCCAGATCTGGGCTGGTGTGGACATCGGGAAGACCGGCCACCATTGCGTGGTCATCAACACCGACGGCAAACGACTGCTGTCGCGGCGAATAGCCAACGATGAACCCGAGCTGGTAAAACTCATCGACGAGGTTCGGGAGCTGGGCCAGGACACGGTCTGGGCGGTGGACCTGCCCGATGGCGGTGCGGCGCTGCTGATCGGGCTGCTGGTCGAACGCGATCAGCAGCTGCTGTATATCCCCGGCCGAACGCTGAACCGGGTCGCCGGCGGCTACCGGGGCGAAGGCAAGACCGACGCCCGCGACGCCGCGATCATCGCTGATCAAGCACGGATGCGCCGCGATCTGCATCCGCTGCGCCCCGGTGACGAAGTCACCATCGAGCTGAAGCTGCTCACCACCCGCCGCGCTGACCTGGTGGCCGACCGAACCCGCGCGATCAACCGGCTGCGTGGCCTGCTCAGCGGGATCTTTCCCGCGTTGGACCGCGCGTTCGACAACCTCACCCTGGTCGGACCGCTGACTCTGCTGACCGGCTATCAAACCCCTGCCGCTCTGCGCAGAACAGGTGCGTCCCGACTCGAAACCTGGTTGTCGACCAGAAAAGTGAGAAATCCCGGCAAGGTCGCCGCCGCAGCGATCGAGGCCGCGGCCCGCCAGCACACCCGCTTGCCCGGCGAAGCGCTGACCGCGTCGATGGTCGCGGCGCTGGCCGAGGAGGTGATGGCCCTCAACGAGCGAATCAAAGAAGCCGACAAGCTCATCGAGGGCCGATTTCACCGCCACGAACTCGCCGAAGTGATCATCAGCCTGCCCGGCATCGGCACCTTGCTCGGCGCGGAATTCCTCGCTGCCACCGGCGGTGACATGGACTACTTCGGGACCCCGGACCGACTCGCCGGATTTGCCGGGCTCGCACCCGCTGCCTGGGATTCCGGTCGAATACGCGGAAACCTGCACCGCCCCAAGCGATATCACCGCGGACTCAACCGTGTCTTCTACCAGTCGGCGATGATCTCGATCAGCTGCAGCCCCGAATCGCGCACCTACGACAGGAAACGCGGCGAGGGCAAAAAACACACCCAAGCCGTCCTCGCCCTGGTCCGCCGCCGCGTCAACGTGCTGTGGGCACTCATCCGCGAGAAACGGCCCTACCAACCGCTGCCACCCGTCGCGGTGGCAGCCTGATCCCGTCATCGGAAATCAACTTCCGAGGTTGACAACTTCATTGGGAAGCTCCTCCCAACGAGGCAATGGAAACGGAGGGTGCCTCCGTGGACTCCCAAGAATACGGAGGCAGCCTCCGAATTGTCAAGTGGTGCGATCTGCCGGCGGGAGGAACCCGAGACGGATGCCGCGCGTGTGGACCGAAGTGAGCGCGGGCTCCGGATCCGGGCCGGCCGTGTGGCGGCCCGGATCCACGCGCCGGGGGCATCTGTGGGCTGACGGACTATTGACCTTCGAGGACGCCGGGAGTGCCGTGCAGGATCACACTCTGCTGGAGCAGGATGCGTGTCCTACCGAACGGATTCACCGGCCCCGCAGGGTCGGCCGTGCCGAAGGAGATACCGAACAGCAGCTTGAGATCCTCACGAACATCCAGGAACTCGCGGACGGTATCGGCATAGATCCCGAGCATGGTCTGCGGAATACCGGCGAACCCCCGGGATGCCAGCGAGAGCAGGAAGTTCTGCGCGTACATACCGATGTCACCGGCCGTCCGCACCCCGTCGCCCAGGGCTGGCATGAACAGGAAAGCGACATGGGGAGCCCCGAAGAACTCCAGGTTTTCGCGGACCGCCGCCCTCCTGCCTTCGAGATCCGTGCGCGCGACGCCGAGGGATCCGTAGTAGCTCGCGGCCAGGGCCTGCGCCCGCTCGAGATAGATGCCGTCGCCGTAGCCATCGGTGAAATCCGGGGAGGTGCGTCCCTCCGTGTCGGCCTGAAGCAGTTCCTCGGCGAGCGCGTCGCGCTCCGCGCCCGAGACAACATGCACGGTCCACGGCTGGGTATTGCTGTTCGAAGGGGCCGTCTGCGCGTCTTCGAGCACGCCGCGGATGTCCGCCGGGGAAAGCGGGGCGGGCAGGAACTTGCGGGGGGAGCGCCGGGAGCGTACGAGGTCGGTGAAGAGGGACGCTGTGCCGGACAAGGCGTTTCCTTTCCAAGGCGCGCAGTCGCCGACAGGGCGGCCGGGCACAATGCTGTCTGCTCCAAGGCGACAGCCGTCGTAAGGGCCGGGTGTGGCACGCACTTTGCAGGTACCGGCAGGCTGCTTGCAGACCGCGGCACGGCACGACCACCCGGTCGAAGTGTGGGGACTGCGCGCTCTTCGTGTTCGTGTATGTGACGTGTTGGGTGTACGTGACGTACCAGCGGGGTCGGTCGGCGGCGGGCGGGGCGCGATTCATCTCCACGATGGGCTGCGAGATGGCAGTAGCCGGGAGGGCGCGAAACGCTCCGGGACGCTGTCGCGGAGACGATCGCGCCGACGCATGCGTTGCCGTCAGTCCCGGATTCCCGCCACCTCGACCTCGATGGCTTCGATCCGGCCCGTGGTATCGAAGCCGTTGACGAGGCGCTCGGGGCTTGTATCCGAGATGAGCAGGTAGAGGGTCCGCATCTCCGGTCCGCCGAGGATCGCGTCCACGGCGAATGTGCCGCCGTCGGGATACGCGGCGTCGGGTTCGATCCGGATGACGTCGGTGACCTCGCCGCCTTCGCGGACACGCCGGAATTCACCGATCCATGGGAAGGCCGCCCACACCGCACCCTCACTGTCGATGCCGATGCCATCGATGGACTCGGTGTCCGTTGACCCGAATTCGGCGAACACTCGCTGGTCGGTCAGCGCACCGTCGTCGGTCACGGTGAACGCGGTGAGCCTGGTACGTGGTGCCCGGAACGATTCTGCGACGACCAGGGTGCGCCCGTCGCCGGAGATCGCGATGCCGTTGGGAATATCAGGTCCTCGCCGCCCGTGTCGATCCGGCCGTCGGGATGGCGGATGATCAAACTCACGCCGACGGGATCGGTTCCGAAGGGAAAGCCCTGCGGGCCGATATATGCGCGGCCCTCCCGGTCCACTGCCATATCGTTGGGATGGAACGCGACCGGCGCGAGATCGGCGAGTTCCTCGAGCCCACTACTTCCCACGCGCAGCAGCCGTCCGTCGTCGATGGAAACAACCATCGGTGTCCCATCGGGGCCGAACCCGAGACCCGAGGGGCGCCCGGGTACATCGGCGATATCCTCGGGTGGCTCGCCAGGGGAGAGGCGACTGATCTTGCACCGGGTCATATCCGAGAACCAGAGCGCCCCGCGGTGCCACCGGGCGCCCTCGAGGTAGCCGAGATCACCCTGCGCCACAATGCGGCGAGCGTCGGCGGGCCAAACCCTTGGCGAATGACTCATAAATCCTCCTTGATGAAAACTGCGGTCCCGGACGTCGGCGGCTCGAGCCTGAGCGCGGGGCCCGGCGTTTTACGCCTTCTCGTCCCGCTGGCGGTAGCCGCTCGCGAGGAGGGTGCGGAGCCGGTCGAGTGATTCCTCGTCGGCGCCGTTGCCCTTGATCCAGGCAATGGAACAGGCTGCGAGGAACAGGTCGTAGCCACGCACCGACGCGCGTACCTGTCCCGTGCTCTGGGCTGCTTCCACGTATTTGTCGGTGGCGGCGATGAAGATGTCGCAAGGAATGGTGAGCGGATTGTCCGGGTCCTGCTCCTGGGCCGCGGCCATGAGCGGGTCCGGGAGCCCGCTGAAGGCGCTGAAGTACTCCTCCATTGCCCGTAGCCACAGTTCCAACGCCTCGCCGGCATCGCCCAACTGTTCGATGTCCGCTCGGCGGGCCACCAGCTCCTCGGAGCGTGTCTGCAGAACGGCCGCCAGCAGCGCTTCCCGGGTGGGGAAGTGCCGGTACAGGGTGCCGGGCCCGACGCCCGCCTCCTTGGCCACCGCCTCCAGGGAGGTGCCGACCCCATGC
The DNA here is from genome assembly GCF_013315795.1 of Nocardia barduliensis. GTDB lineage: Bacteria > Actinomycetota > Actinomycetes > Mycobacteriales > Mycobacteriaceae > Nocardia > Nocardia barduliensis. The sequence continues at coordinate 37,052 of NZ_JABLTE010000012.1, forward strand.
TGGAGGAAGTGACGCTGCGCGGTCTCCAGCAGAGCCGCGCGGTTGCGCTGGACGTCCGCGCGGGGCTTGCGCCCCCGTTGCTCACTGACGTTCATGTGCCCTCCTACCTCCGGTGATACTGCTGCCATTCAAAACGGATGCGACCTCCGTATGAAATTCGAGCATAAAGCGGAGGTGGCATCCGGTCAACTCGTGGGTCGGTCACCGAGGTCTTACCGTGACCCTGGGGACGGTTGTCTTATGTCCGAGGGACTGTTCCTGCTGGACGATGGGCGCGACCTTCTGGCCTCCGCTACGGCGGAAAATCGGACCGCTCCTGACACCGTGCTCGCAATCGTCGGCGGCACGAACACCGGTCCGCACCGCCAACCGAATCCGCCTCCACAAGCGGCGATCGACAACGCAGCCGCAGTTCACGCGGTTCACCACTGCACGATCTGGTCGAGTTCGGCGCGACGCGTTGGTAACTGTTGGCCGGGTGGTCACGGTCCGGGCGGCCGAACGAGATTCCGAGAAGTACAGCGCGGTCTGCAAGGATTTCGAAGAACTGCCGCAGGAACGGGGCGTAGGTGGCGAGTGCTGCTCGAGGTGTGGCCCACAGGCTCAAAGGTGGGCGCAGACTTGAGCAAGCCCCGCGGTTACCCCGCGCTTTCGTTGTCGAGGTGGCGTCGGCGTCAGGTGTCTATCGGGGGAGGGCGATGCTCGTGGAGTCGAATGCGCATCGCCGGTCGTGTAGCTTTTCCCTGGTCGGCCGTCTGTTGAGGTGTCGTGCGTCGTCTTGGGCGTAGCCGGCCGGCCGCTGTGTGGTTTACGGGTCGACTTGACGTCTGACGACAGGTCATCGAGGGGCGAGTGTTCGTTGTTGCGGTAGCTTCCGGCTGGTTCGCCCCGGGGCCCGTGCGGTAGGGTCCCGGCGGTAGTTTCTCACTGGGACGCTGTATTCTGTTGTGGCTGGACGTAATTGCCCGGATTGCCGCGTGCTGGTGTGCCCGTCTGCGTTGCCATCGCAGGGACCGGTCGCTGGGGTCGATGCCGAACGTCGATACCGCGCCCGGTCGATGAGTCTTATGAACCTCTTTGTGGGGGTCAGGGGTTCGAGTCCCCTTAGCTCCACAGAAATAGCAGGTCAGGCCCGGTCAATGACCGGGCCTGACCTGTTTTCGGTCCTGGCCCCCCTTAAACCCCCCGTTTTGGTTGTGTGTTTGATGGGTGCCGCCTGCGCACCGCCCTGTCGCCGTTCCAATCCACCGCGACCTGCTGCTGTGGCAGCAGTCGGCACCGAGATCGTGTCCAGGGGCCACACCAGTGATCACTCCGCGTGGGCCAACAGCAGCGTGCGCCGCACCGCCACCCAGCAGCAACTCAAGTCGGTGAACTGGACCGGGACTGATGAGGTGACGTTGGTTCTCGACACCGAGCCGCAAGGGCGGTGGGGCCGTCGGCGATTCTTCGAAGCGCTCGATTTTACCGCCAGGCCCGGCAGCGCCCTGCACTTCCACCTCGTGGTGTGAGGTGGTCCCGAGCGGCAAGGCTCTGGCGGGGCGGCTCCGGCAGACCAAGAAGTGCGCTGGGCGTGCATCCGGCCAGAACCTCACCACCGCGCGATATTGACGCCAGCCCTGACAGTTGTCGCAGGTTCGAGCCCTCGGCAGGACACGCAGAACATGGGCAACTGGACAACGGCTGGTCATCGTGGACATCTACCCGGTCTGATGTTTCCGCGATTCTCGGCTGACTGCGCTCATCGATTTCAGTGAGCGCCGTCAAGGCCGGGACGGGTGCGATACAACGACTTCGTGGACACGTGCGATACACCGACTTCGGTGCAGCCAGAGCCTGGCAGGAGTTCAGCCAGAAAGTCCTCGCCGAGCCGATCCGGCAGCAGGGGTGTCAGCACACGACCGGTTCCGTGTTCGGCCGGGTAGCACAACAGGTGATCGTCCAACATGGATTGGGCATCGGCGGCACTGCTTGCCAGCCCGACGTCCTGTAGCAGTCCGACCGCGGCGGGGTGCGCCAGTGACTGGGTCAACGTGGCGAGCGCCACCAGTCGTGCCATGGCCGCGACCGGTGTCGATATCCGGCCGTTGTCGGCCAGCGTCTGCCAATGGTCATACTCCCGCTGTACGAGATAGGCGGAAAGACCGTTCGGCCCGCTGGGTGATGACCCTTCGCGCCGGTACACGTCGACGGTCACCAGCGCCGCCATGTGCAGCGTCAGAGCCAGGCTGTACGCCGGATCGGCCAGCGATCCGGGTGGCTGTAGATGTGCTGTGCCTGCGCAACCGAGCAGTTCCGCGAACCGGTCTCGTGCCGCGACGAACGCGATCTGACGTTGTGCCACAGTGTCGGCAAGCGGGCCCAGGCGTAGTTCCGACACTGTGGCCCCGAGTTTGAGCAGTGGATTGGCGAGGGCTTTCCACCAGTAGCCCGCAGGCCGTGCGAGCAAGAGGATCCGCACCTGATGGGCGTCCTGTACCAGCCTGTGCTGCAATAGGCGTTCGAGGTCGAGTCGCGGCCAGCGTTCGGCGTAGTCCACCACGATCAGAACGCGGGCCTCACGTGACTGTGCCGCGCCCACAGTCGGCTGCGCTGTCTGCGGGTCGGAGTGGTGTCTGGCCTGAGCGACCATCCAGCCGGCAGCCGACGCATCATCCACGAACTTCGCCGCGAGTCTGGTCTTACCCTGCCCACCGGGTCCGAACACGAGCATCACCGACAGCCGGGAGGGCGCGTCCCGCCACGACGACAGGTGCGACAACTCGGCGACTCGACCGATGAACGGCACGACTCGAGCGGTACCCCGTAACAGAACGCTGAGACTGACACCACCGACGTCCACGGCGCTGACCGGCGAATCGTGCGGAAAGGCTTCGAGACGGAACGACTCGGCACCGGAGATCGCGGTGACATTACCGCTGACCGGGCCGGTAACCGCGACGAGGAGCCCATCGCCGGACTGGGTGATGTCGCCGGAATGATCCACTGCTCACTCCGGTTTTGGGTGCGGCGAATCCTGATTTTCCGTCAGCATCCGGTACGCCAAGGTGACGTAGCCGCTGAATCGCTCGGGGTTCTCCACTGCTAGTTCCTCGTATATCCGCTTCGCCTCGCGCACAGCCGATGCCGCCTCTGAGCGACGTTCACCCGATGCCCCCAACACCTGGCCGTAACCGAGCAGACTCCGTGCGAATTCGGCCAGGAACCTGGCGGGCGCGCGAGCAGCGAGCCGCCGATAGATCTCGACGGCGCGCGCCGCGGCATCGCATGCCCGTTTCCTGTCGACGTCCTGCGTGATGATGCTCAAATTCGTCAGCGACGCCGCCAGTTCGTGCTCGAACACGTCAGGATCATGTTCCGCGAGCCGGCTGCGAATGGCGACGGCTTCTTCGGCAGCGGCCGAAGCCTGATCGCCCATACCCGCATTGGTCAGCGGCAACGCCGCGTTGTGCAGGGCTTTCGCGAGGTCCGGCTCGAAGGAATCACGGTTCTCTCGCGATAGGGATCGCCAGATCTCGACCGCCTCCGCGAACGCGTGCTGGGCTTGCACCCATTGACCGGTATCGGACAGATCCAGCCCGAGATTCGTAAGGATCCGCGCGAGCGAGGGCCGATGCGCTTGGGGATCAGACAGCGTCAAGCGGCGGTAAATCTCCAGCGCCCGCCGGTTCACCTGTAGCCCATCGGCGTGGCGGCCCAGGCCGGTGAGTACAACTGCCAGATTGGTTAACGCGGTGGCGAGGTGAGCACCGGCCTCGGTCGCGTCTCCCGCGTCGATCTGCTCGTGAATCCGAACCGCCTCCTCGGCGGCAGCGAGCGCGGTCTCGTAGTCGCCATGATCGACAAGGCGGGCCGCGAGGTTCGTCAGTGAGCGGCCAAGGTCCATCTGATGGGCAGTCGGCTGAAGTTCGGTCAGCGAGCGATACATCTCGGCGGCGGACAGCGCGGCCTGCAGCGCCTCCTCCCACTGGCCGACGGTCGAACGATAGTTCCCGAGATTCATCAGCGCCGCCGCCAACTCGGGAAGAAAGACGTGTTCGTTGGCTTCGGCCAGCGAGCGGTAGATCTTCACGGCCCGTTCGCCCGTGGCCGCTGCCCTCGCGAAATGTTTCGTCGCGAAATAGCGACCGGCCAGGTTGTGTAACGCCATCGCGTGGTCCGGTTCGTAAGCGGCGTTCCTACCGGCCAGCTGCTCACGGATATGGGCGGCGTTCTCGGCGAGTGTGAGCGCTTCGGTCAGGTGTCCGAGATCGGCGTGGATGACGCTCAAATTATTCTGTGCCGAGGCGAGATCGGGAAGAAAGGCAGCCGAGGATTCTTCGGCGAGTTTCGCATAGAGCTTCTCCGCGGCAGTCGTCGCTTCGAGTGCCTCCCGGTGCTCTTCCAGGTCGGACAGTATGAGGCCGAGATTGTTCCAGGAGGACGCGAGGTCGGCAGCGAACGCGTCGGGTCGCTTCCGATACAGCTGTCGACGGATATCGAGTGCTTCCTCAGCCGCTCGGCGTGCTTCGTTCCGCCTCCCCAGATTCGACAGGTGTACCGCTCGGTTGTTTAGGCACAACGCCAATTCCGGCTCCCCAGTGCCCGCATCTGTCGTGACAATTTCCCGGTAGATCCGCACCGCGTGGTTCGTCGAGTCCAGCGCGTCCTCATGCAGGCCGGCATGACTGAGCTTGATGCCCAACAGCTTGTACAGGTGACCGCGAGTAGCTGCGTCTCGGGTGTTCCGCAGTCCGAACTCGGTGAGTCGACGAGCGACGGCGGCGATGCCCGCATCAAGGTTCGGATCCCGATTCGGCGGCAGATGCGGCTCGATAGTCCGCAGAACACCTTCATCCGCCACTTCCGCTAAGGCGACCAGACTCTCCCCACCGATCGAGACGATGATGTCGGGATATCGATCGACCAAAGGAAACAGATGTCGGCGGCGCACTTGATCCCAGCGGCGCCCGGTCTGCACCAAGACGCCGAAAGCCGAGGATGCGCGCATTCCGGGCTTGCTCTTGCCATCAGTGGTGACCAGCCATTCGAGCAGTTGCGCGCTCCACGCGCCGGTGGTGTCGTCGCTGCTGGATAGCGCGTCGGCAAGGAAGTCCTCCCCGATCCGGTCCGGCGCCAACGGTGTGAGAAGCCGGTCGGTGTCCTCCGGTGGATAACACAGCGCATGGTCCCGAAGCCGCTGGTGCGCCTCGGCCTGGCCGTCCGCGAGCCCGACAGCCTGCACCAACTCGAGGGCCGTTGGCAGCGCAGTCGGCCCGGTAAGGGTGGCGAGCAGAACCAGCTGTCGCAGTACCGGCGGCTCCGTCCCGATCCGGCCGGACCCGAACAGCGCCCGCCAGCTGTCGTATTCGCGATCGAGCAGATACGACGACAGTTCACCAGGATCGGTCGGTTGCCGGATTCCGCGCCGACACGCGTCGACGGCCACCAGTGCGGCCATGTTGAGTGTCAGTGCCAGGCCGTACGCGTCATCGGCGAGGGATCCCGCCGGTCGGAGCTCGCTGAAGTTGGCGACATCCAGTATCGCCGCATAACTGTTGCGGGCCGCGGTAAACACGACCTGGCGGTCGGCGAACGACGGCGCCAAAGGACCGAGCGCGCATTCCGTCGCGTTGATATTGGCTTTGCGAAGCGGATGCCGAAGAGTGTTCCACCACAGGCCGGACGGGCGAGCGACGACCAGGATCCGCGTCGGGCCGTGCTGATGACGTGCACCGGCGACCAGGTATCGCTTGAGTTCTTGATGTGACCAGCGCTCACCGTAGTCCAGCACCATCAACAACCCCCGACCCTGTTTCGTGAAGTCGTTGGCAGACGCGATTGTCGGGGGATCAGCGTGATGCCGCACTTCGGCCACGGCCCAGCCCTCGGCACAGGCGTTCTCCGCCAGCTTCGTGGCCAGGCGGGTCTTGCCCTGTCCGCCGGGCCCGTGCAGCAACATCACAGCGACGGCGGCGGGGGAGGTGAGCCAATCGGTGAGCTCAGCCAGCTCCGCCTCGCGGCCGATGAAGTCGACAACGCGACTTGCCGCCAGGAGTAGAGCAGCCGGTCCTCGACGCAGCAGATCGTCTACATCCGGTGCTGCGGGGGGAAATTCGTTCAACTGGTAATCGGCACGATCGGAATTCACGCGGAAGTCGCCGTGCACCGCACCGGTGATCGCGATCGACAGGCCGCCGACCGTATTCTGCTCGACTGATCCGGTCACCGGCGGTCGTTGACGGTCACATCATGGGTGCTTCCGGTGATCGCGATGTTTGTACCGCCACCGGACTGGAATACCGAGCCCGTCGTCATCGGACGGGGATCGACTCGTGCGGGCGAATCGCCTGAATTTTCGGCGGAGTCATCCAACATGACTGGATCGCGGTAATCCAACGTGATCGGATCGCGCGGATCGTCCGGCGGCGACGGCGCCGCCGGATTCGTCGAGGTGCGGAGCGCCCCCTGACCGGACGCGTCGATTCTGGCCAGCGCGGCGAATCGTGCTACAGCGCGGGCCGCGAGTCGCAGAAACCACGGCTTGTCTTCGGTCCTCGTCGATGTTCGACCGAGAAACAGCATCGCGCATGCCGCGAGCGACAGAGCGGCTTGTTCGCGCCATCGCTGAGCCAGCCCGGACGGCTCGACCCACGCCATGATTTCGGCATCGACCTGCTTGATCAGAGTCGAAAGCCAGCTCGGCAAGAGGTGTGCGGGTCCGTGGACCGGGTCCAGCAGCAGCTCGATCAACGCCGACTGCTGCGCGGGCGCTGTGATGGTCTCCATCGACCGGGCGACGATGTAGAGCAGCAGATGCATGGGATCCCGGGTCATCGGCCCGACCTGCTCATACAGCGCGGTGTCGATGAGGAAATAGTCTTCGGTGTCGATGTGTGGTCGGACCCGCACGAGCGCGTTGTCCGTGTGCAGGTCGCCGTGGCAACGTCCGCGGAATGGCGCGATGCGCACTTCCGCCAGCAGCTGTCCTGCGGCGACCGCGAATGGATTCGGCAGCGGGTCGCGTTCACCGGGGACGGTGATCTGGTCCCCTTGACAACGGCTCGCCCATTCGGCGAGCCGCCCGCCGGGTTCCAACTGGTCGAAAATGTGCCAGCGAAAGAACTCGGCGAGGGCGCACCGCTCGCCGGGTGGGATGAACGGAGACCCGGCCCAGTCCCGCAGCACACCCGCCACAACTGTGCTACAGGCATTCGCGAAGGTATTTGGGGTGCAGGCGATCTCGGTCACGTGTTCGGGCTCGACTTCATCGTGGAGACCGAGCATTCGACGGAGCAGAACAGTCAGAACCTCGGTGTTGCCGAGGCTCTTGGCAGCGATCCGCTGAAAGGTTATCCATTGTCCGCCGGGCACCGGGATCGCGCCGTGGACGAAGGTGCTCAAGTGCGCCTCGGCGAACTCGGGCGCTTGTTTCGACGCCTGGCGGTGCCGGGTGTACTCAATCTTGGCTGCCGAGCCATCCTGTGCCGTAAGCACTTTCAGCACCAGCATCGTGGTCTTCTCGTCGTCGGAATCGGTCTCGCAGACGACAGCCACCGGCTGACGGCTCCGCCCGTTGACGAGCCAACGTTCGAGGTCGTAGTGACGGTTGTGAACCTCGGCCCATTCTCTCAGTACTCGGGCGACCTCCGGCCCGAGGCCGTCGTCCAAACTGGTCATATGTCCTCCGATGGTCGGCTCGGCGATGGGGGGAGAGGTCCGATTCGCACGGCTCGACCTGGCGACGGACAGTGATCGTGGGTGGAGTGCGTGGTTGGTGCGGTGCCTGGAGGCGGACTGCCGAATGTGCGTGGAGGTCGCGAGTCGCGTAGACCTCGGGGGACGACGCCTGGCTCACGACCTCGTCCTCATCGGACCACCGCGCTCGCCGGGGCACGCTTATGAGTCTGCCTGGGCATGCGTACGAGTCTATTGAATAGCCGCGCGCCCGGATGGCGTTCTACACATCCACAAATCATCGGTCGCGGGGTGGAAGCCAGCGTTGCGCGCCACGGCCGCGGCGGTCGTGAAGCCGGCGCCGAGTCTGGCGGCGTCGTGCGCGTCGCTACCGAATGACAGCGATGTTCCTCCCGCGTCACGCCACCACTCCAGGAGGACGATCGGCGGTAGCAGCCGGGTGTTGAACTCGAGTGCGCGGCCTGATTCGGCGAGTTCGGCGAGGACCGTTCGGAATTCGTCCTCGAACCTAGCAGTCGTCAGTTCTCCAGCCGATTCCGGCCATTCGCGCAGTGGGTAGTCGAGATGACCGAGCACCGTGAACCGGGCCGGGGATCGTATCAGGTCCAGCACCTCGGAAAGATAGCTGTGCATCACATCATCGGCGTCGTATCCGGCGAAAGCGCGATCGACCACCAGTGCGACGCCGCCCTTCCTGATCGAATGTACCGAGCCGATCACGCAGTCGAAGTCGCCGGCACCGAGCAATTCGTCGACTTGGGCAGGATGCCAGTGGGGTTCACCTACTTCGACGCCGGAACGGATCCGCAACTCCGGGAATCGGATACGACATTTGTCGAGACATTCCAGATATCCGGATACATCGAGGCGCGGCGGATGGAAGAGGCCATCCGACTGCACCATCTGCTGAAATCTCTCCGGCATCGTGGCGATACCGGCGGCAGGAATGGACCATGTGGTGAAATCGGCGTGCTCAGTAAAAGCCACGGCGGGAAGGCCGATTTCGGCTGCGCGTGCGCACGCACCCTCCATCGATCCGTTGAGGGCGTCCCAAGACCATTGAGAATGAACATGACTATCGCTGGGAATCATTGTTTCATAATCCTGGTTAGAATTTGTCATGACAAGTAGCGCGACTGTACGGAGTTGTACTGATTTGTCAGTACACCGGACATAGGCGATCGCGTTGCTCGGCCCACTTTTCGCCGGTAGCATCCGAGTTCATGGACGATTTCACGGACAGCGTGAATGTAATTCTGTCGATCTCGGCAAGTAAGGGTCTGGCACTGCGGCCTGAGACCGTGGTTGTCGACGACAATGGCTGGGATTTTCGGGTGATCCACGCGACCGATGCCGACGGAGTGGCTTGGGTATTGCGCGCTCCGCGTCGGGCGGAGACGGTGCGGGCGATAGCGAGAGAGGGCAGAATCCTCGAAATCCTGCAGGGCCGTTTCGATGTCGCCATTCCGCGGTGGCGATTCGGCGACGACGATTTGATCGCCTATCCACGGCTGCCGGGCGAGCCGGTCGCATGGGAGGATCCGAAAACGTACGAATTGCAATGGCGATTCGATCGGCGTGACCCGCCGAAACACTATATCGATGCACTCGGAAAATTCATGGCCGCGTTGCACAGCACTCCGCTCGCCGATGCGGAGGCGGCGGGGATTCCGGTCCGCTCCTCAGCCGCCGCACGGGCCGACCTCGCAGACCAGCTGGCTTTCGCCGCCACCGAACTCGATATGCACACGACCTGGCGTGAGCGTGGCGCCCGCTGGCTCGAGCGGGACGATCTGTGGCCGGAATCCATGGCCCTGATTCACGGTGACCTGCATCCCGGCCATGAACTGGTCGACGCGGACAACGTCCTGCTCGGCATAATTGATTGGACGGACGCCGAGATCAGTTATGTGGCAAAGGAATTCGTTGAGGCTGCGCGAAAGTTCGAACCTCCCGTGCTCGATGAACTCTTCGATGCCTACGAACGCCATGGCGGCGAAGCCGGGCCGGGTCCGCGCACCCACGCGGCCGAGGCCATCGCGTTCGCGCCGTTGGCATTGGCGGTTCTCGGGCTCGAATCGGGGAAGACACGGTACGTCGATGCCGCGCGTCTGTACTTCCGTGCACCATCGAACCCATAGTGACAGGGCAAACCTGTTGCGACGGTTGATTTTCCGATCTTTGCAGTGACGACCTCGCCGCCGAACTCGATCCCGGTGCGATTCAGCCCTGCCTGACGGTACCGCCGCGGCCGGAATCGGGTTCGTCGCCGAGGTCCGTCCTGGTCGTGTCCGCATCTCCCGTCGGGCCAGCAGAGTTCGTGTTCGAATCCGTCATCGCGATACGTCGCTGCACCGCATCGACGGCATGCTCTGCTCGCCTGGTCTGCGGGTGGTCGTATCCGAGAACCTGGGTGCAGTCGGCGAGTACCGCGGTCAGATCGCGCACGGCGGCGTGCGGGTCGCCTGCGTCGGATCGAATCAGACCGAGCCGATGCCGGACGGCAATCGTCGTCGGATGCGTGGCGCCGAAGACTTGGCGACAGCCCGCCAGCACTGTGGTCGCGAGCGACGTCGCGTCATCTAGGTGATCGCGGTCGTGCAGCAGATTCACGAGTGCGTATCCAGTTGCCAGTGTGCGGGGGTGTTCGAGACCACGGATCCGGCAATTGGTGGTCCACAGCCACCGCAGTTGGGTCTGCGCGTCGTCGGACCGGCCCAGCTTGTGCAGCAACTCGGCGCGATACTGGCCGGTGGTGAGCGTGGCAGGATGTTCAGCACCGAGAACCGCTTGTCGGGCCGCCAGGATTTCGGTGTACAGGTCGGCGGCTTCGGCGATCGCTCCTTCGGCACGCAGCACATCGGCGAGGCCGTGTCGGCTTGTCAACGTGTCGGGGTGCCGCGGCCCGAGTAATCGCCGACGCGCCTCGTAGGTCTGCTGCGACAGGGTAGCGGCCTCGGTCAGCTGATTTCTGGCGCGAAGTGTCCGAGCCAGATAGTGCTGAGTGGTCAGTGTGTCGGGATGTTCGGCCCCGAGTTCGGTGTTGCGTCCCGACAGTACCGATCGATACAAGTCTTCCGCTTCGGGGTAACGACCTTGGTCGTAGCGCAGTCGAGCGAGGTGGTGCTCGATTTCGAGTCGAGTCAGGTCGTGAGCGTCCAGTCGGTCGTCGCACGCGTGCAGTGCTGTGGCGAAGGCGGCATCGGCTTCGTGGTGGCGGCCTGCAGCTCGAAAGTACTGTGCGGCACGGGAAGCGAGGACGATCGCGGTGTGCGCGACAGCTGATCGTGGTGGGCTGCTCGCGAGGAGGTCGAGCACCGCCAGACAATGTATCGCCATGGTGCGCCAGGCGTGCCACGAGGCCGGAGACTTCGGCGGGGCGTCGGCGGTCGCGAGGTCGAGCACCGCGGTCGTGGTCGCGAGGTAGTCCGCGCCGTGCTCGGCCAGGTCGGTGTCGTTTCGCGCGAGGTCGCGTGCGAGCGGATGCATGTCGAGCACTGGGAGGCCATCGTTATTGCTTGACAGGGCGATGATTCCGAGACTCTCCAGCGCGCGAAGGTTTCGCCAGACCTCATGCGGGACGATTCCCGGGAACTGCCGCGTGCGGGCGAGCACATCCGCACGCAGCAGTTCGGCATAGGGAATCGGGCCGGATCCGAAGCAGGCGAGGATGTTCAGCATGGGGCGGGCATGACGCATCCCTCGGGTGACGAGCAAGTCCAGCGAGATCTGCCAACTCTTTCCGATGGTGGTGCGCGAGTTCGCGGGTGTCGGTGCGGCGGTGAACAGGTCGGCGTAGTGCCCACGCTCCAGAGCCGCGCAGTACTGCGGATATGTCTTGGCGACCGTCGAGTCGGCCATGGCGGCCGGGATGCGGGTGGCCTCGGCGAGGTAGCGTCCAGTCAACATCAGTGCCAGTGGTAGTCCGCCGAGCCGGTCGGAAAGAGTCGCGGCGTCGGCGAGGTCGCCAGCATGCTCGCCCGCCAGCTCGATGAGCAACTGTGCGCCGTGTTCACGGCGTAGGCCCACCAAGCGATGCAGTCGGAGCCATGCTGGCGGTGTGTCACCCCAGATCGCGGCATCGCCATCGCGCGTCGTCACGATCACTGTGCCGAATCCGGGGTCGACGGGCCGCAGCCAGCCGGTGCCGTCGGTCACCTGCTGGCCGGGCAGCGCCAGGCAATCCATCGGGTCGTCGGCGTTGTCGATGACGAGTAACCATGGCGTGGTCTGCTCACGCAGTCGATGCCACAAATTGTCCGGCAGGCTTGCACTCCGTAGCCGGTCACGCGGCACGCCGATCCGCTCGCCTAGCGCATGCATTCCGGTGACGGTGGTGACTCGGTCCTGTGCGGTGATCCAGAAGACGTCGATGTCGCGCGCGGCCGCGTATTGCGCGACGGTCAGGGCAGCCATGCTCTTACCGCAACCGCCGAGACCGTACAGGACATGCACCCGGGGGGCGCGATGTAGCTGCGAAGCGCGGGCGGCGACGTCGTTCAGGTAACTGACCAGGTCGTCGCGGCCCCGCATGGTCGGCTCGACGAGCAGCCGTCCCAGCGGCGGTCGGGTGGACACTGTGGCGTAGGAGGCGATTGTGTCGCCCGTGTCGTCCGGTCGCCCATCGCCGGCCGATCCCCGCACCTGCCAGTAGGCGTCCCACCAGGCCGCGTGGTTCTGGGCGTGGATGCCCATCACGTGCAGAATCCGGTCGAGCAGGTCGGGCGGTTGCAGTGCTGGAAGGTGTGTCCCGGCGAAGTATCCGCCGAGCGTGCTGGCGGGCACGCCCACGTGTTTGGCGACTTGGCGGACGCTCATGCGGGCACGTTGGCGTGCCACAGTCAGTTCCGCGCCGAAGTCGCGCCGAGTAGCGATCCGCCGCGGGTCTGGCGTCGCTGAATCGTTCGGTTTCGTCATCCCGGAGTCCTTCGAAGGCGGGTCGACCGGCCTGCCCGGATCGTGCGGGGCGTGCGCATCGGGCAACTCCCATTCAGCCAACAGCGACTCCCGTCTGGTGCTGGCACCAGCGTATCGGGCTGCGGCGCAGAACAACTTGTACGACGTTGTACGGGTCGTTCGGGTGCCCTTCCGTATCCCGATGGCCGCTGTTTGCATGAATCTATGACAGTTCGATCCGAGAACGGCGATCCGCCGAGGCGGACCATTCGAACCACGAAGGCGCTCACTGACGCGGGACTGCTCGCGGGAGCCGCGCCGGAGACCATCGATGAGGTCACTGCTCGGTTCGCGATGAGTATCACCCCGACGATGGTGGAGCAGATGGGGGCGATGCCGGACGATCCGATCGCCCGGCAGTTCGTGCCCAGTGCCGAGGAATTGCACATTAGCGCCGACGAGTTGGCCGATCCGATCGGTGACGACGCGCATTCGCCGGTTCCCGGGATCGTGCACCGCTACCGCGACCGCGTCCTATTGAAGGCGTTGCAGGTGTGTCCGGTCTACTGCCGGTTCTGTTTTCGGCGGGAGAGCGTCGGTCAGGGGCAGGGTCTGCTCCAGGAACACGAGCTGACCGCCGCGCTGTCGTATGTCGCCGACCATCCTGAGATCTGGGAGGTTATACTCTCCGGCGGTGACCCGCTGCTGCTGTCGCCCGCGCGCTTGCGGCGGATTGTTGCGGCACTGGACCGGATCCCCCATATCGGCGTGATTCGAGTGCACACCCGAGTACCGATCGTCGCGCCGGATCGGCTCACCACCGCGTTGGTTGATGCTCTGCGCGCCGACACTCCGGTCTGGATGGTTCTGCATTGCAATCACTCTCAGGAACTCGGTGCGCGGTCGCGGGCCGCGCTGAGCGACCTCACCGCTGCGGGTATTCCGTTGTTGAGCCAGACCGTGCTGCTCAAAGGCGTCAATGACACCGCGGCGGCGTTGACGACGTTGTTCCGGGATCTCGTCGCGTTGAAGGTGAAGCCGTATTACCTGCACCAGGGCGATCTCGCGCCGGGTACCGGCCACATGCGGACGACGATCGCCGCTGGTCAGGAGTTGATGCGACAGTTGCGTGGGCCGGTGTCGGGACTGTGCCAGCCGACATATGTACTGGACATCCCGGGTGGTTACGGCAAAGTGCCGATCGGAGCGAGCTATCTCGACGAGGACGTGGACGGGTACCTTGTGCGAGATCCGGACGGTGCCGTTCATCGATACGCACCGCATACGGTGAACGACCGCGCGAACTCTCTTCGCCGCGATACCGTTGCACCGGAGTCTCGGCTATGAGCAAACCAGTGGGGACGATGATCAGCCGAGTGGGCACTGACGGGTGCGCCACTGTGCGATGGCGTATTCCCGACCTGACGGTCGAAACCATCTGGCGGGTGCTGTGCGCGGCCTTCGCGCGCGCCACTGACGATCGCCACGCCACTTCGGTCAAATTGCTCGAGAACGAGCGGGTCGTGGTCGCACAGGATCGATGGCCCCATCGCGCCACGTCCCGGAATCGGTTCGAATCCTGGATGGCGGCGATGGGTGGCGGCAGCGGCGGGTATCTCGCATGGGCTCGGTCGGCGCAGACGCTCGACCGAGGATTGTTCGAGACGCTCGTCGAGGCTATGGCTGCCGAATTCGGACGACGTGGATTGCCCAGCGGGCTGGTGGAAGCGGAACTGTTCCTCGGCGACTACGCGCATACGCCCGGCGGTATCCATCGCGAAACGTGTTCGAACATTCATCTGGTGGTGTCGGGCGCGAAGTCGATGCACTTCTGGAACGCGAGTCGATGGCCGCCTCCCGACGCGCCGCGGCGGGTGGACGTCGCTGATGGCAGTGGCACCAGGGAGGAGTACCTCCCCGATATCGATGTGACCACCGCGCTCAAGTCAGCGAATTCCTTGACCGCGCAAGCGGGTGAGGGCTTCTGCTGGCCTGCGGGCGCTTGGCACATCGGACAGACGCACGGCCGGGCCATGTCGTTGAATATCGCCGCGTACCAGCGTGATTTCGATGCGGAGCCGTCGATGCGCGGATGGAGCGACGGGCGTGACGGCGAGGTGGCAGAGGATTGGCTGGTCCGGTATCGCGACCATATCGGTGGCGATGTGGCGCCAGCGGCCCTGCTGGCAAGGGTGTCCGCTCTAGGGATGCGCCCGGCTCGTCCGGTGCGAGGCCCGCGGCGAGGTCGCCGTGGGCATTGGCGGCTCGATGTTCCGCTGCTGTGGACCATGACCGCGGGCCGTGAGTTGTTCATCGCGACACTTGGTGCGGTCCGGCGTGAAGAATGTGCCGTCGCCGCACTTGACTGGTTGTCCGAACGTCGCGATGCCGGAACAGAGTCGGATGTACCGGCCGAACTCGAGGGCCTCGCCGGGTGGCTACACGAACAGGGCGCGTTCGATGTCGTACCCGCGGACGCGCCGACCGTAACGACAGCGGAGGTGCCACAGTGAATTCCTGGACAGCCGACGATACCGAGCTTTTCTGCACCTATGGTGATGCGTTCGTCCCGCGTCGCGGTGAGCAGTACGCGGCGATATGCGCATCGATCGATCCGCTGCTCGAACAGGCGGTACTCGAATTGGGTTGCGGTGCTGGGCTGCTCACCGCCGCGATATTGCAATCCCAGCCTGCTGCCGTGGTCACCGCGCTGGATTCCTCGGAGTCCATGCTCGCCATGGCGCGTCGGCAGGTCGCTCATTTCGCTGACCGAGTGTCTCTGTGCCGAGGCGACTTACGCGACAGCGCGTGGTGCAGCGGGCGCTATGGCGCGGTCGTGACATCGCTGGCGGTCCACCATCTCGATGACGAGGCCAAGCGTGATCTGATGCGCGCGGTGTACGACCTGCTGGTGCCGGGCGGAGTGTTCGTCCAAGCCGACCTGATCCGGCCCGCGACACCGGCGACCACCACGCTCGCGGCGGCGACGTGGGATGCTTCGGTCGCCGACCAGTCGGTCGAACTGTTCGGAAACCACCAGGCGCACATCGCGTTTCAGCGTTCGCGGTGGAACACCTTCCGTTTTCCCGATCCGGTCGATCAACCGGCGACGGTCGTCGACAACGTGTTATGGCTGCGGCGGATCGGATTCGGCGGGATCGATGTGCCGTGGGCTTTCGCCGGTCACGCGATCGTGAGTGCCGTGCGGCCCGCTACTGCGGATGAAGGTGCCGGCAGTGCCGAATGATCAACCCAGAACTTTGCTGGCCAATCTCGTCAACGACGTGATGATCGAATCTCCGCCGCCTCGCGACTATGCCCGGGCCATGGCGGCAGTGACGCCGCGCAAGCTGTGGTTGGCCGGTGCCGGCGATTGTGTGGTCACGCTCGCACCGTGCAGCAACGCGTTTCGCGACTATGTAGCGGATATCACCGGTGTCGCACCGTCCGATATCGATCTGGTAGCGCCTTCGGAGTTGGCTCCCGACCACGCCTGCGAGGTGCTGTCGCGGCTGGACGCGACCGATCGCGCCACCGCACGACCGATGCTGGTGCCATTCGTCATAGATCGCCCCGTGGTCGAGCTGGCGCGACATGGGGGCGTCCAGATCTGCGGCTATCAGGGCGTACCGAGCACGACTACGTTAGCCGCGATCCGTTGGATGAACACCAAAGCCGGTTTCCGTGCCGTGGCCGCCGAGCTCGGCCTCGCGGTGCCTCAAGGCGGCTTCGCCTACTCCGAATCATCGCTGCTGCGCAGACTCCGGCTGTTCTTGAACGACCATGAGGCCGCCATCGTGAAGCGGGGGCGGTCGTCGAACGGCTACGGCACGTTCGTGGTTACCGCCGACGAGCGCGCCACGCTGGCCGAGCGTGTTCACCAAGCGGTCGGGGGACAGCCAGTGGGGCCGTGCGGCTGGGTGTACGAAGAATTTTTGCCGTTCGCCGCGGCTCCGAGCCTCGAGATGCTTTCCGACGATCACGGCGTACAGGACTTCTATCTGTGCGATCAGCGGACCCGCGACAATGCCTGGACGGGCATGATCACACCGGCCTCATTCGCCCCGCAGCTCACCGTCGCGTCCACGCGGTTCGCCGCCGCCGCCCACCGGATCGGCCAATGGCTGCATCAACATGGCTATCGCGGATTCTTCGACGTGGATGGCGGCCTCGTCGGAGACGGATACGTCGTAACCGAGGCAAATGTCCGCCGCACCGGAGGAACGTATCTCGAGCAGCTGGCACGAAAGCTGTTCCCCGGCACTGCCGTGTACTGGCGGGCGGACGCGCGTACCGGAACCTCGTCACTGTCCTTCCATGAGGCGCTGCGCCGCATCGACAGCGCGGGACTCGGCGACGAGAACGCAGACGCGCGGGCGGTGCTGATCGTCGACACCCTCGCGGTCGACGGGAAGTGGCGGTATCTGGTCGCCGGTCGCACCGCGGGTGCAGTCGCGGCAGTCGAACATGAGGTCATCGATCTTCTGAGGATCAGCTGATGATGCATTCCGCACTGCACCCCGGATATAGCCGCATAGACGGTATGGGCGTCATCGCGCGGCGCGACGTGCCAATGGGCACCGCCTTGTGGTGGCCGTGCCCGCGGTGCGCGGTCGTGCCGATCGGCGAACTGGCCGCCATGCCGCCGGAGGTCAGGCGCTGGATCGACGAATACGGCTACCGCCGCGCCGACGGCGGATTGATCACACCATGTGGCGGTGCATTCCTGCTTAACCATTCGTGTGCCGCATCGGTCCTCGATATCGGTTTGTCGGTAGGCATCGCGGTGCGCGACATCCATGCCGGTGAGGAGGTGACCTGCGACTACCGAGGTTTCCGGTACGAGCAGCCGTGGCGGTTCCGATGTCGCTGTGGTTCGGGCGAGTGCGTCGGCACCGTCGAATCCACGGGCGGCTTCCCGGCACCGGCCCTCATGGGCGCCTGGATCGCTCGAGTGGAGACCGCGTTGGCGGCGGCGGCCACCGTGCCGCAAGAAACGACCGTTCTGGGTGGAGATATACACGGTGAGCCGATCGCAGGTGGTGAAGAATCGTGAGAAACAGCGCGGCAGACGTCTTCGCGGCGCTGCGCAGCGACGTACGGACCGATGAGCCGGCCTACATTGCGCTGATAAGGTTGCTCACCTTCGGTGGGCGAATCTCCTTTCAACAGGGGATGGCCGCGCTCACGCCGCGTGATATGGCTGTCCTGCACCAGTTGCTCGGCGTCGAATCCCTGCGGCTGCGTCTACCCTCCGACTACGACCCACCCGATGTGTTGCTTGTCTGTCAATCGGCGCAGGGTCGGCTGTCGTTCATGGATTCCGCCTGCGTCGATGTATCCACCGACATTATGACGGTGGCGGCGCTGAGCCTCACCTCCTCGATGCGGGAGCGGGTCGAGGAAGAGGTCGCCGAATGGGAACTCGCGCAGCGCGCTGATCGGGAGCAACTGGACGCGATGCTGCGCAGGTGGGCTGACACCGGCGTTCTCGCCGAGCAGGTGCGGCAGGTGGCGGATTGGGTAGACCACGTGGAGACAGTGTTGATCTACATCGGTGACGAGGTGTTCACACGGTCGGACGCGGGAACGAATACCCTGCTGCGAGGCGGAGTCCTGGCACGCTTGGAGACAACCGCGTTGGATTCGTGGTCTGCCGCGGAGCGTTTATTCGTCTCGGCAGCTCACCTGTTGTTCGCGACGGGGCGTTCGATCCGGTTCGAGGAGTTCAACGGCCGACAACTCACCGCCACCGCGTTGCGTGAGTGGTTGGTCGGCACGCGGCGACGCTATGCGCACGCGGCAGGACAGGCGATCCCCGCCGACCTGGCCTGCCTGCCCCTCGAACAGTTGGCCCTGGAGATTCGGGAGCTCAGTGGTGCCGTGGACCAGTCCGGGTGGATCCGGTTCCGCCGCGTCGCGGGACCGACTTTCGCCAAGTCCGAAGTTCTTGTCGAACTTCCCCGATCTCGACGCAGCCACCACGTCCTGCCCCCGCTGATTCGGACCTGCGTCCTGGACACGTTGGGCATCTCCCCGGACCCGATGCTGCCCGCGGAGGCGGCCCTCGGCCAGGTTGTCGAACATGCCCTGAGGTTGCCGCCGGATACCGCGGTGACCGCCATCGAACAGCTGCTGGCCACCATTGTGCGGTCAGCCGCTATCGACGTGGACGCCGACTACGCGATGTCCAGCGCTGTACGCGACATCGGTCGGTTGGCGCCGATGACCGAGAACCGGCTCGGCACAATTCTCGACCTACGCAAGCCCGACTTCTTCTGCTGTGTCGTCCCGAATCCGAGCCGGTTGGCCGGGCGCGAGGACGCCGAGATCCAGCGCATGCTGTGGTTGGTTGCGCAACGGATGCAATACAACCGTTGGCACTTCCTGCCCGGCAACTTCGACCGCGCGGAAGTGCCCGCCCAAAGGCACTATTTCTTCCCGCCGCTGATGCCGGACGTCGCCGAGTCGAGCGATCTGTGGCACGGCGGCCATATCGCGGCGCGGGTTCGATATTCGCTGCGTGCGCCAGGTGCCCAACTGTGGCGCGCGGCATTGAATGTCGGCGGCAATCCCCATCGTGGTTGCTTCGATATTCGCGCCGTGCGGATGAGCGGTAGCCCCTTCGCGCGGGAAGATCTGTGGACCGCGGTGCGTTACAGCGGGCTCGTCGATGCCCTGTGGCGGGCGGTGGCAGCACAAGTGAACGAGGGGAATGCTGCCCCCGTCGTCACAGCATTCGACCGTCAATGGTACGAACGAGCCGCCTGGACCGAATGCGGCGCCTTTGAATAACTCACCGCGGTCCCATGAAATGACGGCGAAGAATCTGGTTGCATATCGTCGGCGCTTCCAGATTGACCAGATGCCCTGCACCTTCCACGACGACAGTGCGAGCCCGCGGCACCCGCGCGGCCACCAAGTCTGCCACGGTATGAAAGTCGGGCAGATCGTGTCGACCGACAATCGCGATCACACGCGCGTCGACATCAGCCAATCGATCGACGACGTCGGTGTCGCCCGGTGACCGAATGTCGGGGTGCTGCCAGTGCCAACCCGAGTAGTCCGTGACCATCTGGCGTACCCGACGCCATGCGAGGGGCCTGCACCGGACCGTATCGAAGAGTTCGTGGCACAGCCAATGCGAGCGCGCTGCCGTGAGATCCCCCGAGTTCACCGGCACGTCCCAGTCGATTCGGAATCCGTATCCTCCGACATCAGTGCCGATCAACGCGACCGTCTCGACTAGTTCGGGGCACGACAGCGCAAAATTCAACGCGATGCGACCGCCCATGGATGATCCGACGATATGCGCGGAATCGACACCGATATGTCGGAGCAGCACCGCGAGGTCTTCGGCATGGCTATAAGGACCGGCAGGCGCCGAGGAGCGGCCGAATCCCCGGCAGTCATATGTGATGACGCGAAACGACGCGGACAATGCGCACAGTTGCTGCAGCCAGGAGCGCCGATCCAAAGAGAAACCGTGGATCAGAACTACGGCGGGCCCCGACCCGGTTACATCGAACGACAGCGAGCCTGCATTGTGGTGAAGCCGCCCGAGGTTCGGAGCCTGCTGCGAATATGGTCGGACAGAATGATCGAAGGCACGAGAACTCATTGTCTGAATGGTAGAACGACGCCGCCGTCGTGTTCCGGTCGAATGTCGGTGGTGGCCTTCGTGACGAACAACTCGATTTGTTTGCCTGCTCTGATACCACGCTGTCGTCGTTCCTCGGCGTCGACCGCCCTGTGAATAGCATCGATCAGCTCCGCAGTACCGGTGGCTACGGCCCGGAGCGCGGGATCGTCGGACAGTATCTGCAAGCGCGAAAGGACTTCGAACAGCGCTGACCGCTGGCGATGCGCTTCGTCTATCGCTTTTCGTGCCGCGTCGCTACCGGGTGACTCGTGCTCGTGCCGCCATCGATCGAGTTCGCTGAGTCGATAGCGGATAGCCACTCCGGCGAAGCGGCTGTAGACGTCGAGCCGCTCCTGCCGGGCTCGTTCCGCCATTTCCCGGCATGCTGTGCGATCAACGATATTGCACTGGATATAGAGAGTGACGAAAGCGCCGAGCAGGGTTGCGGCGATTCCCGCCAGGGAGGTCCAAACAGCGATCATGGTCTGTCTTCTTCCGAAAGATACGGTCGAATTCCGATTGTAGGCATGTTGTTGCGGTGAAAATCGCGAACGATGTCGATGGCCGAAAGCCCGGTCGAGGCCGGACGGAGTCGTACGGGTTGCGTTATGTATCGGTCCGTTATGGTAGAGGCAGCACTAGACCGCAATTGCGGTGGTTGAGGAGGGGTGGCTAAGCGGTGATCCAGTCGCCCGTATAGGTCCGTACTGCTTTACGGCATCCTTTGCTGCCGAAATTGATAAATTGAAGTTGGATCTGCTTGATTGGGCGGCACACGTGATGTAAAGCTGAGGTCCTTAAGACATGGCAGACTATGTCGAATTCGATCTATTCCATTTGTCTGAGAGGTAGACCAGTGCCAATTACGCCGAATTCCGTTCCTCGGGTATGCGATAACTCGTATACCATTGCTGTGCACGGAGGCCAGTCGGAAATCGAGAACCTGCCAGCACCACCTATTTCGGTACGAGCAGCAATACCGCTCGAGTCGATCGAGCAAGGCTGGGAGCAACTCACTCATGATGAGGTGGCCAATACTGCGTATCAGCGCTACTCGAATCATACGGTAGCGGTACTTGAGGACAAGTTCAGCCAACTCGAGGGTGCCGACCACTGCTTGGCTTTCAACAGCGGGATGACTGCATGTTATGCGATATTCCGATCCTTGACGGAGGTGGGGGATCATATAGTGACGCAGCATGCTATTTACCATGAAATCTCTGACTTGCTTTCTTATGGTGTCAAGCCCTCTGGTGTCGATGTGACGTTTGTCGACGGCGATTCGGTGAAAGATTTCGTCACTGCGATAACTGATCGTACAAAACTAGTCTTCGTGGAGTCGCCGACTAATCCTGTATTGTCGGACGTGCCTATCCGAGAATTGTCCCATGCCTGTCGAGAGCGTGAGGTGATTCTGGTGGTCGACAACACTTTGCTGACGCCGTTGTATCAGAATCCGCTACGACTGGGTGCTGCGTTGACATTGTACTCTACTACGAAAACGATAAATGGGCATGGTGATGTGATGGGCGGTGTTGTCTGCACGAATGATATTCGTCTGTTTCGACGTTTATCGGCATACCGTGACCTTACCGGAACCATACTGGATCCTTTCTCGGCGTGGCTGACCATTCGTGGACTGCGTACTCTGCCCCTTCGTCTCGAGAGACATTCTGTCAACACAGAATTTGTGGTCGGATTGATTCGAGCTAATTTCGGTAAGTTTCCGGTTCGGACCGCCAAGGACGCCGACCATTTTATTGAAAACAACATAACCGGAGTGCCGGGGGTAGTTTCTCTGACCTTGCCGTCGGCGGCTTGTGGCACAGAATTTCTGCGAAACCTTCGTTTGCTGCGCGTTGCGACTACTTTTGGCAATCTCGAATCACTCGCATATCATTTCGGAACCTTTACGAGAAAATCCAGAGATCTATCCGACCTCGGGATAGGCTATGGTCTGGTGCGGCTTTCTATCGGGATCGAGGATCCGGTGCAAATATACCGGGATATTGCCTCTGCTTTGTCTGCTGTCGTCGACTTCATCAATAAATCTGGTTACTAGTGCCACGTCTGAGAAGCTTGATGTGGTAACCGCCGGGGTGGCGGGTTGAACCGGAGGGGCTGACCGGCGGCTCCATGTGAGCCTCGTCGTGTTCTGATATGAGGACCGCGGCGACAGAGTGACCGTGCACGTTCGAGTTGGGTGTGGCGCAGCGCTTCTCGCAAGCACTCAATTTCCAGCCACGGCTTGTTGCGGGTTTGGCCCAGGGCGGTTTCGGCGTTTGAGGCCATGTCATCTGAGCGCTGCGTGTGAGGCACGGCAGGCCGCGCCAGCGGATGGGGTTCCACTCGTTGCGGCACCTGTACGGGTCGCTGTTGGCCGCCGGAGCCTACAGCTTGGCGGATGTGACACGGCGGATGCGTCACAAGAACAACACGACCACCTTGGACGTCTACACGCACCTGATAGACGGACAACCGGCGGAGGCGTTGATGCTGGAAGAGGCGTTGGCGTGGGGGTTGAGGGAATACCGTCGCGCCCGGCTGGGCTTGCATGTGGTGCGGGAATCGTAGACAAATCGTAGACAGCGGCGGGATACCCCGCAGATGCGCAGGTCGCGGTGGGATAGGGTTTGTAGGTCATGAAGTCGGCACAGCGTTTCTGCAGGTCCCCGACGTCGCCCAACGTTTCCCATGCCTTCCCTGTCTGTGCAGGTAGATGACTGTTTCTGGCACCCGGTGATCTCCCTTCATTCCCACCGCTGCCCGTGCTGACCCGCCTGAAAATCGTAGAAAAATCGTAGAGAGGTGCCGTCGGGCAACCGACGAACCGGGCGTGGCTGCGGCTCTGAACAGGCGGGCGGTTCGTCGAGACGCTGCTGTCGCCGGGGCGAAGATGGGGACCGACGACGGGTGTTCAACGTACAGCCAGTCATGACAAGCCATGGCGGACACACGAGGCTGTAGATTCCCTCGGCCGAACATCCGCTCGTACCGTCGCGGGGTTCCGCCGATGCAACGGACGGAACAGCCACACCCATCTCAATCGAAGCCGACTCCACCCGAAGGTGGAGCCAGCGGTGATCATGGAGACACCTCGAACTGTTGACGGCAGGTTTCTGGTTCGAGTCCAGATGGGGGAGCAGAAACAGCAGGTCAAGCCGGATGTTCGGCTTGACCTGCTTCTTTTATCGGTGTGTAGCCAGGAATACACCAAAGTTTCCGGGCCAGATTTCCAACGGTTGAACGGCGGCGCGCCGATGTCGGTTCGGTGTCACCGGTTCACCGATCCACGACAGGAACAGGGCGAAACACCGTTGCCGCCGACGTGCGACGCGACAACTCGATGACCTGAGGAACCCTCGAAGGGCTTCGTCATCGGCTGGGGCTGTCGGCACGCCGTCAGACAACTCGCACGGTCGGTCACGACGCACGCAACTTTCGATGAGGCGCTGGACCGCGGCGAGATGTGGTTTATGGAGTCTGTGGGCCAACTGGTGTCAGCGAGGGTGCGTCGTGCGGCCGGACGAACCCGACGAAGTGTCGGGCGCGGGTGATCGCCACACGTAAGACGCGGCGGTCGGCATCTTGATCGTTCGGATCTTCGCTCAATAGCGTGCCCTGGTGGCGACCTTCGGCGATAAGGACGGCGTCGAACTCCTTGCCTTTCGCCTTGTGTATGGTCATCACGCTTACCAGAGGTAGCTCCACTCGAGCTGCGTTTACGACCTCGTCTGCAAGGGCGACACGTACGACGTCTGCGGCGTTGCGGTAGCTGGTGGCGCCGTCCCATGCGTCCAACAATGCCCAGGCGAGGGTGTCGGTCGCGTGTAGGAGTCGGAGCAGCCGGGCTTGCTTGAAGATCTCATCGAGCTCTACTGACCCGGCAAGTCGATTTCGCGTTATCCGCCAGTCGTGGACTGGTTGTCCGGTAAGTTCCGTGGAGCTGTCGAAGATCGCCAGCAACACTTTTGCCGCCTTCGCTGTTGGTGTCCTGCCCTCGCCGACGGCGGTGACGGCACGATCCAGCTTGTTGATCGTGCCGCGCGCTCCTGCGGTGCCGCGCCCCAGTTTCAGTCGGTAGAAGTCCGCGATGTGAATCAGCGTGTGGGCAACTGCCTCGTGTCGGATCATGGCGGGCCACTCGAGCAGACTGGCAACCACTAGACCGGCCGCCGCTGACAGTTCAGGCTCCCAATGCAGCACATGATCGACGGCGGCCAACGAGGCGCCATTCGATCCCGCTTGTTCTTGTCCGAGCGTTTCGGAGATACGTACAGCGAGCGCGTTTGTGCGGGTGAGAACAGCGATAGTCGGGGTACGCCCGAGTTGCTCGGAGAGGAGATGCCGCACCCACAGCACGGCCTGGTGTGTCTTTGCCTCCATAGCTTCTTGCCAGCCGTAGACGCCGGAGCGAACTTCTGTCGGTGGGCTCGTCGGCCTGTTGTTGAGGACAGCGTTTGCGTAGTCCAGGATCCCGCTGCCCGGGCTGCGGTGATTGTCCGTCGAGAGGTCAAACTTCTGTGGCTGTAGGAATAGCTCGGCCTCGAGCAAACGGTGCGCGTCGACAGTGTCCATGTAGTCGAAGATCCGTTGATCAGGGTCTGCAAGGCACACGATGGTGCTGGCCTCAGCTAGAGCCTTGACGACCCGCCACTGGTCGCGATCGGTGTCCTGGAACTCGTCGACAATAATGAGCGGGTAGATATCGCTGTAGAGCAAACGCAGGCTTCTGGAGCGTTCGAGAAGGTTCGCCGCCGTGGGAGCCAGCGTGTCGAACACGAACAAAGACTCTTCACGAGCAAGCCGTCCGATCTCAGTGGCCCAGTCGCCCTCGTGATCGGCCTGGCGTTGGGCTTCGCGCTCCGGTGTGATGAACCTGGCGGGGTTCCCAGTGAGCAGACGGCCATGGCTCCGCACGAGATCGAGGAAGAACGCGTGGAACGTCCGAACCTCGATTCTGTCGCGATCGCCTCGCGTCAAGACGCCTTGTGTGCGGTCGAGGACTTGTCTGACCGCCGCTCGTGAGAAGCTGAGAAACAGGATGCGCTGGTCCGATTCCAACGCTGGAATGGTCACGCGCGCCTTGAGTAGTGCGATCGTGGTTTTGCCACACCCCGGGCCACCTTCGATGAGGAGGTGTCCTGAGGCGGTTAGAATCGCTTGTCGCTGGTCGTCCAAGTGCAATTCAACGGCTGCTGCGGTCATCTGGGGTCGGAGCCCGTCGCCGATTCGGCTGCCTCAGCTTCAGACGAACTCGCGGGTGAAGAGTCGGGATCGGAAGCTTCGGCCGTTGTGCTGGTCGTGTCGGCTGAAGGAGAGAGGCTGCGGTCGACGCGTTTCAAGAACGATACGAGCGTGTCAGGAAGCTCAGAGACGTTGTGCGCCTCACGAACTAGTGCCGCAGCGTAGGTTCCTTTTCGCGCCTTCAGCACCTTCTTCAGCAGTCGGTCGACATCCTCATCCGTGTCGCTCAGGGCGACCACGCCGCACTGGGTTGGGTAGTCGTCGATGTTTGCGGACTTCTCTAGGAAGCGTCTTTTCGGTGCGGGTGGCATCTCGGCGATCAGCAGGTCCTCGATTCCGCTGTACGAGATCTGCTCGTACAACATGAAGTCCTGTGCTTTCGCCTGGAGCTCCTCGTTGAAAGGTTCCTGGGGTTTGTCGTGGATGCCGTACACCGGCTTTCCGAGGCTCTTGAACAGTGGAGCGTAGAGAGGGACGGAAGTGTCGCCACCGGCATCGAAGACTGACACACCCGCCAGGTCGAGATGGGTGTACGCGACCGTGTGATCTCCCTCCAACACATCCGCCACTATCGGGATCAGCGATGACTCAGTGGCCCCCTCCACGACCAACACCGCCCGCGCCAGCACGGCTTCGGCGAACTGACGGCGATTCTCCCGATAGCGCTTCATCTTGAAACCTGCTGGCAAGGTAATCGGCCCACCGCTGAGTCGGCCGTCCCGGTCGCGGGTGAGGACCAGCAGCCGTTCAGGAGCAAATCGCTCGATGACGTACGGCGAATGTGAAGTGACGATCACCTGTCCCATTCGCTGGGTGGCAAAGTCAACGAGGCGTCGCTGCGCGTGTGGTGGGATGGCGATCTCCGGTTCCTCCATCGCGAATATGACGGAATCGTCACCCTTCAGTTCGGCGATGTAGGTCAGCAACGCGAAGACCATGAGATTGAGCGATCCAGTGCTAAGTCGACTGAACGGGACGGGGAACGCACCCGGCGTAGTTGCGACGAAGACTCGCAGGGTCTCCCGGATGTTCTCCCGGGTGAGTTCAGATGCGTGCACCCGGACGTCGTCGTCGGCACCACTCAAAGACAGGAAGCGCTCGATGCGCTCTTCCAGACCTTCCAAGATGCTTGTGAATGCGGATCCGTCGGCGAGGTCCACTTCCTTCAAATCGGTGCGGGCCTTCTCCCATAGTGCATCCTTTGTCTCTGCCTCCAGACGGATGATGGTGTCGAGAAGCGACCCTCGCTGAAAGCTCAAGGCGCGCGACCCGGTCCTGTTCGGACGCAGGTACAGGAATCCGCAGTGGCGCTTGTCGTCTCGGGTGAAGACGCGACGCCCGTGACCGAGCTGTGTGGACTCTTCGGCCAGGTCGTCGACCACAGGCTCCGGGTGCGCGAAAAATGTTCCGCCTTCGAAGTCATCTTCGGCCGGGTTGAACCTGCCGCAGAACATCAGCGGCAGGCACCACTCATGTCCGTCTGCTTGCTCGATGGCGTCGGCCATGGTGTCGGCGAAGTCGTCGAGCTCAGCGTTCCACTTCCGAAGGTGGCCGCCGAATCGGCGTTCCGCTTGCGCCGACAGGCCTACGAGAACGACCTCGATGCAGATCTCTGGTTGTTCACCGTCAGTGGGCAGGTATGCCGCTGAATGGAAGTCATACTCATCGATGACGGGGCGCCTGGACATTCGCTCGGGGCCGAGTACGAGGTCGAGTGCCTCGCAGATCGTCGACTTGCCAACGCTGTTGCTACCGACTAGCAGGGCGTGGCCGTCGAGTAGAACTTGTCCCGATCTGACACCGCGGAAGTTGCTGATCGTAATCCGACGTACCCGCACCGTGCTCGTCCCCTCCTTTGCCCACTCGGCCAAAGTTACGTTCTCGCCGCGTAAGACCTGACCACAAGGTCATTAACGGTAGCCGACGATCGGAGTTACCGACGAGGAAGCCGATCACATCGACGTCCTCTTCGAGTCCGAGATCTGTGCGTAGTTGGAGGGCCACCGGTGACCGTACTCGGTGGACGACACCGCCTATGACCGCGAGCGGCCGCTCTTCCTCAAGGACCTGTTCGCCTGGGTGGAGCAGACGGGGTACGAGGAAGCCTTGAATGCCGCGGGGGCGGAGGCGAAGTTCCTCGTCGTGCTGACCCTCGGCACTTGACAAGCCCTTCGAACACGGTGATGGGACGCCGAACATCCTGCAAACGGGGGGCAGTACATCGGCGGTGGCCGGTTGAAGATGGCCCAGTTCCGCCCCGAAACCTGCCTGAACGTCGCCACCAATGAGCAGCGACGTCCTTGCCCTCGCCGAGCAGCCGATCGGCCTCGGTCAACTTGCGCACGACCTGCTCAGGGGTGTGCCTCTTCCTCGTGGTCATCGCCATCGAGCCTTCCCGCCCACAACGTGGGCCCGCAAGACCCACACAGCCGATGGACCGACCTCACGGGGTCAGGTCACAGCGACTCGTCGCCTAAACTGCTGGCCTGCTACACGAACGTTACGGCGCGCGAGTTCACTGCCGAAGATGTGGAGGCCCTGCGGGTCTCAGGTACAGGTGAATCCGATTCCTTGGTCGATGCACCACTGAAGAACCTTGCCTCCAAGAGTGTCAGGAGCCGTCATCAACTCGCGACGGAGATCCTCGGTATCCACCGGCGGCGTACTGTCGAGGTCGTTGACGAAAGCGTCGACGACAGCGGGCCATTGCGGCATCCCCCAGTCAGTGGCACTGACCCTGAGGGACGCCAGTGCGGCGTTCATACCGATCAAGTAGTCGCGTCCGTGCTGGCCCTCGATCTGCGAACAGGTGTCGAACACGCTGGTGACGGTGTGGGTCCAAGGCTCGTGGAGGGTGCCGAGGAGGTCGGCGGCCGTGCGGCCAGCGATCACTCTGTCTGCGCGAATCAATTCCGATGCCAGCTCTGGCCACTCGCTCCCGGGCATGCGCAGATGATCACGCACGATCCGGAACATCACGACGTTCGCGGCGAACATCTCGCCGTCGCTGATCCGGTTGAGTCCGTCACCGGCGTGAGCGAGCTCGACCTCGGAGTTGCGCCACGCCCGTTGAGCGATCGCTGCTGCGGCAAATAGCACCGGATCTGCCTCGTCACCAACGGTGCTCCGGAATGCCGACCGCAGGGCTTCGATGTCGACGTTCTCCACAGTGGGCTCCCCTCACGCATCCCTGGTTCGCCCGCCACAGGCGAAGCGGCACGCAACCCGTGCCGCTGATCGTAGGGCCTCCGGTGGATGGCCGCGAGCGTCGAAAGCCTGGTCTACTCCAGGCATTAAGTACAGCGTCGAGTTCGGTTACTTGCATGGAGCCGGGTTCGCGACGGTCATCGGCTGCCGTCGCGAAGTGTGGGGTAGTTGGACCGCGTTGTGTGAGCCTGTCGGCGAGAATGTTCGCGTAGTTGCCCGCGCTCGGTGCGTGGGTGGCCGACAATTGTCGGTATGGCTGGCGAGGAACAGGTCGATCCCGCCGACTCGACGGCATCGGGATTGGAAGTATCGCCGAGTCAGGGGTTTGCTGGTACCGCAAGAGCGGAAGGCCAGGATGTTAGTCGTGGTCGTCTGGGCGAGCTACCTGGTGCGCGCGGTGGCATCTCGGCGTCGTTCGAGATTCGCTATGTCGACGGTGCGGAAGGAGAGCGCCTCGCCGCGGTGCAGGCCAAGGCGATTGCCGAGCTGTTGGTCTGGCTCCGCGATCATGGAGACGGTGGCGGTGTGAGCTGAATCGGGGCGGTGCTGGCCAGGCAGGCGATCTGGTTGATCGGCGTGTCTGGCAGTTTGGTCAGTGTGGTGCGCGTGCCTAGGGCGCGAACCTGCGACGCGTGACCTCGGGTTTCTTGCGAGGTCCGGTGACCTGAGTTCTGCATACATCGCCCTGAACTTGCGCAAATGATGCGCAGGTTGGTGCCCTCGGCGGGCACATCGAAGATGGGAACGGGACGACCTGCGTTTTCGCGCGGTCAGTTGAGGATCGAAGCCGACTACCAACTGTAGGCTGGCCCAGCGGTGATCATGGGGTATCCGAACTGCTGAGTGTTCGGTAGCAAATTGCCCGGCCGACCGCCACGGATGCCGCACGGCTGCGATGGAACGGTCGATGAGCGGCGCTCGTGAAAGGATGTGGCCATCATGGTGGCCGAGGAAGCGCTCGAACAGGCTCCCCTCCAAGCTCTTCGGCACACGGCGGAGTGTGAGCAGGCGCGCCGGCGGCCGCGACCTCGACGAAATACTCACCGCGCTCGAGCCCGCGTCGAGGCGCTTCCCGCGGGCATCGGCCGCCGTTTCACGGCACCGTACGAACGGGGTGATTCAGGCGTGCTGAACCGGGTGTGCGAGCGCCGATCCGAGGGGCAACACCGGTGAGTTCGACCGAACCATTGCCGACCTGGGCTGCGCCTTGATCGGCCGTGCGGATCGGACAAGTCTTGTTCGCTCCAAAAGGCAAGCGCTCTAGGCACCTCCTTCTGCTCCTTGCAACCGCAGGTGTGCGCGGACCTCGTCAAGACCGAACGTGCCGTTGAAAGACTGCAGGGCCTCCGGGCCGCCGAGTTCGCCGAGCTGGATCCGGCTGTCGGCGCCCACGAGAGTTCAGGAGGACATCGTCGGCCGGAACGGTCGGCTTGCTCCCTGTCGCTGGGTAGTCGGCTGACTGAACGCGGCCGCCATGTGCCCCACACTGGACTACGGCGGTCGTCCTGCACCGGTCGTGCGTTCGATTCCGCTGCGGTGCGGTGCGAACGTTCGGACTCAGTATCGGATGACCGAGCGGATGCCGATGCCGCGCTTCATCTCGTCGATTGCTTCGTTGATGTCTTGTGGGTCGATGACGCGTGTCACCAGCGAGTCGAGGTCGGTGCGGTTGTGCAGGTACTGCTCGACGAGCTGGGGAAAGTCGGCGGTGGGTGTGCTCGAACCGATGAGCGATAGCTTCGGATCGGACATGACGAACGGATCGATCGTGATCTTCAGTCCGTCGGCCACTTGACCTGCGACAACGGCTGTGCCGCCGCGGGCCAGCGCCGCATAGGCGGATTCGATGGTCTTCGGGAGGCCGATGGCCTCGATGGCGACCTCGACACCGCGGCCGTCGATGAGTTGCGCGACCCGTTCGGCCAGATCCTCTCGGGCGCTGTTGACCAGCGCGGTAGCTCCGAAAGTGCGTGTGTTGTCGAGTTTTCGTGGGAGATATCGGCAGCGATATCTGTCGCGCGCCGACCAGGCGAGCACCTTGTATCGCGTTCAGCCCGCCACCTCCGCAGCCAATGACGAGGACGTTGTCGCTCGGACGCACGTGCGCGGTGTTGACCACCGCACCGATACCGGTCGTGACGGCGCATCCGACCAGCGCGGACTGCTCGAAGGGAGCTTCGTCACGGATGGGTATTGCGCCGGACTCGGGCGCCAGTGTTTATCGACCGAACGTTCCGAGGCCGGCGAAGCTGTAGATGTCCTAGGCTTCTACCGTAGTGATGCGTGACCGCCCGTCGAATGAGAGGTGGTTCGAGGAGTGCTGGTGCACCATGTCGCACAGGACGGGTCTGCTGCTGATGCAGTACCGGCACCGGCGAGAGGACGGAGTCCAGGACAGTACGACGTGATCGCCTTTGGTCAGTGTCGTCACTCCGTCTCCGACACTTTCCACTATCCCGGCACGTTCATGACCCAGGATCATGAGAGAAGGGATTTCCCATTCGCCGATCAGCGCGTGAAGGTCGCTGTGGCACAGTCCACTTGCTTCGATCCGGACGAGTACCTCGCTGGGTGGAGGATCCGAGGCCAGTGTGACTTCTCGATCGTCAGTGGGGCGTTCGGTGTTCTGAAGACGGCGGCGTCGAATTCGATGGTCAGACCGGAATGCCTTTGACGTTGGGTGTCGGCCACCAGGACGGGAATGTGGGTCGGGCGCGTCTGAGCCGGTTCACTCGTGGGCCGCTCCGCAGTGGGCGTGGGCGTCTGGGCAGAGCTGAGGGCCAGGCAGTCAGGTCAGTTCTGGGCGGTGCGGATCAACTTCTTGTTGGCGAATTCGTAAATGCCGGCCCGGCCGAGTTGACGTCCGAAGCCGGATCGCTTGACGCCGCCGAAGGGCAGCTCCGCGCCTTCGAGGCCTGGTGAAGACCATTCCCACTTCGAGCTTCTCGTGGCACTGCCGGTGCCCTCACGGCCGTCTCGGGCAGTTCATGTCACATGATGTGACACGATGCTTAACCAGAGCATCAACTCTCGTAACGGCGGTTCGTCCTACGGCGCTTAATCAGGATGGTGGTGTTTTCGAGGGCCGGTGAGGGGCTGCTCGGTTGTCGGACTGCGCTACTACTCTCTGTTGAGTCTCGGCGTCGGAACAAGAATATGGGGGTTGGGGACACGGTGGATGTCTTCGCGGTGCGTGATCGGCTGATTGATGATTACCGCAGGTACGTCGATGGTTTCCTGCGGGTACGCGATGACCGGATCCGCAGCCTGGTGGACCGCGAGCTAGACGCCGGGTTGCTGTGGCCGGAGCCGTGGCTTTCTCTCAATCCCGCGTTCGCCGGTGGGGGCGATATCCGGCAGCTGGTCACGGAAGAGGTGCTGCATTCCGCGTGCGCCGAGATCTTCCAGGTGGGTGGGCGCACGCTGCAGTTGCATCAGCATCAGCGAGACGCGGTTGCGGCCGCACAGGCTGGTGCGAGTTACGTCGTGACGACGGGTACCGGTTCGGGCAAGAGCTTGTCGTATCTCGTGCCCATTGTTGATCACGTGCTGCGTGAAGGTAGTGGTCGTGGTGTTCGTGCCATCGTGGTGTATCCGATGAATGCGCTGGCCAACAGCCAGGAGCTGGAGCTTGCGAAGTTCTTGGGTGATACGGATCGGCGAGTGACCTTCGCCCGCTACACGGGACAGGAAAGCGACGAGCAGCGTGAGCAGATCTTGCAGCACCCACCAGATGTGCTGCTGACAAACTATGTGATGCTCGATCTGTTGTTAACTCGCCCTGATGAGCGGCGTCGGCTTATTGATCAGGCTGGTGAGCTGCGGTTCCTCGTGCTGGACGAGCTGCACACCTACCGCGGACGCCAGGGCGCTGACGTCGCGATGCTGGTTAGGCGTGTGCGTGATGCGTGTGGTAGTCCTTCGGTTCAGTACGTAGGTACTTCTGCGACATTGGCCGGACCGGGCACGTTGGAGCAGCAGCGTGCGGCGATCGCCGAGGTAGCCGAGCGGTTGTTCGGTACGCGGGTGGAACCGCAGCACGTGATCGGTGAGACGTTGCGTCGAGCCACTCGCAGCGCTCCCGACCCGGACGACGAGGTTTTGCGGGCCGCTGTTCAGAGCGTCGGGGCAGTCGAGGATCTTCGGGATGATCCTCTGGCCGCGTGGGTGGAGTCGACTTTTGGCGTAGCGACAGTCGGCGGGCGGCTCGTTCGTCAACCGCCTGCCAAGCTGTCCGACGCGGCGACGGATCTAGCACGTCGTACCGGGCTGAACGAGGCTACCTGCACCGGTGCGCTTCGACAGGTGCTGCTGGCTGGTGCGGACCAGCTCGATGACTTCGGTCGTTCGCTTTTCGCGTTCCGACTGCACCAGTTCATCGGTAAGGGTGACACCGTCTATTGCTCGATCGAGTCGGAAGCCGACCGGTATCTGACGACCCGGTATCAACTGGCAGTGCCAGGTCGTCCGGACGCAGTTCTCGCACCGCTAGCGTTTTGCCGTGAATGCGGTCAGGAGTACCTGTCAGTCATTCGAACGTCGGACGGCTTCCGTCCGAGGTTGCCCGACGATGCTGCTGGTGATCCTCGAAGCGGTTACCTGTACGTCGACTCGATAACCCCGTGGCCTGCGGACCCGATCGACGTGATGGACAGACTCCCTGCGGGTTGGCTGGTCGGTCGCGCTGGGGCGGAGCAGGTCGATCCGCCCAAGACTGATCACCTGCCTGTCCGCGTCGTAGTGCAGCCAGACGGTCACGAGGAAGTGTACGGGCGAGGCGGTGTCCCAGCAGCGTTCGTGTCCGCCCCTTTCCGGTTCTGCCTGCGGTGCCGCGTGTCGTATGAGTCGGCGCGTCAGCAGGACTTCGCGAAGTTGTCCAGTCTCGGCTCGGAGGGCCGAAGCTCGGCGACGACGGTGTTGGCTTCCAGCTTGGTGCGTGCCCTGCGCGGCGAGAATTTGCATGACGACGCCCGGAAAGTGCTGTCGTTCACCGACAATCGGCAGGACGCCTCACTGCAAGCAGGCCATTTCAACGACTTCGTTCAGGTCGGCCTGCTGCGTAGCGCCTTGCACCGGGCGGTTACGGAGGCCGGTCCGGACGGGTTGCGGCACGACACGATGGCCAGTGCCGTCGTCCAAGCGCTCGGGCTGCCGCGTGAGGAGTACGCGCTTCAACCAGATGTTCGCGGTCTCGCCCGACAAGAGGCCGAACGGGCACTTCGGGAAGCGGTGGCCTACCGGCTCTACCAGGATCTACAGCGAGGCTGGCGGATCACGATGCCGAACCTGGAACAGTCCGCTTTGCTCAGAATCGACTACGTCGCGCTGGACGAGGCATGTGCCGACCACGAGATCTGGCGCGGTGGGCTCCTGGCGGACGTGTCCGCCGAGCGGCGTGAGGCCCTCGCACGGGTTCTGCTCGATGAAATGCGCCGATCGTTGGCGATCAGGGTGGCCGCGCTGACCGCCGACGGGTTCGAGGCCGTCCGCAACCTCTCCGACCAGCATCTGCGTGATCCGTGGACGATCGTTGAGGAAGAGCGATTTATCGCTGGCCGTGTCTGGCCTCGGTCCCGGCGGCAGGACGACACCAGGGGGGATGCGTTCATTTCCGGCCTCTCGTCATACGGCCGGTACCTGCGCCGCCAGCTGCGCGGGGATGGGCCGCGGATCACCGCATCCGACACCGAACTGACCATCGCTGGCATGCTGGACGCACTTGCGCTCTACGGGTTGGTGACTGTGGTAGAGGAAGACCGAGGCGAGCGGGCGTACCAGCTCAACGCGGCCGCATTGCGTTGGTTGGCTGGCGATGGCGTCACACGGACACCGGATCCACTACGCAATGCGCCGGGTGAGACTGGCGCAGCCCCGAACCCGTACTTCGTCGACTTCTACCGCACCCTCGCAGCCGGGCTGACCGGGTTGCGGTCGGCAGAACACACCGCACAGGTCCCGGCGCCGATCCGAGAGGAGCGGGAAGAAGCGTTCCGTCACGCCGGTCTGCAAGCCCTGTTCTGCTCTCCCACGATGGAGCTGGGCGTCGACATCGCGACCCTCAACGCTGTTGTGCTGCGCAACGTCCCGCCGACCCCGGCCAACTACGCCCAGCGCTCTGGGCGTGCCGGGCGTGCCGGGCAACCCGCGATCGTGGTCACCTACTGCACCACCGGTAGCGCGCACGACCAGTACTACTTCCACCGCTCCGCGCGGATGGTGGCTGGTGCCGTCGCTCCGCCTCGCCTTGATCTGGCCAACGCCGACCTCGTGCGGTCCCACATCCACGCCATCTGGCTGGCCGAGACGCGCCAACCACTGGGAAAGTCGCTGGTCGAGCTGCTGGATGTCAGTGGTGACGACCCGAGCCTAGAGCTCGATCCCACTGTGAGGCATGCCCTGTCCGACCCAGTGGCGGCGGAAGCGGCGCTGCATCGCGCTCGCCAGGTGCTGGGTACCGTCGTGGAGATCGATGACGCGCCGTGGTTCGACGAGGACTGGGTCCGACGCACCGTCGAGGACGCGGTCGGAGAGTTCGACCGCGCTTGCGACCGCTGGCGCGAGGCGTTCCGGGCGGCACGCTCCGAGATGGCAGCGGCTAACCGGGTCCTCACGGACGCAGCCGCTTCGGCGGACGCCGTCAACCGTGCCAGGGCGCAATATCTGGAAGCCGCGACGAAGCTGAACCTGTTGCGCAACGAATCGGACGAGTTGGGTTACAGCGACTTCTACAGCTACCGCTATTTCGCCACCGAAGGGTTCCTGCCCGGCTACTCGTTCCCGCGACTGCCGGTGTCCGCATTCATCCCGGCTCGTGCCGGGGGCCGCCGCCGCGACGGCGACTACCTGTCCCGTCCGCGGTTCTTGGCGATCAGCGAGTTTGGGCCCGGTGCCTTCGTCTACCACGAGGGTGCTCGCTACGAGGTCGTGAAGGTGTCAGTGCCGTCTCGGGGCGAGGCCGACGGCCGACTCGCGCTGGAAAGAGCCAAACGTTGCGAGAGCTGCGGCGCGCTGTGGAGCGACTCCGATGACCACTGCGACATCTGTCATGTCGATCTTGGAGCGTCCGTCCCGAACCTGCTCCGGATGACGACCGCGACTACGCGCCGCCGCGAGCGGATCTCCTCCGATGAGGAGGAACGCCGCCGCCAGGGCTTCGACCTGGTCACGGCAGTGGGATTGCCAACCAGCGGCCCCGATGCCCGACGCGAGGCGCGAGTCGTCGCCGCTGATGGGCGCGAACTCGCGCGGCTGACCTACGCCGACACCGCGACAATCCGCCGGATGAACATCGGCCTGCGGCGGCGCGCACCCGGCACGCCCGACGGCTACTTCATCAACCCCACCAGCGGACGGTGGGAGCCACGCCCTCAACGCAACCGCCAAGGCCGCGCCGCAGCAGCGGCCGGTGCGCCGCCTGAACTGGTGATCCCTTTCGTCGAAGACCGCCGTAACACCCTTGTCGTGCACTGGTCGGATCAGGTGTCCCCGGAGCGGCTGGCAACGCTGCAATGGGCACTGAAAAGGGGCATTCAGGCCGCGTTCGATCTCGAAGACAACGAACTTGCTGCCGAAGCACTGCCGAACACCCGAGAACGCCGCCGGATCCTGCTGTACGAATCCGCCGAAGGCGGTGCCGGCGTGCTGCGCAACCTCGTCGCTGGCGAGCACTACGACCTTGGCCTGGTCGCCCGTGAAGCGCTCGACATCTTGCACTTCGACCCAGACGGTCATGACCGGGGCTCCGCCCAGCCCGGTACCGAACGCTGCGAACGTGCCTGCTACGACTGTCTGTTGTCCTACGGCAACCAGCCCGACCACCTCTTACTGGACCGCCACTCGATCATCACAATGCTGCGAGACCTCGCCGACGCCACTACTGTCCCGGCACCACCTGCGCCGGGCGCTGTCTCGCCGTTGACAGACACACCCTCCAACGGGGGCGCGAGCGAACACCCGTTCATCGACCTGCTGCGCGCCTCGGGTGCACGGCTCCCGGACGCCGTCAACGTGTTCGTCGAGGAAGCACAAGCGCGGCCGCACTTTGTGTACGACCTGACCGTCGGGCGGTACGCGATATTCATCGACGATGGCAATAATGACCCTCTCACCGACGAGGACGCCGAAGAACGGCTTCTGGCCCGGCCCCGGTGGCACGTGCTTCGGCTCCGCGAAGGCGAAGACTGGAGCGCGGTGATCGACCGAATGCCAACTGTTTTTGGAGGAGGACGTTCGTGAGCTGGGTAGCTGGGTCCCTGGTCCGAGCCCGTGGCCGTGACTGGGTCGTGCTGCCCGACAGCACCCACGATCTGCTTTTGCTTCGTCCACTGGGCGGCGGCGCGGAGGACATCGCCGGAGTACTCCCGGACCTCGAATCGGTCGAGTCCGCGACCTTCGCGCCCCCGGACCCCGACGATCTCGGTGACGCAGTAAGCGCGCGCCTGCTACGCAGCGCGCTGCGCTTGGGCTTCCGCTCCAGCGGCGGCCCCTTCCGCAGCCTGGCACAGATCGCTGTGAGCCCCCGTTCTTACCAGCTGGTCCCGCTGCTGATGGCGCTGCGGATGCGCACGGTCCGACTTCTGATCGCCGACGCTGTAGGCGTCGGTAAGACCGTCGAAGCTGGTCTGATCGTTGCCGAGTTGCTCGCTCAAGCCAGCGTTGGTCGATTCACCGTGATGTGCAGCCCTGCTCTGGCGCCACAGTGGCAGCGCGAGCTGGCCGATAAGTTCGGACTCGACGCTGAACTGGTCCTGCCCTCCACCGCCGGCCGACTGGAACGCGACCTGCCCGCTGGAGAGTCACTGTTCGAGCGCTACCCGTACACGGTGGTGTCCACTGACTTCATCAAGTCGTCACGGCGTGCGGACGAGTTCATCCGGGCCTGTCCCGAACTGGTGATCGTTGATGAAGCCCACACCTGTGTTGGTGCCGCCGATGGTCGCACCGCCCGTGCCAGCCAGCAGCGCTACACGCTGTTGTCGCGCCTCGCCGCCGATCCTGACCGGCACCTGTTGCTACTCACCGCAACCCCGCATAGCGGCAAGCCGGAAGCATTCCGGGCTTTACTCGGACTGCTCGACAAGTCTCTCGCGGAACTGCCCGACGACTTGTCCGGCGACGCGCGCCGGCGCGACCGCGAACATATCGCCCGGCACGTCGTACAACGCCAGCGCGGGGACATCAAGACCTACCTCGACGAAGACACCCCGTTCCCCACCCGTCTCCCGTTGGAGGCCACCTATCGACTGACCCCGGAGTACCGCAAGCTGTTCGACCAGGTCCTGCGCTACGCCCGCGAGAGCGTGCGCGGCTCGGCTGGAGGCCCGGTGCACCAGCGGGTGCGGTGGTGGTCGATCCTCGCGCTGCTGCGGGCGATGGCCTCCTCCCCGGCCGCGGCCGCCGCGACCCTACGCAACCGCAGCGGCGAGGACGACGTGACCACCGTCGAGGAAGCCGACCTCCGCGGCCAAGCCGGTGTCCTAGACCTCCCCGACGAGGACGAAGCCATCGACGGCCGCGACACCATCGCTGGAGCACTACCGGCGGAAGACACCCCGCGGGCTCGTCTACTGCGGCTGGCCAAGGACGCTGATCGACTGCGCGGCGCCAAGGACGCAAAGCTCCAGCAGGGAATCGGGCTCGTCCGCGACCAGGTGGAAGCGGGCGACGCCATCGTAGTGTTCTGCCGCTACATCGCCACCGCCGAATACGTGGGAACCGCCCTGCGCCAAGCTCTGCCGAACGTCGAGGTCGCCTGGGTCACTGGCGCCCAACCACCGGAGGAACGCGAACGGCGCGTCGCCGAACTGGGCAAAGCCGAGCGCCGCGTCCTAGTAGCCACCGACTGCCTGTCCGAGGGAGTTAATCTACAGGACCACTTCACCGCAGTCCTGCACTACGACCTGTCGTGGAACCCCACCCGCCAAGAGCAACGCGAAGGTCGCGTCGACCGATTCGGACAACGCGTGCCCAAGGTTCACGCGATCACCTACTACGGCGAAGACAACGGCATCGACGGCCTCGTCCTGGATGTGCTGCTGCGTCGCCACCGCGTCATCCAAGCCGACACCGGGGTGGCCGTTCCTGTCCCACAAGACAGCGACGCCGTCCTGACCGCCGTGCTGGAAGGTGTATTGCGCGCTGAGACCGGCGGCCAACTCCAACTGGAAGGTGTCGAGGAAACCGCCCGTGCCAACCTGCATCAGCGGTGGGACGGTGCAGCGCAACGCGAGAAACGCTCCCGCAGCCTGTTCGCCCAGGAACAGATCAAACCCGACGAGGTCTCCCGCGAGGTCGACGCCCTGCGCGCGGCTCTCGGAGGACCGGCTGAGACCGAGACCTTCGTCGTGGACGCACTCACCTCCTTGCGAGCCACCGTGACCACCGCCCCCGACGGACACGTCGCCGCACTGGACGGACTGCCGTCCACCTTGCGGGAAGAACTCGGCGGCATCACCGATCTGCTCCTCGTACGAACCCCGCCAGCCCCCGACGGTGGCGCGGTCTTGGCCCGCACCGACCCGATCGTCGAAACGCTCGCCCGCTACATTCTCGACACTGCACTCGACCCCGAGGCTGGCACCGACCGACCGGCCCGTCGGTGCGGAGTCCTTGTCACCGACGCCGTGGACACTCGGACCAGTTTGCTTCTACTGCGCTACCGCCTGCACCTCACCCTGCCCGCCAAAACCGAACGCCGGTCGATGGTCGTGGAAGAAGCTCGGCTGCTGGCGTACCGCGGCAGCGCCACCGCGCCCGAATGGCTGCCAGACAACGAGGTCACCGCCCTATTGACGGCCCGGCCCGCCGGCAACATGCCTCGCGACCTTGCCGCCGAAGACATCCATCGAGTGCTGGCACGCCTGGACCACCTGACTCCCCACCTTGACGAGGAGGGAGACCGGTTGGCCGCCGAACTCCTCGCCAGCCACCGTCGAGTACGAGAAGCCGCCGGAAGCACCGGCGAACTCATCCGCCGAGGCCTCGCTGTGACCGCTCAACGCCCTGCCGACATCCTCGGCGTCTACCTCTACCTGCCCGCAGGAACGTGATGCGCGCCCATACCGTCAGCACCATCCGCACCGTCGGTGGCCTGCTGCCCCCAGAAACCCTCGAAGCCATCACCACCGGCGAACTCGACGGACTCAAACCCAGCAGCTACGGCCTCGCTGAATCCGAAACTGTGCGCGAAGCAGCCAACCGCTCCTGGGAGCGGCTCCGCGGCGCTTGGCTGGCCTTCCGGCGCGCGGTACCCCTCGGAGAAGACAGCGGCCACCAGATCGAAACCACCCGCTCCCAATGGCTCCGAGTCCTGTTCGACGAACTCGGCTACGGCCGCCTTCCGGCCGTCCCCGCCGGGGGCCTAACTGTCGGCGACACCACCTATCCGGTGAGTCACCTGTGGCAACGGACCCCGCTGCACCTGCTCGGAGTGGGCGTCGACCTCGACCACCGCACACCCAGCGTAGCTGGCGCAGCGCGCCAAGCACCGCACTCCATGCTCCAAGAACTCCTCAACCGCTCCCCAGACCACCTGTGGGGCATCCTCAGCAACGGCCTCGAGCTGCGCCTGCTGCGAGACTCTGCCGCCCTAGTCCGGCAGGCTTACATCCAGTTCGACCTCGCCGGAATGTTCGACGGCGAGGTGTTCGCCGACTTCACCCTGATGTGGCAGCTCTGCCACGCCAGCCGCGTTGAACCGCAACCGGACCCATC
Organism: Nocardia barduliensis; assembly: GCF_013315795.1. Taxonomy (GTDB): domain Bacteria; phylum Actinomycetota; class Actinomycetes; order Mycobacteriales; family Mycobacteriaceae; genus Nocardia; species Nocardia barduliensis. The sequence continues at coordinate 77,433 of NZ_JABLTE010000012.1, forward strand.
TGCCGCGCCCGCAACCTGCTGGCTGGAACGCTGGCGAGAAGACTCCACCACCCGCGGAACCCGCGCCCTCAAACGCCTGTCGGCAGGAGTCCAGCAGGCCCTCAACATCCTTGGCGCCGGATTCCTCTCCGCAACACCCGCGTTGCGAGAACAACTCCGCCAGGGCAGCCTCACCCCACGCGACTACCACCGACTCGTGCTCCGCGTGGTCTACCAACTACTCGTCCTGTTCGTCGCCGAAGACCGCAACCTCCTCCACCACGACCACGCCACCACCGAACAACGCCGCCGCTACGCCCAACACTTCTCCACCGATCGATTGCGCAGCAAAGCTCAAGGCCGCCACACCACCGACCGCCACACCGACCAATGGAGCGCACTGCGCCTCATTACCCGCGGCCTCGGCAACGAAGAAGGCCTCCCAGCACTCGGTTTGCCCGGCCTCGGTGGCATCTATGACAGCGGCTCGCTCGGCCCGCTCGAAGACGCCACCCTGACCAACCGCGACCTCCTCGCCGCCATCCGGGCCCTGTCGGTCACACGTGACGAGACCGGCATGGCCCGCGCAGTGGACTACCGAAACCTTGGTGCCGAAGAACTCGGTAGCGTCTACGAATCACTGCTCGAACTTGTCCCGGACTATGACGCACAGACTGGCCGCTACACCCTCGAAGTGGCAGCAGGCAACGATCGCAAGAAGAGCGGTTCCTATTACACGCCGTCTGACCTCGTCGACGTCCTCCTCGACGAAACACTCAAGCCTGTACTCGACCAGGCTGCAGCAAGCTCCGATCCTGAAGAAGCGCTTCTCACCGTCACCGTTTGCGATCCCGCCTGCGGTTCAGGGCACTTTCTCGTCGCGGCTGGACGGCGCATAGCGCGCCGACTCGCATCGCACAGAACTGGCGAGGCCGAACCACCTGAACCAGCTCTGCGCGATGCGATGCGTGACGTCATCGGTCACTGCCTGTACGGCGTCGACCTCAATCCGCTTGCAGCCGAACTGGCCAAAGTGGCGCTCTGGCTCGAAGCACTCGAACCAGGCCGTCCCTTGTCGTTCCTCGACGCACACATCAAGGTCGGCAACGCACTGCTCGGAACCGCTGGACCAGAACTCATCGACAACGGTCTTCCGGACGCAGCCTTTACAGCTCTGACCGGCGATGACTCGAACACCGTAACGAAGCGTAGGCGGCGTAACCGCGACGAAACCGTCCACTCGGAGCAAGCGGAGCTCGACTTCGGCACACCCTCACGAGACTTCGGCAAGCCGTTTCAAGAGCTGGCCGACGCCCCCGAAAACACTCTCACGGACGTACACGCCAAGGCCGCCGCCTGGCATGCTGCAGAGAAAGATCCGGCACTGACACAGGCACGGCTCGCGGCCGACGCCTGGTGCGCTGCCTTCGTCTGGCACCACCAGCCCGACACCACTCCCGGTCTCACTGCAGGTGACATCCGCCGAATTGTCACGCAGGGGCCATCTGGAATCACGACCGAACAACTAGCCGAGGTAGGCCGACTCCGCGACGAGTACGATTTCTTTCACTGGCACCTGGAATTTCCCGAGATATTTCCCGATGGGTTTACCTGCGTTGTCGGCAACCCTCCATGGGAGCAGGTTGAGTTCCAAGACAAGGAGTTCTTTGCATCCGTAGCGCCGGAGATTGCGTCAGCCGAGACGACGGCGAAGCGTAAGGAACTCATCGCCGCATTGGAGTCGGAACGTCCAGCCTTGTGGGCGCGGTATCAAAATGCAATGCGATCTGTCGACGCAGAGAAGTGCTTCTATCAAGCGAGTGGACGTCTTCCAACATCGGCTCGCGGTCGCATGAACACCTACGCGCTGTTTGCCGAGGTTGGCATAGAGATTGTTAACAAGAGTGGTCGAGTGGGCCTCGTTCTTGAGACGGCAATCGCCACCGGTGACTCTACTTCCCTCTTCTTCAGTAAACTGGTCGAAACTAACAGCGTGGCGTGCTTCTTTGACTTTGAGAATGAAGCCAAGATCTTCCCTGGGGTTACCAACAAATTTCGATTCGCAGTACTCGTTGCAACTGGCGGAGCTCCAGTGTTGGAAGCTTCATTTGCTTTCTCGGTCAGACATGTGAGAGACCTTCCCTCCCGTCGGTTCGCACTCCATCCGTCCGAGGTGCTGCACGTGAACCCAAACAGTGGAACCTTGCCAGTTTTTCGAAGTCGCCGCGATGCGGAGATCACCATCGCTATCCATGGTCGCGTCCCTATCTTTTGGGCCCGAGGTCAAGGGGGGCGAAACCCGTGGGATGTTGATTTTGATCAAGGTCTATTTAACATGTCTTCCAAGTCAAGTCTATTCCGTGGCATGAAGACCCTTGTCCAGGACGATTGGCGACTTGAGGGCGGCAAATTCAAAAAGCGTGATGAATGCATGATGCCGCTGTTTGAGGGAAAGATGATTCATCACTTCGATCATCGGTATGCGACATATGAAGGGGCGACGCAAGCTCAGCTCAACAAGGGAACCCTTCCAAAGTTGACTAGTGAACAGCATGCGGATCCGTCCATTGTGTCGCAGCCCCGTCATTGGGTTCACGAGTCACTTGTGCGAAAAGAGCTGCACAATAGATGGGATCGCGACTGGCTACTGATTTGGCGTGACGTCGGGCCGGCGGTAAACGAGCGGTCTATGATAGCTACCGCGATTCCTACCTCTGCTGTAGGGCACACGGCTCCGCTGATCTACGTTAAGAACGATCCTGTTGCTTGCCTGCAGGCGAACTTGTCGGCACTGGTCTTAGATTACTGCGCAAGGGTGAAACTGAGCGGAAGCCACCTTACCTTCGGTTTGGTTAGGCAGTTGCCGGTTCTGCCTCCCGCGGTCTATTCGAGCACGCCGCAATGGAATAATGACGAGGGTCTGACCCTGCATGCCTGGATCACAGCACGTGTACTGGAGTTGTCGTACACGACGTGGGACATACAGCCATACGCCCGCGACCTGGGTGACGATGGCTCCCCCTTTCTATGGAACGTAGAGCGGCGCGCGCAGTTGCGGGCCGAGTTGGACGCGGCCTATCTGCACCTTTATGGGCTCGATAGGAGCGACGCTGAGCATGTCATCGACTCGTTCTTCGTGCTGCGCAAGAACGAGGAGCGGCAATACGGCGAGTTCCGTACGAAGCGACTGGTGCTGGCGGCGTACGACGCGATGGCCGAAGGCCAGTTCGTCAGCCCGCTCCATCCCCCTCCTGGGCAGGGGCATCGCCACCCGGACCGGAGGTCGTAACCGTGTCCCACCAGAACAGTCGCCTGTACACCGCCGCCCGGCACGTCATCGACGCCGGCCTCGCCAACGATGATTCCGCCTTCACACGTGGCCGTCCAGTGTGGACAGCCGTAGCCGCCGATGATCTACTCCAGCGGTTCGTCAACGCGCCGGAGCTCGGCGCCGCCAGTTTCACCGAGAAGCTGGGACGGCAGCTCGCTGAGGCTCCCCAAGAGACGGTCCAGCTCGCGGCCGAGCTGCTGTATTTGCACCTGCTCGCTCCAAACGACTTCGGCGGAACGGCGAAACGCGACCTTCTGCTGACAGTCTTGGCGTTCGCGCCCGAGCCGATCCAGGTGCCAGCGGAACTTGATGCGGCGCTTGAGACCGGGTTCGGCAGCGCTGGCACGGCCTACCGCACGTACCGCGACCGGCAACTCGCTTGGCTGGTTCGGTTCGTCGTGGCGTGGAAGGCGCTCCCACTGGATGCCCGGCAGAATGCACTCACCGACCCGTGGGCATTCCGCAATATCGCCGACTCCATCCCAATCAACAGCGCGTACAGCCAGCGCAACGCTCTGCTGCACCTGGTGTTCCCTGACACCTTCGAACGCATCGTGTCCCGCCGTCATAAGCAGTTGATCGTCGAAGGACTCGCCGCCGACCTGGCCTACCCGACCGGCGACGAAGACCGCGATCTCGCCGCGTTGCGAGATGAACTCGAACGGCAACGGGGCCAGGATATCGACTTCTACGACAGCGAAATCGAGAGGCGCTGGCGCCCACGCGCAGCCTCCGGTGACGGCGAAGCTGAACTGCGGGGCTGGCTTGTGCGGGGAGCCAATGTACATGGCCGCAACCTGGTTCCCGAGTGGCTGGCCAAGGGCTACTGCTCGCTCGCGTACCCCGAGCTTGGCGAACTGCCAGTCGGGTGTTCTCGTTCCCAGATCGATGCTCAGCTCGCCGAAAGACAACCGGATCTCACGAGTAAGCAGCGCTCGATCCATGTCGGCGTGCTCGATCGGTTCCTCAACCAAATACAACCAGGCGACATGATCGTCACCGTCGATGGCACGGAGGTCTATGTCGGCACGGTCGCCGGCCCGGCGACATGGACCGAATCACCCGAGCACCTGAACAGCCGCCGACGTACCGTTCAATGGGCCAACGCGGACGCCCCTTTCACCAGGGATCAGCTGACCTCCACCGCCAGGGACCGGCTCTCCGGGCAGATGACTGTCAGCAGCCTCGGGGCCCAGGTCGCCGAGTTTGCTGCGCTGGCCGGAATTGACCCCGACCTCGACCCCACCGAAGACATCCCTGAACCGCCGGTCAGCGAACCGGTCGTGCTGCCCGAGCCCACTGCCGAGCTCGCCGATGAGCTGTTCGTCGACCTCGAGTGGCTGTCGGAGACGGTAGACCTACTGCGGGAGAAGAAGCAGATCATCTTGTATGGGCCGCCAGGCACCGGCAAGACGTACCTGGCACAGGAGCTGGCCCAGTTCCTCACTGAGCAGACTGGTGGCGAGCATCGACTCGTTCAGTTTCACCCGTCCTACTCCTACGAGGACTTCTTCGAAGGCTTCCGACCGCAGCGCGGCACCACACCCGGCACCGTCGCGTTCGAGTTGGAAGACGGACCGCTGAAACTGCTCGTCAATGAAGCTAACAAGGACGTCACCCGCGCCTATGTGCTGATCATCGATGAGATCAACCGCGCGAACCTCGCCAAGGTCTTCGGTGAGCTCTACTTTCTCCTGGAATACCGGGACCGTTCGGTGCAGTTGCAATATTCGCCGACCGAGGACTTCCGGCTACCACCGAATCTCTACGTGATCGGCACAATGAACACCGCCGACCGGTCGATCGCCCTCGTCGACTCGGCCATGCGGCGGCGATTCTCCTGGCAGGGACTGTTTCCCGGCGAACCCCCGGTCGCCGACATGCTGCGCTGCTGGCTCCACGCCCACGGCCTACCGGCCGACCGTGCCGACCTGCTGGACGCACTCAACGCCCGCGTCGCCGATCGAGATACCGCCATAGGGCCCTCCTACCTAATGAACCCGCGGGCGGGCACCGACGCAGGTCTCGCCCGCATCTGGAAACACCACATCATGCCGCTTTTGGAAGAACGGCATATCGGCGATAACGTCGATCTCCACGCCCTCTACGGCCTAGACGCCCTCCGCAACCGCACCACCACGCCCACCCGACCACGAAAGGATGCCATACCAGAGGAAGAGATTGGCGAACCACCGACGTGAGGCGATTGACCCTGGCCGAACATCAAGCCCGAGCGTTCAGCCCGATCGCCCGGCCCATCGCCGATGCTCTCACAGCCACCGGCGCGGTCAAAGTAAGCGCAGACCTGGAAGGCCGCACCGTACTCAAAGCCTCGTCATACGTCGGCGTGCTTCGATGCGGCGAGGTCGAACTTCGAATCACCCCGAAGATCGGGATCCACCGGCTGCTGTGGCTGCTCGGCCATGCCCAGGACCCCAGCGGGTGGCGCGAGGACGACATCGTCGACCTCGCCACTGTCGACGACCTCGTCAGTGCGGTAGCAGTGTCCTTTCACGCCGCAGCCCGCCGAGCTCTCTCCCATGGAGTGCTCCAGGGCTACCGCACCGTCGAAGAAGCGCTTCCGCTTCTGCGTGGCCGCCTGCGCGAAGCAGACCAGATGCGCAGTCGTCTCGGCCTCGCCGTGCCGCTGGAAATCCGCTACGACGACTACACCGTCGACATCCCAGAGAACCGAATCCTGCTCAGCGCCACTCGCCGCTTGCTCCGTGTCCCGGGCCTACCGCAGAGAACCCACGCGGGTCTTCGTCATTTGCTGACCACTCTGGCTGACGTCACCCCGCTGATCGTCGGGGACATGCTGCCCGCCACCCCGTCGAGCAGGCTGACACGCAACTATCAACCGGCGCTCCGACTGGCTCGTATCGTTCTCGCCGGACGAAGCATTGATCAGCCTCCGGGATCCGCTGCGGCCAGCGGGTTCCTCTTCGACCTGAACAAGGTATTCGAAGATTGGCTCACGTTCACACTCCGACGTGCACTCGAAACTCACGGAGGCCGACTGCGCGGTCAATACCCCGGTCATCTCGACACGATGCGGCAAGTGCGCATCCGTCCCGATCTCGTATGGGAACGGCGCGGTCGACCTGTCGCAGTCCTTGACGCCAAATACAAGCGGGTGGAGGACAACGAGCGGCCCAACACCGACCTCTACCAGATGCTCGCCTACTGCACCGCTCTCGGAGTGCCCGAAGGACACCTCGTATACGCCTCGGGGGACGCACGCAGCTCCTGTACTGTGCGCGAGGCTGGCACCAAGCTCCACACCTGGGTATTCGATCTCTCGCAGCCGACGGACCGCATCGTCGAGCAAGCCAGCCGTATCGCGAGCGCCGTAGCCGGCAGAACAGCCTCGGGCGTTTGACGCCCGTCGATATGAAGGAATCATGACCCCATCGGCCAGTCAGGCCGCGTGACCGAACCTGTCGCCGAATCCTGCAGCAGTCCCAAACGTTCGAAACTCACGTGTTAATTTCGTGCGATCGAACAGTGGTTCTTGAGTTCCGAGATAGACACTTGTAACCCGGGGGGCAGCCGGCTGCATGCGTGATGGGGGATACCGCTCGCTGGCGAGGTTCTTGCATATTTGCCGACATAACGATCGCGCTGATATGTGTCAGAATGCCCTTAGTTGTTTCGCGCCGAGCGCTGACCGTGCAAAACAAAAGGGATTTCTACAGCTTCAGTGAAGCTTTTCGGGAATCGGAGGCCCGGATACTCGTTAAGAAAGTAGGCAAAATTGAAGAATTTATTGGCTTCGTCCGTGTCGCCTCGGTCGCGCAGAAATACGGCGTAGTTGATCATGGCGGTGGGTTCCCAGCTGTTGGCGCCGCGGCGTAACCACATTTCGGCATCCTCGTCGCCTCGTTCAGCCAGTAGCACTCCGAGATTGGTTTCAGCGTAGACGCATCCAGCTTCAGCGCCGCGTCGCAACCAGTATTCGGACTCCGTGGTTTCGCCGCGGCCATACAGCCGAACTCCAAGTGCGGACATGCCTTCGGGGTCGCCGATTTCGGCGGCGCGTCGGAACGAGGCTTCGGCACCCTTGGAATCACCGCGATCACGCAGCATCGCTCCCAATTGCACCATCGCGGTGGTATCGCCGATTCCGGCGGCGCGTCGGAGCCAGTCTTCGGCACCCTTGGTATCACCGCGACTGCGGAGCAAGGCCGCTAGGGGGAGCATGGGCTTGGCGGCACCTCTGTCGGCGGCGCGGCGGTACCATGAGATCGCTTCGTCGATGTCGCCGCGCTTGATTGACAGCGCTGCGAGTCTCTCTATGGCATCGAGGGCGACCTCGTCTTGGTGCTCGCCGGTTTCGGCGGCGCGGCGGTACCAGGTTTCGGCGTCCCGGTCGCGGCCGCATTCACGCGATAGAGAGCCTAGGTTATACATGGCGGTGGGCTCGCCAGCATCAGCGGCGCAGCGCCACAACCACATCGCTTCGTCTGTCTCGTCGCGCAACCGTGCGGTAATGGCCACCATGTTCCGGATCGCGGTTTCGGCTCCGTCTGTCGCTGTGCGCCAGAAGGGGCGTGGGATGGGGCGGGGTGTGCGTTGGTGTTCGCCGTCGTCGGCGGCAACCAGGTAGTCGAAGGGCCTGTAGCCGATGCCACCGTCAGGGAGCAGCGTGGCGATCAGGGCAGAGGTGTACCCGGTTTCCTCAGCCGGCTCTCGTGCTGTGGAGATCGCGGCCTCGATGCGGGGAAGGCTCAGGTTCGGGCAACGTGCGATGTCGGTGGCTGCCAAGGCAAGTTCTGACAACGTCCTTTCGGGTATGGCGTCGAAACGGCCGATCCGCGCCCAGTCGATTGCCACCTGGATGACGGCGTGCAGCGGCGGGTCTTGGAAACGAGCCACGTCGTATTGGCGTAGAAGAGCGGGTGCTCCCGCAAGCACTTCCGCAAGCCCGAATCGCGGGCGAGGTTGCTCGCTGTCCGGACTATGCAACTCGAGCTGCAAGGATGGGTATAGCGCGGCTGCAGCGGCCTGCTCGTCGGCGTCCTCGCTGGTCGAGGCAATCTCGATCTTGTGTGCTTGCTCCAACAGGGCGCGGATGTCGTGGGTCAGTTCACTGGTGTCATGGGTCAGGCGGTCAAGCGCCTCGCTGCGGAGCGTGGCAACTACGACGGTTTGCGCCGAACGTGCAGTCAGATGCGCAAGCATCGTCAGGGTGAGCGGATTGTCCGTGGCGAAGAACTTCTGCACGTCATCCAGCCAGACAACGATCGTGTCAGTACTGCCGACAAACCCGGGATGATTTGGGATCAGATGCAGGGCGTGTCGGTCAGGGACCAAGATCCGGGCATCGGGCAGCTTCCGGCGGACAGCTTCGAACAGGCTGCGCGTCTTGCCCGCCTTCGAGGGTCCTGTGATGAGCACCATGCCCTGCCGGTCGAGCGCCGCGTCGATCTCGGCGTCGACCTTTCGGGCGGTACGCGGCAGGTATGGGTCTTCAGCAGACTCCGCCCGCCCGGCTTGACCAAACTGAGTCGGCGTGGCCCCCAGCTGATAGGGATCAAGATCTCGTCCCCAAGGCAGCCCGCGATCGGCTCCGAGCTGCTGCGCCAATCCAGCCCACACCTCAGACGAGGCAAGGGCCGCCGGTCCTTTTCGTTTCCGCTGATACGCAGCACTCCGTAGTTCGGCCCAGAGGTTGATCTCATGCTGGGTGATGCGGGTCTTCCCGGTCCGGTGCAGCAGAAACTCCAGCAACGGCTTGAACTGCTTGTCGGTGCGGGGGACCCTCGGCTCCCTCGACTCCACTCCGAACCAGCCCTTGAGCGTACCGACAGATATTCCGGTCGCCTTTGCGACCAAAGGCAAGTCTGGGGACTGCGCCTCGCGATACAAGGCGTGCAGCTTGGTGAAGAACTGCTCTCGTGACCCGCCTTTGGTCATCGACCGGGTGACTGATCGGGCGACTCGCGGTGAGTCGGAGCGAGTCGACACGAATCCTGAGCGCGAAAATATATGCCTGACATGCGCATTCACGTACCCTAGCTCGTCCGACGTGGTTGGCGGAAGTGATCCATGCCTGTCTGCTGGACGGGTATCAACATTTGCTGGATCGAAAGGCCGACCACCATGTACAGCACCACCAGAGCCCTGCTGCTGGCTATCGCGCTGCTGCTCGGCACCATCGTGGGCATCGCCACCGCACTGCTGGCTCGCACACGTGGAGCACACCTTGCCGTCGCCATCCGCGAGGGCGCAGTTGGATTCGCCGGCACAGTCACATTAACCGTGCTACTACTCACCCACCTCGGCACTCTGTGAAGTCGTTATTACGCTGCACGCCCTCGCCGGTTGCCCTGCTGCAAGATGAGGTCATCCTTTGAAGCGGTCGGCTCGGCGTACGAGCCGACCGTCCGGGCTTCCTAACTACGATCAATCGGCGGAACGTTTCAAGTTTGACCTCCGACTGTGAATCCGCATAGCCTTGCGCATTCAAAGTCGCTCGGGACCGCGATTGCGCCAGTACAAGCTCGCGAGGCGGGTGTGCTGCAGCAAGCTGGCAACGTCGGCTAGGTTCGCCGCAGCGGTGGTGGGACAGTAGGGCCAGAAGGTTGCAACCGCACCGGCTGCGATCACCGGCTGTTCACCCGGAAGCGGCCGGAGGCAAAGCGGTTCAGTTGTCTGATCGCTCAGCCAGCGAGTGACCGCAGCTGCGGTGGTAGCCCGCTGTCGGCGCAGATCGGTATCGGGGGCCAGCCGCACGATGGCACCCTGCTCGCCTTCGTGCGGCAACAGGTAGACCGCATTCGAGCGGGTATGGAGTTGTGCGCCGCCATCGGGACATCGCTTCGCTCTGGCGCGACCGGTCGTCGGCGTCTTGTCCTGGCGCGCATCGCTGGTCATACGATGTTGCCACGGGTCAGATCGGGTAGCCGGGTGTCGGTCCGCAGCCATTTGTTGATCATAGTTTCTGCCCCGTGGCGGTGGGTGTTTCGACCTCCTGGCCTACGAGCGGTAGCAGGGTTCTCAGCTGGATGAGTTCGTTGCCGATCGCGTCGTGAACGGTGGTGAACGCGGTGCTGAAGTAGGGATGGTCTGCGGCGAGTACACCGCGGATATCGGTGCTGCGGACAATGGGTGTGGTGCTGACCAGCTGGTGGCCGGGTTCGAGGCTGCCGGGTTGGACGAGGATTGTCATTGCGATTCGTTCCAGCAGGGCGCGGGCGAGGTCGAGTTGGTCGTTGTAGGCGGTGACCACGATTTCGGTGTCGGCGGGCATGCACAGTCGCAGTCCCGTGGTTGCGACGGTGACGACAGGGTGCCTCTGATGGTGGCAGACGAGCACGGTGTAACCGCTGGTCTTGCCTGTCAAGTCGTGTGCTTCTATGCGGTCTGTGACCAGCCCTGCATACCGTTGCAGGTGGTCGATCAATGCGTTGGTGACCAGTGCGCTCCGGCCATGGACTCTGGTCGGGAAGATCTGCACCGGGGGAGCTGACTGTCGTGGTGGGGGTGAGGGGGTCTGGTGTGTCTGCCGGCGGGCGGCGGTGGCCACGTCTTCGAGGTAGTCGTAGATCCATTCGAGTCCTGCGAGATCGAGGCGTTGTTTTGCTCGGGTGACGGCGACGTAGCCGAGCATGGCATCGGCCGCCGGTATCGGGGTGGGGTTGCCGTCGTCATCGGGTGCGGGTTCGCGGAAGTCTTCGGCGATGGCGACGGTGTCCCATTCTCTGCCTTTGCTTTTGTGGGCAGTGGATACGACGACGTCGGCCTCGTCTTCGGTGTCGGCGAGTTGCTCGATGGTGCCGAGGATCTCCTCGACACCGTGTTCGTCGATGAGATCGACGAAGGGTTTGAGATCTTTGCCGTCGTTTTCGGCGTAGTCCTGCAGATCTGCCCAGGTTCGGAAGGCGAACAGTTCGCGGTGGCTTGGGGGCTGACCGTTTTTGAGCTGCCGCGCCGCCTCCGCGAGGTGTTTGATGGGTCCGCCGCCACCGACCAGTGCGGGGCGTTGCCCGGTTTGCAGGATGTCAATGACTTGTTTTATCGCTTCGGCATTGGTGCGGCACAGGATGGCATGGGGGCGTTTGACGTGTCCGACGGTCGATGCCAGGTGCGGGCTGCCGAGGACCCTCAGATCGGTGCCGAGCATGGCCAGCCATAGGTTGGCCTCGTTGGCGATCGCCGGACCGAAGCGCCAGGACTGGCGCAGCGTTAGATGCTCGTCGGCGTTGTCCCAGTTCTTGAGGGCGTCGACAGCGCCGCGCCAGGAGTACAACTGCTGGTTGGAATCGCCGACCAGGATTTGCTGGGCGTCCTGGGCGGCGATGACCGCTGCGAGGGCGGGGTTGGTGTCTTGGGCCTCATCGAGCATGATGACGTCGAAACGCAACCGGGGGTTGCTCAGTGCCCACATCTTGAAATAGTGGTCGTGTTCGAATTTCAACTTGCCGTCGATGTTTCGGATGTCCGCCCACGCGCGCTGGGCATACGGCACCACCGCGTCGGCGAGGTAGGCGAGTTCTTCTGTGCTGATGCCGACTTGCGCAGGCACGTGCTGGGACACGATGTCGGTGTGCGCGGAGTGGCAGTATCTGGTCACGGTCTCCATCGCCATCCTCGCCAGGTCGCGGGGCAGTAACACGGTGGAGGCGAGCGGGATGTGGCGGGTGATGCCCAAAATGCGAGCTTGGTCGGCGGACCGCTGGCGTTGGGCGTTGTTCAGGCGGTCACGGTAGCGCTTCAGATAGTCGCCCGCCAGGCCGTGGGAGGTGTAGCAGTGGACATGGCGTGGGAAGCGTTTTCTGGCTTCGTCTTTGGTTACGCGGTTGTAGGCGATGTAGGCGACCTTCTGGCCGGTCAACGCGTGGCCGACCATCTCCAGGGTGCTCGTCTTACCCGCACCGGCTCCGGCCTGCACGATTAGATTCTTCCCCGCCCGAGCAGTAGCGATGACGTCCTGCTGTTCCGGGGTTGGTCGGTGCTTCGGTCGCGCCGAGGCCGTGGAAGCTGGGGTGCGGGGTTGGCCGGCTCCTGATGTGCCAGGGTGAGGTCCGCGTCCTCGGGAGGCGTTTCGCACTTCTGCGTACGTGGTGAATCCGAGATCGGCCATCTGGTAGGCGTGGGCGCAGCCGGGACAGATCAATGCCACGTAGCGAAGCTGTTTACCATTGCGCTCGAACGACTTTCGCACGACATGCACTGTCGTGTGTTGGCTCGGGCACGCCAGCAGCAGGGTCTCCTCGTATGACCAGACGGGCTGAGTGAATCGGTCCACAGCGACGGTGCAGTCGCGAATACCCCAGGACAGGGCCAGCTCCACGACGGTATCGACGGTCACTACGCGCCCCTCCTCAACGATCCACCCCATGACAGCCCGGTGGGATCTGCCGAAGCCCCAAGATAGCCCACGCCACCGACACCAATGCCGGGTTCGACCGGCGCCGCGGCTTCGGTAGCCTGATGCCGTTGCGGGCACCGCGCGACGGCATCGGGTCCCAGAGTTGGTGGGATCACTGCAGCGCAGTGCGTACAGCGCACTGTGCGCGGCTTGGTCGGCGGCAGAGGCAGGTTGGGGGCGTCGCGGTAATCGAGGTCGTGTCCGGCCGCCATCACAGCGTTTTGAAGTGCGAGCCAGTCGAGCTGGGTCTGCGCTGCGGAATCGACGGATTCCTCTGCGGGGGAGACTTTCTCCTCGACATTCCGCGTCCTCATCTTCGTGCTGCGGGTCGGATCTCAAATGAGTTGGATAACTGGCGAATCCATCCGCCTTCGGGCGTGGAGGTGAGAATGCGTCGCCGATCCTGCTCGGCCGCCGCAGCCAATCGTGTTTGCAGGCTGAGCGGTACTTGCACGCCGGCCGGGGTCAGCGCGACGTCATGCAGCGCAAACCGGTAGGGCCGCAGATCATCGCCGATACACGGCGGCAGGTGCTCGACACGGTCGACCACAGCGGGGCCCGGCTGCGGGGTGTGGGCGCGTGTGCGGTGCGCCGACCAGCAGCGTAATCGCCGGTGCCCAGGGATCGAACAGCCACATCTGCTGGGGGTGGTCGGTGTCGGCGAGGACGACCCACGGGAGAGGACTGTCCGGGTGCCACAGCCAGGCATCGACGACGCCGTTGTGTACGTAGTCGCGGTGGCGGCGGCTCCAATCCGCATCGGTCACGGGCGAACGTTGTGCCTCGAGCACGACTCGGTTGCCGTCGGCGAACACCACCTGCACATCGGATCGCCGCTCACGGTTGGGCAGCCATATCTCGGTGCGGACGTCGATGACGCCCGGCTGGGTTCGCGACCACTCCGCCAGAACGGTCTTGCTGATCAGATGCCACACCGATTCCGGATCGTGCGCACCGCCCACAGGCCCACGACCCGCCGGATGCGCGAAGTGCGGTCGGCGCATACCGCCGACCCGGCCTTTCACCACCACCGGCACCACAGTGCCCGGCGGTGCGCCGACTCCCGCGTAACACAGTGCGCACACCAGTGTTCGATCACCGGTGTAGCCATGGGCCCGTAGATCATCGAGGCGACAATCTACGGCATCAGTTGGCGCGCAAACATACTGATCGCTCAGCGTGTCCAGCGCCACCGTCAGATTGTTGGAGGTACCCACCTCGATAACACCCTTCGTGGAATAGGCGACCGCCTCCCAGCAGCACAACACTGCGGGAAGCCCTGCGGGGCCGCGCTATTCGACTCAGGATGCGTTAGGTGGTCCGGCTCGAAGTCAGTACAGGCGAGCTCGTCGCTCTAGAGAATTTTCAGTTACACTGAGCGCCAGAACATTTCAGGATTGACGTTATGGCTACATGCGACCCACACCGATACTACGGCGGTCCGAGATGTATGTCGACCGGCCGACTCGACTGCCTAGTGATGGCGGCCCACACCGGCGCGTGACTTCGCGACCCGGCCCCAAGGTCAGGTGAGGTCTCGACAACCGGCCCCAGCCCGGCAATACCCGCTGTCGCGGAGGCGTGCCGTGCGGCGAGGGCTCGAAGTCGGCGGCTCGCGATGCCATAGAACGATGCGCGCCGCCCGCCAGCGCCGTGGGGTCGAACGCCGCGACCCCGTAGGACGACCGCACTGACAACGCCCGCAATCGTGCGTTTGGGTCGTGCGGCGCGGGCCGGTGATGGCATTCTCGAAGGAGCGACTGCAATAAGGGGGAAGATCATGAGCTCTGCGCCCGCTAATTGGTATCCAGACCCGCAGAATCCAGGCCTTCTCAGATACTGGAACGGCGTGGACTGGACCGGCGACCCGGTACCCGCCCCAGCGGCAGACGTTGCTGCACAGCCCCCGCGGGGCGTGGCCACGGTTGCGAAGGTGCCGATGTTCGGCACTCGCGCCTATGCGAAGCGCCAAGCTCAGGATCTGGCCGATGCCTTGGCCGAGATCCAACGGCTGCGAGTCGAGTTGGCCGGCGTGGGTGGCCTCGAGGTCGCCGAGCTTCAGCGCTACCGTGAGCAACTCGCCGCGCAGATCACCGCGGAGCAGGCGCGCCTGGAGAGTGTGCGCATGCAGGTGATCAACACCCAAGAGGAACAGGTGCTCCAGGAGATCGGTATCTACCGATACCGTCATCCACTGTCGGACGTGGTCGCCTACCGCGCCGCGCTCGATCAGCTGCAAGGCGAAATCAAGTCCGCCGCGGCACGTGACGGCGGCGCGATCGAAACCGCGCAGAGCTGGGAGGTCAACGGCTCTGCTGCCCAGGGCCGCAAGCTGATGCGCGAGTATTCGAAGCTGATGCTGCGCGCCTACAACACTGAGGCCGACAACCTCGTCCGGACTCTCAAACCGTACAAGGTCGACACCGCGCTGCAACGCCTCGAGCGGTTGGCAACCACCATCGAACGACTCGGCGAGACCATGAAGTTGCGCATCACACCGTGGTATCACCAGCTCCGCCGCCGCGAACTGGAATTGACCGCCGACTACCTGGAGAAGCTCGCCCGCCAGAAAGAAGCCGAACGCGACGAACGCGACCGGCTGCGCGAGGAGCGCAAGGCGCAGCAGGAGATCGAACGCGAGCAACAGAAACTCGAGAAACAGCATCAGCAGTACAGGTCTGCCCTCGCAGCGCTCGAAGCCGCCGGCGACACCGACTCCGCCAAGGGACGCGATCTGCAAGACAAGCTCGCAGACCTGGAACAGAAGAGAACCGCCCTCGCCGACCGAGCGGGCAATCTGCGCGCCGGTCACGTTTACGTCATCTCCAACATCGGCGCGTTCGGCGAGAACATGGTCCAGATCGGCATGACCCGCCGCCTCGACCCGTACGACCGCATCAGCGATCTGAGCAACTCGTCGGTGCCGTTCAAGTACGACGTGCACGCCATGCACTACGACTCCGATGCCGCCGGTATCGAAGAAGAACTGCATGACCGGCTGGCACACCGGCGCGTCAACCTGGTCAACTCCCGCCGCGAATTCTTCCGCGCCACGCCCGCGGAGGTGCGCGAACACCTGCAGGAACTCGCCGGAGAACTGCTGGTGTTCACCGAGTTCGCCGAGGCCGAGGACTACCGCCGCAGCCGCGAGGCGTCGCGGCACACGAACCAGCACTGATAACGAGACAAGGATGCATGGCATGCCAGAACATCAGGAGCAGTTGATCATCCGCACCGACGGCAGCGCCGACGAGCTGTTCGGTCTGCTCGAGTGGTTCAACGACGACGACGAACTGCGCGGGCGGGTCAGCATGCCGACGACGCCCATTCGACCCGGCCAGATGGGCGACCTGGCCGAGGTGCTCGTCGTCGCTCTCGGTGCGCAAGGAATCGCGTCCGCACTGTTCCAGTCGCTGACAACATGGTTTACCCACCGGCGCTCCGACATCGCAGTCACCCTCACCCTCGACCACACCGAACTCACCCTCGACGCCAAACGCGTCAAAACCCCCGAAATCACCCAGGCACTGCAGACACTGCTCGACCAGGCAAACAAACGCCAGTGATTCCCGCGCCGAACCGCACCGGCTGGCGCGCCGCCTTGATCGGGGTGAGCCGATACACCCACTCCGCAATCACCGATATCCCCGCCGCCGCCAACAACGTTCACGACATCACCCGGCTGCTCACCGCACCCACTGGTGCGGCACTGCCTACCGAGCACTGCACCGCCCTGGTCGATCCCGACACACCTCCGCAGGTCGGTGAACTCATCGCGCACGCCGCCGACCACGCCGACGAGGTGCTGCTGGTGTACTACGCCGGACACGGCCTGCTGGACCGGCGCGGACGGCTGCACCTGAGCTTGACCGGCAGTGACCGCGACCACCCCGAATGGAGCTCGATACCGTTCGCCACGGTGCGCGACGAACTCACCGCCGCCCGCGCCCGCGCCCGCATCCTGATCCTCGACTGCTGCTTTTCCGGACGAGCATTCGAAGCCATGAGCGCACCCGACACCGTCGTCGACGGCCAAATCGATATCAACGGCACCTACATCATCGCTTCCTCCCCCCGCAACGAAACCTCCGTCGCGCCCGTGGGCCAGCGCCACACCGCGTTCACCGGCGCCCTGCTCACCGCCGCCACCAGCAGCACCGGACTCACACTCGACCAGCTCTACGGCAACATCGACCAAATCCTGCACCGCAACGGCCATCCCCGCCCCGTGCGGCGAAGCGTCAACATCACCGGCAACCTGCGCCTGTTCACCCCACCCGGCCACCGGCCCACACCCGACAACGCCGTGACCCCGCTGCTCATCGACCCGCTCGCCACCCCGGACAGCACCACCGAGCAGATCTTCGCCGACGGCCAGCGTGCCGCCGAACAAGGCGACCTCACCGAAGCCGAAAAAGCTTGGCACACTGCAGCATCGCAGGGACACCCCGGCGCGATGAACAACCTCGCCCACCTGCTGTATAACCAGCGAAAATTCCGCGCGGCACACCCCCTCTACCTCGAAGCCGCCCACCGTGGCAACACCATCGCCATGAGCAACCTCGCGGATCTGCTGCACCGAGCCCACGAAGACACCGAGGCCGAGTATTGGTGGCAACGTGCCGCCGAATCCGGCGACACCGACGCCATGTACAACCTCGCCCTCATGCTCGACAAAACCCGCCGCTACGACGAAGCCCTCACCTGGTACCGACACGCCGCCGAAGCCGGCCACACCAACGCCATGCACAACCTAGCCATCCGCCTGCGCTACCGCGGCCAACTCACCGAAGCCACCACCTGGTGGCACAGCGCCGGCCACAAACGCCAACAACGCACCACCGAAAAACTCCGCGGCCCCACCCCCCCACAGGCAATCACCCTGCACATGACGTCGCGGCGCGACTGAACCGTCGGGTGTGGGGCCACCGCCAAGACTTGGGAAATTTGGGATGTGCGTTCCGCAAGGCTGCGCCGGAAACGCATTCGTCCGGATTGCAACCCGTTCGGCAAGCTCGCCAAATCGCTGTCAAAGAGGTACCCGTACCGCTTCCGGTGTCCCGGAACCCCTGAGATGTCGGGTGTCGTTATGCCTGATCAGTACCCATCGCCACTGCTGAGGGTTTCTCGTCCGTGGGCGGCGCTCCCATTCGGTGATTGCGGTGTAATCGACTTCGGCGCTCGCGTAGGCGAGAGTTGGTGGAATCCGTTGGAAGTGTTGAGCTGCAGCGAGGATTGTCTCTCGATGGCAGGCGAGTATGACGGTCGCACCTGGGTGCAGTGTCGCCAGCATGTCGAGTTTGCGGCCGACTCGTTGGGCTGCCACCGGCCATGAGTCGGCTCCTGTTGCAAGTGGGTAGTCGGGGGACAGAGCCAGTGGGTGTGTTGGATCCGCAGTGATTTCGACCCGTCGTTGACCTTCGGCGTCCCCGTGTTCGTTGTAGGGGAACTCCGGCCGAAAAGGCACTCCGAGTTTCGCTGCGATCGGCTCGGCGGTTTGTACAGCTCGTCGCACTGCGGTTGAGTACACCACAATGGTGCCGAATCGGTGGCATTCAGCTGCAAGGTAGTCAGCGACGGCCACGGCTTGGCTGTGGCCGCGGTCGGTCAGCCCGAGGCAAGTTCGGGGACCGGCGACCACGCCGTCGACATTGCTCAAGCTTTCGCCGTGCCGAATGAGGATCAGACGCAAACCTGGAGCTCGCATCGTTTTGCGTTTTTGCGGAGCAGTCTCGGAAGCAGAGCAATGGGAATCGGCTGGGGACGGAAGGGGCATTGGGCTGTACTTCCTCGGTTAGGTCAAGGCGACAATGGGGCAGGGTACAAAGCCGTTGATGTGATGTGCGCGTGGCTGTGTTCGGCGTCGCGAGTGTTCGATGACCGCCGCTGAGGCCAGCACATGCGACGGCTTGGCCCGGTGGCGGTCATGACGAAGCTCCAGACGTGTGCGTCCGTGATGGCGCGGCCTGCCGTCGTTTGATCGTCGGCTGAGGCCCCGCCACTTGGCTTAGGAGGCAGGTTCTAGGAGCAGGTGAGTGACCATACGAACCGTTGCGTGCAAAGAAGTGGTCTTGTCGGGGTTGGCAAGATCGTGATACGTAGCTGTGATGGTCGGGTCGTGCTGCGCAATGGCGGCGCTGCCCGTGTCCCAGCGATCCCTGGCAGCTCCTCCGGTCGCTGCAAACGGCACGACGGGAATGCCGAGCTGGTCGGCCAACTCGATTTCATAGGCCGTTCCAGCGTCACCGGCAAAAACGATGGCGACATCGGAGGAACCGAGGATGCTCAGACGCGCTTCGTCGAGACTCCCAGGAAGGCACTCGGTCCGTCCGAGGTAGCGGTGAATGGGCTGGCGCCTGCGAGAGCCGGTGCGGCGGACGAGGGTGTAGCGCTCGGGCGTGTAGGTGTTCATGTTCCTGGACTCGGCCGCCATGGCGTAACCGGTCAGGAGTCCAGCCTTGGATGCCATCGACAAAAGATTGACGGGTACGGGCTGGTGTGCCAGAGCAGTACCCAACTTGGTTGCATAGGGATCCAGGGAAGAGCCGCTGTAGTAGCCAGCGAGGAACACGTTGGGGGTGGCTGCGCTGCGGGGGATGCCCGGTGTTGTGATGTGGTGAGCTTGTACCGGGGAACATGGCTCGTTCCGCGGACGCGCCCTGTAAGCGCCGAGGAGGCCAACCACGATCTCGTCGACGACTCGATTGCGATGGCGCCAGTACTGGTTCCATGTTAGTGCGCACTCGGTGCCGATAAGTTTGAGACGTTCCTCGACGTACTTTCCGTGCAGATCGGAGTGTGCAGCAAGTGCGATCTGTGCGATTCCCTTTTCCATAGGGTCATTGAGCGCTGCAATCTGCTCGTCGATAGCGTGGACTATCCAGCTGGCTAGCGCGGTGCGGGTAGGTAGGTCTTCAGGGGCGGGAGCGCCGGTTAGGGCGCGCATGACGTCATCTCCGGTGGCCGCAAGCGCCTCGGTCGTCAGCTTCCGGGCCCCCTTGCGGAAGAAGTTGAACAGCGCATCAGCAAGTGGCGTGTTGGTCCGTGATGATCTCACAGGCACATGATGCCCTGTGTGCGGACGGTGTGGCGCTCCGCACCAAAGATCGCCGAAAGATTGCTTCCGACTGAAGGTTCGGGTTGGACGTAGGCTCTGTCCTGACGCCCGCGGCCGCTGCCGACGGACGTGTCACAACCGGATCTTCAAGCGCGAGACAGGAAGTGATCACGAGATGGGCAGGCACAGTCGGTATCGAGAATCGGTCGACGCTGGTGTGGTGCTAGCGGGGCTCATGGCGATTGCGGCGGTTATGGGGGTCGTCCTGCGGGTGGCCCGTGGCCGCAGGTGAGCGTCCGACGTGCGCTCGCACTGTCGGAGAGGCACTGGAACGACACGGGTTAAGTGGCGAGTTGGGTGGCAAGCCAGCGGCGGAATGCGGGGTAGTCGGCGTCAGAGGTCACCCAGGTGGGGCGGCCGGCGGGATCGACGCTCATTCGGGCGTCGGCATCGACCCGGATGCTGGGACGGGAGAGTTCGACGAAGGGCAGTTCGAGGGCGACGGTGAGGGTGAGCGGGTCGTGCTGCTTGCTGGCGGGGTAGCGCAAGCTGAACCAGCGCTCGAGGTGAGCAGTCAACAGCGCGGCCCATTCCGGTCCCTCGGGTGCCGAGAGAGTCGTGAAGACGTCGGTGCTGGCACTGATCGCGATCTCGTCGGTAAATGTGACATCAGACAGCACAAGTGTGAGTTCTGGGGCTGTGGCGACGACGAAGCGGGCGGCGGCGGGGTCGAGCCGGAAGTTGTGTTCGGCACGGGCGGGGTCTCGGTAGTTGATCGCACCGCCCATCTGGGTGATAACCAGTTGTCGGGCGAGGTCGGGCTCGGCGCGCAGGACTGCGGCGAGGTTGGTGAGCGGCGCACACCCGACCCAGCGCACCGGTCCGTCGGTGTCCGTGCAGATAGCGCGGACAGCGGCAATGACGTTGTCTGGCTGTGCGGCGATGGTGGTGGGGGTCAGTCCCTCGGCAACCCAGTCGCGGGTGTTACCGAGGTCGGCGCCAGCCACGACGGGAACATCAGGTCGCCCCACCAGATCGAGCAGGTAGCGGGCGAGCCGTGCTCGCTGACCGTTGTGTTCGTCGGCGGTGATCACCAGTGCAAGCTCGGGTTGTCGGGCGGCGCAGGTGAGGGCGACGGCGTCATCGGGGTCGCCGCCGATGTCGGTGTCCAGAATGATCGGTGTGCCGAGGACTCGTGGTGATGGTGGTCCGGCGGCACGGAGTTTGGCGGCAAGGGAGGAGTACTCGGGGTAGCGGGTGGCGAACTCCAGCATTGCTGCGTGCGCGGATTCGATGGTTTCGTCGGTGTCGTCGTAGTCACCCATGGGGTGTCCCTTCCGGTGGAGCCGAGCCCGGCGATGGAGTGGTGAGTTCGAGTTGCTCTACGTAGCGCTCCTTATCGTCGAGTGAGAGCTGCTGGTAGCCCCGCCATGCCGCAGTGGTAGCGGCCTCACCGAGTTTGAGGTCGGTAATGACGTTGCGTAATCGGGGGATCAGATCCTTATCGGCGCGGCGGACGAACGAGTCCGCCAGCGCGTTGAACGCAGGGTCACCGGTGTCGTGGCCGTGGGCCCATGATCGCACTCGTTGGGTGCAGGCACGGGCCTGTTCGGATAGGTTTGGCTGGTAGTCGATACCGGCTTTGTCGAGTTCGGCGATAGTTCGGGCGTAGTTGGTGACGGTGCGCTGGGCGATATCCATAATCGCGATCCGCACGCCTGGATCGTCGTATTCGGGGGCAACGACCAACGGATTGATCTCGTCGAGCGACGGGCTCTCACGGTCGTGGATGGGGCTGCCGCGGTTGTCGTGGCCGTGGGTGGTCGACATGGTTCCGCGCAGAAGGTGCTCGAACACCACGGCCGGGTCTTTCTCAGCGTAGATTCTGGCCGGGTCGTCGGCTTCGGCCGGAAAGGTTCGTTCAGGCGATTGGTGCAGGACGTGCCCGGTCTTGGCGTTCGGGTGTGGATCGTGTTCGGATTGGACGTAGAACAGGTAGTGACCGCTGTAAGTCGGTTTCGGGAACGCCGCGTTCAGTTGCTCCTGGATGGTGCCTTTGTGTCCGGAGTCGATCAGGATGATGTGGGCACCGGGGGTGGTGACCGGTAGTCCGCTGAGCACCAGATGCCTGCCGACTCGGATGGAAGCGCCGGGAATCTCTTCGGGGTCCGCCTTGTCCCGCACGCGAAACTGCTCGGGGAGGGTGAATTCGCGTTCTGCGGTGTTCTCCTGGTCCTGCAGGACGGCCTCCGTGGTCTTTCGCGACAGGTACACCGGTCGGCAATGTGATTCGAACAGGTCGGGGTCGAGTTCCTTGATTGCCAGACCGATGCTGGCACCGTCGCGGTAGACGATGGCAACAGTTGCGTCGGGTCGTTCTGCGATCTCGCTGCGTACGGCGCGAAGCAACCGGATCGTGGCATCGACGGTGAATGGGGCCAAAGTCTCGGCGATGACATCCCGAGCCTTCGCGACCGCGCTGATCCGGTCTGGAGTATCAACGCCGAAAACGGCGCACACTTCATCAAGTTGCTGATCAGCGCGTGCAGCCGCGTCGGCCAAAATCCGCTCCCGCACGGATTCGAGCCGGGCGTCGGGCGGGTTCTCGACAACTGATGGCAGCTCGTTGTCTCTCGCGGCGGCCTTATCGAGCGTCGGGTGAGTCGCTGTCTGTTCTGCAGCTTTGCCGAGCACTCCGTCACTGGAGTCTGTGTCGGGTTCCCGCCTGATGGCAACGGGATCCAGGTAGTCGTTTTGCCGCAGCCATTCGATGGCAGTGGTTCGGGGTGTGTCTGCACCGGTCATCGGTTGCAACGAACGGTCATTGGACTGGTCACCGGTGTCGACGTGCCGCATCTGTTGGGCATCGGTGGTGCCGCGGCCGTTGTCGAGCATGCGACCCGGCGTGGACGCCTCGTCCCCGGCGGGGGCAAGGTTGCTTTGATCGTCATCCGGGTGACGGCGTGCATCGACGTTCATGGCGAGTCCTGCGCGGTGGGATCGGTGAGAAGGAACAGCGGTCACCGAAGTGCCGAGAGAAGCTGCTCGGTTACATCGCGAAGCCGTTGGTATCGGCCGATGTGCGGGGAGCAATGCGCAGCGACGAGGACCAAACGTCGATCGCCGCGCCGCTTGGTAGGAGGGCGGATGCCTCTTTGCGTGCACGCCTGCAGGCATCGTCGGCTGGATTGCGCTGCGTGTCCGCGAAAGACTAGCGATCATCGCGGCTCACCTCGCAGCGGTGTCGGCGCATTGTCGGGCGCTTCAAGCAGGGACAGCGGCCATCTCGTCAGCCCATCGAGGTGCGTTGTAGCGTGGCGCAGTCGTTGCTCGATTGAGCGGGCATGGCTGAGCCGTTTAATGCTGGAAGTCAGCACCATAGGATCGGGACCGGTCACGATAGAG
The DNA here is from genome assembly GCF_013315795.1 of Nocardia barduliensis. Lineage (GTDB taxonomy): Bacteria > Actinomycetota > Actinomycetes > Mycobacteriales > Mycobacteriaceae > Nocardia > Nocardia barduliensis. The sequence continues at coordinate 100,581 of NZ_JABLTE010000012.1, forward strand.
GGGTCGGCCCAGTTATCCGGGTGATCGTGAAGAAGGTCGCGTTGCTCGGCGACTGTCGCGCCATGGAGGTGGAGTCCACGCTGCGCCCACATGCTCGTGGCGGGGTGTGGTCGGTCCAACGGCACGGCGGGATCGTGTAGCGCGTATTCGACATCCGCCCAGCGGTATCTTCCTGCCTGCCAGCATGTTTCGTCTTTCGAGCACGCGGTGGCCGTGTGGTGAAGCGCTGCTGTGGCGAGTGCAGAAAGATGGTCGGCGAGCGGCTCTGGTGGAAAGTAGAGCGCCAGTCCGGTGTATCGCTGGTCGATTGCGAGACGGATGCGACGGTTGACGGCTTCGGCCAGGATCGCTGGCTTGGTTCCGACAGCCCATGCCGAGAGCCAGTCGAGGCGCGGGCGTGGACTAGGACGGCCGACGAGGTGCGCGATCACCATCAGCTCGATCCATACCGTCAACCTCGGGTCATCGGCGAGCGCGTGGGCATGATGCAGCTCTCGCAGGGTCAGTGGTGTCAAGGTTGGGGCGGGGAAAAGCGCTGGTGTTGGGGCTGGTCGGTCTGCTTCGCGTGACTCACCGAGGGGAATATCAATACGGATGGGGCGGTCCATGCCGTCGCTGAACACGACTGCGCGGCCGGCTGGTAACGAGACAAGGTGTCGGGATTGTGGCGGGCCGATGTTCATGGTCGCGCCGACGAGGTCACGGTCCTCGGCAGCGGGTAGACGATGCACGATCTTCAGCGCGGTGTTCTTGACGACATCGGTCGAGATCTTGGTGGGGATCTGCTCAGCGACGAGAATTCCTTCGCCGTAAGCTCGGATCTCAGCCAGCAGCGCGGTGAACAACTCCACAGCATGCGCTGCGGGCGTGCCTGGTTCGGCGCGCCGCAGGAGGCGATGGGCTTCCTCTACTACCATCACGTGACGCAACGTGGGTGGGGTGTTGGTGCGGCGCACGCGCAGGTGCTCGAAGACACGGATGAGGACTGCGCCGATGAAGAAGGCCTTGTCAGTGTCGCTGCCGATGTCCTCGATCTCCAGCACCGCGTTGCGCGACAATAGATCCGCGACATCGAGGTGGTAGCCACCTTCGAAGAATTGACCAGGGGTACCCAGGCGCAAGGCACTGAGCCGAACGTCGATGAATCCGCGGACGTTGTCGGTGATTTCGCGGCCGTAACCAATGCCGTCGACGACGGCCAGAGCGGTGGTCTGTAGGTCAGAAAGCGTGGGGTACTTTGGGGTGATCGTCTCGTGGCGCGGTGCGCCGATGACTGTGTCCCAGCCGAGCTTGGTGTAGCAGGTGCTCAGGGCGTGCGCGAGCACCTGAGGGAAGGGTTCGACTGCATCGAATGCCGCCAGAAACAGTGCACGTACGAGGTCGATATGGGTTTGCAGCGCGAAGCCCGGCTCGGGTTCCAACGGATTGAGCCCCACCGGCACCGCATCCGGATCGCCAGGCCGAATCCGGATCACGGGGGAGTCGATGCGCCCGGCCATTCCCGCGTATTCGGCTTTGGCGGGTTCGATCACCAGCCACGGCACTCCGGCGGAATGTAATCCTTCGAGTAAGTGTCGGACGGTTTGTGACTTGCCGGAGCCGGTCGCTCCGGCGACGAAGCCGTGCCGGTTGAGGGTGTCCAGGCCGACACCGAACCGCCCGACTTCGGTATCGGCGTCATCGAGGATCGCCCCGAGATCTATCTGCCCGTCGCGTTCAGGGGTCAGGTCGAAGGCGACCGGCTCGCACACACGGATGCCGGGCAGTTCACGCCGCGGAGGCCGCGCAAGCGCGGCGAGCAGCTCACCACTGGCGTTGAACGGGGAAGCAAACCCCGTACCGTTGGTCGTGGTCGATTCCCACGTATGCCTCAGAGGCGCCGCTTCCGATTGCGGGCTGAGTACATAGGGCAGCGCATCCAAATCCGAAGCACTGCAGAGTAACCCAGCTGCGCGAGCGGTGCTGGTTTCATCCGGGCCGCCGACGAGCACATGTACCGCCCACATGCCCGCTGACCGCGCGCGGGACAGTTCCCGGTACCGCGCTTCACCGCGCTGCAGTGCGATGCGGTCCGGTTCGGAGTTCTCGCGTGCCCGCAAACGCGGAAGCCGCACTTCCAGGTCGGCCAGCTCGGCCTCGACATCGGTGTCTGGTAGCGGTCGCGCGACGACCAGCCATACAAATGCGCCCGGAAGATGGGCAACATAGTCCTCAAAACATCCGCGGAGCGGTGTCTTCCCAGCTGGACCATCCGCCGACCACAGAGAATCAGCGCGTCCACCGCAGCGCACCCAGCATGGCAGCTGCGCCCACTGATCAACGACATCGTCGACACAGTGGGCGGTAGTACCCGGCGGATACAGCACCCGCAACTCTCCAGCTTCGGACGCTACCGGCGGAAACCGAGGATTGCCTCCCACCAAGACACGAATGGCCCGCTCCGCCGGCCTACGGTCCCACGCGACTGCTAGCCCCGCCGCCGGACCTTCGCGAAGCAACTCGGGATGCGCCGCCGTCAGAGCCGCGAATAGCGCTGCCTGCCCTTCGCGGGCGCTCTCATGTTCGCTCGCAACCGCAGAAGGGACAGTCACGAGTTGATGAAAACGAAAGCCCCGCAACTCGTTCATGCTCGGCTCCGGTGCGGCTGCCGAGGCTTCGTGGCGACGCGGTCGAGCAAGGCGATGCCGGGGTTGCAGTCGCCAGCGACCACTCGTCTGCCCTGCTCACCCGTTTCGACGAGCACGAAGGCAGTCGTCGGTAGAGCCTGGAAGGTGGTCGGTTCCACCGCGTATTCGTAGGCTCGGGCGTAGGTACGGCTGCGGGAGACAGAGTCTGACTCCGACCAATTCTTGGTACGCGACCAGGTACTCGCCCGCGACAGTGAATCCGACACGCTACCCGATCCGCCCGAGAAGCTATCGGACGTCGTGGAGGTCACTGAATCGCCGACGGTGTCAGAGCCGCCGTCGGTGAAACTCCGGCCGATCTGCTCAGTCAACTGCGATAGCACGAAACGATGCCCCCGGCCGACGAAATCTGCCGCCGCGCTTGCCTCAGCAGCATTCCCCAGGCGCATCACGATTGCCGCACTGTCACCGCCACCGAGCAGCTGAGTGAACTCGCCGCGTAGGTGCTCAAGCATCAGGATTAGCCGCACGCCGGCTCGGCTGGCATGTCGGGCGAGCAGCTCTACGGCGGTCAGTCCCAGATGATCGACACCAGCGACTGCCAGCACGGTGCGGGAAGCGGCGTTGTCGCCGGCCCGGACAGCATGCAGCACTCGGTGAAACACGACCCGATCCAGCAGGTCTTTGCTACGCGCACTCGCGCCCGAGGTCGCAATCACCGATAGTCCAGAGCGTGGCCACACCAGCGGGCTACCACCCAACTCCGCGTCGCGATCGGACAGCAGCCCCAGGACGCCAGCCAAGAACCGGAGCTCCTCACGCACCGATTCCGAGGACCCGACAACATCCAGCAGCCGGTTGAGCCGGAGGATTTCGGTGGCGGACAACCACGTTTCGTGCTCGGCGTCATAGATGCTGCGCAGTACTCGCAGCCCTGCGGCGAGCCGACCGAATGTCACCGGCGCCGTCAGCACCCCGGCCACCAGTGTGACCAGTTCGGCGTCCAAGGCCACCACCTGCGCAGCCCTTCCCTCACCAACCCGCAGTCCGGTCAACGCTTCGGCCATCACCTCGCCGACATGCTGCGGCGACAGACCTTCGAGTAGGCCTACACCGGCGTCCGGGAAATCAACGACCGATACGGCGTGGTCGCTGACGCGCGCCAAAGCGGCAAGATCCGCAGCTACCTGCTGCTCGGTGAAGTCCAGCACCAGTAACCGGGCATCCTCAGCCAGCAAGGACATGCCCAAGGTGCCCAACAGGCTCGCCCAGCCGTCGGCAGTGCCTCCAAACACATCGACGCGCCGCACTTGCCTGCTCAAGCCCACCGGGTGCCACAACGCAGACGCCGACACCCGCAGCTGCTCACGCCGCTCATGTTCACTTACCTGCGCTGACCACTCGGCGTGGGCACGTTGATATTTCGCGAGCTCGCCCTCGCGCCAGTCCAAATAGATGCGCCGCGCCGCTCCCGCCCGCAGCACCGCCTGCGCCCACCACCCGGCCGACACCACAACCCCCGCTGGCAGAACCATTGGCCACAATGCCAACTCCCACGCAGCCGCCAATCCAGCCGCCCACACCGACACGACACACCCCGCGCCGAAAACCTTTGGCGCGGAGATGGCTCTACGCTGCTCCCGCTGAACATGCGCGGGCAGCGGTGGGTCAACCCACCGCGGCACCCGCGCCAGCAGCGGGCTCGGCTGTGGCGGGGAGGGGACTGTGAATTCCCACCCCCAACGCTCCCGTGGCACGGACAGACGTACCGCCAGAGCAGGATGATCGATTACCGGCAAGCGATCCACGACAACCCCCAACCTCAGGCGTGGCGTAAACCGAATCGTCATCGAAGAATAACCGTGATCCGACTGGTTTATCGTGAAATTCGCGTGAATTAGTGGCGCGTGGTCAGATAATCGGTGCACCCGCGTTTCAAACTAATATTGCATAACATTCAAGTATCTCGAACATCGTGTCGATGGGCTGCTGCAGAATCAAGATCACCTCGGAAACTGCGCTGATCAGCGCTTTTGGGACGTCAGTATCTCGTCTTGACGCGGGGAGAGTCCTATGTCGATCCCTCCCGAGGCGTTTTGTGCACCTGTGCTTGCATCGGCAAGTACGGAAGGAATGCTCGAACTGCAGGCCTGCAAGACGAAAATTAGACATGTTTGGGCGGCCGCAATCCGGTGTATGGCGAGGGCGCAGGAGCCGATCGGGCTACAGGCCCGGCCCTCAAGTCACAGAAAGACCGAACGGAATCGACAACAGCTCACGTTCACGACGTACAAGGATCTGCTCGCTCAGCGGTTCGACGGCCGTCTCCGCCGCCTGGTTGGGAGGGGACCGTACTGCATGTGGCTTCGAGGTCCTATCTGCCGAGGGTGTTCCCGCGCGGGGCGTCGCTCGCCGGGTCTCCCCTAGATCAAGCACAGCGCAATCCGGGTCCGTTCCACCGACTAAACGCCCTGCCACCCCAACCAGTGCTGTCACAATCGCGATGTGGGATGCCCTCGCTCGCAGCGTCTTTCAAGCTCGCCGTGTCCTTCTGGGCCGTGTGATGGGTTTCTTTGTGTTCGGGTAGGTGAGGTGGGCGGTGATGAATGCGTAGTCGGCGTGGTGGTCGACCCAGAATCGTTCGGGTTCGAAGGGGTCCTGTTGTGCGAGGAAGAATAACCAGCTGCGGGCTTCGGATCCGGTGGACTCGCGGGCTTCGCGCCTGGCTGCGGTGATCTCGCGGCGCAGCGCCGCACGTAGTTTCGTTCCCCATGCCGACCAGTCGATGACCACGCGGTACGGGCGGGCTACTCGCGCCCGGTTGTCCGGGTCTCGGTCTCCGGCGTACAGCGATATCACTGCGGTGTTGGTGGTGAATTCAGGCGGACTGCTCCAAGCTACCTCGGCGTAGAAGATCCGCTGGTGGGGGTAGGCGGTGATGGCGTAGAGATCGAGTCGTTTGAATGCGTACTGATAGTGCTGAGCGTCCACGTCGGGGAGGTTGATGCGCAGGACGGTGCGGCTGTTCGGGTAGCGGATGAACGTGCGGCAGAATGGGCGAATGGTGGAGGCGGTGGCTTCCCGTAGGCCGCGTTTGCCTTCGCTGGTGGTGGTCGAGCTTGTTCTGCTGTGGCTGGATTGCCGTTCGGGATCTTCAGTCGCGTGGGGGTCGACTTGTTCGCGCCGTTCGGCGCGGACCAGCTGGTAGGGAACGCTCACCCCGCCGCCCAGCCGTTCGGTACGCGCGGGTTCGAGCGGACCGGAACTCCTTACCAGAACCGGGTCCCCGGCGATCTGACAGTCAGGTAAATGCGGCTGCTGTCTTCCTGCCCGGAAGTATGGTGTGACGTGCTCGGACGTCAGTGCCGCCGGAGTGACTGGGCAGCCGCAGCCGACGCATTCATAGGGGCCGCTCGTTGCCTCGGTGCGGTAGCTCAGTTCGATCGCGTCCACGATGACCCGCCGACCGATATCCCACGCCTGATCCATCCCGACCCCCCTTCACCGCACCGGCCACGTTGGCGACCCCGCTTCCATAGTGCCTCGGCATGGTCACCCAGGTTGGCCGAGCATCGTGTTCAAGCGCACATCTCAATCGCCATGAATGATCCTGGTGCCGTCCCGGCTGCATGCGGGCAAGTTGACGCATTGCTCGAGCTGGCGCGTCGCCGCTAGCTGAGCAGACGCCGCCACCAGGGACGGGCGTCCACCAGGCCCAGCACGAGCAGTGGATGGCGGGCATTCTCGGGCTCCCAGGTGACCGGCGCGGCGACACGATCAGCGAACACCAGCCACCACTTCGCCCACACCTCTGCCGGGGCGAACTCCGGCTTGTGCCAAATCAACTGACCGCCACGGTCCAGCAGACGAGTGGCGCGACGCTCGGCGCGTCCACCAGGAGGGAAACGGCTCGGGTCGAGGCGGCACCGAGAACCGAGTTCCCCAGGCGGAAGCACGAACAGGTCGGCCGCTTGATGCATGAATGTCGTGGCAGTAAAGGGCTGCAGGCCGTCGCCCGTTCGACAGGGTAGGCAGAATTCGTCGCGGCTGCCAGCGAGTAGGTAGAACTCGGCGGGCTGCGCCGAGCGCCACCATGCTGGCGGCTTCGGGCTGGCGTAGACGCTCGGCGCCAGCACCTCGGCTAGTTGCTGGCGTGCGAGTACCGAATCGGGGTGGCCGCCTCCGCGCAGTTGGAACCGCTCGATCGCGTGCGCGGCAAAGCTGACATGGTCGAGCAATTCGCGGCTGCCGAGCCGGAACGGGTCGACTTCATGGTCGCGCGGCAGGCCGATGCAGTGCGTCGCGATCCACTGCGGTGTACCGGTGCGGTCAGCGCCGGAGGCCAGCGGCAAGAGGAGTAGCCCTTCGGCGAGCAGGAACCAGCCGGAGGGACTGCGTCGTCGGCCGAACACCGACGGCACTTTCTCGACGATCTCACCCTTGGTGGAGATCACCTGCACGACCCACGCGCGCGCAGCTTCGCGACCCCCGAGTCCGAATAGTTCAGCCGCAGCATCAGCGCAGGCATTGGTCACCACGATGTCGAAGGCGTACGGATCGAATGCCATCACCAAACCCCCCAAGCACCAGAACGTTTTGGCTGACAAGCCGACATCAGAATATCTCTGGCCCAGTCGAGGCGGATGACGATGATCTGTCCGTGACAATCCGAAACCTCTTGTCCTTCCCGCATCCGACATGCGGGAAGGACTGAGACGAGCACCGGACGGTGCCGTCCGGGCTCGTTGTGTCGCGGCTGCGGTTACCGGTCGGCGCGCTCCGCGACTTGGCGTAGGTATTCGCGGATCAGTTCGGCCAGCCGTTGGTCCAGTTCGTCCAGTGCACGCGCGGGCCGCCGCGTGCCCGGTGTTGCTGCCGCGCTGTATTCGGTGCCCAGTACCGCTAGCGCCCGCTGACGCGGATGACAGGGCGATGGGCAGTGGTGGTGGACGCTGAGGGTGTGGATCGCGTCGTCGGGACTGAGGTCGCCGGGATCGACGGCGCAATCGGTGGCGGCGGTGTTGCTGTTCTGGATCGCGGGCAGTGTGGTGCGGTGGGCGATCCTGGCCGCGCCCCGGCCGCCGCGCCCCGGGCGGTTCTCGGGTGTCATTGGGTCGCTCCCCATGTTCCGAGTGCGGCCCAGCAGCAGCGCCAGCTCGTCTCGCCCGTGCTGGGGCTGGTGGCGTGGGCGGGTGTCCAGTCCTGGGCGACCGTCAGGCCGGGGCCGAGCAATTCCAGCCCTGTCAGCATGGTCGTGACGTCGCGGGTTGTGCGGGGCCGCAGTGTCAGGTTGTGGGCGGTGTAGACGGCGGCTGCGCGCCGTGCGACGTCGGTGGCGGTGTCGGTGCAGATGTGAGTCACTGCCACGTATCCGCTGGCGAGTGCGGCGACAAGTTCCGCGATCACTTCTCCGGGTGCGTCGAGTTGTTCGAGGACCAGCGATCCGAACACCAGCGCGATCGGTTCGCGGGGGTCGAGCCAGCCTGTCTGGCCGTGTGGGTGGCCGATGGCGGCCAGGATCGCGGCCGGGTCACCCGGGTCGGCCCGTGTGAACCGGGATTCGGCCATGAGCAAGGCGCGCCCGTGTGCTGCCACTAACGCGCTGTCATCGAGGTAGAGGACGTGGGCGGTCGGGTTGATCTCGCGGGCGACGGTGTGCACGTTGCGTTTGCGCGGGAACCCGCATCCGATGACAGCGAACTGCGACACCCCCGCCCGCGCCAGCTGTGCTACCGCTTGCAGTAAGAACATGTGCCCGGCGTGGACGCTGGCGCGGAATCCCGGCGCGCGACGGTCCAACAGGGCGGCCATGTCGCGGTCGCAGGCGAAGTTGTCCTTGCCGGATATCTGGTCAGGGTCGTAAGGACGGTCGAGGTCGACGGGCAGCAGCGCATCGAGGACGCGAGCGTGTGTCGGCCCCGACAGCTCGGCGTTGACCGCGCGCTCACGCGCCCGGATCGTGTCCAGGTCACGAGCCAGCTGGGTGGTCTGACCGCAGGTGGGGCACATCACCAGTACGTCACCACCGACTGCATCCAGTCCCGGAACCCTTCATAGTCGACCGCGGTCGATACCTGCATCGGGCGCCCGTACGGGTTGCGGTACAGCCGCGCGTCGTGGCCGATGCGGATGCGTTCGCTGGTGAACTCGATGAACGGACAGCCGAGGGCGGCCGACAGGGTGAGGGGGTCGTGCATCCAGGAGCCGTCCTTGACCGCGAACCAGCGGTGGAAATGCGTGGACAGCCATCGCGCCCACTCCGGGGCGGAATCGGCGTCGAGGGCGTCGAGCAGCGTCCAGTCCTCGGTCACCCGGATCGCGGGATGGTTGGTGTGCTCGGAGAGCACCAGTCTGGGGCGGGGCAGTATCCGCAGGGCGAGGCCGGCTGAACTCATGTCGGTGTGGAAGTTGTGGGAAGCGCGTTCGAGGTCGCGGTAGTGGTCGAGCCATCCGCCCATCTGGGTGACGACCACTTGCTCGGCGTACTCCGGTGCGGCGGTGAGCACAGCGGCCAGCTCGGCCATCGGCCCGCACCCCACCCACCGCACCGGGCCGTCAGCCGAGGCGATCATGTCGGTGAGGACATCGATCATCGCGTGGTGAGGGTGCTCGCGTTCCTCGGGTGTGGGGCGTATGTAGGCGGGGATCTGTTGGCCGGGATCGGGCAGGAACCGGCGCTTGCCGCCCAGGTCGATACCTTCGATGACCGGTACCTCGCCGCGGTCGAGCCAGTCGAGCACGCGGCGGGCGAACTGTGCGCGCAGGCCGCCGACCTCATCCGCGGTCACTACCACCAGCTGGCTCGGTGGCACCAGCCGCGCCGCGAGCACCAATGCCACGAAATCGTCCGGGTCATAGGCGATGTCGGTCGACAGGATCACCAGGCCACCGGTCTCGGGTTCGGGTTGGGCGGTCCACAGGTCGGTCGACGGGACATGGTCGGGCATGTTCGGTTCTCCTTCATCGGGGTGAAACGGGTTGTCCTGTGAGGGTTGTGGTGGCACGTAGGGCCGGATGGTGACGGTGCGGCGGGGGTCACCGGGCATCGGGAACCGGATCATGGCCGCCACCGGCCTTTCGGCAAGGCGGCGATCAGGTCGACGC
>NZ_JABLTE010000130.1 GCF_013315795.1 Nocardia barduliensis
GCTCCCGCCCGCGTGCCCGTCGACGTTCGCGCGGCCGGGCCGCTGCGGGTCGCCATCGTCGGCTCCGGTCCATCGGCCTGCTATGCCGCAGAAGAACTGCTCGGCCATCGTGATCTCGACGTGGCGATCACGATGATCGAGCGGCTGCCGGTTCCGCTCGGACTGGTCCGGTACGGCGTCGCGCCGGACCATCAGCGCACCAAGGCAGTGAGCGGGGCTTTCGGTCGGACGCTGGCTCGCAGGCAGGTGTCACTCGAACTCAACGTCGAGGTCGGAGTGCACATCAGCGACGAGGAACTGCTCGCGCACCATCACGCCGTCGTGTACGCCACCGGCGCGACCCGGGGGCGAGCGCTGGGCATTCCCCGACAGGACCTGCCGGGCGTGCATTCGGCGAGCGACTTCGTGGCCTGGTACAACGGGCACCCCGAGCAGGCGGGCAGGCGCTTCGACCTGTCCGCCGAGCGAGCGGTTGTCGTGGGCAACGGCAATGTCGCGCTCGATGTCGCGCGCATCCTCGTCTCCGATCCGGACGTGCTGTCGCGCACCGACATCGCCGAGCACGCGGTACACGCGCTGCGCGCGAGCCGGATCCGGGAAGTGGTGATCGTGGGTCGCCGCGGGCCGGAAGCGGCGGCATGCACGGTGCCCGAGTTGCTCGGCCTGGGCAGGCTTCCGGATGTCGACATCGTCGTCGGCCCCAGAGTCGAGGTCGCCGGAACCGGTGACGTCGATGCCCGCAGGAAGGCGCGGGCGATCGCGGAACTCGCCGCACGCCCGCGGCGAGAATCGGCGCGCCGCATACGATTCGAATTCCTGCGGGCGCCGCGGGCGGTACACGGGTCCGCACGGGTGGAATCGATCGACCTCGCTCACAACGATGTGATCGAGGACGGCAACGGTGCCGTCGAGCTCCGGGAGACCGGTGTCGTCGATCGCCTCCCGTGCGGACTCGTCCTCACCGCGATCGGCTACCGCTCCTCACCGATCGATGGCCTGCCGTACGCGAACGCGACAGGGACGATTCCGCACGAGCGCGGACGGGTCGTGGCCGGCGACGGCCGGCCGCTGTCGGGCCGGTACGTCGCCGGATGGATCAAACGGGGGCCGTCCGGCGTCATCGGCACCAACAAGCACTGCTCCGCCGAGACGGTGGCGAGCCTGCTCGCCGATTTCGCCGCAGGGATGCTGCCCGCGCCCTCCCGGAGCGCGTCCGATCTCGAGGCACTGCTCGCCGCGCGGCAGCCGCTACGAGTGGGCAAGCAGGGCTGGAAGGCGATCGATGCCGCCGAGCGGCGCAACGGACGCGCCGCGCGGCGCCCTCGGCTGAAGTTCGCGGAGACCACGGCGATGCTGCGAGCAGCTGGCGCGCTCACCGGGGATTGTTAAACTAAAGTCATTAGTTATAGGGTGGGTGGACGCGGAAGCGGAGAAGCAAGGAGCGTGCGATGACACTCGACCCGCGGACCCCCGTTCTGGTCGGAGCCGGCCAGCACACCGAGCGAGAGGGCGGGCGTGAACCGATCGATCTGCTGACCGAGGCGGCCGAGGCGGCGGCGGCGGACGCGGGAACGGCGCGGCTGCTCACCGCGGTCGAGGCGATCCGGGTCGTCGGCCTGCTGTCGTGGCGATACCGGGATCCGGGAGCGTTGCTCGCCCAGCGGATCGGCGCCGACGTGCGCTCGACCGGCTACACCGGCAACGGCGGCAACAGCCCGCAGACCCTGCTCAACGCCGCGGCGAGCGAGATAGCGGCCGGTCGGCTCGACGTCGCGCTGATCGGCGGCGCGGAGTCATGGCGCACCCGGATGGGGCTGCGCGGCAACGGTATCCGCCCGGAGTGGACGGTTCAGGACGAATCGGTGCCCGCGGCGGCGCTGGTCGTCCCGGAGGTGCCGATGGCGACCGAATCCGAACGGCGCATCGGCCTGGACCGCCCCGCGTACGTCTACCCGCTGTTCGAGCAGGCGCTGCGCATCGCCGCGGGCACCTCGATCGCCGAGCACCGCGCGCGGATCGGCGCGCTGTGGTCGGAGTTCAGCGCGGTGGCCGCGGCCAATCCCCATGCCTGGACCCGGAAGGCGTTCAGCGCGGACGAGATCACCACCGCCTCGGCGGGCAACCGGTGGATCGCCGCGCCGTACACCAAGCTGATGAACTCGAACAGCATGGTCGACCAGGCGGCGGCGCTGCTGCTGTGCTCGGCGGCCGTCGCCGAGCGCTTCGGCGTTCCCCGCGACCGCTGGATCTTCCCGCAGTCCGGCACCGACGCGCACGACACCTACGCGGTGGCCGAACGCGGTGCGCTGCACCGGTCACCGGCCATCCGGATCGCCGGCGCCCGCGCCCTGGCCCTGGCCGGGATCGGCACGGAAGAGGTCGGGCCCGTGGACCTGTACTCCTGCTTCCCGTCCGCGGTACAGGTGGCGGCCACCGAACTCGGCCTGCCGCTGCACGATGCGGATCGGCCGCTGACCGTCACCGGCGGGCTGTCCTTCGCGGGCGGGCCTTGGAACAACTACAGCACGCACGCCATCGCCGCCATGGCCGGCGCGCTGCGCGCGGCCCCCGGGGCCTACGGGCTGGTCACCGCCAACGGCGGCTACCTCACCAAGCACGCGATCGGCGTCTACCGCACCGAACCGCCCGCGCACGGCTTCCGGCACGAGGACGTGCAGGCCGAGGTCGATCGGGAACCGACGACGGCGGCGGCGACGAGCTACGCGGGCACGGCCGCGCTCGAGGCGTGGACCGTCGTGTACGACCGCGACGGCGTCCCGGAGACCGCGTTCGTCGCGGCACGGACGCCCGACGGCGCTCGCACCCTCGCCCGCAGCACCGACCCGGACACGCTGAGCTGCCTGGCCGGCGAGGACGCCGCGGGCAAGGCCGTCGTGGTCGGCGCCGACGGCGACTGCGCGCTCACCTGAACCCCTCCGGCGACAGCCGGCCCACCGACGAAGGAGCAACGATGTCCCTCGACGAATTCCGTACCCGCTACGAAGCGCATGTGGCCAAGGTCGCGGCGGGCGATACCGCGGGAGCGATCGCCGACATGGTCCAGGAGAACCTGCCCGCGGTCTTCGCCGGGGTGACCGTGCCGCGCGGCACCGTCACCGGCGCGGAGGTCCGCGACGTCCGCGCCGAGGGCGACACCCGTATCGGCGAGGCCGTCTACACCACTCCGGACGGGCCGATCGGGTTGCGCTCGATCTGGGAGAATCACGACGGTGAATGGCTCGCCGCGGCACTGGAGAACTTCCCGGTCGAGGTCGGCGCGTGAGCGCCGAATTCCCCTGGGGGCCAGCGTCGGACGGGGTCGACACGCCGTACTGGGACGGCCTCATCGAAGGTGAGCTGCGCATGCAGCGCTGCACCGCCTGCCGCGCCTGGATCTGGGGGCCGCAGTGGCTGTGCCCGCACTGCCACACCTTCGATCCCGGCTGGGAGCCCGTGGAACCGACCGGCACCGTCTACAGCTGGTCCCGCAGCTGGTACCCGTTCATCTCCGAACTGCCCGTCGCGCTGCCCTACGTGACGGTGCTCGTGGAGCTGCCTGAGGCCGGCAACCGCCGCGTGCTCGGCATCCTGCACGAGTCCGACGCCGACACCACCATCCGGATCGGTGACCCGGTGAGCGGCCTGTTCGTGCGCGACCCCGGCGCGACCTGGCCGCTGCTGCGCTGGACCGCCGACGCGGCGGTGGCCCGATGAGCGCCATCGAACTGCGCGGGGCCGCCGCCGTCGCCGGCATCGCCGAATCGCACTACCGCCGCGGCGAATCCCCGCACGGCGAGCTGCGGCTGACCCTCGAGGCCATCCTCGCCGCTTGCGCGGATGCCGGGATCTCGCCCCGCGAACTGGACGGCTTCGTCTCCTACGCCGGCGGCGGCCACGACGGCGCGGTGCTCGGCGCCGCGCTCGGCGTCGACGACGTGCGCTGGTCCACGATGATGTGGGGCGGGGGCGGCGGATCGGTCGCGGCCGCGATCAACGCTGCCGCGCTGGCCATCGCCACCGGCCAGGCCGAGTGCGTGGTCGCCTTCCGCGCCATGGCGCAGGCCGACACCGGCCGCCTCGGCTACGCCAAGTACCACTACGGGCCGCACTTCCTGGCCCACGGTGTCGGCTCGCCCGCCCAGGTCTGCGCGCTGCGCACCCAGCGGCTGTTGGAACACGACGGGGTGCCCCGGGAGTCGATGCGTGCGCTGGTGCTGGCCGCCTACCGGCACGCCCAGCGGAACCCCACCGCCCAGGCCTACGGTAAACCGCTCGACGAAGCCGCCTACGAGCAGTCGCGTCTGATCGCCGAGCCGTTCCACCTCTACGACTGCTCCCGCGAGAGCGACGGCGCGGTCGCGCTGGTGCTGGTCTCGGCCGCCCGCGCCCGAACCCTGAACCGCACGCCCGCCTTCGTGCTGGCCGGCGCGCAGGGGGCGCCCGGGGGTTACTCCTCGCTCATCGACAACGACGAGCACTACGCCACCGCCGGTTTCGCCGGAGCGGCGGGACGGCCCGGTGTGGCGGACCGCCTCTGGGCCGCCGCGGAGATCGATCCCGCCGAGGTCGACGTGGTGCAGGTCTACGAGAACTTCAGCGGTCCCGCGGTGGCCGCGCTGATCGACCACGGGCTGGTGCCATCCGGCCCCGCCGCGGGATCGGTGCTCACCGTGGACAACCTGACGGCCGGGCTGGGCAAACTGCCCGTGAACACCAGCGGCGGCAACCTCGCCGACTCGTTCGTCAACGGCATGAACCTCGCTGTCGAAGCGGTGCGCCAGATCCGCGGCACCTCGGTCAATCCGGTCGCCGACGCCAAGCTCTCGCTCTTCATCGGCGGCCCGATGGCGCCGCTGGTCAGCTCCACCCTCTTCGGGCACGAAGACACCCTCTGATCCCCTCGTTGCGGAGGTCCGACATGGACGACACCACACCCGACCGGCTCGACCTGTTCATCGACGGCCGATGGGTCGCACCCCGGCACGGCGGCAGCGCCGACGTCATCGAGGCCGCCACCGAGAAAGTCCTCGGCCGTGCGGCCGCCGCCACCGCCCCGGACATCGACGCCGCGGTCGTCGCCGCGCGCACCGCGCTGGAAGGCCCGTGGGGCCACTACACCACCGACCAGCGCGCGGACGTGCTCGACCGCATCGCCGCGGAATTGAAGGCACGGGCGAAATCGACCGCGGCGCTGGTGAGCCGCGCCAACGGCATGCCGATCTCGCTGTCGATCACCGTCAACGGGTACGCGCCCGCCGCGATGTTCGGCTACTACGCGGGTTTGATCCGCGCCGAGGCGGACACCGACGTCCGCCCGGGCATGTTCGGTGGCCGGACCGTGGTACGGCGGGAGCCGGTCGGCGTGGTCGCGGCGGTGACGCCGTGGAACTACCCGCAGTCGCTGGCCGCCATGAAGCTGGCTCCCGCACTGGCCGCCGGGTGCGCGGTGGTGCTCAAGCCGGCCCCGGAGACCGCGCTGGACGCCTTCGTCTTCGCCGACGCCGCAGCGGCGGCCGGGCTGCCGACCGGTGTGCTCAACATTGTTCCCGGCGATCGGGAGGCGGGTGGGCACCTGGTCTCGCATCCTGGCGTGGACAAGGTCGCCTTCACCGGGTCGACCGCGGCGGGCCGCGCGATCGGCGAGACCTGCGGACGGCTGCTGCGGCCGGTGACCCTCGAACTGGGCGGCAAGTCGGCGTCCATCGTCACCGAGGACGCCGACCTGGACACCTTCGCCGCCGCGCTGCCGGAGGTCTCGCTGGTCAACAACGGGCAGACCTGCCACGCCGGCACCCGTATCCTCGCGCCGCGCTCTCGTTACGACGAGGTGGTGGAGGCGGTCACGGAGACGGTGCGCGCGCTGCGGATCGGCGATCCGCTCGACCGGGGCACCCGGATCGGCCCGCTGGTCAGCGCCGCCCAGCGGGACCGGGTGCTCGGCTACATCGCCGCCGGTGATCGGGCCGGGCACCGCCGCACCACCGGCGGCTCGATCCCGGCGGACACCCCGACCGGCTGGTTCGTCGAGCCGACCGTGTTCGCCGACGTCGACAACACCGCCAGGATCGCCCAGGAGGAGATCTTCGGCCCGGTCCTGACCATCACGCCCTACCGAGACGAGGACGAGGCGGTGGCGCTGGCCAACGACTCCGAGTACGGCCTGGCGGGCACCGTGTGGACCACCGACGAGGAGCGCGGCATCGCGCTGGCCGACCGGATCGAGAGCGGCACGGTCGGCGTGAACCACTACGCGCTGGATCTGGCCGCCCCGTTCGGCGGAGTGAAGGCTTCCGGGCTCGGGCGCGAGCTCGGGCCCGAGGGCTTGGCGCCGTACCGGCAGCCGAAGTCGATCTACCTCGGCACCCGATGAAAGGCGTTGCGGCCGTGAACCTCCCGCTCGACGGTGTCCGAATCCTCGACCTCACCGACGGTCTCGGCGAATCCTGCACCCGCTACCTGGCCGATCTCGGCGCCCACGTGCTGCGGGTGGAGCCGCCCGCGGGGTCGGCGTCGCGGTCGGCGCCGCCGCTCGTCGACGGGGTGAGCATCCCGTTCGCCCTGCGCAACGCCAACAAGCACGGGCTGGGCATCGACCTCGCCGACGAAGCGGGCCGGGAGCGGCTGCGCGGACTCGTCGCGGGCGCCGACATCGTGGTCGAGTCCTTCGCGCCGGGTGTGCTCGCGCGGCACGGGCTCGACCCGGCGTCGCTGCTGGGCGCGCACCCGGCACTGGTGTGGGTCTCGATCACCGGTTTCGGGCAGAACGGCCCCTATGCGGGGTGGACCGCGACCGAACCGGTGCTGCACGCCCTCGGCGGCGTGCTCTCCCGCTCCGGTGTGCCCGGCGCGCCGCCGCTGTTGCCGCCGGCCGGGCTGATCGAGGAGGCGGTGGGCACCCACGCGGCCTGGGCGGCCCTGCTCGCCCACTATCGCCGGATCCGCTGCGGCCGGGGCGAATACATCGATCTGTCCGCGCTGGAGGCCGTGGTGCACGGCTTCGATCCGGGTTTCGGCACCCAGGGCTCCGCCGCGGCCGGGCGCTCCGAGGACTTTCCCCGGGGCAGGCCGGACGCCGCCAACTTCTATCCGGTGTTCCGCTGCACCGACGGCTACGTCCGGATCTGCCTACTGGCCCGGCGGCAGTGGCGGTCGATGTTCGACTGGCTGGGCAGCCCCGCGGAGTTCGCCGGGCCGGAGTACGACACCATTCCCGGGCGGTTCGCGGCCGCTCACCGGCTGCACCCGCTGATCGCGCGGCTGTTCGCCGAGCGGACTCGCGACGAACTGGTCCGCGAGGGCGCCGCGCGCGGCGTCCCGGTCGGCGGGGTGCACGACATCGCCGAGGTGCTGACCCAGCCGCATTTCCTGGAGTCCGGCGCGCTGGCGGAGGCTGAGGTGCTGCCGGGGCGGTGCGCCCTGGTGCCGTCGGGTTATCTGCGGATCGACGGGGAGCGTGCCGGAATCCGCAGCGCCGCACCACAACTCGGCGTGGTCGGCGAGGGCGCCGATCCGTGGCCGGAACCACGGCCCGCGCCGAAGACCACCGCTGCGGCGGCAGACCATCCGCTCGCCGGGTTACGGGTGCTCGACCTCGGCGTCATCGTCTTCGGCGCCGAGCTGAGCAGGCAACTCGCCGATCACGGCGCCGACGTAATCAAGATCGAGAACACGGCCTTCCCGGACGGGTTGCGCCAGTCCAAGCGGGGGGCGAAGCTCGCGGCGTCGGTGGCCTGGGGCCACCGCAACAAGCGCAGCCTCGGGCTGGATCTGCGCAGCGCGGAGGGGGCCGAGCTGTTCCGCGCGCTGGCCGCGGACGCCGACGTGGTCCTGGCCAACTTCAAGCCGGGCACCCTGGCGTCGATGGGCCTCGCCCCGGAGGCGCTGCTGGCGCTGAACTCGCGGCTGGTGATCTCGGAGAGCAGCGCGTTCGGCAGCGCCGGACCCTGGCGCACCCGGCTCGGGTACGGCCCACTGGTGCGGGCCTCGTGCGGGGTGTCGGCGCTGTGGCGGTACCCGGACGATCCGGAACAGCTGTGCGACGGCATGACCGTGTACCCCGACCACATTGCCGCCCAGGTCGCGGCCGCCGCGGTGCTCGCCGCCCTGATCCGGCGCGAGCACACCGGCCGCGGCGCGGTGATCGACATCGCGCAGGCCGACACCGCGCTGGTGCAGCTGGGCACTCAGCTCGCCCTGGAATCGCTGCGCCCGGGTTCGGCCGCCGCGACCGGCAACGCCGACCCGTATCACGCGCCCGCGGGAGTCTTCGCCTGCGCGGGCGAGGACGAGTGGTGCGCGGTGACCGTGCGCACCGACGCCGAGTGGGCCGCCCTGTGCGCGCTGGCCTGCGCGGGGGAGTGGGCGGAGGACCCGCGCACGGCCACCGCGGCCGCCCGGCTCGCGCACCGTGAGCTCGCGGACCGCGTGCTCACCGGCTGGCTGAGCCGATGCACTCCCGGCGAGGCCATGCACCGGCTGCAGCAGGCGGGCATTCCGGCCGGGGCCATGCTGCGGCTGCCCGAGCTGCTGACCGATCCGCACCTGAAGGAGCGGGACGCCTTCGTCTGGCTCACGCACGACCTGCTGCCGGCCGCCCTGCCCGCCGCAGGGTCGGTGGCGCGCTTCGCCGGAATCGCCGAACCCGCCCTGCGCCCTGCGCCGCTGGCGGGCGAGCAGACCCGCGAGATCGCCCGCGAGCTGCTCGGGTTGAGCGAGGCGCGGATCGAGGAACTGGTCGAGGCCGGGGTGCTGCAGCCACCGCCCGCTCCTGCCTGACCGAAAGCCACGCCGAATACCCGAAGGCCGGTTCCGAGTTTCGGAACCGGCCTTCGGCGTTTCGGGAGCCGCGGAAACGATGCGGCGGCGCGGGCATCGCCCACGCCGCCGCATCGCTCGCTCCGCTCAGGATCGGAGCAGATCCCGGTGGATGATCTCCTTCATGATCTCGTTGGTGCCGCCGTAGATCCGCTGGATGCGGGCGTCGATGTAGGCCTTGGCGACCGGGTACTCCATCATGTAGCCGTAGCCGCCGTGCAGCTGCACCCCGGCGTCGATCACCTTGCCCTGCAACTCGGTCGCCCAGAGTTTCGCCTTGGCGGCATCGACCGCGGTGAGGGTGCCCGCGTTGTACTCCCGCACGCAGCGGTCGATGTAAGCGCGCGACACTTCCACAGCTGTCTGCAATTCCGCGAGGGTGAAGCCGACACCCTGGAACTCGCCGATCCGCTTGCCGAATGCCTTGCGCTCGCGCACGTAATCCAGGGTCCAGTCGAGCACAGCCTCCGCGGAGACCTGCCCGGCGATTCCGATGCCGAGGCGCTCCAAAGGCAGGCTTTGCATGAGATATCCGAAGCCACCGCCGATTTCGCCGAGGACGTTGGCGGCGGGCACTCGGGCGTTGTCGAAGAACAGTACAGCGGTGTCCTGGGCGTGTAGGCCGACTTTGTCGAGCTTGCGGCCCCGGCTGAAGCCCGGGGTGCCTTCCTCGACCACGAACAGGCTGAACCCGCGCGAGCCGGCCTGCCGGTCGGTGACGGCGAAGACGATGACCAGGTCGGCGAGGATCCCGTTGGTGATGAAGGTCTTCGAGCCGTTGAGTACCCACGCGTCACCGTCGCGGACGGCGGTGGTCTGGATCGCGCGCAGATCACTGCCCGCGCCGGCCTCGGTCATGGCGATCGCGCCGATCGTGGCTCCCGTCGCGAAGCCGGGCAACCAGCGCTCGCGCTGCGCCGGATCGGCATGCCGCAAGAGGTAATTCAGTACGATGTCGTCGTTCGTGGAGAACCCGGACTGCAGCGCCGACGCGCCGACCCGGGCGATCTCGGACTGGATGACCACCCGGAATCGGTAGTCGGTCTCGCCGGGGCCGCCGTACTGCTCCGGCACCGCCAGGCCGAGCAGGCCCTGCTCACCCGCGGCGAGCCAGGTCTCCCGGTCGATGAGCCGGTCGCTGTCCCACTTCTCCATCTTCGGGACGACGTGGCGTTCCACGAACCCCCGTACGGTCTGCGCGAAGAGTTCGTGGTCGGCCTCGAACAGGTCGGTTCTCACCGGGTGCCCTCCACGAGTTTCTGGGTCTCCCGGCGGAAGACCTGGTTGGCGACTTCGTTGCGGCCCAGCACCATTCGTCCCGCGCTGGCGCTGGTCATGGCGCGCTGCGAGTCACGCAGCAGCGGGAAGTCCTCGGCGTGCAGCACGTCCAGCAGGATCTGCCAGTTCTTGCCCCACAGCCGGTTCCACTTCTCCTCGGTCATCCCGGAGTCCTCGACCGTCGGCACGATCAGGCGCATCTCCATCCGGCATCGCTGCGGGTCGGTCGGGTGCGGGCGGAAGGTGAGCAGCTGGAAATGATCCGGCTGGCGCAGCAGCGTGCTGTTGGGCAGCAGGAAGTGCGTCTCGGTGACGTCGGCGGCCAGGCTGCGGTCGCCCGGGTCCTCCTCGATCCACCGGTCGATGGACTTGCGCGGGGCGATGAACCGGCAGTGCCTGCCGAAGTCCTCGAAGGCCATGACATTGGTGTGGATGTGTTTGGCCGCGGTGTTCGGGTGCGCGTACTGGATGTGGTACCCGTCCAGGAACGCGTCCTGCATGATCTTCCAGTTCACCGGCTCGTCGAAGCCCTCGTGCCGGACGCAGACCTTCGAGCCCAGATCGTAGGAGCCCACGATGGTGTCCATCTCCGGGCCGAGCCAGGCGGCGATGTCGATGGCGGCGTCGGCGTCGTCGACCACCCAGATGAAACCGTGCCGCTCCTCGGCGGGCAGCTCGATCAGCCCGAGGCCGTCGCGGTCGGCCTCGCCGAAGGTGTTGTCGCGGGTGATGGTGCGCAGCGTGCCGTCGAGGTCGTAGGACCACCGGTGGTAGGGGCAGGAGAACAGCCGGCAGCGGCCCTTCTCCTCCTTCTCCACCATCGCGCCCCGGTGCCTGCACAGGTTGACCAGGGCCTTGACCCCGCCGTCGCGCTGGCGCACCACGATGATGTTGTTGCGCGGCATCTGCAGGGTGAAGAAGTCACCCGGCCGCGGGATCTCGGAACCGTGCGCGACGATCGACGGCACCTTCCCGAAGATCCGATCCCGTTCCCGCTTCGCTACGTCGGGTTCGGTGAACTCCTCCGGCGCGAACCAGGTGAGGTGGTCGTACTCGTCGGTGGTGTCGTTGCGCAGGTGCGTCAGCGCCCGGCGGATGCGTTCCTCGCGGGGAGCCCCGACCTCTGTCATGGCGTTCCTCCAATACCTGCTCAGCTGTGGAAACCGTCCATTAAATCTAACTTAAATAGATTTAGGTGTAAACGGGGAGGCTGCCGCGGAGCGGGTCGGCATGGCCGCGGGGTCGGTGACCAGGGCCGAGACGACGAAGGCGCGGATCTTGGCCCGGATGCGGTCCATCGCCGCGGGGTCGTCGTGCAGCCGACTGATGTAGAGGATCTCGATCTCGGAGATCCATTCGCAGACCATCGGCAGGTCGATATCGGCCCGGATCGCCCCAGCCGCCCTGGCCTCGGTCAGTACCGGCTCCCAAAGTTCGCGGGTCAGTTCGACCGCGCGCCCGGTGTCGACGAGCAGCCGGGTGGACAGCGTCATCTCCTCCGGGGAGACCAGGCGGTGCATCAGCGGATCGAGATGTCCGCGCCGGATATCGGTGCAGATGCCTTCGACCAGCGCGTTCTCGATGGTGGCGTGGCGGGCGATATCGGCGCGGGCGGCTGCCATGTTCGCCCGCGCGCGCCGGGTGACCGCCTCCGCCACCAAAGAATCCCGGTCGGCGAAGTAGCGGTAGACCGTCGCCCGCGACAGCGCGGCCGCCCGCGCCACGTCCGCCATGGTGGTCTTCGCGATGCCGAAGCGCGCGAAGCAGGACTCCGCCGCGGCGAGGATCGCGGCGCGCTGGTCCGGGGCGTTCACCGTCACCCCGCTGTTGTCGTTCTCGGTGGACACCTCGTCGACTCCTCGAATCGAATGAATTTAGATAAGACAGTAGACATAGATTGTCGCATGTGTCACTCTCGGTCCATGGAGCGCGAGGAGAAGATCAGGCTGACGCGGCGGCTCATCGAGCACGTCGACAACGACACGACCGACTACGCGGACGACCTGCTCCGCGTGCCCTTCTCGGTATTCGACGACCCGGAGCTGGCCGCTCAGGAGCGCGAGGTCGTCCGGCGGTTTCCGCACATCGTGGCGCACATGGACGAGCTGGCCGCCCCCGGTGACTTCCTGACCGCGGAGCTGATCGGCACGCCGCTGCTGGTAGTCCGGCAGAACGACGGCGGTGTCCGGGCCTTCGCGAACGTCTGCCGCCACCGCGGGTCGCGGGTGGAGTTCGCCGAATCCGGCTGCAAGCGCGTCTTCTCCTGCCCGTACCACAACTGGGCCTACGGCCGGGACGGCGCGCTGCGCGGGATGCCGCACGCCGAGGGCTTCGACGGGATGGACCGCTCGGCGTACGGGCTGGTCGAGTTCCCGTGCGAGGTCCGGCACGGCCTGGTCTGGGTCGTGCCGACCGCGGGCGCCGAGCTCGACATCGCCGCCACGCTCGGGGCCAAGCACGACGCCGAGGTCGCCGACACCGGGATGGCCACGTCCTACCAGGTGCGCAAGGAGACCTGGCGGCTGGAGATGAACTGGAAGATCGCGGTCGACGGCGTGCAGGACTCGTACCACCTGTGCCAGCTGCACACCAAGACCGTGTGCAACTATCTCGAGGGCAACATCACCGCCTTCGATCCGGTCGGCCGGTCGTGGCGGCTGGTGGTGGCGCGCAAGGGGATCACCGAGGTCCGCGACGCCGACCCGGACAGCTTCGACGTCCGGGACTACTCGCTGGCGAACTACACCGTCTACCCCGGCACCATGCTGGTCACGGAGCCCAACCACTTCGAGATCTGGACGATCGTCCCGGACGCCACCGATCCGAACGTCAGCCACTGCACCATCCGGCTGCTCGCGCCGCACAAGCCCGAGACGCCGCGCGAGGAGCGGATGCTGGAGAAGAACTGGGAGCTGCTGATGGCGACGCTGCACGCCGAGGACTGGTACGTCACCGCCACGATCACCGGCAACGCCGCCCACGGCCAGGTCTCCGAGCTGATCTACGGTCGCAACGAACTGCCGGGTCAGGTGTTTCACAAGATGGTCGCCGACGACGTCGCCGAGCTGGCGCGAGCGCGCGCGACGAGCCCGGCCCGATGAGCGTGGTCACCGCGGAGCCGCACTGGGACGATCCGATGACGCCGACCGTCGCCGCCGAGGACGAGTACGCCGCGCTGGTGGCCGCCCTGCGCGCGGCGCAGGAGGCGGTGACCCGGAGCGCGCCCCCTCCCGGCGCGGCCGCCGATGCCGCGGACCGGCTGACCGCGGTCGCCGAGGCGCTGCGCGCCTTCGAGGTGGATGAGGATCACCAGATCGCCGGGAAGCGCTGGGAACTGGCCGGGCGCGGGCACGCGCTGGCCCCGCCGCTGCGGCTCGATGAGATCTCTGCGACGTCGGCGAGCGGCCGGATCACGGTGGGGCGCTTCCATTCCGGCCGCTACGCGATGAACGGCGGGGTCACCCCGCTGGTCTTCGATGAGATCCTGGCGCGGCTGGCGAACCGGGGCAGGCCATGGGCGCGGACGGCGTACCTGCGGGTGGACTACCGCGCGCCCGCCCCGCTGCACACCGAGCTCGTCGTCACCGCGCGCCTGGCGGCGCTCAACGGCCGCAAGCGATTGCTGCGCGGCTCGATGTACCACGGCGAACGCCTGCTCGCCGAAGCCGAGGGGCTGTGGGTCGAGCTGCGGCCCGACCAGCCCGGCCCGCCGGCGAACACTGGGGAAGGAGCACATTCGTGAGTGGATTCTCGCTGCTGCGCGGGCTACGGGTGCTGGAGGTCGCCCAGCTCGCGCCGTCCTCGGTCGGCGGGCACCTCGCCGACCTCGGGGCCGAGGTGATCAAGATCGAGGCCGCGCCCGGTGGTGATCCGGTGCGCGTCGGCGGCAGCCGCGCGGTCGGCGGTCCGGACGGCCCGGCGTTCCTGCATCTGCGCTGGAACCGGGGCAAGAAGTCGGTGGCGCTGGATCTGCGCACGCCCGAGGGCCGCACCGCCTTCCTCGACCTGGCGGCGCACTGCGACGCGGTGATCGAGGGGATGCGTGGCGGTTACCTGGACTGGCTCGGCGTCGGCTACGACGAGCTGCGCCGGGTCAATCCGAAGATCGTGCTGTGCACCGTCTCCGGTATGGGCACCGACGGTCCGTACCGCGGCCTGGGCACCGGTGGCCCGGTCTTCGACGCCTTCGCCGGTCTGCGCGCGGTGGACACCCCCGACGACCCGCCCGCCGATGGCGTCGCCGGATCGACGAGCCCGCCCATCGCGATGTACGCGCTCGGCGCGTACGGGGCGATGGGCCTGCTCGCGGCGCTGCACCGGGCCGCGGCGACCGGCACGGGATGCCGGGTGGAGGTGGCCGGGATCGACATCGCCGCTGCCTGGATGCCCGACCTGGTCGACGCGGAACTGAACCGGGACCGGTCCGTGCACCGACCCGGCTGGCTGCCGGACGGGCGGCTGCCCGACTGGCCCCGGCTCGAGGCCTACCGGACCAAGGACGGCGCGGCCATCCTGTTCGGGGCCCATGTCGAGAAGTTCTGGCACAACTTCCTGACCGCGGTGGGGCGGGACGACCTCGCCGCGGTCGACCTGACCGGCACCGACGAGCAGGCGCCCGCTCGGGCCGAGCTGGTCTGGCGTGCCCTGACCGAGATCTTCGCCCAGCGCACCCGCGCGGAGTGGGTGGAGGTGTTCCTCGCGCACGACATCGCCGGCGGGCCGGTGAACACCGTGACCGACCTCCTCACCGACCCGCATTTTCTGGCCAGGCGCACCACCTACCGGACCGGCCACGACGCCGGTGACCTCGAGTTCCTGGTGAGCCCGGTCCGGGTGGCGGGGGAGGCGTTCGCGCCCGCGCTGCCGCCGGAGGTGGGGGCGGACACCGCCACGGTCCTGCGTGAGATCACCGGCTACGACGACGTGCGGGTCGCGCGGTGAACCCGGCGTAAGCGGGATACCCGGCCCGATTGATACGCCCCGGCGCGCAGCGCCGCGGGCGTATCAATCGTGGCTCGAAAAGCGTCTGAACTGCGGAATTCGGGTATTGCCGGAGATATCTACAACTGTTAGGTTTGCTGCATGCAGTGAGGGCCGTCACAGAGCCCCTGCGGTGCCGGCGCTTCCGGCGGATCACGAGGAGTTCGGATGAACCTTGCGGATTTGACCCGCTATTGGGGGCGAACCCGCCCCGGCAACCAGGCCATCGTCTTCGGCGACACCACGCAGACCTGGGCGGAGGTCGACGCCGCCACCGACGCCCTCGCCCGCGGGCTGGCAGCTCGCGGCGTGGGCAAGGGCGACCGGGTCGCGGTGCTCATGCTCAACCGGCCGGAACTGGCCCACCTCGTACTCGCCACGCTGAAGCTCGGCGCCATCAGCGTGCCGCTCAACTTCCGCCTGACCGCCAAGGAACTGGCGCCGATGGTGGTGGACGCGGCGCCGCGCGTGGTCGTCGTCGAGGACGACTTCGCGCCGCTGCTGGCCGTCGCCGCCGAACAGGCCGAGTTCGAGATCTACGCCATGGACGGCGTCGCGCATCCGCCCTACCGGACGCTGTTCGACCCCGGCCCGGCCGCCCCGGTCGAGATCGCCCCGGACGACCCCGCGTTCCTCTGCTACACCTCCGGCACCACCGGGGTGCAGAAGGGCGCGCTGATCACCCACCGCAACGCGATGACCCCGGGTGTGGCGCAGACCGTCACCCACGGCTTCACCGCGCGCGACCGGGTGCTGTGCTCGGCCCCGCTGGTCTACACCGGCTCGGTGCTGTCGATCTTCATGCAGCTCGTGGTGGTGCCGGGCGCGACCATGGTGCTGCTCCGCGAATTCGACCCAGAGATCGCGCTGGACACCCTCGAACGGGAACGGATCACCGCGACCACCACCGTCCCGGTGATCTGGGAGCGGATGACCACGCTGCCCCGATTCGGCGACCGGGAACTCGCGCCGTTCACCTACGCCGGAACCGGCGGTGCCCCGGTCAGCCCGGACCTCGTCGATTTCTACCGCGCGCACGGGATTCCGCTGACCCAGGCCTACGGCCTTACCGAGGCCTCCGGAATGGTGGCGACCCTGAACCACGCCGACGCACGGGCGCGCCCCGGTTTCGCCGGGCTCGCGCTGGTCGGCACCCGGGTGCGGATCGGCGAGCCGGGCACCCCGGTGGAGCCGGGCACGGTCGGCGAGATCCTGGTGCGCGGCGAGCACATCATGCGCGAGTACTGGAACAAGCCCGAGGCCACCGCCGCCACCCTGACCGGCGGCTGGCTGCGCACCGGTGACCTGGGGCTGCAGGACGCGGACGGGTTCCTCAAGATCGTCGACCGCAGCAAGGACATGCTGATCTCCGGTGGCCTGAACGTGTACCCCGCCGAGATCGAGAAGGCACTGCACGGGATCGACGGGCTGGTCGATCTGGCCGTGATCGGCGTGCCGGACGACCGGTGGGGCGAGGTGCCGATGGTGATCTTCCACAGCGAGCGTCCTGCAGCCGCAGTCGTGGCCGATATCGCCGCGGTCGCGGATGCCGAGCTGGCGAAGTTCAAGCGGCCGCGGCACGCGCTGGCGCTTCCCGAGCCGCTGCCCCGCACTTTCTCCGGCAAGCTCGCCAAACCCGCGTTGCGACAGCGTTTCCCGCAGGTGCCCGACCGCGCCGTGCCGATCGTGGCGAGCGCCGAGACCGCGGTCTGACCCCCGATCGAGTGACGAGGAGGCCACCGGTGCCCGATACCGGCCATCCCGCGACCGCCCGCCGGG
Organism: Nocardia barduliensis; assembly: GCF_013315795.1. Classification (GTDB taxonomy): domain Bacteria; phylum Actinomycetota; class Actinomycetes; order Mycobacteriales; family Mycobacteriaceae; genus Nocardia; species Nocardia barduliensis. Next base: position 16,852 of record NZ_JABLTE010000130.1, read on the forward strand.
TCTCGTACTGCCGGCTGTGCGCGTCCTCGTGCGGGGTACTGCTCGACCTCGAGGACGGGCGGATCGCGCGGGTGCTCGGTGACGCGCGGCATCCGATCACGCGCGGCTACACCTGCCCCAAAGGCCGCCGGGCCGGTGACCTCGCGCACGGCCCGGATCGGCTCACCACCTCGTTGCGCCGGACCGGTGACACCCTGCTGCCGATCCGTGCCGATCAGGCCACCATCGAGATCGCCGGGCGGCTGCGCGAGATCACCGAGCGGCACGGCCCCGACTCCGTCGCGTTGTTCATGGGCACCCAGCAGAACTTCGCGGCGCTGACCCCGCCGATGGCCCACGCCTGGTTCCGCGGCACCGGTTCGCACAAGCTGTTCTCCACCATGACGATCGACCAGTCCGCGAAATGGGTGGTGGCCGAGCGCATGGGCAGCTACCTCGGCGGCAGGCAGCGCCTCGAGGACGCCGACGTGTGGCTGCTGGCCGGGACCAACCCGGTGGTGTCGGGCAACGGCGGCGACGGGGACGGCGCGGTGCCGCACACCCCCTCGGTCACCCTGCGCGCCGCACGGGCCCGCGGGCTGCGGCTGATCGTGGTCGACCCGCGGCGCACCGAGACTGCCGCGCTCGCGGACCTGCACCTCGCGCCCCGGCCCGGCACCGACGCGGTGCTGTTCGCCGGGCTGCTCCGCGTGATCCTGACCGAAAGCGGCCTCGACGCCGCCTTCTGCGCGCGGTTCGCCGCCGACCTGGACGCGCTCAGCGCGGCGGTGTCGATGGTGACCCCGGCGGTGGTCGAGGCCCGGTGCGGGTTACCGCCGGACCTGTTGCACGCCGCGGCGCGGATGTTTGCGCGGGGCCCGCGTGGCATGGCGACCACCGGCACGGGCGTGTGCATGGGCCCGCACTCCAACCTCACCGAACACCTGGTCACCGCGATGAACGTGGTGTGCGGGCGGTACCGGAGGGAAGGCGAACCCGCCGACGATCGCGCCGTGCTGGCCCGCTCGGTGCCCCCGCGCGCGGAGGTGGCGCCGCCGACCCGGGGAGCCGCGGGCTTCCGCAGCCGGATCGGCGGATTCCGCGCGCTGCGCGGGGAACTGCCGTCCGGGATCCTCGCCGACGAGATCCTGGAACCGGGGCCGGACCGGGTGCGGGCGCTGATCGTCTCCGGTGGAAACCCCGCCACGGCGCTGCCGGACCGCGCCCGGACGGAGCGCGCCCTGCGCTCGCTGGAGCTGCTGGTCTGCCTGGACCCGCGGCTGTCGGCCACCGCCCGGCTCGCGCACTACGTGATCGCGCCGCCGACCATGTACGAGCGCGCCGACCACACCGTGATCATGGAGCCGTTCTTCCCGCGCCCCTTCGCCCAGTACACCCCGGCCGTGCTGGCTCCGCCGCCCGGCGTCGTCGAGGACTGGCGGTTCTTCTTCGACCTGGCGGTCGCGTCCGGGCAAC
>NZ_JABLTE010000131.1 GCF_013315795.1 Nocardia barduliensis
GTACCAGGGGGTGTCGACCGCGCGGGCGGGGGGCCATTCGGCTTCGTCGCGCCACTGGTTGATGCCCATGACGAAGATCTTGACCGGCGGCGCGGTATCGACCCCGTTGTCGGCGTCCTTGAGCCAGTGGTCGAACCAGTCCAGTTGCAGCTCGTCGTAGGCGATGCCGACGTGCATCGAGGCCATGCCGAAATTCACCTCGCCGGCGAGGCTGCCCGCCGCTCCGCTCTTGGATATGTGAGTCCATGGGCCGACGACCAGCCGGGTGGGTTTGCCCAGAGCGGTCATGGCGATGTGGTTGTCCAGGCTGCCCTGCAGGAAGACGTCGAACCAGCCCCCGCTGTTGAGTGCGGGGGCCTCGACGCTGCTGTGTTTGCCGGCGATGGTTGCCCCGTCGGCGGTGGCGGGGTCGGCCAGTGCGCGGTGGATGCCGAGATCTGGGACTCCGTGCCGGGTTACGGTGGGCAGATCACCGGCGGGCAGTATCCAATAGCCGTCGGAGGCGAGGCCGTCGAAGTCCGCGACGAGGTCGGCGAAGGCGGTGGCGAACTGCGCCGGGTCCTGTGCCCGCGCCGCGATCTCGCCGGCACCGGTCATCAGTGACCAGATCCCGTTGAGGCCCAGTTCGATCGCGCCACCGCGGAAGTGCAAGCCATTGGCCGGATCGCTCCAGGTGACCTGCGGGCTTATCGCCCGCAGCTCCGGCGGCTTGGCCAGGGCCGCTGCCCACTGGGTGTTGCCGGTGTAGCTGCCGCCGAACATGCCGACGACACCGTTGCTGCCGGGCAGGCCCGCCGCCCAGCGCACGGTGTCGTAGCCGTCTTCGACTTCGTAGGTGAAGGGGAGCCAGTCGCCCTCGGAACCGAACCGCCCGCGGGTGTCCTGACGGATCAGGATATAGCCGCGGGACACCGCGGTGAACGGGTCGAGGTATCCCTGCAGCGCGGCGCGCCGATCGTAGGGCGTGCGCTCGATGAGAACCGGCCACGGGCCCTCCCCGACCGGCCGGTACACATCGGCGCGCAGGACGGTGCCGTCGCGCATCGTGGCCTCGACGTCGGATTCGATATGAATTCCGGACAACATTGTCTCGCTTTCGTCTTCAGGGCTCGCACGGGCGGCCGGAGACGCCGCTCCCGTGCAGGTAGGGGGCCCGATCGCAGTCGCATAGCAGCCAGACCCGCCTTATAGGTACCAATAACGGTTAAATGGTACCTAATAAAGTACTTCATGGCTGTTGTTCGGGGAAGAAGCCAACTCCGCGGCTCCTTCCCTGTGGTCCCATCGGGTTACTCGTCCTCGGTGAAGAGCGGGCGAATCCCGCGCGCCGCATGATCTGGTCGTTGCTTGCGCCCGCCGCGATCATCGGCCAGACCAGCGCGTCGTCGCCGACGATGAAGTCGATCACCACCGGGCGGTCGGTGATTGCTCTGGCTTGCGCGATGACGGCGTCGACGTCCCCCTCCCGGTCACGGCGCAGCGCGGCACAGCCGAGGGCTTCGGAGAGCTTGACGAAGTCGGGGACGCCGGGGAGTGGGTGGCGAGGTCGACGTTGCAGTACCGGCCGCCGTAGTCGTGGTGTCGATGCTCGCCGCCCGCAACGGCATCTCGGTGCGCCTGGCCGAATCCGACTGCGGCGGGGGTGAAAGCGCTCGTGCTGATCCCGGCGGCCCTGCTGGCCGACGATGTTGTCACAGAGCCCCGTCCGGCCCCGGTCACCGACGCCCGTGCCACCGCGGCGATCTCCGGCGCCCGGGAGCCGTCGACCCCGCCGCCGGATTCCGCCCACGAGGAACCGCGACCGTGACCTCGTCGGCTTCGACCGATCTCGACTGGCTCCGGCGCGAACTCGACCAGCGCCTTCCCGGCGTACGCAGCGCCACGCTGCTGTCCGCGGACGGGCTGCTGATCGCCCGCTGCCGATCGCTTCCCCGACCCGAGGCCGAGCACCTGTGCGCCATGTCCGCAGCGCTCTACAGCCTGCCGCGCGGCGCGGGCATCCGGTTCGCCGGCCGCGGCGTGCGGCAGGTCGTCCTCGAACTCGATGACGCGGTCTTCTTCGTCACCGCGGGCGGGCCGAACGCGTGCCTGTCGCTGTGAGCCGATTCGTCGGCCGATATGGGGATGGTCGCCTACGAGATGAACCAGACCGTTCAGCGGGTCGGGCGATCTCAGTCGGCGACGACGAGGCACGGCGGCAGCCGTCCGGATCCCGCGTGACGCCTGCCCGGGAGTCTCGTAGCAGGACTCCCGGGCAGGTGGTGCCGATTCGGCCTCGGCTGTCTCAGTCGTGCTTTTTGAGCCAGGTTCCGACCAGCGCCATGCTCTGCCGACTGGCACGTTGACTCAGCGAGCCGAGGAAGCCGTGGTAGGTCCCCGGAATGACGGTGTACTCGACTTCGACTCCGGCCTCGCGGAGGTCGCGGTGCATCGCCGCTCCCGAAGCGCGGAGCCAGTCGCGGTGGGCGTCGATCATCAGCGTCGGGGGGAACCCGTGCAGGTCCGTTCCGCCCGGGAAGGCCGGTCCGGGGCCGATCAGCGTCTCGTCGGCGGTGTAGTTGATGCTGATGCGGCGGACCATCGCCGGGGTGAGCAGCGGTCGCGAGAAGAAGTCCAGCTCGGCCTCGACCTCGGGGGCCGGGGGCAGGGTGCCGTGGAACAGGCCGTAGAAGAGTACCGTCGAGGCGATCGCGGGTTCCGCTTCGTCCCGCAATCGGACGGCCGCCGCGGCGGAGAGATTCGCGCCGCCGCTGGCTCCGCCGATATGGATCGGCGATCCCGAGTCCGCCGCGAGCCAGCGGGCTACGTCGACCACATCGTCCAGCGCGGCTGGGAATCGATTCGGATGCGGTGGCGGCACGCCCCGGCCGAGCAGACCGCGGGCGGGCGCGAGCCGGTAGCGGACAGTCACGACCCGGCGCTCCGTGGCCGCCAATCGCGCCGGAAGGTCGGATTCACGCATGTCGAGTCCGCCGTAGACGAACGCACCGCCGTGCAGCCAGAGCAGCGGCGGAGCTGTCGACGCTCCACCGGCGGGGTGGTACTCGCGGATGGGTATCGGGTTGTGCGTCCCTGGGATGACGCGGTCTTCGATTCGGAGGGTATTCAATCGTCGTTCCTTCGTTGAACGGCTGGGCGGGCGGATGTGGCGGATCGTCGGTTGTTCGTCCCGGGACGGCGGCATCGAGGGGAGCGCGTCGGCCAGGATTTCGAGGACATGGCGGTAGGGCAGGCCCGTGGCCCGGGTCATGCCGAGTTCACAGGTGCGGTTGAGCGAGGCGTGGGCCGCGGCATCGGCTCGTAGGGTCGCGGCAGCCTCGGGTGCCGTGGCTGCCGCGGTGAGTTCGGGATGCAGCATTCCGCGATCACCGGCGAAGCCGCAGCATCCCCAGTTCTCGGGAACGTGGACGTCCTCGGCCGCGGCGGCCGCGACCCGACGGAGGGAGTCGCCGATTCCCATTCGGGTGGCGGAACAGGTCGGATGCACGGTCAGCGAGGTGACTCGTTGCCCGGGCGGCAGCAGGTCCAGCACGACCCGGTCGACGAATTCGACGGCGTCGAGCACGCGGATCCCGGTGCCGTCCAGCAGAACGTGCAGCCCTTCGGTGCACGACGACGCGTCACAGACGACGGGCAGTTCGCCGTCCCCGGTCGCGGTCAGCAACGAACTCCGGAGGCGGTCGCGCATGACCGCGTACCCCTCGGTCAGGCCCTTCGACTTCCACGGTGTGCCGCAGCACAGCGCGGGCAGATCGGCGGGAGTGGCGAGCGGGACGCCGGCGCGCCGGCACAGCTCCAGGAAGGATTGCGCCACTCCGCCGGTGCCCGGCTCGGCGGGGCCGAACATCGTGGTGGTGCAGCTCGAGAAGTAGACGGCCACCGCGGCGGGCTCGGCGAAGACCCGTCGCACGGTGCCACCGGCGGGCAGTTCGGCGGTGTACTTCGGCACGACGTCGGCTCCGAGCACGGCGCGGCCGGCCGCGGTGGCCGCGCCGGGGAGGGCGGCGGGTACGGCGTGTGCGACCGAGAGGGCGATGCCTGCCCCGCGGCTGACGGTGCCCCAGTGCTTCGCCGCCTGCTTCCAGCCGAATTGCGCCGTGGCGCTCTGATTCTCCGCGCGCAGGCGCCGCACGAGATCGCCCGTGTCGATGAGCACGGGACAGGCGGTCCGGCACATGCCGTCCACGGCGCACGTCTGCACGCCGTCGTACTCGTACTCCGAGCGCAGCTGCCGCACCAGGGCGGTGTCACCGGCTGCGTCCGCGCGCGCGATCTCCCGGCGCAACACGATGCGTTCGCGCGGAGTGAGGGTGAGATCCTTGCTCGGGCAGACCGGTTCGCAGTAGCCGCACTCCACGCAGCGGTCGACCTCCGCTTCGACCGGGTACACGATCTTCAGGTCGCGGACGTGGGCGGCGGGGTCGTCGGTGAGCAGGACGCCCGGGTTGAGCAGCCCCTCCGGATCGATGAGCCGCTTGATCTCGCGCATGACGTCGTACAGCTCGTCGCCGTACTGGCGCCGGAGGAAGGGCGCCATGATGCGCCCCGTTCCGTGCTCGGCTTTCAGGGTGCCGCCCTGGGCGAGCACGAGTTCGACCATGTCCTCGGTGAAGGCCTCGTAGCGCCGCAGCGAGGCGGGGTCATCGAAGCGCTCGTTGAGCAGGAAGTGGATATTGCCGTCTTTGGCATGGCCGAAGATGACACTGTCCCGATAGCCGTGTCGCTCGAAGAGCTCGATCAAGCGGGTGCAGGCGGTCAGCAGCCGGTCGACGGGAACGGCGATGTCCTCTAGCAGGGCGGTGGTGCCCGACGGGCGGGCGCCGGCGACGGCGGTGAAGAGTCCCTTGCGGATGTGCCACAGCTGCGCCCTGGTCGCCGGGTCGCTCGTCAGCGTGGCCGGGGCGACGAGCGGCAGGGAATCCAGGAGGGGAGCGGAGCGGCCGGTGAGCCGGTCGAGCTCGTCCGCGTCGTCGCCCTGGTGCTCGACGAGCAGCGCCGCATGCCCGTCGACGTCGAGCGCGCGCAGCTCGGCGGTGGCTTCGGGGTCGCGCTGGGCGACGCGCAGGCTCGTGGCGTCGAGCAACTCGATGGCGGCGAAGCCGGCGTCGACCAGGGCGGGCAGGGCGGCGGTCGCCGCGGCGAGGGTCGGGAAGACGAGCAGCCCGGTGGCGGCGTGCGCCTTGGCGGCGACGGTGCGGAACGTCGCCTCGGCGAGGAAGGCGAGCGTGCCCTCGCTGCCGACGAGCAGGTGCTCCAGGATGTCGACGGGGCGGTCGTGGTCGAGGAAGGAGTTGAGCCCGTAGCCCATCGTGTTCTTGATCGCGTACAGCCGCTCGATGGTCGCCACCGAGTCCGGGTCCGCGCGGACGCGGTCGCGCAGGCGTTCCAGCCCGGCGTGGATGCGCGGCTCGGCGGCTCGCAGCAATTCGTCGGCGTCAGGGGCGGCGGTGTCGATGACGGTGCCCGAGGGCAGCACCAGCACCGCCGAGGACAGGGTCCGGTAGGTGTTGGCGTGCGTGCCGCAGCACATGCCGCTCGAGTTGTTCGCGACGACTCCGCCGATGGTGCAGGCGATCTCGCTGGCGGGGTCGGGGCCGAGTTTGCGGCCGTGGCGCAGCAGTGCGGCGTTCACCGCGCGCACGGTCGCGCCCGGTCCGGTGCGGACGCGGTCGCCGTTGTCCAGCACCCGCACGGCGCGGAAGTGGGTGCGGGTGTCGACGATCACTCCGCTGCCGCCCGCCTGCCCGGACAGGCTGGTGCCGCCGGAGCGGAAGGTAACCGGGACACCGGCTCCTCGTGCGGCGCGCAGCGTGGCGGCGACGTCGCCGGCGTTCCGGGCGGTGACGACGGCCTGGGGGACGAGCAGGTAGTGCGATCCGTCGTGGGCGGCGGCCAGCCGATCGGTGGCCCGCACTCCCACCGGGACGCCGATGGCGTCGAGTTCGCGCAGCAGCGTGCCGTCGGGGGCGGGCAGGGTGGCGGTGTCAGTGTGATTCACGAGATACCTTCGATCCGCTGGAGCCGACGAGGAAGTCGAGGTCGGCTCCGGTATCGGCCTGCATGACGTGGTCGACGTAGAGCCGCTCCCACCCGCGGCGCGGGTCGGCGAAGCCGTCCCGGGTGGCGGCGCCGATCTCGCGCGCCGCCAGCTCGTCGGCGGGGACGTCGACGTCGAGGCGGCGGTTCGGCACGTCGAGCTCGATCCAGTCCCCGGTCCGCACCCGGGCCAGGGGACCGTCCGCGGCCGCCTCGGGTGTTACGTGCAGCACGACCGTGCCGTAGGCGGTGCCCGACATCCGGCCGTCGCAGATGCGCACCATGTCCCGCACCCCCTGCTCCAGCAGCTTCTTCGGCAGCGGCATGTTCGACACCTCGGGCATGCCCGGGTAGCCCATCGGGCCGCACCCGCGCAGGACCATGACCGAATCCGCGTCGATGTCGAGGTCGGGGTCGTCGACGCGGGCGTGGAAATCCTCGATCGAGTCGAACACGACAGCGCGGCCGCGGTGCCGCAGCAGGTGCGGTGACGCGGCGGCCGGTTTGATGATCGCCCCGCGCGGTGCGAGCGATCCGCGCAGCACGCTGATCCCGGCGGCCGCTACGAGCGGCTGGGCGCGGGGGGTGATGACCTCGGTGTCCCAGATCCGCGCGTCGTCGAGGTAGTCGACCAGCGGACGACCGGTCACGGTCAGCGCCGCGGGGTCGAGCAGGTCGCGCACCTCGCGCAGGACGGCGAGGAACCCGCCGGCGCGGTGCAGGTCGTCCATCAGGTGCCGGCCGGCCGGTTGCAGGTCGACCAGCAGCGGCACGTCGGCGCCGATGCGGTCGAAGTCGTCGATCGTCAGGTCGACACCGAGCCGGCCCGCGATGGCGAGCAGGTGCACGACGGCGTTGGTGGAGCCGCCGATGGCGGCCAGCGCCACGATCGCGTTGTGGAAGTTCGCCTTCGCGAGGAAGGTCGAGGGGCGTCGGTCCCGCGCGACCAGGTCGACCGCGAGCCGTCCGGTGTCGTGGGCTGCTTCGAGCAGCCGGGCGTCCGGTGCGGGAGTTCCCGCGACGCCGGGAACCACCGTGCCCAGCGCTTCGGCGACCAGCGCCATGGTCGACGCCGTCCCCATGGTGTTGCAGTGCCCCTTGGAGCGGATCATCGATGATTCCGATGTCGTGAACAGTGCCTCGCTCAGGGTGCCCGCACGCACCTCCTCGCTCAGGCGCCAAACGTCGGTGCCGCAGCCGAGCGCCTTGCCGCGGAAGTGGCCGGTGAGCATCGGGCCGCCGGGGACGACGACGGCGGGCAGGTCGACCGAAGCCGCGGCCATGAGCAGGGCGGGAATGGTCTTGTCGCACCCGCCCAGCAGCACGACCCCGTCGATCGGGTTGGCGCGCAGCATCTCCTCCGTCGCCATCGCCATCATGTTCCGCCAGAGCATCGCGGTCGGCCGCACCTGGGTTTCGCCGAGCGAGACGACCGGAAGGTTGAGCGGAATCCCGCCCGCCTCGTAGATGCCGTTCTTGACCGATTGCGCGACCTCGTCGAGGTGGGCGTTGCAGGGCGTGAGGTCGGAGGCGGAGTTGGCGATGGCGATCTGCGGGCGTCCGCGGAAGGCACTGTCGGGCACACCACGTCGCATCCAGGCCCGGTGGATGTAGGCGTTCCGGTCTTGGCCGGAATACCACGCCGAACTCCTGAGCTCGGTCGCCATCATTTACCAACTTTCGGAAATTAGGTCCAACAGACGGAATATGACTATAGTAGCGGTGTATCCGGCCGACGACGAAAGGGATGCGCATGACCACCGCCGATTCGGTGATTCCGGCGGGACCCACCCGGTGTGAGCTCGGCGAAGGGCCGGTGTGGGACCCGATTCGCCGTGTGGTTCTGTGGGTCGACATCCGGCGCGGGCTCGTCTTCTCGGGGCGTCTGGAGGAGCACGGGCGCGTGACCCTGATGGATCAGGTCTCGCTCCCCGGCACGGTGGGCGCGGTAGCCGTCGCCGAGGACGGATCCTGGATCGTCGCGGGCTCGCGCACACTGATCCACCGCCACGTCTCCGGTACTACTCACGAACTCGCGCGCGTTGTTCCCCCCGGCCGGTCGCGGCGCACGAACGACGGAAAGCCCGACCCCGCGGGGCGCTTCCTCATCGGAACCCTCGCCCTGGACGGCCCCTCCGAGCAGGAGACGCTCGTCCGGCTCGAGGACGACGGAAGCCTCACCGTCATCGACGGCGACCTCACCCTCTCCAACGGCCTGGCTTGGAGTCCCGACGGATCGACGCTCTATTCGGCCGACACCCTGCGCCGCGTCGTGTACGCGCGTCCCTACGACGCTGTCACCGGCGCGATCGGGCAGCGGCGAACGCTCATCACGTTCGACGACGGCTTCCCTGACGGTATGTGCGCCGACGCGGACGGCCACCTCTGGATCGCGATGTGGGGCCTGGGCGAAGTGCGCCGCTACCGACCCGACGGGGTCCTCGACCGCACCCTGCGTGTGCCGGCCCCGCACGTGTCCAGCGTCGCGTTCGCCGGTTCCGGTCTCGACACGTTGGTGATCACCACCGCGACCCAGGATCTGTCGGACGAGCAGCTCGCGGCCCACCCGCTGTCGGGAACCTTGTTCACCGCCCGGCCCGGCGTCCGAGGCCTTCCCGTGCCGCCGTGGCGCGGCCTCAACGAGATTTCGAAGGAGACCACATGAAGCTCGCCAGGATCGGAGCGCCCGGCGCGGAGAAGCCGGCCGCGTTTCTCACCGCAGACACCTACATCGACCTCTCCGATGTGGTCACCGATTTCGACGAGGCATTCTTCGGCGGCGGCGGCCTCGACCGCATCCGGCCGCTGATCGTCGAACGCGCCGAGGCCGGGCACATCCGGCAGTTGGGTGGAGAGCGCATCGGTGCACCGATCGCCCGGCCACACCAGATCATCTGCGTGGGACTCAACTACAGCGACCATGCGGCGGAGACCGGTCAGGCGGTGCCCGAGGAGCCGATCCTGTTCACCAAGTCCCCCAATACGGTGATCGGCCCGAACGACGACGTGCGCATCCCCCGCGGTTCGACCAAGCCGGACTGGGAAGTCGAACTGGGCATCGTGATCGGTGCCCGCACCCGCTACCTGGACTCACCGGAGCAGGCCCGCGACCATATCGCCGGCTGGGTGGTGGTCAACGACGTCAGCGAACGCGCTTTCCAGCTGGAACGCGGCGGCCAGTGGTTGAAAGGAAAGTCCGCCGAGACGTTCAATCCGGTCGGACCGTGGCTGGTGACGCAGGACGAGGTGCCCGACGTCCTCGACCTGGGCATGCGGCTGGACGTCAACGGTGTGCGCCGGCAGGACGGATCCTCCTCGACGATGATCTTCGACCCCTACTTCATCGTCCACTACATCAGCCAGTTCCTGGTCCTCGAACCCGGCGACCTGATCAACACCGGCACGCCGCCCGGCGTCGGCATGGGATTCCGGCCGCCGATCTGGCTGCAGCCCGGAGACGTCATGGAGCTCGAAATCGACCGCCTCGGGTCACAGCGTCAGAAGGTTCTCGCGCCGCGATGAAAGCATTCGTCATCACCGGTCCCGGCGAGGCCGCTGTGCTCGACGTCGAACCACCGGCACCCGCCGCAGGCGAGGTCGTCGTAGATATTGCGCGTGCGGGCATCTGCGGCACCGATATGGAGTTCTACACCGGCGAGATGCAGTACTTGCACGAAGGTTTGGCAGAGTATCCGATGCGCATCGGACACGAATGGATGGGCACCGTCTCCGCGGTTGGCGCCGGGGTCGACTACTCCTGGGTCGGGCGTCGCGTCACCGGCGATACGATGCTCGGCTGTCAACGCTGCGAGCGGTGCCGCGCCGGATACCACCACGTGTGCGAGTTCCGCAGCGAGATCGGTGTCCGCAACGGGCGCCCGGGCGGGCTGGCCGAACAGCTCGCGGTGCCCGTGTGGGCGCTGCACCTGTTACCCGATACGGTTGACGACGCCTCGGGTGCCATGGTCGAACCGGGTGGCAACGCCTGGCGCTCGGTAGCCGCAGCGAACCTCAAGCCCGGAGACCGTGTTCTGATTCTCGGCCCCGGAACCATCGGCCTGCTCTGCGCGCTGTTCGCCCGTGCCGCGGGCGCCGAGGTGCATCTCCTCGGCCGCCCCGACCGCTCGCTGGAGTTCGCCAAGACCTTCGGATTCGACGGGGTATGGACCCACGACGATCTTCCGGATCTGCCGTGGCACGCCGTCATCGACGCCTCCAACGCGCGGCACCTGCCTGCCCGCGCCGTCGAGCTCGTCGAGCCTGGCCGCCGCATCGTGTACGTCGGCCTGGCCGGCAGCCCCAGCCTGATAGACACCAGGATGCTCGCGCTCGGCGACATCACCGCTGTCGGCATCCTCGGCGCCTCCGCGGGACTCGATCCGACGATCGCTGCCTACGCTGCGGGCGCCGTCGACCCGCGCCCGCTCATCGCCGCGACCGTCGGCCTCGAGGAACTCGGCGCCGTCCTGGCCGGCGCCCGTCCCGCACATGCCGGAGCCGGACCCAAGATCCACGTCGAGATCTCTCGGCACACCCCTTCCGAGCAGGAGCAATCATGAAACGCGCACTCGTGACCGGTGGCGCCCGCGGTCTCGGCGCCGCCACAGCCGACCGGCTGCGCGCCGACGGGATCGACGTCGTCACCGTCGACCGCGACGGCGACGCCGACGAACTGCTGGACATCACCGATGAAGCAGCGGTCGCCGAGCTCGCAGTCCGGGTGGGGCCGGTCGACGTCCTCATCAACTCGGCGGGCATAGTCGGGCCGAACAAGCCCCTGATCGAGACGGATTCGGCCGACTGGCGCCCCACCTTCGAGGTGAACGTGCTCGGTACGGTCGCCATGATGCGCGCGTTCGTCCCGGGGATGGTGGATCGTGGGTGGGGCCGCGTCGTCAACTTCGCGAGCATGGCCGGTAAGGACGGGAATCCCAACCTCGCCGTTTACTCAGCGTCCAAGGCCGCCGTCATCGCCCTGACCAAGTCGTCGGGCAAGGAGCTCGCCACCACCGGGGTCCTGGTGAACGCGATCGCCCCGGCGGTGATCGCCACGCCCATGAACGCGACCACCGCCCCGGACGTGCTGGCGCACATCACCAGCCTCATCCCGATGAAGCGCGTCGGGGAACCCTCCGAGGTCGCCGAACTGGTCGCATGGCTGGCATCGGAGAAGGTCAGTTTCTCCACCGGCGCGGTCTACGACATCAGCGGCGGCCGGGCGACCTACTGAGCCCGGCAGCCGAGGCATTCCGGCTGGTCATCGTGCGCCACTGGTCAACTGGTCGACCATGTGCTGGATAGCCGGAACCTCGGCCACCAGCTTTTCCACAGGCATGCGGAAGGCCAAAGCGCTCACGCTGATGGCGCCGAGCGGGCGCCCGCCGGTGTTCCAGCGCACCGGGACAGCGACACAGTTGATGCCGACCTCGTTCTCCTGATCATCTATCGCGTAACCACGTCGCCCGGTCTCGACCAGCTCGGCCCAGAGTGCATCGACCGAGGTGATGGAGTGCGGAGTTCGCGCGGGCAGCGGGCCGTCACCGATCAGCTCGCGCAACTGGTGCTCACTGTCGAGGGTGGCGCTCAACAGCAGCTTCCCGACCGCTGTGCGATAGGCGGGATTACGCCCGCCGACGACGGAGGTCAGCCGCACACCACCGGTCGGCGGGTCGACTTTGGCGCGATAGACCACCTCGGCGCCTTCGAGAACCGCGTAGTGCGCGGTTTCTCCGTAATGGTGAGCAAGCTCGACGAGGACCGGTTCCACGAGAACCGATTCCGGCCTCGCGTGGTGGAACCGGAACGCGAGTCGCACGAAGTCGTCGCCCAGCGAGTACACACCTCTGCCGAGTTGAGCCGCCAGGCCCGCTCTCCGCAGGGCACCCAGCGCACGATGCACTGTCGGTTTCCTGCTGCCCAGGCGGTGCGCGAGCTCGTCCAACGTGATCCCGTCCGGATGCTCCGCAAGCTCGAGAAGCACCGCCAGAACGCGATCGGCGCCGACCACCGATGCACCCACACCTGCTACTTCTTCACCCTTCACGCATCCCTCTCGCTGGCTGGGCTCTACCCGGACCCTTTCAGACTATCGGAACTTCCTTCTGGCAGTGCTCCCTGGGACCTCGCGGGTATGTGTTCGGGGCACGGGTGTCGGGTGAACGAGATCGGCCGGGTATGCCTCCTAGGCAAGAGCTCTTCTGGATCGCTGAAGGGCGCTTTGGTCAGCTGGACATTGGTGCGTACAGATGGGTTCGCGCTGCGTGTGGATCGCCGCTGTGGGCGGCCGCCTCGATGAAAATGCTGCCGTGCGGTGTCTGGAAGCCATTCGGGGTCCAGCGCTGGAGTGGTCGGGTCGTGCAGTCGACGGTGAGGCGCACGCGTTCGGCCGGTTCCGCCTCGACGGGCAGGAAGCCGATCAGTTTCCTGACCGCGTCGCCCTTGTGTGCGGGGTCGGTGGCGTAGATCTGGACGAGGTGTCGCCCGGCGCGGGCGCCGGTGTTCGTCACTGTGACGGTGACCGGGAACCGCTCGCCCTGAATCGGTCCCGCGGTGACGTCCTGGATGTCGAAGGTGGTGTAGCCGAGGCCGAAGCCGAACGGGTAGGCGGCGGTCTTGCCGTCTCGGTCGAGCTTGCGCTGGCCCCACCACCGCCCGTAGGTCACTGTGCCTGCGTTCCAGTCCACGACGGGCAGGTCTTCGCGGCGACGAGGGATGGCGACGGGCAGCCGGCCCCCCGGTTCGGCATCACCGAGCAGCAGGTCGGCGAGCGCGCGGCCGCCCTCCATTCCGGGATACCAAGCCAGCAGGACGGCGGGGACCTCGGAATCCCAGGGGTCGAGCATCACGGTGCCCCCGGCGATGACGACGACGATGGTGCGCTCGTTGGCTGCGGCGACGGCCCGGATCAGCGCGACGTCGTCCGGCCGCAGGTGCAGGTCCCGGCGATCCCCGCCGGCGGCTTCCTTGCGCGCGAGCATATAACCCATCGCCTTGGCCGCCAGGGTGGCGACGGGGCGGAAGCGCAGCGGACCGCCGGTGAGCCGCATGGTGTTCACGTCGAAGGCAGCCAGCGACTCACCCTCGTCGATGGCGGTGTTACCGACGACGACCACCGCCACATCCGCGGCGCGCGCCGCCGCCGCCGCGACCGTGGTATCCGTGCTGTCGACGGTGACCACTCGTCGACCGAGGCGCTCCCGCAACCCGTCCACTACGGACGAGGTCGATGGCGGGGTGACCATGGACGACCCGTTGTCTCCCAGATTCGGTCGGTCGCACAGCCGGCCGAGGACCGCAATCCGTCCGAGAGAGGCCTGGTCCAGCGGAAGCAACGGTGTGCCGCCGACCGGTTGGTTGCGCAGCAGGACGGTGCCCCGGCGTGCGGCTTCGCGCGCCAGCTCTCGATGCGCGGGAGAGGCGACGACGTCAGGAGTCGGGGTCGGCCGGGCGCGCACGGCGAACCGCAGCTGGGCCCGCAGCAGCCGGGTGGCGGGGCGCTCGATGTCCGCGCGGGTGAGACGCCCGTCGCGCAGCGCGCCCGGCAATGCGGCAGCGCGCTGCTGGCGGAACGGCATTTCGAGGTCCTGACCGGCGAGCACCGATTCCACGGGGTTCCGCAGCCCCCAGATCCAGTCCGTGAGCGCGAATCCCGCGAAGCCCCAGTCCTTCCGCAACACGTCGGTGACCAGATGCCTGTTCTCTCCGGCGAACTCGCCGTTGACGGCGTTGTACGCGGTCATCACCGCGTCGACGCCCGCCTCGACCACCGTCCTGAAGTGAGGAAGGTACACCTCGCGCAGGACGTCCTCCTCGACGCGAACGTCGACGGTGAAGCGCGCCTCCTCCATGGAGTTGAGCGCGAAGTGCTTGACGGTCGTCATGACCCAGGGGTTGACGCCCTCGGTGAGTGCGGCGCCCATCGCGCCGAGCAGGACGGGGTCCTCGCCGTAGGACTCCTGCGAACGACCCCAGCCGGGTGCGGGTGCGAGATTGACGCAGATGCCGCCGAAGAGGTTGGCGCCCAGCGCGCTGGCCTCCATACCGATGGCGCCTCCGATCGTCCGCTCGAGCGCGACGTCGAAGGTGGCGGCGCGGGAGATGGGCACCGGGAAGCAGGTCGAGTGCTGCATGACCACGCCGCGCGGACCGTCGGTGAAACGGATACCGGGAATTCCCAAACGGTCTATCCTGCCCGCCTCGGTGGGCACGCTGCGGAACCGCTTCATCAAGCCGCGGACGCCCCGGTAGATCGGGATGTCGCCGTCGAGCAGCCACAGCAGCTCCGCCTCGGTCATCTGCCCGATCACGCCATCGACGGCCTGGTCGACGTCCTGTTCGCCACGGCGAACGGCATCCACGGCGTCGGCGAATGCGGTGCCCCAGGCGCGGCTCGGGTCGGTCATCGGTGTTCTCCTCGTCGATCGAAGTGCGGCGGGGGTCGGGGGCGCTACACGCGCAGGGTGCTCATCCCGCCGTCGACGCGCAGCACCGTCCCGGTGGTGGAGCCCGCCCCCGGCGAGGCGAGGCCGGCGACCGCGACCGCCACCTCGTCGGTGGTGACGAGGCGTCCGATGGGCTGCCGTGCCCGCAGGGCCGCGGCCGCCTCGTCGGGGGAATCGGTGCCGCTCAACAGCTGGCCGACCCACGGTGAGTCGACCGTGCCGGGCGCGACGGCATTGACGCGGATGCCGTCCGCGACATGATCGGCGGCCATCGCCAGGGTCAGCGCCGCGACCGCTCCCTTGGTGGCGCTGTACAGCGCCCGCGAACGCACACCGACAAAGGCAACGGCCGAGCAGAGGTTCACCACGGAGGCGTTCGGGGAGCGCCGCAGGTGCGGGAGCGCGGCTCTCATGACGCGAGCAATTGCCACGACATTGACGTCGTACACCCGGTGCCATTCGTCGTCGTCGTTCGCCGTGATGTCCCCGGTCGCCCCGATACCGGCGTTGTTCACCACGATGTCGAGTCCGCCGAGCTCGGCGACGATGTGGGCGACGGCGGTCTCGACCGCGGCGGCGTCGGTGAGGTCGCACCGCAGGGCCGGCACGTCCGGCGCCGCCGCCGAGATGTCGCGGTCGAGGACAGCGACACGGGCGCCGCGCCGCCGCAACTCGGCAGCCGTGGCCGCACCGATACCGCTCGCGCCGCCGGTGACCAGAGCGGCCAACCCTGTCAACTCATCCATCCGCTGCTCCCAAGATGCGTGCGATACCAGCCTCGCCGCTCCGTTCAAGCTGTTGGAACGACATTCCGCATTCTGCACACTACTCGGTCGGCGACTCGCTATGTCAACTATCTGACAAATATTCTGAATCCTGGAACGATGAATACGATCAACCGCGGTGAACAGCGAACGACCGGGCGGTGGCTGCTGACAGGCTCGTCAGCTCGGGCCGGGTACTCGCAGTCCTGATCGAGTTGGCTCGTCGGTCAAAGGGTGCGCCTGGGGAGCTGGCGCGAGCGGTCTCGATCCTGAAGTCGACGGCCCACCGCGCTCCGGGTTCTCGACCGCAGCGGGCTCGGCCACTGGGGGAGGACGGGCCGCTGCGCCCTCGCCTGGCCCGCCTCGGATCGGGCCGGTTTCTGCTGTGGGCGCCGTCCACAACTGCCGAGACTGTGGTCCGGCAGTGTCGCGAAGGGGTTTGCGAGTAGGGATCGGCGCTGTGTACCGTGAAGGCTAGTTCTAATAATGGATAGTTATTTCCATCTATTGGAACTTGAAACCGTCCGAAGCGCGCCCGTCCGTGACCCGAGGAAGTGTTCACGCCACCATGCAGACCGACAACCACTCCGGAGAGCCGCGCGAGTATGCCTGGCAGCCCTTCGGCGACCGCTGGACCGTCACCGCCGAGGGCGCTCCGCCGATCGAGGTCGCCCTGCCACACGACGCCATGCTCGCCGAACCGCGTAGTGCCGACGCCCCCAGCGCGTCGTCCGGCGCCTACTTCCCGGGCGGCCGCTACACCTACCGCAAGCGCTGGCTCGCACCCGACGTGCCGCCCGGACATCGGGTGTTTCTGCGTTTCGAGGGCATCGCCCGAGTCTCCACGATCGTGGTGAACGGCGAGGAGTTCGCGGGTGCGCCCAATGCCTATCGGGACATCGAAGTCGATGTCACCGACGCGCTGCGACCCGACGGCGTCAACGACATCGAGGTCGTCGCCGACAACAGTGAGCAGCCGAACAGCCGGTGGTACACCGGTTCCGGAATCCACCGGCCCGTCTGGTGGCAACTGCGCGGACCCGTCACCCTGGGCAAGCACGGTATCCGGGTACGGACGCTGAGCATCGGCGCGCCCGCGCTCGTCGAGGTGGAACTCCGCTTCGCCAACCCCGATCGCCGCACGGTGCGGGCCGGTGTCGAACTCTCGAGCGGCGGTGCTGTGGTGGCGGCGGAGTCCGCCTCCACCGACGGGAGCAGCGCGCGGATCGTGCTGGAAGTGCCGGAGCCGCGGCTCTGGTCGGCCGACGAGCCGAACTTGTACGACTGTGTGGTAGTCCTCCGAGCCGACGAGCAGGTCCTCGACGAGCGCCACAGTCGCGTCGGACTGCGCACCGTGGCCCTCGACGCCCGGCGTGGTCTGCTGATCAACGACATCCCGGTGCTGTTGCGCGGCGGCAACATTCATCACGACAACGGCGTCATCGGTTCGCTCGCCCTTCCCGCGGCCGAGCGTCGGCGAGCGCGGATCTTGAAGGAGAACGGTTTCAACGCGGTCCGCAGCGCGCATAATCCGCTGTCCGCGGCGATGCTCGATGCCTGTGACGAGGTCGGCTTGTACGTCATGGACGAAACCACCGATGTGTGGTGGAACGCCAAGACCCGGTACGACGACGCGAGAACGTTCCTCGACCAGTGGCCTGTAGATCTCGACGAGATGGTGCTGCGTGACCGCAATCACCCGAGCGTCATCATGTACTCGATCAGCAACGAGAACGGGGAGACCGCCGCGCGCGCCGGGATAGAGCTCGCACGACTCATGACCGCCCGGATCCATGAATTGGACGGAACGCGACCGGTCACCGCGGGGGTCAACATCGCCCTCAACGCCTTCGCCAAGCGTGATGCGGTTCCGCCGACCGAACCGGCTGCCGCGGGCGAACCGCTCATGGACAAAATGAAAAAATTGGACAGCACCGGTTTCAATATCGTTGCGCAGTTCGTGACCCCGGCGGTGCACGCAGTTACCCGCTCGAAACGCGCGGACCTCGGCACCCGAGGAATTTTCGACATCTTGGATGTCGCCGGATACAACTACGGTGCCAACCGGTTCCGCCGGGACGCCGACGCCCACCCCGCCCGGATCATGGTAGGAACCGAGGACATGCCGGGCGATATCGTTCGCATCTGGCCGCTGGTCGAACAGATCCCCAACCTCATCGGCGACTTCCTCTGGGCGGGCTGGGACTACCTCGGTGAGGTCGGTGTCGGGCACTGGGTCTACGGCCGCCGGTGGGCCGGTCTGATAAAGCCGTACCCATTCGTCAGCAGTGGATGTGGAGTCATCGACATCACCGGTCGGCCCGGCGCACCCGCCGCGCTGGCGCGGGCAGTCTGGTCGCCGGACACACCGCCGACGATCGCGGTGCGCCCGCTCGACGTCTCCGGCGAACGGGTCGCCAAAGCCGCGTGGCGTCCCAGCGACGCGGTCGACAGCTGGTCTTGGCGGGGCCGCGATGGACAGCGCGCGCACGTCGAGGTCTACTC
>NZ_JABLTE010000132.1 GCF_013315795.1 Nocardia barduliensis
GCATCCCATTCCCGCCAGTGCACCGGGTTGTCCGCATGCTGGCGCAGATACGGGGACGTCGCCTTTCCGAGCCGGTTCATGGCTCCACCGTACGGCTCATCCCGGCCCCGCGTGGGCAGCACGGGCCGGTGGACTTGACTCTCCGGTGGCGGGAGACCGCAGGGTCGCGGCATGAAGATCGATCTGGTCCGAGCGGACGAGCACTACTACGGAGCGAGCGCGCAGCCGGTGATCAAGACGTTCCCGCCGTACGACTACGTCACGGTCGAGGGTGCCGGAGACCCCGACGGCCCGGTCTTCGCCACCGCCGTGCAAACGCTCTACCGCGCCGCATACGGGGCGAAGAAGGCGGCGAAGGCGGCCGGGCAGGACTTCGTCGTGCCGAAATTGGAGGGCCTGTGGTGGGTCGACTCCGACGCGCCACCGCTGACGGTGCCACGCGAACAGTGGCGATGGAAGCTGCTGATCCGCGTGCCGGAGGTGGTGACCGCCGAGATGGTCACCGGCGCGACCTTCGAGCGGCTCCACGAGGGCGACGCCGTTCAGGCGCTGCACCGGGGCCCGTACGCGACCGAACCGGAGACCCTGACGCGCATGGAGGCCGTCATGGCGGCCGAGGGATGGCAGTACAGCGGCCGCCATCACGAGATCTATCTCTCCGATCCGCGCCGGACGCCGGACGAGAAGCGCAGGACCATCCTGCGCCAGCCGGTACGCCGGACGAATGGAAAATGATTCGCGCCCTTCGCATCCGAACGGATAACGTCTTATCCGCGCCCGGTGCGCAGGCAACGGCTACTTCCGTATTCAATGGATGGGTTGCGGGTTCGAGTCCCGTCCGGATCGCGGTGATCCGGTAGCTCAATCGGCAGAGCTATCCAAGGCAGGGTCTCCGGACCCGTCGGGCTCGATTCGCTCGAGCCGGTATTCCGTCGCCGCCCGGACCTCGGGCGCCGCACGCGCCGTGGGGGCGGCCGATTTGCTCGGCCGCCTCCAAGGTAATTCCACACCGGCCGCCGATGTGATTCTGACCGGCGCGGCACAGCTTGGGTAAAGCCTCGCAATCGGCAGGAGTTCGCAAGCCCCTGTCGCACCGCCGACTATGGCGTCCGGGCCAGCACCTCGCGCCCCACATATGCCAACAGCCGACGGTGCGCCGGTTCGTCCTCGGCCACCACTACCTCGGGTCCGAAAATGCCCGGCGCGCGGAAAGACTCGATGCCGCCCATTTCCCGCATGGTGGCGAGCAGTTCGCCACAGAGTTCGTCGTCGGCCAGATCCGGCCGGTCGATGGCCACCGCGATATCGACGCCGTGAACAAGAACCTCGGTCAGATGCACCAGCGCCGCCGCTGGACCGGGCAGATCCCCGAGCGAGATGCCCACCGTGCCCTCCAGCGCGCCGGGCCGATGCCAGGCGGCGCGGTCTACCTCCGCCGCCGCGGCGTACGCGCCCTGCGGATCGCCGCCGAGCCAGTCGGATTCGTACTCGGCGCCCGCGTCGGTGCCGCTCAGCGCCGCCGCGAAGACGTGCATGCCGCCCACGGTGTGATTGAGGACCTCGCGCACGTCCCAGTCCCGGCACGGCGTCGGCGCGGCCAGACCCGCTCCCCCCACGGCGGCGACGATCGCTCCGGTCGCGTCCAGTGCGCGGTCGATCTGTCCGATCATGTTGTCCATGAGCTTCCTTCGGTCGAGCGGTTTGGCTGAATTGGTAACACAGGACACCGACGGGCGCGCGGCAATGCGAACACCATCGTGCGTGGAAACAGTTGCCAGCGGTGTGCTTCCGGTCGACCGCGAATAAATAAATGCGATGCGCCGGACCGGCGCGCTCGCTACAGTCGACGGTGCGCCCGGTGCGCAGGCAACGGATACTTCCACTCCTAATGGACAGGTTGCGGGTTCGAGTCCCGCCCGGACCACAGGGTCCGGTAGCTCAATGGCAGAGCGGTACGTACCGTCGCCGACTTCGATCTCGGGCGCGCTACAACGTGGTTCGGGCACGCGGCCGATACTCCGATACGTTCACCGCGTTTCGGTGGTCGCCATCCGGAATAACGAAGCACGATGCGCGTCCGGTGCGCGGGCAGCGGTTACTTCGGGTTCAACTCCCGCCGACATGATTCGGCCGCTCGATATGGCGAGCAAGCCGTCGCCACATATTCCTCGGACGCCTTCGCAACCGGTCCGCCGCCAAAAATGAGATGCGGCAACGGTATTCATAGCGCTACCGTTTTCGTGCACCCGGGAGTCACTCCGGGTGCGCCACAATTCCATCGCACCTCCCGGTGCGAAGCAGGCGGCTACTTCTCGACCACAACCCTTTGGGAATGCCGCAGGCGAATATCGATCTCGGGGGGCATCGCAACGCACCGGCCCGGTGCGACCGACACGGCTACTTCCGCGAGCAGGCAGCACCACGCCTGCATCGACCGGTACTTCCCGCAACGGATTTCGATCTCGGGCCGGACGACGCGGCTGTCCCCGACACACAACTGGGGAATCCATGAGCAAGTTCAACCTCGCGCGCCCCGGCGCGACCGCACCGATCACCAGCGAGACCAGCCCGACCGGCCGCACCTTCGAGGGCGGCGCGGGATACGCCCGCACGCCACAGAGCGAGCTGTTCCTGCTGGCCGTCACGAACATGGTCGGCGAGCACACCTTTTACGAGTCCGCCGGTCAGCGCGACGATCGCTATGCCGAGCTGGTACGCGCGGCGACGATCGCCACTCCCGAGTGGACGGCCCGCTTCCTGCGCTGGCTGCGCGCCGAGGCGAACATGCGCAGCGCCGCGATCGTTGGCGCCGCCGAGTTCGCCAAGGCGCGGTCGGACGCGGGCGCGGCGGGGATGTCGCGGCAGGTGGTCGACTCGGTGCTGCAGCGCGCCGACGAGCCGGGGGAACTGCTCGCCTACTGGACCGCGGTGCACGGGCGCGCCCTGCCCCAGCCGGTCAAGCGCGGCGTCGCCGACGCGGTGCGCCGGTTGTACGACGAGCGAGCCCTGCTCAAGTGGGACAGCGCCGCGCGGGCCTTCCGGTTCGCCGACGTGCTGCAGCTGACCCACCCCACGCCCGCGCCCGACCGTCCGTGGCAGGGCGCGCTGTTCGCCCACGCGCTGGACCGGCGGTACGGACGCGCGACCGAGCCGGACGCGGCGCTGACCGTGCTGACGGCCCGCGCGGAGCTGATGGCCCGCCCGGTCCAGCAGCGCCGCGCGCTGTTCGACGACCCGGAGCGGGCCCGATCCACCCTGCGCTCGGCGGGCATGACCTGGGAGGCGGTGGCCGGCTGGCTGCAGGGTCCGATGGACGCGGCGGTGTGGGAGGCGCTGATCCCCGCCATGGGCTACATGGCCAAGTTGCGCAACCTGCGCAACTTCGACCAGGCCGGGGTGAGCGACGCCGTTGCCGCGGACGTGGCCGCCGAACTGGCCGATCCGGCGCAGGTGGCCCGCTCGCGTCAGCTGCCGATGCGGTTCCTGTCGGCGTACCGGGCCGCGCCCTCGCTGCGCTGGGGCCACGCGCTCGAGCAGGCGCTCGGTCATTCGCTGGCCGCCGTGCCCGCGCTGCCGGGACGGACGCTGGTGCTGGTGGACACCTCGGGCTCGATGCAGGCCGGGTTCGCCAAGGACGGCTCGCTGGCGCGCTGGGACGCCGCCGCGCTGTTCGGCCTCGCGCTCGCCCGGCGCTGCGCGCAGGCGGACGTGGTGTCGTACTCCAGTCTCGGCGGCACCTGGCGCGGCCGTGCTCGGCCCGCCAGCGTGGTGTTCCCGCAGCGGCGCGCCGAGCCGGTGCTCGGCGCGGTGCGGCGGTGGCGCGAGGAGGGCTACTTCCTCGGCTGGGGAACCGACACGGTCGGCGCGGTGCGCGAGCACTACGCGGGACACGACCGGGTCGTCATCCTGACCGACGAGCAGGCGCACGACGGCGACGTCGGCCGGGCGGTGCCCCGCCGGGTACCGCTCTACACCTGGAACCTGGCGGGATACCGCTATGGGCACGCCCCGAGCGGCACCCCGTACCGGCACACCTTCGGCGGCCTGACCGACGCCGCGTTCCGGATGATCCCGCTGCTGGAGGCGGGCCGCGACGCCGACTGGCCCTTCTGACAGCCGCGGGGCCGAGACCGACGCCGGTCCCGGCCCCGCGGCCGTCGATCGCGCCTCGGGCGACTACCCGAGTACCGGATAGTTGGCCCGGATGACGCCGTGCGGGTCCCGCGCTCGCTTGATCTCGCGCAGGCGGGCCAGCGTCGCGGAATCGAACGCCGCGGCGGCGGTTTCCTCCGGTGTGAGGAAGGTGTACGGCTTGCGACCGCTGATCTGCCCGCTCACCGCCCCGACGACGGCGGTGCGCCGGGCCCGCACCGCGTCGGCGAGATGCGGCAGCCCGAGACCGAGGCAGTAGAGCAGGTAGGGCTCGGTGATCGGGCCGCGTGCGCCCGCGTCCGGCCGGGCTTCGGCCAGCGCGCCGCCGAGCTGCCGGATCTGGATGTTGGCCAGCGGGGCGACCGGTTCCTCGACCAGCGTCTTCAGCACCGCATCGCCGAGTTCGGTCAGCTGCTCGGAACGCGACAGCGCCGGACTCGGGTCGGTGGGTTCGCCGGTGACGCCGCCGATGTCCGCGGGCCCGAAGACGCCCCGCTTGTCCAGGATCGGATTCCCGATGGCGTCGAGCGCCGCGAGCAGCGACCGGCCGCGATCCGGATCGCCGAGATACACCGCGTCCACCCCGACCATCGGCGGCGCGTCCGGGATCTGCAAACGCTGGAACCACACCGTCAGCTCCTCCGGTGCCGCGGCGGCGATCTCTTGGAAGACGTCGAACACCTCGCGGGCACGCGCTTGCGGCCACAGCACGCGGCCGCCGAACAGCTCCGGTGCGGGGAACAGCGTGAACTCGAGCCCGGTGACCACGGCGAAGTCACCGCCGCCCCCGCGCAGCGCCCAGAACAGGTCCGGGTCGTCCTCGGCCGTGACCCGGCGCCGCGCGCCGTCGGCGTCCACCACCTCGAACGCGCGCACGGCGTCACTGGCCCAGCCGTGCTTGCGGCCGAACCAGCTCATGCCGCCGCCGAGGGTGTAGCCGGTCACGCCGACGACCGGGTTGCTCCCCGCCAGGCCGGTCAACCCGTGCCTGGCCGCGGCAGCCTGCACCCGGCCCCACGACACGCCCGCCCCCACGCGCGCCACGCGCCGCTGGGCGTCGATCTCGATGCCGTCCAACCGACCGGTGCGCAGCAGGATCGCCTCCGGCACGCCGCCCGCCGCGCCGTGTCCGGTCGGCTGGGTGACCACCGGCACGCCCGCCCGGCCCGCGTACCGGACCACCGTCGCGACGTCGTGGGCGTCCCCGGCCCGCACCACGGCGGCCACCGGCTGGGTCACCGTCGTCGTCCACGGCCGTGCCGCGCTCTCGAAGCCCTCGTCACCGGCCACCAGCACGCGGCCGGGCAGGGCGGTCCGCAATTCGTCGAATGTCATCGCTCAGTTCCTGACTCTCAGCCTTCGGAAGCAGACGCGAGCGACGAACTCGGATACCGGCCGCCCGGGGGCGGGCCGTGGTTCGCGCCGCGACTACCTCATTGACGGAAGAGAGTGCGGAAAGGTAACAACAAGCAGGTCAGCAGGGGTGATGCGCCGGTCAGCTCGACTCGGCGCGGCCTTCGGGGTCGGCGCCCTTCGACTCGTCCCGCCGGGTGATGCCGTGCTCGGTCCCCTCGTCGGCCTCCTGGTCCGGCTCGGGGTGCTCGGGCTCGAAGGTCGCGGGCAGGCCCTTGATGTGCTTGTTCATCGACCGGATCAGCAGGAAGGTGCCCGCCAGCAGGAGCAGCACGATGGCCAGCCCCAGCGGCGACGCCTTGCCGAACTCGGGGCCGGTCGGCGTGCCAGGCGTCTGGGCGAGCAGGACCAGCGTCACGACCGCTCGTCCTCGATGCCCGCGAACAGGTCGGTCTCCGGCAGTTCGGTGCGCACCCTGGTCTTGGCCAGCTCGAACTCCTCGGTCGGCCACAACCGCTGCTGCATCTCCAGCGGAACGGCGAAGAACGCGCCGTTGGGGTCGATCTGCGTCGCGTGGGCGCGCAGGGCGTCGTCACGCTGCGGGAAGTACTTCGCGCACTCGATCTGGGTGGTGATCCGGGCGAACAGGTCACCGCGCTCGGCGGTGTACTTGCGCATCCGGTCCAACCACTCCTGCATCGGGAACGGTTCGCCGAGACGCTCGTACTCCGCGGCGAACGCCTCCATCCGCCGCATGCTGAAGCCGTGGTCGTAGTACAGCTTGAGCGGCGTCCACGGCTCGCCCGCGTCGGGGAAGCGCTCGGGATCGCCCGCCGCCTCGAACGCCGCCATCGACACCTCGTGGCAGCGGATGTGGTCGGGGTGCGGGTAGCCGCCGGTCTCGTCGTAAGTGGTGATCACGTGCGGCTTGAACTCGCGCACCACGCGCACCAGGGCCTCGGTGGCCTCCTCCAGCGGAACCAGCGCGAAGCAGCCCTCGGGCAGCGGCGGCAGCGGGTCACCCTCGGGCAGGCCCGAGTCGACGAATCCGAGCCAGTGCTGACGCACGCCGAGCGCGCGGGCCGCGGCGGCCATCTCCTCGCGGCGGATCTCGTGGATGCGCTCCAGGACGCCGGGGGTGTCCATGGCCGGGTTGAGGATGCTTCCGCGCTCTCCGCCGGTCAGCGTCACCACCAGGACGTCGTGTCCTTCGTCGGCGTAGCGGGCGGTCGTCGCGGCACCCTTGCTGGATTCGTCGTCTGGGTGGGCGTGCACCGCCATGAGGCGAAGGCCACTCACGTCTCGTTCTCCGTCGCTCTCGGTCGCGGGTGTCGGGGCTTCGTTACCTATAGTTCCATTCGACCCACTTTTGTTCCGACGTACCCCCCGGGAGCGACCAGCATGAGCCAGCCCGCGCCGGACGCCGGCGGTGAAGCGAACGCCGCGGCGGCGTCCCCGAGCGGCTCCCTGGCCGACCGCTACGGCACCCGGCCGCAGCGACGGCGCCGGTGGGTGGCGCCCGCGCTCAGCGCGGTCGTGGTGCTCGCCGGGCTCGGCGTCGCCTATCTCGGCTACCAGAAATACGGGCCGGACGAGATCGAGGCCGAGCAGCTCGGGTATGTCGTGGTGGACGACTCCACCATGACCATCCGGCTCAAGGTCACCCGGGCCGACCCGCGGCGGCCGGTGGTGTGTTTCGTCCGCGCCATGGCCCGCGACGGCTCCGAACTCGGCCGCCGTGAGGTACTGGTCGAACCGTCGGGCAGCGGGACGGTGGAGCTGACCACCGTCGTGCGCTCGTCCGCGCGGCCCGCCTCGGGCAGTGTCTACGCGTGCAGCGATCAGGTGCCCGGCTATCTACGGGCTGGCTGATTTCCGCGCATCCACCGGCGACCTGCCCACGAAATCAACTCCGACCTGCACATTTGTGAATCATGCTAAAATGGCGTGATACACGGTTCCGGGGCTCGGAGCCGTGTTTGCTGCATTGGCGGCCAGCGCTGACGGTTCGGGCTAGCGAGCTTGCCCGAGACCAGGGCCTGTCGGGGTTCGATGAACTTCCCAGGATCGCTCTAGCCGTCGACTGGTGCGTGCCCGCTCCCGGGTGGGCGCATGCCAGTGCTCAGGGAATCCCGGCCCGCCGGGAACAACTACTAGGGAGTGATCGAGATGACTGAGACGCAAGTGACCTGGCTGACCCCGGAGTCGCACGACAGGCTCAAGAGCGAACTCGACGCGCTCATCGCCAACCGTCCGGTCATCGCCGCCGAGATCAACGAACGCCGGGAAGAGGGCGACCTCAAGGAGAACGGCGGGTACCACGCCGCCCGCGAGGAGCAGGGCCAGCAGGAGGCGCGCATTCGCCAGCTGCAGGAGCTGCTGAACAACGCCAAGGTCGGGGTCGCGCCCACCAAATCCGGCGTCGCGCTTCCCGGATCGGTCGTCAAGGTCTACTACGACGGCGACGAGACGGACACCGAGACCTTCCTGATCGCCACGCGCGAGGAGGGTCTCAACGACTCCAAGTTGGAGACCTACTCGCCGAACTCCCCGCTCGGTGGCGCGCTCATCGACGCCAAGGTGGGCGAGACCCGGGAGTACACGCTGCCCAACGGCAATACGATGAAGGTCACGCTGATCAGCGCCGAGCCCTACCACAGCTGACGCTCTCGGCCGCGGCAGCGCGCCCGGCCGAGACCCCCGCGGACACGAGCGGCCGCGCCCGAACATCGGGTGCGGCCGCTTCCTCATGTCCGTGAACCTAGCTCAATGCCTGCTCGATGTCCGCGAGCAGGTCGCTGACATCCTCGATTCCGACCGAAAGCCGCACCAGATCCGCGGGCACCTCCAGCTCGGAGCCCTCCGTGGAGGCGTGCGTCATCGCGGCCGGATGCTCGATCAGCGACTCGATGCCGCCCAGCGACTCGGCGAGGGTGAACACCTCGGTCCGCGAGCAGAACTTGCGGGCCGCCTCGACGTCGCCGTGCAGGCGCACCGAGATCATCCCGCCGTAGCGCCGCATCTGCTTGCCCGCGACGGCATGGCCCGGGTGCTCCGGCAGGCCGGGGTAGATCACCTGCGAGATCGCCGGGTGCCCGGACAGGAACTCGGCCAGCGTCTCGGCGTTGTCGCAGTGCCGGTCCATCCGCAACGCGAGAGTCTTGATGCCGCGCAGCGTGAGGAAGGCGTCGAACGGGCCGGGCACCGCGCCCGCGCCGTTCTGCAGGAACGCGAACGCCGCGTCGAGTTCCGGATCGTCGGTGATCAGCGCGCCGCCGATGACGTCGGAGTGTCCGCCCAGGTACTTGGTGGTCGAGTGCACCACGATGTCGGCGCCCAGCAGGAGGGGCTGCTGCAGATACGGGGTCGCGAAGGTGTTGTCCACCACCAATTTCGCGCCCGCGGCGTGCGCGACCTCGGCCAGCGCGGGGATGTCGCCGATGCTCAGCAGCGGGTTGGTCGGGGTCTCGATCCACACCAGCTTGGTGTTCGGCCGGATCGCGGCGCGCATCTCGTCCACGTTGAACACGTGCGCGGGGGAATGCTCGATACCCCACTGACTGAACACCTTGTCGATCAGCCGGAAGGTGCCGCCGTAGGCGTCGTCGGGGATCACGATGTGATCACCCGGACGCAGCGTGGCGCGCAGCGCACAGTCGGTCGCGGCCATGCCGGACGCGAACGCCCGGCCGTAGCGGCCCGATTCCAGCGCGGCGAGGTTCGCCTCCAGCACCGACCGCGTCGGGTTGCCGGTGCGGGCGTATTCGAATCCGCCGCGCAACCCGCCCACGCCGTCCTGGGCGAACGTCGAACTCGCGTAGATGGGCACATTCACCGCGCCGGTCTGCGGATCGGGTTCGTACCCGGCGTGCACGGCCCGTGTGGAGAATCCCAGCTCGCTCATGAGGGCCAGCCTAATCGCGGCGATTCCCAGGCAACTTCCCGGTCTTGCATATCGCGACCGTGAGCGCGGGCAAATCGGGCAAACCTCCGCAACGGCGTCGGCACGGCGCCCTTTCGCCCTTCGATGCGATCGAATTTACGCGCGCATTCCGTCTGTGCCGGAAATCTTGCGACCAAGACGGCCGACGTGAGTTCGGTCTCCTCGCATCCGTCCCCGTTTACGCTGAGTCCATGGTCACCGTGGAAGAACTCTTCGCCACCGACGCGCTGCTGTCCGAGGACGAGCGCGAGATCCGCGACACCGTCGCGAGCTTCGCGGCCCAGCGGCTGCGTCCGCACATCGCGGAGTGGTTCGAGGCGGGCACCTTCCCGGCCCGCGAGATCGCCCCGGAACTCGGCGAGCTCGGCCTGCTCGGCATGCATCTGGAGGGATACGGCTGCGCGGGCATGTCGGCGACCACCTACGGCCTGGCCTGCCAGGAGCTGGAGGCGGTCGACTCCGGCGTGCGCAGCATGGTCTCGGTCCAGGGTTCGCTGGCGATGACCGCGATCCACAAATACGGCTCGGAGGAACAGAAGCGGCAGTGGTTGCCGGAGCTGGCCGCGGGCCGGGCGCTCGGCTGCTTCGGGCTGACCGAGCCCGACTTCGGCTCGAACCCGGGCGGCATGCGCACCCGCGCCAAGCGCGACGGCGCCGATTGGGTGCTCAACGGCGCCAAGATGTGGATCACCAACGGTTCGGTGAGCGATGTCGCGGTGGTCTGGGCGCAGACCGAGGACGAGGGCAAGCAGGTGATCCGCGGGTTCCTGGTGCCCACGGGCACGCCCGGGTTCACGGCGCGGGAAATGCGCCGCAAACTGTCGCTGCGCGCGTCGGTCACCGCGGAGCTGGATTTCGACGACGTCCGCCTGCCCGCCGACGCGGTGCTGCCCGGGTCGCGCGGACTGGCCGCGCCGCTGGCCTGCCTGAGCGAGGCGCGCTTCGGCATCGTCTTCGGCGCGCTGGGCGCGGCCCGCGAGTGCCTGGCGACCACCATCGAGTACGCCAGGACCCGCGAGGTGTTCGACAAGCCGCTGGCCGCCTACCAGCTCACCCAGGCCAAACTGGCCGATATGGCGCTGGAGTTCGGCAAAGGCCAGCTGCTCGCGCTGCACATCGCGCGGCTGAAGGACCGCGGCGAGGTCACCCCGGAACAGGTGAGCGCGGGCAAGCTGAACAGCACGCGCGAGGCCATCGCCATCGCCCGCGAATGCCGCACCATTCTCGGGGCCAACGGCATCACGCTCGACTACCCGGTGCTTCGTCATGCGAACAATTTGGAGTCGGTGCTCACCTACGAAGGCACCGCCGAGGTGCACCAGCTGGTGCTCGGCCGGGCCCTGACGGATGCGAACGCCTTCCGCTGAAAACCGTTCCCCCGCATGATTCGCAGGCAGCCGACCGCAGCACCAACCGTGGGCGATAGAAATCAATGTCAGCGGAGACTGAACAATTGCCCTGCCCGCAGAAATGGCACCGTCGCAATCCTTGCGAGGCGTTAGCGGAGATCGTCCTCATCGAAGTAGTCGGAGTAATCGCCCGACCCCGGATGGACCGACTTCCCTCCGCCTCCCCGGTGCCGCCCCTGGAACCGCACACCCCGCGGTTCCCACTGGCTGGGCCGGACCACTGTGCCACGACCCGCTCTCGTCGCCGCCGACCGGCCGGTCCCACCGCCAATCCTCGTCCGGACCGGGCCGGTCTTCCCACTGCTGCCCCCGCGCCGCTTGCTGATCCATCCACAGTCGCTCCCGCGCGGCGTCCGCGCGGCCGCGCTGGTAGGCCGCCGCGTGTCCCCGGACCGCGGGCAGCTGCTCCTCCAGACCGGTGAACCAGTTCTCCCAGCGCTGCTGCATCGGCCGGATCATGCCGCCGCCGACGCCGACCACCAGGATGCCGCCGACGGTGGCCAGCACGGCGACGAGGATCGGCAGCGTCACCACGGTGGCCACGCCGATCTGGTCGAGCGCGGCCACGATGCCGATGCCCCAGACGAACACCGCCGCGAACCGGCCCACCGTCGCGCCGTAGGACAGCCCGCCGAGCAGGCTGCCCACCATGTCGCGCGCCGCGTGGGCCACCGCGCCCGCGACCACCACGATGACGATCGCGACGCCCGCCCTGGGCAGCCAGGCGACCACGCCGGTGATCGTGTCGCTCACCGGGTTGGGGCCGAACATCCCGAAGCCGAGTTGCAGCGCGATCAACAGGATCGCGTAGTACGCCAACCTCGCCAGCACTTCACCCGCGTCGTATCGAGTGCGCGCCAGCAGCTGCCGGATGCCGCCGCGCTCGAGACGGTCGAAGCCGATCCGCCGCAGCACCTTGCCGATGATCGCGGCGGCCGCTTTCGCGACCAGCCAGCCGATGAACAGGATGACGAGGAACCCGGCCAGCTCGGGCACGAACGTCGCCACGGAACTCCACGCGTCGGACAGCCCCTGGTGATAATCGATAGCCAGACCGGAGGTGCGCATTGCCTTCCCTTCGCTATCTGTCGGCGGTACGAGTGTTTGCCACGATGGCGTCCCGCCTGGTTATACCTCCCACGCCGCCCGCGCAGCCCGTATTAGCGAGCAATTTGCCATATTGACTCGAAGCCGGAAGTAACCTCGGATTCGCTCCGCTGGGCGCCGCACCCGAAATCTCCTGCCGGTCGCACGCGGGCTAACTCCCCGCATGCCGCACAGGGCTCGGATTGCGGTCCCCGAGAACAGAATTGGGACTGCACGACCCGCGCGCGGACATTACTGTCGGTGTATGTCGTCGATCCGCGTCACCGAAGTGCTCGCGGCGCTGTCGCTCACCACCGATCTCGCCACCGGGATGCCGTTCGAGAAGGGGCTGGCCACCTGCCTGCTCGCCACCGGCCTGGCCGAGCGGATCGGACTGCCGGACGCCGAGCGCCGCGCGGTCTTCCAGGCGGCCCTGCTCGGCGCGATCGGGTGTACCAGCCGAGCCTCGGAGAACGCCGAGTCCTACGCCGACGACATCGCCTTCCAGCGCGCGTGCCACGTGCTCGATCCGGGCGATCCCGGCGTCTTCACCGAGCAACTGCGCCGGTTCGGCAGTTGGTCACCCGCGGCCCAATCGGCACTGCGCAATCGGTTCGTGGCGCAGCTGCCCGCGGACGCCCCGCAAGCCCTGCGCTCGTCGTGCGAGATGGTCCGGACGTTCGGGTCGCGCCTTGGCCTCGCGGACGCCGCGGTTCGCGCGCTGACCGAGGTGGAGGAACGCTGGGACGGCCTGGGTGCCCCGAATCGACTACGTGCGGAAGAGATTTCACTCCCAGGCCGGATTCTGCACGTGGCCGAGCAGGCGGTGCTCGCGCTCGACGCGGGTCCCGCGACCGGGAACGGGTTCGCCCCGGCCGGCGGCAACGGGTATCCGGCGGACCCGGCCGCCGAACCGGACCGGACCGGTCCCGCCCTGGTCGCCGTCGCGCGGCGGCTGGACCTCGTCTTGGCCGAGTTGCGGCGACGAGCAGGCGGGCACCTCGATCCCGACCTGGTCGCCGTCTGTGACGCCGCCCTCATCCGAGCGGTGCTCGAGGCGCCCGACCTGCTCGCCGCCGTCCTGGCCGCGGAACCGGGCGCGCCTGCCTCGCTTCCCGCCGACGAACTCGACCGCCCCGGCCTTGCGCTGGCCATGATCGTCGACCTGAAAGGCCGCTACCTGCTCGGACATTCGGCGCACGTCGCCGGGCTCGCCGCGGCCGCGGCGCCCCGGATGGGCGTGCCCGCCGACGAGCGGGCGGCACTGCGCGCCGCCGCCCTGCTGCACGACCTCGGCCGTGCGGCGGTATCCAGCGCGGTCTGGGATCGCGGTGGGCCGCTCGGCCCCGCGGACTGGCGCCGCGTCCGGCTGCACAGCTATTGGACCGAACGCATCCTGCGCCGCTGCCCCGGGCTGGCCGATCTGGCCGAACTCGCGGCAGGCCACCACGAGCGGCTCGACGGCAGCGGCTATCCCCGGGGCAAGCAGGACGCTTCACCCGGCTCCCGGCTGCTCGCGGCCGCGGACGTCTTCGCGGCCTGCACCGAAGCGCGGCCCTATCGTCCCGCCGCCCGCCCCGCGGAAGCCGCGGCCCGCCTGGGCGCCGAAGTCACCGCGGGCCGTCTCGACGGTGACGCCTGCGCCGCCGTGATCGCGGCCGCCGAGGACCGCGCCTGCCGCACCGGCCACGGCCTCTCCGACGTCGAGGTCGACGTCCTGCGCCTGACCGCCCGTGGCCGCAGTGGCCGTGAGATCGCCGCCGAGCTGCTTCTACCCGAACGCACCGTAACCCACCACCTCACCGAACTGCGCGACAAGACCGGCCAGCGCACCCGCGCGGGCGCGGCCGTCTTCGCCATGTCCCATCAGCTTCTTCCCGGCTGATCGCCCGCACACCCCGAATAGGTTCTGGCACACCGCGTGACCGAGCGACGATGTGCCAGGCGATGCGCGCGGCGGATCTCACAGGATCGGGGCGGGAAGCGGTAGAGGATTGTTACCTCTTGTCATTCAGGTGCCACGTGGGTGTCACCCTCAGGCCAGGGCGAGCGCGGATGATAGAGGAGGACACGGGCATTGGGGCGATGCCTCCACCACCATTCCATCGGAGGTGCACGATGCACACGTTCTCGATCGACCGCAGCGCACTCCGGTCGGTTCCGAATGCACTGGGAGCCGGCCATGTTCGTGCGTGACCATCTGCCGCGGCGCTCGCACGGCGTCACCCGCCCGCTGCCGGATCAGCGCGAACTGGTCGCCGCTTTCGGCGGCCACCCGAGCGATTCGGACGAAGACCACCCGCTGGTCGCCTGGGCCAGGACACTGGCCGCGCTGCACCGGCAGCGCCACTGCGATCCGCTGGCCGCCGCCGGAATAGATTGCCGCCGAGCCGAACTGGTGGCGACCATCGACGCGTGGGTGGTCGGCCAAATGCCGAGCAGGCGTTCGACCGATCACCTGCGCGCCGAATCGCTCGGCGCCACGGTCGACCGCATGGCCGCCGCCCACGTCCACGCCAGCCACCTGCTGCACACCGCGGAGAAGGTGTCCGACGCCCGGGTGCACGCCGCCTGGTACCGGCTGGCCCTGCTGGCCGACGAATGGACCGATCTGATCACCGGCGGCGTACGCGCGACGGTGCGCGGCAGGAGACCCGCCTAGCGCGCCGCCGTGCCTACTTCCCGAGGGTGCCCGTGCTGAGGAAGCCGAGCAGATCGTGGCGGGTGATCACACCGACGGGCTTGCCGTCCTCGACGACCATGAGCGCGTCGGTGTCCGAGAGGGCCTTCGTGGCGGCGGAGATGGGCTCGCCCGAACCGATCAGCGGGAACGAGGGGCTCATGTGCTGGGCCACCGAATCGGTCAGGTGGGCGCGTCCCTCGAAGACCGCCGACAGCAGATCGCGTTCGGAGACGCTGCCCGCGACCTCGCCCGCCATGACCGGCGGCTCGGCGCCGACCACGGGCATCTGGGACACGCCGTACTCGCGCAGGATCTCGATCGCGTCGCGCAGCGTCTCCGACGGGTGGGTGTGCACCAGGTCGGGCAACGCGCCGGACTTGCCGCGCAGCACGTCGCCGACCAGCGGTTCGGCCGTGCCGTCCAGCCGTTCGCGCAGGAAGCCGTAGGAGCTCATCCACTCGTCGTTGAAGATCTTCGACAGGTACCCGCGGCCGCCGTCGGGCAGCAGCACCACGACCACCGCGTCCGGATCGCGCCGCGCCACCTCGACGGCCGCGACGACCGCCATGCCGCAGGAACCGCCCACCAGCAGGCCCTCCTCCCGGGCCAGCCTGCGGGTCATGTCGAAGGAATCCGCGTCGGAGACCGCGATGATCTCGTCCGGCACGGCGGGGTCGTAGGCGGAGGGCCAGAAGTCCTCGCCGACGCCCTCGACCAGGTACGGCCGCCCGGTGCCGCCGGAGTACACCGAACCCTCCGGGTCGGCGCCGATGATCCGGACCTTCCCGCCGGAGACCTCCTTGAGGTAGCGGCCGGTGCCGGTGATGGTGCCGCCGGTGCCGACGCCCGCAACGAAGTGGGTGACCTTGCCGTCGGTGTCGCGCCAGATCTCCGGGCCGGTGGTCTCGTAGTGGCTGTCCGGGCCGCCGGGGTTGGAGTACTGGTCGGGCTTCCACGCGCCGTCGATCTCGCGGACCAGCCGGTCGGAGACGCTGTAGTAGCTGTCCGGGTGGTCCGGCGGGACGGCGGTCGGGCAGACCACCACCTCGGCGCCGTAGGCGCGCAGCACGTTGCGCTTGTCCTCGCTGACCTTATCGGGGCAGACGAACACGCACTGGTAGCCGCGCTGCTGCGCCACCAGGGCCAGGCCGACGCCGGTGTTGCCGGAGGTGGGCTCGACGATGGTGCCGCCGGGCCGCAGCTTCCCGGACTGCTCGGCGGCGTCGATCATCTTCACCGCGATCCGGTCCTTGGAGCTGCCGCCGGGGTTCAGGTATTCGATCTTGGCCGCGACCAGCCCCGCGTTCGGTCCCACGACCGAGTTCAACCGGACCAGCGGCGTGTTGCCGATGAGATCCACGACATGATCCGCGATGCGCATGGACCCATCGTTGCAGACGCACTAACTGTGAGTTCGCGCACGCCGCGCGCAGCGGGCCCGGACTACCGGCGAACCGGCGCGGGCGGCCTTAGGATCGCTGCCATGAGGCAGCCGAAGATCGCCCGCGCCGCAACGTTTCTGGCCGCAACGGCGCTGGCTCTAGTGGCCGGACCAGGCGCGCGAGCGGAAGCGGCGACGGTGGAGTTTCCGCAGGTGCCCACGCTGGCGCGCGGTGGTCTGTGCTGGACCAGCATCCGCACCTGGGCCGACACGAGCCCGGAATGGCCCGGTCGCGCCATTCTCAACGTTCGCGCGCTCCCCGTGAGCGGCATCGGGCCCGGCGCCTACCCGCTGGCGCCGCTGTGCGAGGTCCGCACCACGGTGGCCTGGCGCAACGTCACCACCGGCGCGACCGGCAGCTACGACAACGTCGTGGTCACCGGCATCTACGGCAGCATCCAGTACGCGCTGTTCCAGGACACCGGGCCCGGCCTCGTCGAGGTCACCATCTCCACCGACGCGGCGAGCGTGCCCGCCCGCGGCACCTTCGTGGTCCCGGCCTGACGTCGGCTGGTCCGCTACCCGCGCACAGCGGGCAGGGCCGTGGGTCCTTTGCCGGTCACTGGCCGTTTCGGTCGGATTTCGTAAAATTTCTGACGTGAGCGCACCTCGTTTCGGCTGGCGAACGGCGACGATGACCGGCGCAGCGGCCGTGCTGGCCGGTTCGGGCGCCGGCACCGCATGGTGGGCGGCCTATCGCCTGCTCGTGGCACAGGCGGGCGTCGCGCGCGGGGTGATCGGCCGGGACACCTCCAAGCCGCCGGAAGCCGACGGCATCTACGCTCCCGGGTGTGTCTCGCCCGAGCCGTGGCGCACCGGGAAGCACGCCGACCTGCACCTGATGATCTTCGGCGACTCCACCGCGGCGGGCGTCGGCTGCCTGGTGCCCGACGAGGTGCCGGGCGTCCGCCTGGCCCGCGGCCTCGCCGAAGCGACCGGGCAGCGGATCCGGCTGAGCACCAAAGCGATCTCCGGCGCCACGTCCAAAGGCTTGGCCGGTCAGGTGGACGCGATGTTCGTCGCGGGTCCGCCGCCGGACGCCGCGGTCATCCTCATCGGCGCCAACGACGTCACCAAGAAGCATTCGATCCGCGCCTCCGCGCGCAGGCTCGCCGCCGCGGTCGCCCGGTTGCGCCGCGCCGACGCGGTGGTGGTGGTCGGCACCTGCCCCAATCTGGGCACTGTCACGGCCATCCCGCAGCCGCTGCGCACCGTGGTGCACAACTGGAGCGCGCGGCTGGCCAGGGCGCAGCACGTGGCGACGACGGTCGCGGGCGGGCATCCGGTGCGGATGGGCTACCTGCTCGCCCCCGAATTCCGCGCCGCGCCCGAACTGCTTTTCGCCGCCGACGGCTTCCACCCGTCGGCGGTGGGCTACGAACTGGCCGCTGCGCAATTGCTGCCGGTACTGCTCGGGGCACTGGGCGAGACACCCGCTTCCGGTACTCCACGGCGGGACGTAGATTCGGTACGAACCCGTGAGTAACCTCGACAAAGGGTTCGTCAGAACCGTCCGACCCAAGGAGTCCTCATGCCTGAGGCCGTCATCGTTTCGACCGCACGCTCCCCGATCGGCCGGGCCCGCAAGGGTTCGCTGGTCAACCTGCGGCCCGACGATCTGACCACGCAGATCGTGCGGGCAGCGCTCGACAAGG
>NZ_JABLTE010000133.1 GCF_013315795.1 Nocardia barduliensis
ATGACAGCCATCGCGAGCCGGATACCTGCCACCTCGATCCGTCGACAGCGCTGCCGCCCAGGCCGATACCGCAGACCCGGTCCAGCCTCACCGTGGTGATGCTTCGCCGTCCGCGCGGTCGAGGGGCGCGAGATCGGTGCTGTCGAATGCCAGTCCGGCGGGCAGCGGTTCCGCGTTCGGATCGGGTGCCAGCTCGACGCTGTTGAAAACCAACGCCAGACACAGATAGGAGCCGACGACGAACAGCAGCTCCAGCAACTCCTTGGCGTCCCGGTGCGCGGCGAGCGCGCGCCAGGTGTCGTCGGTGACGCGGTGAGCGTCGAGCAGTTCGTCGGCGGCGCGCACCAGCAGGGCATCCGGCGGGGACCATATCGGCGCGTCCGGCCCGATCCGGACGGCGCCGATCTGTTCGGGCGACATGCCCGCCCGCAACGCTATTCGCACGTGCTGCTCCCACTCGTAGCGCGAGCCGGTGCGCCATGCCACGCGCAGGATCACCAGCTCCCTGGCGCGTGGTTCCACGGTGCCACGCTCGAGCAGCAACCCGTTGTAGGCGAGCCAGGCGGCGGCCAGATCGGGGTGGTGGCCGAGCACGCCGAGGATGTTCGGCAATGGTGGGGCATCCGGTGCGCCGGAGAGGTAGCGGTCGGCCATGCCGACCCGCCCGCGCAATAGCTCGCGGGCATCGTCGTCCCATTGCTCGAGCGGCAGCGGGGGCAGCCGGGGGTCGCTGGGCACCTGCTCAGGTTATCGGCGCGGGCCGCGCGCCGGAAGAGCCCCGGCCGCGCGGACGCCGGCGTACCGCGCGCTCACCTTCGACGGTGAGCAGGAAATTCTCGATGACGGCGACGGTTTCGGCGTGGCCGGTGTCGATGTCGAAGAACTCTTCCATCCGCAGCAGCCGGGAGACGCTGGACATCAACATGACCACGGTGGTCGGCGTCCACATCGGTGGCACGTCCGGGTAGTCGGCCAGGATCCGGGCGACAGCCTCGAGCTGCATTTCCCGGAAGCGTCGGGAGGACTGCGCGATCTCGGCCCGGATCGTCTTGCGGTGCACGGCCATCGAGATGAACTCCATGGTGAGCGCGGTCTGCGACTGCTCGTGGATGGCCTCCCACAGCCCCCACAGCGGCTGCGCGTCCTCGAACACCTCGAGCTGGCGCTGGAAGCTGCGTTCGGCGCCGCGCCGGAACAACTCCACGAACAGGTTGTCCATGGTGTCGTAGTAGTAGTACACCAGGCCGGGATTCACCCCGGCGCGCGCGGCCAGGCGCCGGGAGCTCACCGCGGCGTAGCCCTCGTCGAGCATGATCTGCTCGGCCGCGTCCAGCAGCGCGATCCGGGTGGCCGCGCCGTCGGCCCTGGTCGCCCGTTCGGTCCTCATCGACGCCTCTTTCCCGATCCTCGCAGCTCGCGGCACATTTCGATCATAGGTCCGGCGGATCGAGCCTTGACAGCGCGCTCCGGCCGGACTTATAACTTTAACCGGTCGCTTAATTTAACCGACCGATCAAACTTGGTTCCCGGCACCCTCGATCGGAGGACGCGGTGGCTCCCGACGTTCCCACCCGAGTCACCGTCCGCTGTGGACGGCGGACCGCCACCGGCGAGCACCGCGACGGCAGCACCGTGCTGCAGGTGGCTCGCGCGCTCGGGCTGCAT
The DNA here is from genome assembly GCF_013315795.1 of Nocardia barduliensis. GTDB lineage: Bacteria > Actinomycetota > Actinomycetes > Mycobacteriales > Mycobacteriaceae > Nocardia > Nocardia barduliensis. Next base: position 1,666 of record NZ_JABLTE010000133.1, read on the forward strand.
CCGCCCTCCTCCTGCGAAACGGGCAACTGCGCGACGTGTATCGCGAGGGTCGTGGAGGGCAGCGCGGTGATGCGCAACAACGAGGCGCTCACCGAGGACGAGGTGGCCGAGGGCTGGGTGCTCACCTGCCAGGCCGTGCCGACCACCCCGCTGCTGCGGGTCGACTACGACGACTAGGAGCGCATCCGATGTCCCTCTCCCGCACCACTCCGCACACCGCGGTGGTCACCGGCGGCGCCTCCGGCATGGGCCTGGCCATCGCCCGGCGACTGGCCGCCCGTGGCGACCGGGTGGCCATCCTGGATCTGGACGGCGCCGGCGCCGAGCGCGCCGCCGCCGAGATCCGCGACAAAGGCGACGCCGCAACGGGTTTCGCCGTGGACGTCACCCACCGCGCCGCCGTGGACGCCGCGCTGGAACAGACCAGGGCCGCCTACGGCCCGGTGGACGTGTTGGTCACCAGTGCGGGCCTGGTCGCGTTCGCGCCGTTCACCGAGATCACCCCGGAGGCCTGGAGCCGGGTGCTGGAGGTCAACCTCACCGGGACGTTCCACTGCGTGCAGGCGGTCCTGCCGGACATGCTGGCGCGCAACTGGGGCCGCATCGTCACCATCTCATCCTCCAGCGCGCAGCGCGGCTCGCCGGGCATGGTGCACTACACCGCCGCCAAGGGCGCGGTGATCGCCATGACCAAAGGCCTGGCCCGCGAGTACGCCGCGCGCGGCATCACGGTCAACACCATCCCGCCCTCGGGGATCGACACCCCGATGTCGCGCTCCGCGCAGGCGGCCGGGCACCTGCCGGACAGCGCCACCATGGCGAACGCGATCCCGGTCGGTTTCCTCGGCTCGGGCGAGGACATCGCCGCGGCCGCCGCGTTCCTGTGCTCCGAGGACGCCCGCTACGTCACCGGCCAGGTGATCGGCGTCAACGGCGGCACCGTCATCTGACCGTCCCGTACCGCAGAAGTGGAGTATTCCGATGACCGACTGGCCCAAACCCAGCGCCGGTAGCTGGACCGAGCACTATCCGGACCTGGGGAAGGGACCGATGTCCTTCGAGGACTCGATCTCCCCGGAGTTCTACGAGCTCGAACGCACCGCCATCTTCGAACGCGCCTGGCTCAATGTCGGCCGGGTCGAACAGCTTTCGAAGGTCGGCAGCTACTTCACCAAGGAGATCGCGATCGCCCGCACCTCGGTGCTGGTGGTGCGCGACCGAGACAAGCAGGTGCGCGCCTTCCACAACGTCTGCCGCCATCGCGGGAACAAGCTGGTGTGGAACGAATTCCCGCGCCAGGAAGTCTCCGGCACCTGCCGCCAATTCACCTGCAAGTACCACGGCTGGCGCTATGGCCTGGACGGCGCGCTGAACTTCGTCCAGCAGGAAGCCGAGTTCTTCGACCTGGACAAGGGCAGGCTGGGTCTGGTGCCGGTGCACTGCGAGGTGTGGGCGGGATTCGTCTTCGTCAATCTGGCCGCAGAGCCCCCGCAGACGCTGCGCGAATTCCTCGGTCCCATGGTGCTCGCGCTGGAGGACTACCCCTTCGACCGGATGACCGAGTGGTACGAGTTCCGGGCCGAGAACCAGAGCAACTGGAAGCTCTTCGCGGACGCGTTCCAGGAGTATTACCACGTGCCGGGCCTGCACTCGCAGCAGGTGCCGGGCCAGGTTCGCAAGCCGGACGCCTCGTTCACTTGCGCACACTTCCAGATCGACGGCCCGCACCGGATGGTCAGCACCGGTGGCGCCCGCCGCTGGACGCTGCCCGCGGAGTACATGTACCCGATCGAGCGGGTGACCCGCAGCGGCCTGGTCGGGCCGTGGGAGTCGCCGGACATCGGCGAACTGCCGCCCGGAATCAACCCGGGCCGGGTCGAGCCGTGGGGCATCGACAACTTCCAGATCTTCCCGAACATCGAGATTCTGTTCTACCGCGGCTGGTACCTGATCTACCGCTACTGGCCCACCTCCTACAACACGCACACCTTCGAGGGCACGCTGTGCTTCCAGCCGGCCGACACCGTGCGCAAGCGGGTCGAGCACGAGGTGGCCTCGGTGGTGTTCAAGGAGTTCGCGCTACAGGACGCCGGCATGCTGACCGGCACCCAGACCGCGCTGGAGCAGGCCTATCGCACCGCGGGCATCACCGACTACCCGGTCAACGACCAGGAGATCCTGGTGCGCCACTTCCACAAGGTGGTCGGCGACTGGGTCCAGGACCACCACGGCGCCCGGACGGGAGCCGGTCGATGAGCACCCCGCTGCTGCCCGCGGCCTTCGCCGAGTTCGAGCGCTTCGCGCCGATCTGGTGCCTGCCCACCGAAACCGAGCGCTGGGCCAAGCGCCAGGCCAGCACCATGGCCGAGCTGAACGAGTTCTACGACGCGTTCTTCCCCCGCCTCGACGACGCCATCGTCTACTGCGACAAATTCCCGCTCGCGGAACTGCCCGACGACGCGGTCAACCTGCTGCACCTCGTCTACTCGCTGGTCCAGGTGGCGATGGCGGTGGAGATCTTTCAGCAGCCCGCACCGGTGGACAGCGCCGACGCCTGGCTCGACCGGGTCGGCGAACCCACCCCCTGACCCGAAGGAACAGATCATGACGACACTCACCGTGCAGAAACTGGGGCACGACGTCGGCGCCGAGATCGTCGGCCTCACCGCGGACCGCCTGCTCGACCCGGCGGTGCCCGACGCGATCCGGCAGGCGTTGGAGGACAACGGCGTGCTGGTCTTCCGCGGCCTGCACCTGGACCCGGAGGCGCAGGTCGAGTTCTGCCGCACGCTCGGGCCGATCGACACCTCGCCCGGGCACCATCCGGTGGAGGGTATCTACCGGGTCAGCCTCGACACCGCGAAGAACTCTTCGGCGGGCTACCTGCGCGCGACCTTCGACTGGCACATCGACGGCTGCACCCCCGAGGACGACGCCTACCCGCAGATGGCCACCATGCTGTCCGCCAAGGCGGTCGCCGAGACCGGCGGCGAGACCGAATTCGCCAGCACCTATTCGGCTTTCGATGATCTGAGCGCCGACGAGCAGCAGTACCTGGCCGGGCTGCGGGTGGTGCACTCGCTGGAGGCCTCGCAGCGCCGCATCACCCCGGACCCCACACCGGAGCAGCTCGCGGCCTGGCGGCGCAGGCCGGTCCGGGAGCACCCGATCGTCTGGACGCACCGCTCCGGGCGCCGCTCGCTGGTGCTCGGCGCATCGGCAGGCGAGGTGGTCGGCATGGACGCCCAGCAGGGCCGCGCGCTGCTCGACGATCTGCTCGCCCGCACCACCGCCCCGGAGCGGGTGTACCGGCACGAATGGTCCGTCGGCGACACCGTGATCTGGGACAACCGCGGCGTCATCCACCGCGCAGCCCCCTACGAGCCGGATTCGCCGCGGGAGATGCTGCGCACCACCGTCCTCGGCGACGAACCCATCCAGTGAGGAGAACGACATGCCACGTTGGCCCAAACCCCCCGAGGGCAGCTGGACCGAGCACTACCCGGAGCTGGGGACCGCTCCCATGTCCTACGAGGACTCGATCTCCCCGGAGTTCTACGAGCTCGAACGCAAGGCGATCTTCGAACGCGCCTGGCTCAACGTGGGCCGGGTGGAACAGTTGCCCAAGGTCGGCAGCTACTTCACCAAGGAGATCGACGCCGCGAAAACGTCGGTGCTGGTGGTGCGCGACCGGGACAAGCAGGTGCGCGCTTTCCACAACGTCTGCCGCCACCGCGGCAACAAACTGGTGTGGAACGAATTCCCGCGCCAGGAAGTTTCCGGCACCTGCCGCCAGTTCACCTGCAAGTACCACGGCTGGCGCTACGGCCTGGACGGCGCGCTGAACTTCGTCCAGCAGGAAGCCGAGTTCTTCGACCTGGACAAGAGCGCCCTCGGCCTGGTGCCGGTGCACTGCGAGCTCTGGGCCGGGTTCATCTTCGTCAATCTCGCCGCCACCCCGAGCCAGACGCTGCGCGAATTCCTCGGCCCCATGGTCACCGACCTCGAGGGCTACCCCTTCGAGCGGATGACCGACCGCTACAGCTATCGGGCCGAGGTCGGAGCGAACTGGAAGCTCTACATGGACGCGTTCCAGGAGTTCTACCACGCGCCGGTGCTGCACGCGAACCAGTCACCGGACAACTACGCCACCGCCGCCCAGCAGGCCGGCTTCGAGGCGCCGCATTATCAGCTGGACGGACCGCACCGCCTGGTCAGCACCTCGGGGGTGGTCACTTGGGAGCTGGACCCGACGATGCGCAAACCGATGGAGGACATCACCCGCAGCGGGCTGTTCGGCCCGTGGGACACCCCCGATCTGGGTGAGATGCCCCGGGGGCTGAACCCGGCGAAATGCGATCCGTGGGGCCTGGATTCGTTCCAGCTGTTCCCCAACTTCGTCATCCTGATCTGGTCCGGCGGATGGTATCTGACCTACCACTACTGGCCGACTACGCACAATCGGCACATCTTCGAGGGCAACCTGTATTTCGTTCCGGCCCGGACCCCGCGCGAGCGGGTGGCGCGCGAGATGGCCGCGGTCACCTTCAAGGAGTACGCGCTGCAGGACAGCAACACCCTCGAGGCCACCCAGATCAGCCTGGAATCGCGGGCCGTCTCCCGGTTTCCGCTCAACGACCAGGAGATTCTGCTGCGGCACCTGCACAAGGTGGCCAACGACTGGGTGCGGTCCTACTCCGAGGAGGCGACGGTCCGATGAGCGCGCTGCTGCCCGCCGAGTTCGCCGACCTGGAGCCCTTCGCCGAAACTTGGTGCCTGGAGACCGAACCCGAGCGCTACGCCCGCCGGTTGGCCAGCACCATGACCGACATGCAGGCTTTCTACGACGCGATCGCCCCGCGCGCGGAGGCTGCCTTGGCGCACCTGGACGGGTACGGCTTGGACGAACTGCCCGAGGACGCCACCCGCCTGATGTGGCTGCTGTTCTCGATGATCATGGTGTCGTTCCCGGTGGAGGTGTGGAGCCAGCCCCGAGTGCCGGATTCCGGTGCGGCAATGCTGGACTGCGTGATAGAGCCGCGCCCATGAGCGGACCGGTGGTGCTGCGGGCGGCGCGCTGGGTGGACGTCGCGACCGGCGAGGTGCACTCCCCCGCGGTGATCGTGGTGCGGGGCGAGTACATCGAGTCGATCGATCCGGAGAAGGTGCCGGGCGACGCCGCGATGCACGACCTCGGTGACGTCACCCTCCTGCCCGGGCTGATGGACATGGAGATCAACCTGCTCATCGGCGGCCCGGAAACCCCGACCGGGCTACCGCTGCCGATGCACGGTGTGCAGGACGATCCGGTCTACCGCACGCTGCGCGCCACGGTGAACGCCCGCACCACGCTGCTGGCCGGGTTCACCACGGTGCGCAATCTCGGACTGATGGTCAAGACCGGCGGCTACCTGCTCGACGTCGACCTGCATCGCGCCATCGAGCAGGGCTGGTTCCCCGGACCGCGGATCATGTCCGCCGGGCACGCCATCACACCGACCGGCGGGCACCTGGATCCGACCATGTTCCAGCGCCTCGCCCCGCACATCATGCCGCTGTCGGTGGAGGAGGGCGTCGCCAACGGCGTCGACCAGGTGCGCCACGCGGTGCGCTACCAGATCAAGTACGGCGCGAACCTGATCAAGATCTCCGCCTCCGGCGGGGTGATGTCGCACAGCACCGCGCCCGGCATTCAGCAGTACTCCGACGAGGAACTGCGCGCGATCGTCGACGAAGCCCACCGCGCCGGACTGAAGGTGGCCGCGCACGCGCACGGCGACGCCGGGATCCGCGCCTGCATCCGGGCCGGGGTGGACTGCATCGAGCACGGTTCGCTGGCCGGCGACGACACCATCGCCATGATGGTCGACCACGGCACCTTCCTGGTGCCGACCAGCTACCTGTCCGAGGGGCTGGACGTGTCCAAAGCGCCACCGGCGCTGCGCGCGAAGGCGGAGGCGGTGTTCCCGCGAGCACGCGAGATGCTGGGCAAGGCCATCGAGGCCGGGGTCAGGATCGCCTGCGGCACCGACGCGCCCGCCGTCCCGCACGGCGACAACGCCAAGGAACTCTGGGCGCTGGTGGACCGCGGCATGACCCCGGCCCAGGCGCTGCGCGCCGCCACCCTCACCAGCGCCGAACTGCTCGACGTCACCGACCGCGGCCGGCTCGCACCCGGCCTGCTCGCAGACATCATCGCCGTCCCCGGCGATCCCACCCGCGACATCACGCTCACCCAGCAGGTCCGCTTCGTCATGAAAGGCGGTGTGGTGCACAAGAACACCACCACCGCCGAGCCGACCGCGACCGCGCTCTGACCCAAGGAGACACCACCATGCCCACCGGAATCCTCTTCGTCGAATCCCGCCCGAAGTCCGCGGACGAGGCCGCCGCGTACCACGACTGGTACGAGAACACCCACCTCGCGGAGATGTGCAAACTGGACGGCGTGGTCGCCGCGCGCCGCCTGGCCGTCGTCGGCGACGACCCCAGCTACATCGCGCTCTACGAGATCGAAGCCGACGACCTCGAGGCGGTCCGGGCCGAACTCGGGCGAGCGTCGCGCTCCGGGGAGATGTCGCCGCCGGTGGGGTTGCAACTCGACCCGCCGCCGGTGGTACGCCTGCTCCGCGACATCGCCGCCTACCGGCCCTGACGCCGATGAGCAACTACGACCGGCTGTTCGTCGGCGGGCAGTGGCGTGCCCCGAGTTCCGACCGCACCCTGGAGGTCGTCTCCCCGCACACCGAAACGGTGATCGCACGGCTGGCCGCCCCCGCCCATGCCGACGTGGACGCCGCGGTGGCGGCCGCCCGGGATGCCTTCGACCACGGCCCGTGGCGCCACAGTTCGGTGGCCGAACGGGTCGCCGCGGTGCGCGATCTCGCCGAGCGCTACACCGCGCGCGAGCCCGAGCTCGCCGAGCTGGTCACCGCGGAAATGGGAGCGCCGCTGCGTTTCTCCCGCTCCGCGCACGTCCGGCTGCCCGGGGTGATGATGCGCGCGCTGGCCGACGTGGCGGCGAACTTCGTTTGGGAGGAGACCCGCCCCGGCTATCTCGGCGCGGACGTGCTGGTCTGCCACGAGCCGGTCGGGGTGGTCGCGGCGATCGTGCCGTGGAACATGCCCGTGTTCCTCACAGTGGCCAAGCTGATCCCGGCGCTGCTGGCCGGCTGCACCGTGGTGCTCAAGCCGTCGCCGGAAACCCCGCTGGACGCCTACCTGATGGCGGAGTTGCTGATGGACAGCGCGATTCCGCCCGGCGTGGTCAGCATCGTGCCCGGCGACGGCGAACTCGGCGCGTACCTGGTGGCGCATCCGGGCGTGGACAAGGCGTCCTTCACCGGGTCCACCGCCGCGGGCCGCCGGGTCGCGGTCGCGTGCGCGCAGGCGCTGCGCCGGGTGAGCCTGGAGCTGGGCGGCAAGTCGGCCGCCGTGGTGCTCGACGACGCCGACCCCGAGCAGGTCGCCATCGGCGCGCAGGTGGCCGCGCTCATGAACGGCGGCCAGGCGTGCGTGGCACAGACCCGGATCCTGGTGCCGCGCAACCGCTATCGCGAATACGTCAGCGCGCTGAGCGAGATGGTGTGGAGACTGCGGGTGGGCGACCCGGCGGACGAAGCGACCGATATCGGGCCGCTGGTCTCGGCCCGGCAGCGCGACCGGGTGCACGGCTACCTCGAGACCGGGCTCCGGGAAGGCGCCCGGGCGGTGGTCGGCGGCACCGGCACCCCGCCGGGCTGCGACCGCGGCTGGTACGTCCGCCCCACACTGTTCACCGACGTCGACCCCGGGATGCGGATCGCCAGGGAGGAGATCTTCGGCCCGGTCGTCACCGTGCTGGCCTACGACGGGGACGACGAGGCAGTCGCCCTGGCCGACGCCACCGAGTACGGGCTCTCCGGCTCGGTGTGGTCCGCGGACCCGGAGCGGGCGCTGGCGGTCGCCCGCCGGATCCGCAGCGGCACCGTGGGGATCAACCAGGCCTACAGCATGGATCCGGTCGCGCCGTTCGGAGGAGTCAAGGCCAGCGGCATCGGCCGCGAATTCGGCCGCGAGGGCCTGGCCGACTACCTCACGACCAAATCCGTGTCCGGCAGGTAGCGGCGATCCCCGTGCGACTCGCGTTCTCGACCGCCGTCACACCTCGGCTATCCAGAGCTGACCGCTGTCGTTCCGGTCAGGATCCACCAGCCCGACGGCCACGCCGTGAACGCCCCTGAGCCCCATCGCGATGCCGTCGAGTCGAGGGGTGAGAATCTGGTACCGACCCCGCGCCTTGACGGAAATATATCGCTTGCAGCAAGAACCGGCGGTGCCGCACAATGGGCGGCCGATGCCAGGACCTGCGGAAATCCGGAATCAGCGAGACGCGTGGGCGCGCGCGCCGCGCCTGACGACGGGGACGCACGTCGATGGGTGGAGAAGTGGGCGAACGGGTGGTTCATGTTCGATGTGATCATTGCCGGGTGCGGGCCGACCGGTGCGATGCTGGCCGCCGAACTGCGGCTGCACGATGTGCGGGTCCTCGTTCTGGAGAAGGAAACCGAGCCCGCGTCGTTCGTCCGCATAGTCAGTCTGCATATGCGCAGCCTCGAGCTGATGGCGATGCGCGGACTACTGGATCGCTTTCTCGAGCGCGGGAGACAGCGTTCGGTCGGCGGGATCTTCGCCGCCATCCCCAAACCGGCGCCGGAGGGCCTGGATTCCGCGCATGCCTATCTGCTGGGCATCCCGCAGCCGGTCGTCGATCATCTGCTCCGAGACCATGCGATCGAACTGGGTGCGCAAGTCCGGAGTGGTTGCGCGGTGGCCGGTTTCGAGCAGGACGACGAGGGCGTGACCGTCGAGCTGGTCGACGGGGAACAGCTGCGTTCGCGCTACCTCGTCGGTTGTGACGGCGCGCGCAGTACGGTGCGCAAACTGCTCGGCGTCGGCTTCCCCGGCGAGCCTTCGCGAACCGAGACGCTCATGGGCGAGATGGCAGTGGGTGTGCCGCAGGAGGAGATCGCCGCCAAAGTGGCCGAGATCCGCGAGAGCAATAAGGTATTCAGTGTTATGCCCTTCGGCGAAGGGGTCTATCGCGTCGTGGTCCCCGCCGCGGGAGTCAGCGAGGACCGCGCGGAGCCGCCCACCCTCGAGGAATTCGGACAACAGTTGCGCGCCATCGCCGGAACCGATTTCGGCGTGCACTCCCCGCGCTGGTTGTCCCGCTTCGGCGATGCCACCCGGCTGGCCGAGCGTTATCGGGTGGGGCGGGTGCTGCTGGCCGGCGATGCGGCGCACATCCATCCGCCCGCCGGCGGTCAGGGCTTGAACCTGGGCGTTCAGGACGCGGTCAATCTCGGCTGGAAACTGGCCGCGCAGATCCGCGGCTGGGCGCCGGAAACCCTGCTGGACACCTACCAGACCGAACGCCGTCCGGTCGCCGAAGACGTACTGGACAACACCCGCGCCCAAGTGGAGCTGTCGTCCACCGAACCGGGTCCGCAGGCCGTGCGCAGGCTGCTCACCGAACTGATGGACTTCGACGAGGTGAACCGATACCTGATCGAGAAGATCACCGCGATCGGCATCCGCTACGACTTCGGCGCGGGCCCCGACCTGCTCGGCCGCCGCCTGCGCGACATCGACCTGAAACAGGGTCACCTCTACGACCGACTACATCGGGGCCGCGGCTCGGTACTCGACCGCACCGAACGACTGACCGTCGAGGGCTGGTCGGACCGAGTCGACCTCATCGCGGATCCCACTGCGGCACTGGATGTCCCGGCCGTCCTGCTCCGCCCCGACGGTCACGTCGCCTGGATCGGGGAGCATCAGCAGGACTTGAACGACCACCTCTCGCGCTGGTTCGGCGAGCCCGTCAACTGATTTCACTGCGGGGCGATTGTGGCCGAATCGGCCGAGAGGACGTGCCGTGCACGGGTGAACGCCTCCTCGATCGCCTGTCGCGGGTCGACATCCCAGGAACGGGTGGTCACCACCATCTCCGTGGCACTCGGGCTCTCCGGGCAGTGCGGGGCGAGCGCGGCGAAGAACTCCATGGGATCGATCAGAGTCTCGGGCGTGTGCACGCCCGGCTTCGTCTCGGTCAGCAAGCCGAGGGCGAGGCCGAGTGGGATACCGGTCGTCTCACCCATCGTGAGCCCGGGAGCATGGGCCAGCGCGCATCCGACCGATGCCGGTTCACCATCGTGTGTCCCGACGGCGAGGGCGAACAGCGGAGGGAGAGTGCCGGGGCCGAGCGCCCGGACGGGATCGGATGGGAACAGCCGTTCTACGCGATCACCGATGCGGGCGGCACGGCGCTTCGACAGAAGCCCGCGATCGACGGCGAACCGGAGCGCGGCAAGGCCCGCGATGAACGATCGGCTGCCGACGACGACGTTCACGCTGCTCGTGACGGTCGGGAAAGCAGCGGGCAAGGTGAGCGCTTCGGGATGCCCGAATGTCCATCCATTCCTGCGGCCGAGCCCGGGATAGTCCAGTCGCACCCGCCGCAGTGCCGGCTCATCGACTACACGTCCCTCGCGTGTGACCCGGATAGTTCCGGTGAGCTGCTCGATGCCGTGAACGATCGCGGCGCCCGGCGCATCGTTCATGCCGCTCTCCGGACCCGCGACTTCGATGTTCCAGCCCGTGATGATCTCTCGGACGGTATCGAGTTCACCAGCCGCCGCTACCGCGAGCAGGTTCGAAATCCCCGGGCTCGCACCCATTCCGACGAGAGCGGTGACCCCGGCCTTCGCGGCCGTCTCGCCCATTTCGAGCATCCGCACTGTCGGTTCCCAGTCGTCGCAGATGTCGATGTAGTCACAGCCCGCTTCGATCGCGGCCGCCAGGATCGGCACCCCGAATCGAAAGAACGGACCCACCGTGTTCATCACCATGTCAGCGCCGCGCATCGCGGCGGCCAACGCACCGGCATCGTCCACGTCGAGCGCACGCCCGGCCGCGCAGGGTCCCAGGGTTTCCGCGAAACGTCGCGCGCGCCGTTCGTCCAGATCGGTGACCACCAACTCCGTGACCGCGTCCAGGCCGGCCACGATTCGGCAGGCGTGCACGCCCATTCCCCCGCTACCCCCGAGTGCCAGAACCTTCATGCGAACCCCCTCCAGAGTATATTTACTGTTATGTCAGTCAATAAAGTAGGCCGACCGAGCAAGGCTCGTCAACGCACGCGCGAGATCCTGCAGGTCATGGCAAGTGTTGTCGCGCGGGACGGCTTGGCGAAAACCACCATCGCGAACGTGGCCGCTGCGGCCGGTCTGCAGCGCACCCTTGTCCTGCACTACTTCGGCGACCGTCGAGGCCTGATGGAGGCGTTCATCAACGAGGCCGTCGCCGTGTACGGCGAACGAATGCTCCTCGTCGACGGAACGGAACCGATCGAAACTCGCCTGGATCGACTCTTCGAACCCGGGGCATATCAGCGCCGGGACGATCTGGTGATCTGGACCGACCTGGTCGCCCAGTCCGCCCGCGACGAGGTCGTGCGGCAACGCCTGCACGATCTGTGGACGCACAGATGGTTCCCCGAGATCGAGCGGCAACTCGCCACCGCCCGCCCGCACGCGCAACCCGCGCAAGTCACCCAGGTCGCCTACGCCTTGGCCTGCCTCGTCGAAGCGCACTGGGCGTTTCACCTTCAGGGACTCGACGACACCCTCCGACGACAGCAAGCCCAGCAGGCCGCACGGACCCTGCTCGCAACACTGCCGGACTGAAGACGCGGCAGGAATCCCGCTCATCACCCGGCTCGACGTCTATCGCCTGCCTCGCGCACGATGCCGGCTTCCCCGTCGACATCGGTTCCGAATACTTACCCACCGGCGCTACCGGAGTACGCCTGCCTCGGAGAGGTCAACACCTGAGCGAACATGCGGGGGTCCGGACAATTGATGGTTCGATGTCGAGTTCCGGATGTTTCACTCCGAAACGGGTGGTATGGCGACGACCTGATGTGGATCGTCGTAGATGATTTCGCCTGGGGCATCGGTCCTCAAACGTATCCAACCGACGCGGTGCGCATCGAGGATGGCCAAGTAGTCGGCGACCGGTGCGATCAGATGAGTCGCCGAGGATTTGAACCAGGCCATGGCATCGGGATGGCGGGTCCGATCGTATACGGACGGGTCTGCGCGGCCCGGGTCGACGAGGTTGGCGTTGTACCAGGCATTCATACGGCGGCGGTACTCTTCCTGCGCCGGTGTGAGACACCCGTTCCGGGACAATCCATTGACGAGAGCGAACACCCCTGGAAAGCGGCCCAGACGATTCGGTGCCGATGACTGGAACCGGATGAACTGGAGATGTTCGGTCGCCGATGGCTGCGCAATGTCCATTCGGTCAGCGGACCAGACCAACGGGACCAGCGCAACGTATCAGCTGGCCCACCTGGACCTATCTCGAGCTCACCGCCAAGTCGGCTGTGACATTGCGGACACAAGCGGCAGTCCGCTGCCGCGCGCAGCGGTGGCCAGTCAGCAGGCAGATCCGGGTTCATGCCATGCGCCCCCATCCAGCGGGGCGAACTGCTGGTGGGGTCACACCAGATCCAAGGGCTCGATCTCCTCGCACACGAACGCGTTCGCCCAGTCCGACTTCGCCCGGCAGTCCGGCTCCGTCTCGAAGTCCCACGCCACGCGTTAGGGCTCGAGGTCGGTCACGCCTTTGCCGCTGGAGATGTCGAGCGGCACCGAGACCTGGTCGTGCGCGATCAGCCAGGTGCCGTCGATCTTGCGCATGCCGTAGGTGACGCGGACCCACATACCGCTCGTTGCCGCCCCGTTCTGCAGCGTGCCGCTGAGCCGAGCGAAGGCGTGCCCGAATGCCACGTCGTCACCCACGGTGAACGTCAGGTCGCGAACCTCGTAGTTCACGCTCTCGAAGAACAGGAACACTTTCGCCCAGTTCTCGAGTTTCGCCGCTATCCCGGCATGCTGGAGCGGCGGCTCGACATCGAAGGACACGACGTCGGCCGTGTACAGCTGCCTCAGTGCTTCCAGATCCTTGGCCCGCAGTCCTTCGACTACCTTGTCGATTTGCCGGCGAATCGCGATTTCATCCACCTCGACGCGGTCGGCGCGTGACCGGAAGTCGTTACCCATGGTCATGATCGGCTCCTCAGAATTCGACGGAAGTGGTTTCGGCGCCGGCCCGCAGCGGCGCGAGCGCGGCGCTCCAGGCGACGAGCTGATCCAGCGTTTTGTTCAGGGCGGCGACATGGTGGTCGCGTGGTGTGAAGGTCGTGTGGTTCTCGAAATCGGTGAGCACCGAGATCGCGACCTGATAGCCCACGTCGGCCATGCCCAGCGTGCCGCAGACCGTCCGCAACTGCACCACCGCGCGGGCGCCGCCGCTCACGCCGTAGGAGACGAACCCGACCGCCTTGTCGGTCCACTCCGCGCACAGGTGGTCCAAGGCGTTCTTCAGAACTCCCGGAACACCGCCGTTGTATTCCGGGGTCACCACCACGAAGCCGTCGAACGGGGCGATCCGGTCGGCCCAGGCGCGGGTATGCGCGTTGACCGACGGGCCGAACATCGGCGCCATCGGCTCGTCAAGATGCGGTAGCGGGTGGTCGCGCAGATCGATCAGTTCGAACTCGGCGTCGCCACGCTGCGATGCCGTCTCCAGAACCCACTGTGCGACCTGCGGGCCTTTGCGGTTGGGCCGGGTACTGCCGAGGATGATGCCGAGTCTGATCATCTTCCGAACTCCTGCTCTGTTGAGAGTGTGACGATCTACCGACGACACAGCCGTCCGGAATGTCAGGCCGCCGCACAACTCGGGTCGCTGATTCGTGGACTCGGCCGTCAACCCCGTACGTGGTGGACCGGCCCGGCGCTTCTCTTGCCACTGCGGGGATTTGAGGTTTGCGAGTCGCTGAGCAACAGGTCAAGGATGGCTACATGTCGCATGCCCCGATATCTCTGCGTGAACTCCCCCGGCTACGCAACCGCCACCTCACGCGAATCGGTGGGCTGATGCGCCCCGGCACGCATCATTCGCCCTTGCTGGACTTGGGCGAACGGTTCGTCGTCTCGCCGCCGGGATTTCCGACCATGCTGGTCACCTACGACATGGACGACGTGCGAGAACTGTTCGCCAACCACGAGGACTTCTCGGTCGGGCAGGTGCTGAGCCGCTTCTCCAGTCACGACATGATGTTCGGCAAACAGACGTTGATCTTCCTCGACGGTGACGAACATCGCCGCGAACGGAAGCTGTTCGCGCCGCCGTTCCAGAGCAAGGCACTTCGGTCCTACGAGGATCTGATGGTGGATGTGGTGCGGCGCGAACTGCCGACCTGGCCTGTCGCCGAACCATTCGAGTTCCTGAAGGTCGGCTACGACCTGGCCATCGGCGTGCTGCTCGGCGTCGTCTTCGGCGATGTTGCCGAGCCCCGCAAAGAGCGGCTGAAACAGGCGGTGAGCCGGTGGTTCGGGGAGATCGAAAGCCGGGGTTTTCTCGCCGTCACCTTGCTGACCCCGCTGATCGGTGGTTACACGCTGCCCTACCCGCCGCTCACCCGCCGCCAGTCCGAGGTCGACGCCGTCATCATCGAGGAAATCGCCGCCCGCCGGGCCACACCTGGCGACCGCGATGGCAGGAAAGACGTGCTGTCCCGGTATGTCGGCACCGAACTGGATCAGCACGACGACGCCGCGTTGGCCCGCAACATGCGTGGGGTACTGCTGGGCGCCTACGAGACCACCGCGATCACGCTCGGCTGGATCGCCGCCATGCTGGCCGCCCACCCGGCAGCCATGGCCGAGCTCGACGCGGCGGTCGACGCCGGCGACTTTGCCCGACTCGACACGTACCTGGACGCCGTGGTCGCCGAAACGATGCGGATCCGCCCGGTGTCACCGTTCACCGGACGGCGGGCACTGCGCGACACCGTGGTCAACGGTGTCCAGATCCCCAAGGGCGCTATCGTCATTGTCCCGATCCTTCTCATTCACGAGTCACCACGGCACTACCCGGATCCGATGGTCTTCCGGCCCGAACGCTTCCTCGACGAGCCACCGAACGGCCGCACCTGGCTGACCTTCGGCGCAGGCGCGCACCGCTGCCTGGGTGCTCAATTCGCCCTGACGGAAGCTCGCATCCTCTTCCGCACCATCCTCGAGCATCGCCGCATCGGTGCGGCCACCGGCCCCGTCGAACCCCCACGTCGCTATCACACCGGTCTCAGCCCCGCCTACAACGCCCGGATCACCTTGTTACCCCGCTGACCGATAGCGGCCTTCAAGATCTTCCACAAGTCTTCCGCCGGACTGCGCGTAGCACGAGACGTCTGGCCATGCGTACATGTCACCGGACGCGGGGTGCACGATCACCGCTGGACCCGGCGAGGTTGCGTCCGCGTCGACCGACCGGAGATCTCCACGGGTTCGACGACCCACCAGGCGACGGCGACCCATATCGACGACAGCAGGACCGAGCCGAGGATGTCGGTGGGGTAATGCGCACCGGCATAGAGTCGCTGCACGCCCACCAGTGCGGGAATCAGGAGCGCTGCGGCGGGGATAAGCCGGTACCGCAGTCGGCGGGCGGTGGCCCATAGAAGTACAGCGGTTCCTGCGTAAAGCGTCAGCGAGGCAGCGACGTGCCCGGAAGGGAAGCTGGCGGTGGGCGGGAGGTGCGGATCGAGGTGTGGCACCTGCGGGCGGTCGCGGTCGACGATCGCGCTGGTGGTGAGAAACAGCGTGATCTCACCCACCAGTGCGATGCCGAGGAACAGCACCGGTCGCCAACTGCGCAGAACGCCCACCGCCAGTGCGGCGACGATCGACGCGACCGTGACGACCGCGGTGGTGTTGCCGAGTTCGCCGAACACGTTCAGCACGGAGGTGAGCATCGGGTGGCGGTGCTCGGCGAGCGCTGCCACGATGCGGTGATCCCACCGCAGGACGGGGTTGTCGGTTCCCGCGGCGCGCACCAGCCTGCCGATTCCGACGAGCCCGCCGACGAGCAGCACCCACGCGACCGCGAGTTCGCCGATTCCTCGCCATGGGTGGGGC
>NZ_JABLTE010000134.1 GCF_013315795.1 Nocardia barduliensis
AGAACGCCGTGATCGGGCACCCCGCGGTCGCCGAGGCCGCCGTGATCGGCGTGCCGGACGAGAAGTGGGACGAGCGCCCGCTGGTGGCGATCGTGCTCGCCGAGGGCGCCGAGGCCGAGCCGGAGGAACTGCGCGAGTTCCTGGCCGACAAGTTCGCGAAATGGCAGTTGCCGGAACGCTGGACGTTCATCGCCGAGGTACCCAAGACCAGCGTGGGCAAGTTCGACAAGAAGCGGCTGCGCAGCCAGTACACCGACGGCAACCTGGACATCACCGCGCTCACCTGATGTTTCCGCTCAGCAAAAGCCTTTGGCGTGCTTGCCCGCTCGAACTATCGTGCCCCATCCGGAGCTGCTGCCCGGATCGGAGTACGGTACCGCTTCGGCAACGTCGCCGGCCTCGCGGTGAAAGACGTTGCAGCGGTGAAGTTGAAGCGGGTGGGCTTCCGACACTTGTACGCGGAAGGAGCCGGGCAGCATGCTAGATGACGAATGGCTCCTCTCCGAGGGAGACATACATGTCCGGGTATGGATGGCTGGCCTGGTCTTCGACTATGCGGTGGCTTCGACCGCCGCTCGCCGCGTCGTTCGCGACTGGCAGAAAAGACATTGGTGCACGATCGAATTCCTTCGCGACACGGCTGAAGGGCTGCGCCTACTCCCTCGCATGCCATGCGAGCGGTTGTTCCTCGGACAGTGAGCTGTCCAATGACGTCGCAACCCGGCGACCGAGCAAAGCATAGCTTCGTGAAGAAGTAAGGGACTGCCGTCGATCCACTACCACCGGCCATACGGCCGCGCTGGTCCGGGCGCCCGACAAGGTGCGCCCGCAGGGGAGCGAGTGCCCGACCGCGCGGAGTACATCGCGGGCTTCGTCGCTTGGGCGCGCACGCACAGAATCAGCACGAGAGTCCGTGTCCGGTTACAGGCTTCCCCTGCGCCGGTGATCACTCTCGACGCCGACGAGCAGCTGCACTGCCTGCGCGAACTGCTCGACACGGAATCCACACTGCCACTTGATATCCGAGTCGCCGGCGCACTGATCATGCTCTACGGTCCGACGACGTCGCAGATCCACCGGCTCGATGCCACACACATCACCGGCTGCGGGGAGAAATGGTTCCTCGCCATCGGGCGCCGCCCCTTGCTGCTGCCGCCACCGTTGGCGCGGATGCTGCGCGGCCTGGCCGACCAGCCGCGCCGCTGTTCCCCACTAACCGTGGTGTGCACGCGCCGATCTCCGCTGGCACGCTGACCAAGAAGCTCAACGCGCATGGCATTGCCGTACGCGCCGAACGTAACAGCGCGATGCTGGCCCTGGCCTGCGACCTGCCCGGACCGATTCTCGCCGCGCGGCACTGGAGCCACTACCTGCACGCACACAACGAGCAGGCCACAACCGCAACCCCTGGCTAGCCGCTACGCAGGCACAAGCCCGGTCGTTCCCCGCGACCGGGGACTGTGGGTCTACCGTGGTCCCGCAGGTGCGTCGAGCTCGCGCCCACACCCCATTTCGGGGCGGTGGTTTCGGGACTGTCTCGCTAAGGGTGTTTCCGGCGGTTTCTCTCAGTAGGTTCGGGCGTCGGGCCAGCGGTCGGCGAAGGTGATCGCGAACGCGTCGACCGCAGGCTTCCAGCGCATCGTCCATCGTGCCCGACCGGCGCCGGTCGGGTCGAGCGAACGAGTCACCAGATACAGGCATTTCAGCGCCCGCTTGCTCGGTGGGGAAATGTCCTCGGGCCTTGATCGCGCGCCGGTAGGGGGCATTCAGTGACTCGATCGCGTTCGTCGAGCAGATCACCCGCCTGATCTCGATGTCGTAGTCGAGGAACGGAATGAACTCCTCCCAAGAGCTCTCCCAAAGCCGCACGATCGCACCATATTTCGTTGCCCACTTCTCGGTCAGTTCATCATCCAACGCCGCGCGAGCAGCCTCGGCGTTCACTGCGGTGTAGATCGGTTTCACGTCCCGTTTGAGCGCGTCCCAGTGCTGGCGTCCGGCCAGCCGGAAGGTGTTGCGGATCAAATGGATGATGCAGACTCCCGCTGTCAACTGGCAGGCTGCCAGCGGGGTCGGAGAGGGTTGGATTTGTTGGCATGGCTGTGGCCCGCGTGACGTCGTGGACACGCGGGTTGGTGAAGGTAGCGGTCAGGCCGCTGTGGCGCTGGAGTGTTTTTCTGGGTTGTAGATGGTGTTGTCCTGCCAGCAGCGCCAGAGCACCCGCGCCCAGCGGGCCCCGACACCACGCAGAGCGCGGTATTTGCCGTGGCCACGGGCCCGAGCCTGCTCATAGGCGGTGGCGGCCCAGTCGGTCTCGCGGGTGGAGACGAAAGCCCACCAGTCGATGGCGTGACGCATTCGATGGTTGCAGGCGTAACGGAACCGGACCTGATGCATGCGCCCAGAGGCGCGAGTGACTGGCGCCAGGCCGGCCTCGGCGAGCAGGACCCGTGCGTCCGGGTAGTGGGAGCGGTCGTCACCCATCTCGGCGATCAATGTCGCCGCGACGACCGGCCCGATGCCCGGGAAGCTCAGAAAGATCGGCGCATCCGGGTGAACATCGAGAAGTTGATCGATCCGTTTGTTGCAAACCCGAATGTGCTGGTTCAGCAACCGCAGCTGCGAGGCGAACAGTTGCGCGGTGAACTGCTTGCCCGCGGTGGTGCCCTCTGATGCCGCCAGCAGGTGCGGCTGGATCCGTTCCACGAGCTGGTCGGCTGGAACTCGGCCCGTGTAGCCGTGTCGGCGGCAGAACGCGTCCATCCGCTTGTCTCCGACGCGAGCGGCCTGCGCGGGTGTCGGGTAATCGGCGAGGAAATCCAGGGTGATATCCCGGTCGAGTGTCGAGAACAGGTGCAACGGCGCAGGGTGATACGTGTCGAGGACAGCACGCAACTGTGACTCGACGCTGCGCTGAGACAAGATGATTCGCTCTCGGTCACGGATCACCGCCTTGAGCTCGGCGGTATCCCGCGACAGCAGCGGCAACGGCCGCCAATGCGTGTGCTCATGACGGAGGGTGTCGGCCAGGACGAACGCATCGAAGGCGTCGGACTTGGTCGCTGACAGCCGATAGCGTTCCCGGGCTCGGGCTGAAATCTTCGGCGACACACAGTAAACCGGAAGGCCGCTTAGCTGCAGGTGCTCGACCAGCAGCCCCTCACCGCGTTCGATCGCGATCCGGATACCGGGAATGTCGAGTAGGTCATCGAGTTCGGCGAACCCGCCGACGTCGTGTCCGACCCGCTTCTGAACGATCAGCTTGCCAGCATGGTCAACCAGACATATTTGATGACGTGTTCCGCCCCAGTCGATTCCCGCGAACACAGACTGTTCGACTGGGCTGGGGCCGGTGACGTGGACCAACGATGCTCCTGAAAGAAGTATTTCGGCCACCGCTCGGCCGGCTTCCCCGGAACCTCATCTCGGCGCTCGAAGCGCTACTCCCGCTGGCCGATGTGAAGCCCGCCACCACCCCGACCCGACAGGTCTGCATCTGGACCTCGAAGGTTGCACGTCTGCATAGGTCGTGACCGGGGTGGTGCCAGTGACCGCCGGGACCATCCCGGCGACAGCATTGTGGACGGATGAGGTCTGCACCGTGGCCAGCGGCCACAATCGGGGACGTCACCAAGATGTCGTCGATTCCAGCGCTGAACAGAGCCTCGGCCTCACCGACTTTGGCTACGCAGATGTCAACCGCGCCGGCGGCGAGTTGCAAGCGGGCGAGATCTGCGGACTTGTGGGTCTTGGCGTGCGGTCGTAGCGCGACACCGGCATCACGGCAGATCTCGGCCGCTCGCTCGAGGTTGCCGCGCAGCGCGGCGAGGTCGATGATCGCGGCTGGAGTGGGGATGGCATGACGCGAGCCGGGTATCGCGAGCAGATCCAGCGCCTGCCGGATCGCCGGCCACTCGGCCGATGCGCCGAGCCGGGTCCGGGGATTGGTGGCGGTGCTCATCGGGCGGCGATTTCGCTCAGATGCTCGAAGCCCGCCGCGGCCGCCATCTCCGGCAAGCGGACAATCCTTCCGCCGCGGCCCCATCGACCTTCGGGCACCTCATTGAAGGTCACCGAGGTGACCAGCCTCTTTCCGTCCAAGCCGGTCGCGGTGTCCCGTGCGGCACGTTCGAGATCGGCGGCGAACCTGTCCCGCCGGACCGGGTCGAGAACGCCTTCGCCGGCGGTGAATTCCACGAGCACCAGCGCGACCACCTGGTCTGAGGGAAATCCGCCGCAATAGGTGCGACCGGTTCGGATCTCGTCGTGCACGGCAACCGAACGCAGCCGCGTCTCAGGAGTGTCGGGAATGGATTCCGCGCGCCAGCTCGCTTCGGTGAGCCGGGCCACCAGCGCGTCGATGGCAGCGGGGGTGAAAGCCCCCGCCGAGGTGCGGATATGCAGAAGAGGCATGCGACCCACGCTAGAAATCCTCCACCCGGCACGGAAGTGGCAGGATTGACGATAAATTGGCTATTCTTGCCACGTGCTTGCCATTGATGTGCTGGTGGTGCCCGGTTCCGGGCCGGTGGGCGTGGCCGCCACGGTCGACCTCGCCGAGGCACTCAGTCGCAGCCACGCCATGGCGCACGAACCCGCGGTGGACGTCCGGATCGTGGGCGGCGCCAACGGCAGGATCGATTTGCGCGGTGGGCTGTCGGTACCCGCCACGCCCTTGTCCGAGACCGGTCCGGCGCGCCCGTGGGTCGTGGTTCCCGGGATAGGCGATTCCGGAGCCACCGAGATCGAACGCCGCCTCGGCGAGCACGATGTGCGCGCGGCGGCCCAATGGCTTGCCGACGCGGATTCGTCCCGCATCGCAGCCTCCTGCACCGGCACCTTCCTCGCCGCCGAGGCGGGCGTACTGGCCGGCCGGAACGTGACCACGACCTGGTGGCTGGCCGGCTTGTTCGCCCGCCGGTACCCGGCCTGCCACGTGGACGCCGACCAGATGCTGGTCCACGACGGACCGGTGATCACCGCTGGCGCCGCGCTGGGTCATGTGGACCTGCTGCTCGCGATCATCGAAGAAGCGTTCGGGTCCGCCACCGCCCAGACCGTCGCGTCCAGAATTGCAGTGGCACCCCGCATTTCGCAGACGCCGTTCCGGCGCAGCGCCGTCTATCGCGAGGTCGACCCGGATCTGGCCACCGTCGAAAAGTTCGTGCTCGAGCGACTCGACCGCCCGATCCGCCTGACCGAACTCGCCACAGCCACCCACCTTTCCACGCGGACATTGGCCCGCCGGATACATGCGACGACCGGACTGTCACCGATCCAGTTCGTACAGCGGATCAAAGTGGAAGCCGCACTCGATCTCCTGCGCGACCCGAGCCGCAGCGTCGCCGAGGTCGCACAAGCGATCGGACTCGCCGATGCCTCCACCCTCAACCGGCTCCTGCGCCGGACCACCGGACACCCACCCGGCACCTTCCGGTCCGCCGGACACCCAGCACCATCCCGTATCTGACGGCGCCGCTCATTGAGGTTCCCCCGCATTGTTGGAGGGCGGATTACCAGCTTTCGGCTGGAACGGGGTGATGGTAGCTGGCTTCGAACTCGTCGGGTGATCTCCAGCCGAGCTTTTTCTGGATGCGTTGGGTGTTGTACCAGCCGTCGAGGTCGGAGAACAAGGCGTTCTCGGCCTCGTCGCGGGTCCGCCACGACCGGCGGTAGACCAGTTCGGTCTTCAGGGTGGAGAAGAAGTTCTCCATCAGCGCGTTATCGTAGGAATCCCCGACCGATCCCATGGATTGCGCAATTCCGTTGTCAGCCAACCGGTTCGCGAAGCGGATAGCGGTGTAGGTCGATCCCCTGTCGGAGTGGTGGATCAACTCGCCATCCCGGACATCTCGGCTCCAGACCGCGTACTCCAGCGCGCCGAGCACCAGCTCGGTGTCGCAGCGGTCGGAGGTCTTCCACCCGACGATCCGGTTGGAGAACGCATCCCGCACCGCGGCCAGCCAGAACGCGCCCTGCCCACACGGGCTGCGCGTGGCGTCGGCCACCCCCAGCCGGTTCGGTCGATCCGCAGTGAAGATGCGTTCGACCAGGTCCGGCGCCGGCGCTGCCCGCGGATCTTGTCGTGTGGATCCGATCCGCCACCGTTTCCGCAGAAATGCGCCCTGCAACCCGGCGCCGCGCATCACCCGTTCCACCCGTTTGCGGCCGACCGAGATCCCGCGCCGTGCCAGCATCGCGTGCACACGGGGAGAGCCGTAAGTGCCGCCGGAGCTGGTATGGATATCGACGATCTCGACCAGCAACTCCTCGTCGGCGATCTGCCGCGCCGAGGACCGCTCGAGGCGGTTGCACCACCAGTAATAGGTTGACGAGGCGATACCCAGCACCCGCAATACGAGCTCGACCGGGTGCCGGCTGTCCATCACAAAACCGCACGATCACCTCCGGGTCTGGCCGAGCTCCGAGGCGAAATACGCACTCGCAGACCGCAGAATGTCGTTCACACGCTCCAATTCGGCCACCTGTTTACGCAGCCGCTTGTTTTCCTCGGCCAGATCAGCGGACGCCGGTTCCGGTCGCTGGCCGGTATCGGCCTGGCGGATCCAGTTCCGCAGCACCTCGTGATGCACCCCGAGCTGCTGGGCGAGCTTACGGATCGTCGGTTTCGGGTCCGACTCCAGATACAAGCGAACCGCTCGAGCTTCAACTCGTCCGGATACTTCTTCGGTGCTGCCACGCGGGACTCCTTCCCGGCCCTAGCGGACCATGCTCAGAGCCCTCCAAGGAAACGGGGTAACCTCAGTCCGCGGCCATCGCCGCCGAGTTGCCCGAATCCACGGTGATCACCGACTGCGGCGCCAACTTCCGCCTCACCGACTCGAGGGCCTAGAAGATTCATCGTTGAGCCATCCACCAGTTCCCACCAGCCGCCCGCCCCTTGCCCGCTGCGGATGCCTTCGCGGACACCCGCATGGAAGAAACGCTGCCGCTGGTTCTTGAACCTGGGGACCAAGCGCTTTCCGGTTGAGAGGGCGTTCCGAGCTCGGACAGAACCCTATTCCCGACCGATCGAACCGCCCGCCCGTGTCAGCGCCTCCGCTTTTGACCGACTAACTACGCAAATTTGCGGATCTGCGGTGTCCGGACCATCTCAGGGGCCCTAAAATGAACGCATCCTCTGCAAATTTGCAGAGGATGCATGACAAAACGTGTCCGGAGGGGGAGTCGTACACCGGAATTGCAGCAGCTGTGCACAGCTATTGTGCACATGCCATCACCATACACATTTTTCTCGTTTTTGGCCTCCTTCGGACACGTCCACGAGGCAGACGCCCGCTGCTGAAGATTTGCCTAAGTGCGTTGCGCTGCAATGGGTATGAGGGAAGTACTCGGTTTCGGCGGATAGGTCGCGACGCTCCAAGGACCGAGATACCGTGCGGAGCGTATTTCTCTGCTCGGGCGTCGATTCGGGGGGATCCTCGCTGGAATGCGGTGCGCAATCTTGTTTACTCGCCACGCGTAAAGCATTGCGTCCGGTCATGGTGCCCGTCAATGCTTGGAAGATACCCAGTTTGGGTGCATTTACCTCGCGGCCTGAACCCATCGACCCCGCGGGTCAACCAAAGCCGGTGCAGTCAATGCTAAGTCCCTCCCAAGGGGTTTGCGCCACTCGGACCGGCGCCGTGAGCCCGCCAGCCGGTCCACGGTGTGCCCGCCGGCCACAGCCAGACGATGGCGTATCTGCTGGCGTCGGCGGCGCTGCACCGAGCCGACGAGCAGGCATACGAGCTCGACCAAGCCGCCGCCGACGCCGCGATGGGTCGCACCGACGCCCAGACCGACATCGACAGCGCGCGGACGATGGCCGAAGCCCAGCTCACCCGGTTCAGCTGGGACTCCGGCCGCGAATCGACCATGGAGGTCTTGACCGCCGCGATCGTGGGCGCTACGACCAGCAACTAGCGGAGGTGGCCACGCGCCGCGTGAACGAGCTGACTAGCCACTACGCGGGCACCTTCGGCGTGGTCAACGACGTCGAGGGGAACAATGTCAGCATCGACCCGGATTTCGATGCGCAGTGGTGGCAGCGGTTCACCGAGGCCAGCGTCGTGTACGACCGCCAGGCCGCCGCTGTGGACGTCCTGTCGGCGCGGGCTCTGGACGCCTGGGTGATGGAGGCGGTGATGGCCTGGCACGGCGAGCCGCCCACCCCAGCCAGTGCCGAGATGTACCTGGCCACCGAGAAGTCCCGCCGCGCACAGCTGTCGGCCGCTCTCACCGGCGCCGGAGCCTCGAACACGATCCGGTCCGGGGTAATTCGTCGTCGACTACCTGCGCGGGGACGTCAGCGGCGCCGATCTGACGGACACGCCAGTCCTGGTCAACCCCGCGTACGAGGTTTATCGCGCTGCGACGCTAATTCATGTAGGAGTGCCGATGCAACACCACCTCGCCACCTTGGAATAGTCGAGTCGTTGCCAGTTGTGACGCGGAGATCTACTAGAGGTTGGGTGAGAACGACCTGAGTCCCTGTGTCGTCGTCGTGAATGACATGCATTCGTTCCGACCACGCGACTTTGACAACCACATGCTCATCCACCACGAACGCTACCGAGAATTCATCAATAGGCTCTACCTGCACCAATTTATCTTCGCTGAGGCTCACGTCAGCATAGCGCCCATAGTGCGGCCTAATCACCGCTGGAATGCAACTCAGCTCTCCGTTGATGTATTCCTCGGCAGTGTCAGAATAGGGGAACATGTAGCCGACGGAGTCTTCGAATGTCCCGAACCAGACATCTGAAATGGTGTCAACTTCGTAGGTATGCGCTATAGCATAGACGATCCAGGTGCCGTTGGCCGAGACGAAAGCGTCAGATATTCCAGTAACTTGATCGACAGAAAACTCTACCTTCAATTCGTACACCGTCTCGACGGCCGCCTTCCAGATCGCCCCATCTAGGAGGATGGGGATCTTCTCGATCAATTCACTCCACGCGACTCGTTGCACCGCATCCATTGCGACGCGCCGGGCCGCACGGAGGCTGTGCAGGCAGCGCACCTCGGCTTCTTCCAGTTTTGTTGAGATGGCACGGTCACCAGACACTGCGACAACCGAAGGAAATCGCCGTGCCGCAGACACGACTACGCGATAAGATATGTAGTCGACGGCGCAAGTTTGAACGTCAGATTTTTCCCAGCTGGCGGCACTGAGTGTATCTGTGCCAGTAGGCGCTGCTTTATACTGCAGATTTGTCGGCTCTATTATGTTGGCACCAACTTCTTCCAATTGCCCACGAAGGCGTTCTATCGCTTTGGCCCGCGTTATATGACCGGAACGAGCGAGGCCTTCGGCGAGGAAGGGCTCTACATCTACGAACTTACGCATTGCATGTGCGACTAGTTCATTTAGGACGGGCTCAGGAATGCCGACCTTGACACCAAGCCTATACAGATCCTTGAGGACGGCCAGATCTTCCAAACTCACCCGCCCATACGGAAACGCGTTCGCGTCAAGGAAGGCGGAGAGGCGCATTCCCGTCCGCGGCAGGACTCACGGTAGGTCGCTTAGTTGCCATTCTGGGAGTCTAGCCTGAAGACAAGTCCTCATGGTGGTAATGTATTGTGCAGCAACAACTTACACTGCGATCGCAACCAGAACGCGGCGGGTCTGAACAGCGACTACGTCTACCTCAAACCGCACCTACAGGGTTCGTTCAAGCTGTCCACCGACCCGCTATTCGTGGAGAAAGTGGTGGATGTCGTTGGCCTGTACCACAATCCGCCCGAGAAGGCGATAGTGCTGTGCGTCGACGAGAAAAGCCAGATCCAGGCCCTCGACAGGTCGCAGCCGGTGCTGCCGATAACCATGGGCACGCCCGAACGCCGCACCCATGACTACCTGCGCCACGGCATCACCAGCCTGTTCGCCGCGTTCAACATCGCCGACGGCACCGTCATCACCGAACTCCACCGCCGCCACCGCGCCGCCGAGTTCAAGAAACTCCTGGTCACCATCGACAAGGCCGTGCCCCGCGAACTCGACGTCCACCTGGTCTGCGACAACTACGCCACCCACAACACCGCCGAAATCAAGACCTGGCTGGCCCGGCATCCCCGCTTCCACATCCACTTCACCCCCACCGGATCGAGCTGGATGAACCAGGTCGAACGCTGGTTCGGCCTGCTCACCGACAAACTCATCCGCCGCGGCGTCCACACCTCCGTCAAGGCCCTCGAAGACGACATCACCGACTGGACCCAGACCTGGAACGACAACCCCCGCCCCTTCCGCTGGACCAAGACCGCCGACGAGATCCTCAAATCCCTCGCCGACTACCTCGTCAAAATCAACCCGCCAGCCCCCAAAACAAAACAGTAACTTACTAGCCTAATTTCAGGCGCGACACACTAGGTAGCGGCCAAAGCACCGGATCTCGGGCCTCCTGGACCCTATGTGCCTGATAGGGGACGAGAACGTCCACGGGACTCCACCGAAGTTCCACGGGAGTTCGGGACATCCTTTCGTGGATCTGCGACGATTGTTTATGACCACGAAGCTCTGGAGGAGGCTATGATGCCCGGCGATTTCACGACGGCGCCTCCGCCGACGGTCGTGGACGGACTGGTCGCCGTGCCTATCCACGTCGAGGGTCTACGCGCACACGTGAGGCTTGACGGATCCACCTCCACGGCCCAGGTTGATGCCACAATGATGTACGTCGTGGGACCTGCCGCTGGGAGCCCGATCTTCGATCTCCGTCAGGAGATCGATCGATGCTGGCTCGACGACGGCGTGGTCGAGCCGGATCTGGTACGTCCGCGCGATGTCGGCGAGGGCCTCTTCGGTTCGATTCGGGTTCTGCAGGCAGTCCAGGCTGCCGGATCAAGCCACACGCTTCGGTTCCAATACCGTCTGTGTACACCACGGTCCCAGCTCGACGGCGCCTACCCTCCCGCACTGGAGTGGCGTGCGGGGCCGCGCCTACAGTGGTCGTTCGGCATGGCGGATCTTTACGCTGGGCGGTACCTTGAGGCCTGGTTGCCATCGAATCTGCAATTCGACCAGTTCCCGATCGCGCTGACGATCCGGGTCGCCGGAACGGTTGTCCCCCACGCCGTCATCAGCAATGGCACGGTCGTGGCAATCGACAACAACGCCTGGTCGGTCCAGTTTCCGTCGTGGTTCACGTCGATGTCGCCGATGCTGGAAGTCCGCGCCGTCGACACGGTTGAACAGGCATCGGCGACTGTGCAACTGCGGTCTTCGTCGGTCGTGGTCGAAGCCTGGAAACTCGTCACCGATCCTACGTCGCTTGACGAACAGCTCGACCGCATCGCAATGTTGTTGGCGGGCAATGAAGCAAACTTCGGAGCGTATCCGGGTGACCGCTTCGTGTGCTTTCTACATGGCGCTTCGGGCGGCATGGAGTATGCGCTTGGAGCCACAACATCGGTCGCAGCGCTTCGGCATGAGGTCTTACACTCGTGGTTCGCCCGAGGGTTGTCGCCTGCTTCGCAGGCTGACGCTTGGTCGGATGAGGCATTTGCTCGACTCAACGACGACATGCCCGACCGAACTCAGCGTTTCGACTATCGTGAGCGTGCCGTCGAACTATGCTCGCGGCGACCGTTTCAGCGGCGGACGACCCCGAACAGCTACACCGACGGCAGCCGTTTCTTCCGTGGGGTGGCGGCCTCTGTCGGTGCCGATCGGTTGCGCGTCCTGATGCGTGAGTTGTATGAGTCCCGTGTCCGTAGAACGGTATCGACACCACAGCTGGAGTCACATCTGATCACCCGCTCAGGCGATGTCACCCTCGTCGACGCGTTTCACCGGTTCGTCTACGGCTTCGACGATCCAACGCCGAGCCCACGGCTATGGTTACGCAACACCGTCGATCACGACTACTTCGACGTCTGGACCGTGGCGCATTCGGATTCGCCGGACCTATGGCTCACGCACACCAACGACGCCGGGAGCAGCCACCAGCCGCTGCGGCCGTGCGCGGACAACTGGCTTCACGCGCGCGTCCACAATCATCGGACAGGGGGTGAATGCCGCCATTTCGTCGTGACGTTCGCCGTTGCCAATGCGAACGATCGTCCCTTCTGCTATCCGGACGACTTCATTCCCTGCCATGCTGCTGCGGTGGGCTTCCAGCTGAACCCCGGTAGTTCCCAAGTTGTCTCGGCTCGATGGCCTGCCGACGCGATACCGACCGGCGGTGGTGAGCTGTCGCTGCTGGCAGCCGTTCACGCGCGCCGCTGCCATCCTTCGGCATCGTCACATGTCTGGAACCAGGTGATCCTCGCGCAGAAGAACCTCACCTGATCTGCCGCCTGCGTGTACTCAGGGAGGCGTCCGCGCCGATTCGTCCCACCAATTCAGCGGAAGGCAGCAAGCCGAGTTCGTTCCACAGAAGGGTCGCGAACGCATCGAGTTGCCGCCGCGCCTCGGACAGGTTCCCTTCGGATATGTGTACCTCGATCAACTTCGTCTGAGCCGATTCGCGCAGAGGCTCCTCAGCAACCACCGCCAACAGTACGTCGATCGCCGCGGCGAACCGGCCCGCCTCGCACAACTGAACCGCCGCAGCTTCCAGCGCATGCAGCCGAAGTTGCCGCAACTGTTCGCGTGCAAGTAGCAACCAGGCTTCATCCCAGCCGGGCAGCAGCTCGACTGTTGGCGACAACAGCTCGGCGGGATCGGTGCATCCTTTGATCCGGTGTGACAGGATTTGCTCTGCGCAGCACCGGATACGGTGCACGTCGACGTCCACCGTATCCCCGAGCCCTACCCTGTCGCCCCCAGCCAAGACCAGATCCGGACTCGCTCGCCGAATCCGCCACAATGCCGTGCGAAGGCTGGCCCGCGATCGGTCCAATGGCGAGTCGGACCATAGACGCTCTGCCAGGGCACACCGGTCGCAATCAGGTTCGGAGATCTTGTCCAGCGAGAGGTACGCCAACACCCGCCGGGCATGCAGCGGCAGTGCGACCGTCACGGTACCGATCCGCAACGAAAAGCCACCGAGTAGGGCGAGCATGGGCCTGGCGCCGACGGCGTTAGCGAGATTGTCCGACGAAGGCATCATCTGACCTTCCTTCTCGTCATCCGCTACGACGTGCACTCAGATCCTCGGGTATCGCCGTGGCTTGAGCGTCAACGGTTCGTTAACGCGACGCAATGCGTCGTTGACGGCGCCTGCAACGGGCGGGTACGACCTTGAGTGCATGACCGAGGACGAGGCCAGGGTCATCGTGGTCCGCGCGTGGCGTGACATCGATCGCTCCATCATCCGCGTCATCGTGGGCGCCGGCGTCACGACGGCCGCGCGGCAGTGGGCATTCTCCGACGTTGCTGAAGCGTGCAAACAGATCGAAGCGGTGCTGCACGAACTCGATGACGACCCGCCCGATGAGGCGCGCCGGGATACGGCTCGTTGACGCCGTCGTAGACGACCGGTGTCGATCATCGAACTCGACACACTTCTCTCGGAGGTGGGAACAGTGCAGACCGACACGTATACCTCACCGTTCGCGGGCTTATCACCGATCGCCGAGGCCAGCGGTCCCGGCGACGTCGAGACGGCATCGGACGCTGGCGAATCTCCTTTCGAAGGAGTTTACTTCGTCGAATCGCCGTTCGGCGAGGTCGACGCCGAAGCCGACGCCGAAGCAGCGGCGGCGCAGGACTTCTTGGAGTCGCTGCACGACGAGGAGTTCGAGGACGCGATCGAGCAGTTACTCGACGAAGGCGCGGCCTACCTGCTCGCCGACTCCACACAATGGTCGGAGACGGCGACGGAGACGAATGCCCGGGAAGTGCTCGAGGAGTGGATGTCGCCGCTGGCCTCCGAATGGGAGCGGGCAGTCGACAGCCTCGCGGCCGGGCTTGAGAACGTAGACATGACCGGCATGAGCGAGCATGAGATTGACGAACTGATCGATTCGCTCGACACGCCGGAGGCGCTTGGTGTCGAAGGGTTCGACCACTTCCTGGGGAAATTGTGGCGCAAGGCGAAGCGGTTCGTCAAATCTAAGGTCAAGCAGGCGCTCAAGTTCGTCAAGAACCCCGTCAAGGGCGTGATCGACGTCGCGAAGTCCGGACTGAAGACGATCGGCAAGGGCGTGAAGGCGCTCGGCAAGTTTGTGATCGGGCCGATACTCGACAAGCTTAAGCGTATCGGACTCAAGCTTCTGAAGGGCGTGATCGCCAAGCTCATCAGGCCGTTGAGCCGCGCGCTTCCCGCGTCGGTGCGACCGGCCGTGCAGATCCTGATGACGAAGCTCGGCATCGGCGAGGCCGCCGACGGCGAATCCGGCGCGGAGGAGACCACCGACGGCGAGACGGGAACGGTGTCGGATCTCGCCGTAGCGTTCGATGCCGAACTGACCTCGCTCTTCTTCGCCAGCGCGGCCGACGAGGCGGATGCCGAGGAGCCGGAGGTTTCCGACACTGAGGCCGACCCGGTGGCGCAGCTCGATCAGGCCCGCGCGCTGTTGGCCACCCAACTGGCCACCCATGAGGGCAGCGAACCTCCGGTCGCCGAGATCGAACAGTTCATGCCGGCAATACTCGCGATCCGTCCGCTGCTCAAACTGGGGCTGACCGTCACCGGCGCGAGAGGCAAACTGATCAAGCTTATCGCCTCGCCGCTGGCGAATCTGATCAAGAAGTGGGTCGGGCCGGAGGCGGCGCGGATCATCGCGCGCGCGGCGGTGGGTGTCGGATTCAGTGCTCTCGGGCTCGAGGCCGGCCCCGAACAGGAGCAGACGGTCGCCGGTGAGGCGCTGGCCTCGGCTGTCGAGGCGACCGTCTTGCAAACCCTCGATGAGCTGTCCGACGAGGCACTCGAAGACCCGCTGCAAGTCAGCGCCGCGGTACAGCGAGCGTTCGCGGAGGCTGCGGCGGCGTATCTGCCAGATCCGATCCTGCGCGCCGACCTGCCCGAACGCGAGACTGCGGGCGAAGGCGGATTCTGGGTGCTCATGCCCCGCGCGGTGGCGCCGCGTTACCGCTTCCGCAAATACACCAGGGTCTTCGCGGCACCGATCCCGCGTCAGATCGCGCGCGCGGTTCCGTGGTCCGACGGCGGCACCCTCGAGTCGTATCTGCTCGACCGCGGCGTCGACCGGTGGCCCATACACGCCGAGATCGATCTGTACGAGACGATTCCCGGCACACTGCCCGGCCACTTCACCCGCGACGAGTCGCTTCCCGCCGACGAGATGCCGCTCGGCGACGAATTCCAACCGCTGACTCCCGAGGCGGCGGGGCTGCTGCTGCGCGAACCGGCGCTCGGGCGTCGAACTGCCCCGGTGGGCCGGAGACGGCATCGGCCGGTTCCCGGCCGCCGATACTTCCGCGTGCGCACCGGGAGGTTGCCTGCCAAACGCAGCCGCCGACCTCGCAGGCTGTTCACGGTTCGCCTCGATCCGACCAGTAAACAGCTCCGGATCGCGATCCGGCTGTCCGAACGCCGTGCCCGGATGATTCTCGCGCGGATGCAGCGATCGGCCCCGTCTGGGCAGCGCGATTTGCCGGCGGTTCTCACTGCGCTGCGACAGATCTTTCTGCCCAAGCTGCAGTACCGGGTCGCCCGTCGCCTGGTGAGGTCGTCTCTGGTTCCCGATCCGCTGACGGCAACCCAGCTCGCGGGCTCGATCGCCGCCGCGACGAGTACCGCCATCGCCACGTTCCTGGCGCAGAAAGCTAGCCAGTTCGCGTCGGCGGTCGGCGACCCGGCGGACGGGGTCACTATCGCGGTCACGTTCAGCGGGTTGGGCGCAGATCTGGGGCAGGAGCTGAGGCCCGAGGTCGCCGTACATCCAGGGTTACAGCATGTCTGACGAATTCGCTACGGAAACGGCCGCACTCGGCACGGAGGTGCGGCACTGGCGGCGCGCATGTGCCGGTCTGGGCGACCTCGAGGTCGCCGCCTCGGTGCAGGCATGGAAGGCATTGGAGTCCTATTTGGGTCTGTCGGTCCGCTCCAATCTCGCGGCGCTCGTGAAGCGTTTGGCCGCGCGGGCCGACCGGATCTGGTTCACGTTGAGCGCCGTGCAGACACCCACCGACCTGAAGTCTGTTCGGGCCGATCTGCTCGATCTGCGTCGCCGGTACCGGCGTGCCGAAGCCGTGGTCGATTTCTTCGGAGACGCCGTCAATACCAGGACCACCCCGCGGACCGGTGCCGTCCTCCGTGGCCTCGACGCGCTTGCCGTGCACAGCATGGACCAGGTGCTGCGTCCGCTCGGGATCGACACTCCCCCGGTGTTGACCTACCTCGACAAGGGCATGGGAGCCTCGATCCTGCGGGCGGGAGCGCGGCTGTGGGACTCGTCGCTGTCGCCCGCCGCCGCTATCAAGATCACCAGACACAATCTGTGGCAGCCGACGTCGCTGGTGCACGAAACCGGCCATCAGGTTGCGCATCTGACCGGCTGGACCGCCGAACTCGGTACGGCGCTGCGGACATCACTGGCACAACACGACCAGCTGGCCGCCGAGGCCTGGCAGAGCTGGGCGAGCGAGGTCGCAGCCGACACGTATGCCTTCTGCCTGCTCGGCTACGCCCCGGTCCCGGCACTGGCGACAGTCGTCGACGGGCCCACCAGGACAGTGTTCCGCATGCCCCTCGGGGATCCGCACCCGTTCGCGTTGCTACGAGTTCTGTTCAACGTCGCATTGTGCCGATCGTGGTTTCGCGACGGCCCGTGGGACGCGCTCGGCGCCCGATGGATCGCCAGGCATTCACTCGCGAAAGCCCCCTCGGATGTTGCGGCCATCACGTCGGCAAGCCTGGCCAGGCTCGGAACCATCGTCGATGTCTGTACGCGGCGACCGATGGCGGCCTTCAACGGTGTGTCTCTGTCGACCCTGGCCGATCCGAGACGAGTGGCTCCGCAGGAGCTCGAGCGCTTTGCCGACCGTGCCGGACCGTCGCTGTACACGTCGAGTTATCTGCAACGCATCGAACCGATGCGGATTCTCGCGCTCACGGTGCTGCGCAACCTGGAGGCTCCCGCAGCGCCGACGAGCATGGAGACATGGCTTCGACGCGTCGGCGGCGACCGGTCCGAGGCCGCGTGAACGAAGAGATTGGAGACCGACGATGACCGGATCACAACAGGAACCCGAGGCGGCGGCGACGAAGCCATTGACATGGGCAGACCTCCAGGATCTCACCGCCGCCTGCAGCAGACTCAGCAAATCCGAACACACAAAGCCGTGCGATCCGGAGGAGGAGCCAGCAGGCGGAAGCGTGGAGAACGCACTCAAGCTGTCGGAGTTTTCGGCGCTGGTCTATTTGCTGCGGACGCATGGTTCGGTGGTCGGGGAACCGACCCAGGAACTACCGGTCGAGGTGACGGCCGACGGCATGCTGAAGTTTCCTGCGGCAAAGCCACCGGCGTTCGCGAAGTCGGTGGTCTGTGTCCGCATCGGCGGCGTCGACGACGCGGACCCAATCGCCATCCCCTGCCCGCTGGAACTGATTCCAGTGACAACGGACCCGCAGACCGTCGTTGCGGTGCGATTGAGGGACGGAAGAGGCAATGTTCAACTCGTCAGCTTCGTGACGAACAACTATGTCGCCGACAAACCCGCCCCGTGCTCCGACGGGCAGCACTAGCGTACACCGCATTCCGCGAAGAAGCGCTGAAAAGGAAGAAGCACGCGCCATGTTCCGGACACTCGCCCAGTTGTTGAACCCCCAGC
>NZ_JABLTE010000135.1 GCF_013315795.1 Nocardia barduliensis
CCCGGCACAAGACAAGCCGGGATGCTCCTGAATCAGGCAACTCCCGAATGAAGGGAGGAGTAGGGGTCCTACTCCAGGGCGTTCATTCAGCCCCGGGTTCTAGTAGTGACCCTATGGTGGAGCTAAGGGGAATCGAACCCCTGACCTTCTCGATGCGAACGAGACGCGCTACCAACTGCGCTATAGCCCCGTGCGGCTCCGGGGAACCGCGCTGTGACACTGTATCAGGCCATCCCCCTAGACTCCGAATCGGTGCGTTGAGCTGGGGAAACCGAGGAGGACTACGCGCCGGCGGCGCGGCGCATGTCGCCGCGGGTGCGGGTGCGCAGGGCGCGGGCGGTGGCGGGGTCGAAGGGGTCGAGGTGGGCGAACATGGGGTCTTCGTCGTCGAGTTCGACCAGGGTGGAGCGGCGGCGCAGGGCGCGGGCGGTGTCGCGGTCCATGGCGCCGTGCGGGGCGCCACCGCGGCGCGACCGCTGGTCGGTGTCCCCCAGCTGGCCGCGGTTGAGGCGGGCGGCGCGCCTGCGGCGGATCTCCTCCTCCATCCGCACCTGCTTGCGCAGGTAGGCGAGGTAGGTCACCAGCACGGTGGCGGCCAGGCCGCAGACCCACCACAGCAGCGAGGTGACCACGAGGGCGAGGCCGCCGGACAGGATGGCGGTCAGCAGCAGGCCGAGCACGGCGCGCTGCCGGAAGGTGTAGCGGGCGGCGCGGGCGATGGCGTCGGCCTCGGGGTCGTAGCCGCCGCGGCCACGGCGGGTGGGGACGAACTCCGGTTCCATCGCGTCGTCGTCGTAATCGTCGTAGTCGTCGTACGCGTCGTAGTCCATGCGGGCGGGCACGGTGGAGCGCGCAGGCGGGATTCTGGCCGCGACCGGCTCGGGGTGGTGTGCGCCCACGCCGTCATCTTCGGTCTCCGTGTCGATCTTCGCAGCGACTTCGGCGGCTTCGTCGTCGTCTTCCGACTCGTCGTCGTCCGGTGCGGCGGGCGCGAGGTCCTCGACCTCGGCGTCGTCCGTTTCGGCGTCAGCGATGCCGGATGCCGCGGCGTCGTCGGCCGCGAGCGGGTTCTCCTCGTCGGTCTCGGTGACGGGCTCGTCGGCCGGTGTCGTCATCCGGTCCTCCGCATCATCGCTGTGGGGATACTTTCTCGGTACGCGGCGAGGCCGCCAGTTCGGATCGGTTTCGTGCCCGGCGGCCGGGCCCTTCCTGAGACGTCGTTTGCCTCCGCCGCGGTGCAGGACCCTGGTCGCCAGCGCGGCGTCGGTGGTCCGGCGGATTCTCGGGTGGCGGTCGGCGAGGATCGGGAACAGGACGAAGACCCAGAGCACGACGAGCCCGATCCACAGGATCGAATTCGGCATCGCGTCAGCACCTCCGTCCCGCCAGGATTTGTGCGGCTCGGCCCGCGAGCGGCGCGTCACACGCCCCGCGCTCGGCCGGCTCCCGTCCGCGCAGCGGCGTGGACGCCGGCTCCCTCGCAGGCTCCCTGCCGATGACGCAAGACGCACCACCGACGTCCGTAGGCTAATTCCGGGTAGCACCAAGTTCCGGCAGGCGCGCCGTGCTCATCCGCCACACCTGTCACATTCCCACCAATGCCACCGCGGTCCGGTGGCCGGTTCTACTGCAGGGAGACGCGCCCCTCTCGCACCAGCCGGTCCAGGACTGTTCCGGCCAGTTCCTCGACGGTCATGCCGACCAGCAGGTGATCCCGCCAGGCGCCGTCCACGTCGAGGTAGCGCCGCAGCAGCCCCTCCTCCCGGAAACCGACATTCCGCAACACCGCTTGACTGGCCAGGTTCTCCGGTCGCACGGTGGCCTCGATCCGATGTAGACCCACCGGCCCGAAGCAGTGGTCGACGCCGAGCGCCAGCGCGGCCGTCGCGACACCCTGCCCGCTGAGATCCTTGGCCACCCAGTAGCCGATCCAGGCCGAGCGCAGTGCGCCGCGCACGATATTGCCGACGGTCAGCTGCCCGCTGAACGCGCCGTCCACTTCGATCACGAGCGGGATCATCGCGCCGCGCCGGGCCTCCGCTTTCAGGCTCGACCACAGCGAAGGCCAGTTGGAGGCATGGTTGCGCGCCTCCCACGACCCGCGACCGGTCGGCTCCCACGGCTCGAGATGCGCTCGGTCGCGCAACCGGATCCGGCTCCACGCCGCCGCGTCCCGCAGCCGCACCGGACGCAAGGTGACCTGTCCCGCCGCCACCCGGACCGGGCCCAGTCGCGCCGGCCACCCCGGATGCTGCGTGACCCGGAAGACGTTCATCGCGTCCACGTCTCAACCGCGCTGTGCGAGGAAGGCGACCTGGACTTCGTCACCGGTGCGGATTTCGGTGTCGTCCGGATCGATCACGATCAGGCTGTTCGCCTCGGCGAGCGTGGCGAGCAGGTGCGAGGACGAGTTCCCGCCGCCGAGCGGCTGCACGAGGTATTCGCCGGTCGCTTCGTCCCGCATGAGCTGCGCGCGCAGATAGCCCTTGCGCCCGGCCATGGAACTGATCGGCGTGATGGTGCGCGCGCTGATGATCCGGCGCATGGGATGCCTGCGCCCCAGAGCGATTCGGATCAGCGGCCGCACCATCACCTCGAATACCACCAGTGCCCCGACCGGGTTGGACGGCAGCAGGAACGTCGGCACCTCGTCGCGGCCGAGCCGCCCGAAACCCTGCACCGAGCCCGGATGCATGGCCACGCGGGTGATCTCCAGCTCGCCGAGCCCTTCGAGCGCCTCCCGGACCTGCTCGGAGGCCCAGCCGCCGACCGCGCCCGCGATGACGACCACCTCGGAACGCACCAGCTGCCCCTCGACCGCGTCGCGCAACCGGCGCGGATCGGAACTGACGATGCCGACACGGTTGACGTCCGCGCCCGCGTCCCGCGCGGCCGCGGCCAGCGCGTAGGAGTTCACGTCGTAGACCTGGCCGGGGCCGGGTGTGCGGTCGATATCGATCAGCTCTCCGCCGACGGAGAGCACCGATAGTCGCGGGCGCGGGTGCACCAGCACCTTGTCCTGGCCGACGGCGGCGAGCAGGCCCACTTGCGCGGCGCCGATGATGGTGCCCGCGCGCACCGCGACGTCGCCCGGCTGGACGTCGTCACCGATGCGCCGGACGTAGTCGCCGGAGCGCACCGGTTCGTACACCTTGATCCTGGCCCGCCCGCCGTCGGTGAAATCCAGCGGGAGCACCGCGTCGGCGAGGGTCGGCATGGGGGCGCCGGTGTCCACCCGGACGGTCTGGCGCGGCTGCAAGCGGATCGGCTGACGGGAACCGGCGACCACCTCGCCGACCACGGGGAGGGTGAGGTCGACGAGATCGCCCGCCTCGTCGCGGATGTCGGCCCCGGCCGAGGCGACGTCGACGCTCCGCACGGCGTAGCCGTCGATGGCCGCCTGGTCGAAGCCGGGCAACGGCCGTTCGGTGACCACGTCCTCGGCGCACAGCAGGCCCTGGGCCTCGGAAATCGCGACCCGGACCGGCCGGGGCGCGACTGCCGCGGCGGTCACCTTGATCTGCTGATCCTCAACCGAGCGCATCCAGCCCTTCCTGATCCTCTCCGCACACCATCCGACCTCGCCTGCGCGGGCACGCGCGATCGCGCCGCGGCGCAAGCGCATTCGCGCGCACCGCGGTGAACCATCATTCGTACCCGACGGTTCAGTCTCGGCGAAACCCCCGGCCGGGTCCGTCAGTCGTCGGTCGTCAGCTGCGGATCCCAGTCCGGACCGAGGCGGTGCTGCAACCACTCACGTAGGGCGGGGCCGTATTCCTCTCGTTCCAGTGCGAAATCGACCGCAGCACGAAGATAACCGCCCGGGTTGCCCAAATCGTGGCGCGACCCACGGTGCACCACCACATGAACCGGATGTCCCTCGGCGATCAGCAGGGCGACGGCGTCGGTGAGCTGCAGTTCGCCGCCCGCGCCCGGCTCGATGCGGCGCAGCGCGTCGAAGATCGCGCGATCGAGCAGGTACCGGCCCGCGGCCGCGAACGTCGACGGCGCGTCGGCGAGCGCGGGCTTCTCCACCATTCCCTTGACGCGCAGCACGTTCGGGTTCACCGCGTCCGGCACCGGAGCCACGTCGAACACGCCGTACGCGCTGACCTCGTCCTTGGGGACGTCGATGGCGCACAGCACCGTTCCGCCGCGCTTGCGGCGCACCCGGCTCATCACGTCGAGCACGCCACGGGGCAGCACGAGGTCGTCGGGCAGCAGGACGGCGATGGCGTCCTCGTCGTCGTCGAGCGCCTGTTCGGCCTGGGCCACGGCGTGTCCGAGCCCGAGCGGCTCCTCCTGCACCACCGAGGTGACGTCGAGCAGGCCCGGCGCCTTGCGGACCTTCTCGAGCAGCTTGAACTTGCCGCGCTCGGCCAGCGTGCTCTCCAGCACCAGGTCCTCGACGAAGTGCGCGACCACGCCGTCCTTACCCGGGGACGTGACGATCACCAGCCGCTCGGCGCCGGAGCCTGCCGCCTCGGCTGCCACCAGCTCGATGCCGGGGGTGTCCACCACGGGAAGAAGTTCTTTGGGCACCGTCTTGGTCGCGGGCAGGAACCGCGTCCCGAGCCCGGCCGCGGGTACCACGGCCGTGCGGAAGCAGGACACCGCCGCGGCGTCACCGGGCTTTCCGGCCTTTGCTGTCATACGCATACCCTATCCATCCATCACGCCGCCGGATCGGCGTCGCGCCGACCCGGTACCGGGGTGAGCCTATGGTGATCACTGTGAAGATGCCCGGCGAGCGCGATAAACATGCATGGCGCACGGAACTGATCGCCCGCCGGGGTGTGATGAGTGCCACGGAGCGCGAAAAGGAGGCGTCCGCCCTGGCCAGCGCCGTCCGCACATTGGACGCGCGCGGGTGGGTCTGCGCGTATGTGCCGGTCGCGCACGAACCGGGGTCGACGGCGATGCTGGACGCGTTGCGCGCCGACGGAGCGCGGGTGTTGCTGCCGGTCACCGGCCCGCCCGGGCCGCTGAGCTGGGCGGAGTACACCGGCGCGGACGCCATGCGCCGGGCCCGCTACGGACTGCTGGAGCCGGTGGGGGCCGTACTGCCGCCGGACACCGTCGCCAGAGCGGAGCTCATCTTGGTCCCCGCCCTGGCGGTGGACCGCCGCGGAGTGCGGCTGGGCCGCGGTGCGGGCTATTACGACCGCACGCTGCCCGCCGCGCGGCCGGACGCCCGGCTCGTCGCGGTGGTTCGCGACGACGAGGTACTCGACCGGCTCCCCGAGGAACCGCACGATCTGCGCATGGGCTGGGCGCTCACGCCGCGCGGTGGCTTGCGGCGACTGGGCGGCGATTACCCTGGGGAATGAAACACCGATTGGCGGTGTTGGCACTGTCGGCTGTAGAGTGCCAGATCGACGAACACCGCGGAGGATCCTGTGCCTACTTACTCGTATGCGTGCACCCAGTGTGACAACCGCTTCGACATCGTTCAGTCCTTCTCCGACGAGGCGCTGAGCGTGTGCTCGGAGTGCTCCGGGAAGCTGCGCAAGCTGTTCAACTCGGTCGGCATCGTCTTCAAGGGCAGCGGTTTCTACCGCACCGACAGCCGCGGCGGCTCCTCCACCGCCAGCGAGCCCGCCAAGTCCGAGAGCAGCAGTTCGAGTTCGGCTTCGGACTCCGGGTCGTCGAGCGGGTCCACCGCGTCCGCCAGCACGGCCGTGGCCAGCTGATTCGACGGTCTTCCACAGCCGGTCACCTATCCACAGCCCCCCGTGAGCCAGGCCGGGTGAGTGCGCGTCCGGCCATAGGATCCGGCCATGACTCGCGTACTCGCCGACATCGGCCGCGGCTGGCATCCCGCCGGGTGGCAGCGACCGCCCTGGGCCGATATCGCGCTCGCCCGGCGGCTGCTCGCCGCCGCTCTCGCCGCGCTCGCGGCCTTGCTCGTCGTCCGTGGTGACCCGGACACCGCACGCACGCCGGTCGTCGTCGCGGGCCGGGACCTCCCGCCCGGACGGCTGCTCGAGGCGGGTGACCTGCGTTCCGCACCGCGCGAGGCGGGCACGCTCCCCGAGGGCGCGGTCACCGATCCCGCCGCACTCGTCGGCGCCACACTGACCGGCGCCGTCCGCCAGGGCGAGGTCTTCACCGACCTGCGCGTCGTCGGTCCGCGCTTGGCCGCGGCGGCGACCGGCGCGCGTGAGGCCAGGATCGTGCCGATCCGCCTGGCCGACACGGCGGTCGCCGACATTCTGCGGGCGGGCGATCGCGTCGATGTGATCGGCGCGGAAGACGCGAGCGGGACCGGGACTCGTCCGGCCCGGACGTTGGCCACCGACGCCGCCGTCATCCTGGTCTCCGGCACGGCTGACGGACGCGCAGCCGCCGAACGAGTGGTCTTGGTCGCTATGGACGCCGAGCACGCCGCCGCCGTGGCCGGTGCGTCACTGCGCACCGCGCTCACCGTCGTCTTCCACTGACCACCGCGCCCGAAGAAGCGCTTCGGCACACGCGAAACGGGCCTGTCGTGACGGCGACAGGCCCGTTTCGCGGTGTGCGAGCGGAGATTCGGGATCAGCCGAGGCTGAACGGCGCTCCCCACAGCGTCACCCAGGTGATGACGTTGTCGGTTTCGACCTCGACGCTCACGAAAGCACGCGCCTGGGCGTAGCCCGCGCAGCCACTGAGACCGATGGTCTCGTCGGCCCACGTCACCGAACCGCTGGTGCCCTTGAACGTGTTACGCGTCTTGTGCGTCTCGTTGCCGAAGTCGTCGGCCTGCTCCAGATCGAGCACGTAGAACGACTTCGCCTGACCCGGGCCCAACGAGAGGTCGCCGCCGCTGTTGGCCCCGACTCCGCCGGTGACGTTCTGCCCGTCGCTCCAGTCGACCTCGCCGTCGACACCACCGGTGGCGCCACCACCGGCGATGTTCACCTGGCAACCCACGGTGTAACCCGGGAAGATCTTGCCACCGGCCGCACCCGACAAATCGACCTGCGCACTACCGGACACCCACGCATTGCGGTGCAACGGCGTAGCGCCCATGGACGGACTGATGGTCGCGGACTCGCCGACCAGGCGAACGGTCACGACAGTGCCGTCCGACAGCGTCTTGACCAGCTCGCCGCCCGGCAGCGGAACGAAGGTGTCGGCATTCGCCGCACCGGTCGAGAGCAGTCCCACAGCGATTGCCGCGGACGCGCACAGCCCGGCCGCGCGCGCCAGTTTCTTACGATCGAACATGATGGTAATCCCCTAAAGAATCGAATTCGCTTCAGCGAAAAAAGGTTTGACGGATCCGATCCGCGTCAGCCGATGCTGAACGGCATGCCGTACAGGGTGGTCTTCGAGTAGTGATCGCCGATGATCTCGACGACCGTGTACGAACGCGCCTGCGCGTAACCCGCGCAGCCCTGGATCTGGATCTCCGCATCCTGATACTCCACCGAGTACACACCCGGCTTCAGGATGTCCTTGTAATCGATCTGAACGAATGTGACCTCACCGGGACCGAGGTTGATACCGATCGAACCTCCGGCGCTCGCGCCTTCGAGGTTCACGCTGCCGGAGACACCGGCGGAAATCGCGTCGTCGGCGATGCTCACCTGGCAGCCGACGATGTAACCGGTGCTCAACTGTGAGGCACCGTGAGTGGACGAATTGTTTGTTCCCGGGTTTCCGGTCGGGCCGTTGTTCGGCCCGATCTCCCCTTCGGGGGTGACGGCGACGTCGGCGATGGCGTTCCCCGATACCCACACGACACGGCCGGCACCGTTCGCGGCAAGGGATGGGGAGATCAGGGCGCGCTCGCCCGTGCGGGCGAGAGTCACGCCGGGACCTGCCTTGTGGCCGTCCGGCAACGGCACGAAGACATCGGCATTCGCGGCACCGGTCGACAAGAGACCGGTGGCTACGGCAGCCACGGCGGCGGCGCCCGCGACGCGGACGCCCCGAGACAGACCGTTGGTGCGGTACTTGCTCATCTTTTTCCTCATCAGGTTGCATCCGACCGCCCCAGGGGTGCCGGGGCGGGCGTGTCCCTCCAAAGCCGACGGAGCGCGTGCTGGAATGTGCTGTCCATCAAACGATCCGCCGACCATCGCCTCATCGAGCGATCTCGGACGAAACAATGCTATTCGGTATCAACCGGACTTTTCCGGAAATTCGGGCAAATAGTATCGGAACCCGGCGTGAGCCGACTAAGATCAGAAACTTTCTGCACCGCAGGTGAATTCATGACGAAATGGACCCGTCGCGATGCGAGGGTCCATTTCGTTTCCGGCTACGGGTTTTTCACCCGATGTTCACTCAGCCGAGACTGAAAGGCTGACCCCACAGCGTCACCCAGGTGATGACGTTGTCGGTTTCGACCTCGACGCTCACGAAAGCACGCGCCTGGGCGTAGCCGCCGCAGCCGTTCAGGCCGATGGTCTCGTCGGCCCACGTCACCGAACCGCTGGTGCCCTTGAACGCATTACGCGTCTTGTGCGACTCGTTGCCGAAGTCGTCGGCCTGCTCCAGATCGAGCACGTAGAACGACTTCGCCTGACCGGGGCCGAGCGAGAGGTTGCCGCCGGAGTTCGCGCCCACGCCGCCGGTGACGTTCTGGCCGTCACTCCAGTCCACGTTGCCGTCGACGCCACCGGTGGCGCCACCACCGGCGATGTTCACCTGGCAACCCACGGTGTAGCCCGGGAAGATCTTGCCGCCGGCCGCGCCGGACAGCTCGACCTGCGCGCTACCGGACACCCACGCGTTGCGGTGCAACGGCGTAGCGCCCATGGACGGGCTGATGTTGGCCGACTCGCCGACCAGGCGGATGGTCACGACAGTGCCGTCCGACAGCGTCTTGGTCAGCTCGCCGCCCGGCAGCGGAACGAAGGTGTCGGCGTTGGCCGCACCGGTGGAGAACAGTCCCATGGCGATGGTGGCAGCGGCGCCGACGCCGGCCATCCGCGCCAGGTTCTTACGGTTGATCATGGTTGATATCCCTCGAGGGTCGGGTCCGCTTCAGCGGGAGGATGGTTCGTTGAATTCGACAGACGTCAGCCGATGCTGAACGGCATCCCGTAGAGGGTGGTCTTCGAGTAGTGATCGCCGATGATCTCGACGACCGTGTACGAACGCGCCTGCGCGTAACCCGCGCAGCCCTGGATCTGGATCTCGGCATCCTGGTACTCGACGGAGTACACACCGGGCTTGAGGATGTCCTTGTAATCGATCTGAACGAACTTCACCTCGCCGGGACCGAGGTTGATACCGATCGAACCGCCCGCGCTGGCGCCGCTGAGGTTCACGCTGCCGGACACGCCCGCGGAGATCGCGTCGTCGGCGATGCTGATCTGGCAGCCGACGATGTATCCGGTGCTCAGCTGCGACGCGCCGTGCGTCGAGGAGTTGTTGGTTCCGGGGTTTCCGGTCGGGCCGTTGTTCGGTCCGATCTCACCCTCCGGGGTGACGGTGACGTCGGCGACCGCGTTGCCCGACACCCAGACCACGCGCCCGGCGCCGTTGGCGGCCAGCGACGGTGAGATCAGGGCGCGCTCTCCGTTCCGGGTGATCGTCACGCCAGGCCCCACCTTCTGGCCGTCCGGCAACGGCACGAAGGTATCGGCATTGGCAGCACCGGTCGAAAGCAGGCCCATGGCAACAGCCGCGGCAGCGCCTATGCCCGCGACGCGGGCACCGCGGCGCAGACCATTGGTGCGGTTCTCGCTCATACTTCCCCTCATCAGGTTCAAACAAGTCAACCTCGACCATCGAGGCTGGACAGTGGTCCTCTCAGGCCCAGCTCAGTGTGATGCTCCTTTGTTGCCGATGTGTAACCGGCTGTTATTTCGGCGCAACTTGCGGACGACGGAACCGAGCCGAGTTCCGCCGAACGGCCGCTAGCTGCCGAAATCTGGGCCTGTGGGGTCCATTCGTCGATTGGCTCGATGGGGAGATTAAACGTTCCACAACGAGGTTTGCAACGCGACGTTTCGTAAAGTTCAAGGTGAGCCACATCACAGTTGCGCACATTTGAATATGGCTTGACGTGCATAAATGCAGGA
Source organism: Nocardia barduliensis (assembly GCF_013315795.1). Lineage (GTDB taxonomy): Bacteria > Actinomycetota > Actinomycetes > Mycobacteriales > Mycobacteriaceae > Nocardia > Nocardia barduliensis. Next base: position 10,020 of record NZ_JABLTE010000135.1, read on the forward strand.
TCGCTACAGCCGAGGCGGAAAGAATGTGCGGTCAATCGGCACAGCGGCGCCAGTGCACAGGTACGGGACAGAGCCGTACGGATCTCCTCCGGGTTACTTTCACCCGGAAACGATCACCAAGAGATAACGAAGCACGGTCGGCAATAGTACGTAGCTACTACGTAGATAACGGCTCAGCCGTGATGCGGGGGCACCTGGGCGCGCAGCCAGTCGTCGCCGGACCGGTGGTCGTCACGGTCGTCGCGCTCGTCGCCGGTGGTCTCCGGCAGGGTGTCCCCGAAAATCTTCGCCAGGCGCGCGGCATCCCTCGCCCGGCGCTCGGCCGGGCGAGGGTTTTCGGCGGGAGTGGGGGTGGTGATTATTCGACCAATCCGGAGAGCTCACCGATCACCCGGCTGGCGAGCGGGCCGAGAGTCGCCATGCCGTCCCGGATGGCGGACCTGGTGCCGGGCAGGTTGACCACCAGGGTGCTGCCGGACACGCCGGCCACCCCGCGGGACAGTCCCGCATCCAGCGACCCGGCCACCCGGCCGGAGGAGCGCAGGGCCTCGCTGATTCCCGGCAACTCGCGGTCGAGTACCTGCGAGGTGGCCTCCGGCGTCACGTCGCGCGGGGACATGCCCGTGCCGCCGACGGAGATCACCAGATCGACGCCGCCGATCACCGCGGTGTTGAGCGCGTTGCGGATCTCCACCTCGTCGGCCTGCACCGACACCGACGCGTCCACGAGGAAACCCGCCTCGGTGAGCAGCTCGGTGACCAGCGGACCGAGCGAGTCAACACCTCCATGCGCCGTTCGATCGTCGACGACCACCACCAGAGCACGCCCCGCCACAGGAGCATCGATTTCCATGGTGCTCACCGTAGCGCCTGCGTCGAGCAACTCGGCGGCCGCGCCGAGAACGTCGGCGTCGACATCGATCAGCCGGGGCCGCCCGGCGGGAACGGCGCGCATCACCGGCCGCCGTCCGCGGGCGCGCCGGAGAGGGTCACCTCGACGGTCTTGGCGTTGTTGCCTTGGTCATCGGTGTAGGTGACTTTCACCTTGTCTCCCGGTTGGTGCGAGCGGACCGCGGCGACGAGCGCGTTCCCCGAATCGATCGGACGGTCGTCGAGCTTCGTCACCACCGCCCCCGGCGGGATGCCCGCGCGCGCCGCGGGCCCGTCCGCCGTCACGTCGCGGACTTTCGCGCCGGAAATCTGCTGCGCCGGGTCCTGCTGGCGCGACACCGTGATCCCGATCTGGGCGTAGGTGGCCTTGCCGGTCTTGATCAACTCGTCGGCCACGCGGCGCGCTTGATCGACCGGGATAGCGAACCCCAGTCCGATCGACCCGGTCTGGCCGCCCGCCATCTCGGTGGGCCCCAGCGTCGCGATGGCGGTGTTGATGCCGATGAGCTTCCCGTTTCCGTCCACCAGCGCGCCACCCGAGTTGCCGGGGTTGATCGCGGCATCCGTCTGGATAGCGTCGATCACGGGACTCACCGCGGGACCGGGTTCGCTTCCGTCGCCGGATGTCACGACGGGACGGTTCAGCGCCGACACGATGCCCGTGGTGACCGTGCCCGCCAAGCCGAGCGGTGACCCGATCGCCACCACCGGCTGGCCGACCTGCAGGCTCGCCGAGGCGCCCAGCTCGATCGGGGTCAGGCCGGTTTTGCCGGACACCTTGATGACGGCCAGGTCGGAGACCGGATCGGCGCCGACCAGCGTCGCGGGCGCGCTGCTGCCGTCGGAGAACACGACCTCCATCTTGGCGCTCGGCCCGCCGCCCGCGGCCACGTGATTGTTGGTCAGGATCAGGCCGTCGGAGGACAGCACCACCCCGGAGCCCTCGCCTTCGGCCCTGCTGCTGGCCACCTTGATCATCACCACGCTGGGCAGCACTTTCTGGGCGACCGCCTGGGTGGAGCCGGCCGGAGCGTTCACGGCGTTGCTGACGTTCGGCTTCGGCGCGTCCAACGCGTTGGTCACCGGCGACCGGCCGTCGTCGCCGTGCGTGACCAGGGCGCCGACCGCCCCACCGATACCGCCGCTGACCAGCGCGAGCGCGACGGCGCCGACGGCGAGCCCGGCGCGGAACGGGCGCCGGGCCGGAGCGGACGGGGCGCCGTGGGCCGGACCGTGCGGTTGCGTGGCGTCCTGCGGCGGGCCGAACGCCGCCGCCGGGTATCCGTGCTGCGGCGGATACTGCGGTGCGGTGTGCTGCGGTGCGGTGTGCTGCGGGCCGTAACCGTACGCGGGCCCGGGCACACCGCCGTACGGCGCCTGGCCGGGCGCACCCGCGGGCCGCGCGTCGGGCGCCGCGCCGCGGATCTGCTCGGTCGGCTGGTGCTCGGGTCCGCCGCCCACGGGACCCGGCGCCGGGCGATCCTTCGAATCCTCGGTCATGGACTCCTCGTTTCTGCTCACTCCCGACCAGGTTGGCCATGGCGGCTGAGAGCGGACTGAGACCCCGCTTTCAGTTTTCCGAGATCTACCCAGGGCGCCGTACGAAATAGAACCATCGACAACTTGATGTCTCAAACCCTGCGGCAAACCGATCGGTGCAATGTGCGAAATACCCCGCCGACGGTGAATATTCCGCCCTGGAGCGAACATTGTGCTGGAAATGAACTTCGGCCGCCCGGTATTGCCTCAATCGGGCGCGGGCGCGCCCGGCTCCCCCGGCAGCACGATGCGGACCACAGTGCCGCCGCGCTGCGAGGTGTCGATGGCGATGGTGCCGCCGTGTTTGGTCACCACTTGCTTCACGATCGCCAGACCGAGACCGGAACCGGGCATGGATCGCGACGACATGACCCGATAGAAACGCTCGAACACCAGCTCGCGCTCGGCCGCGGGAATGCCGGGGCCCGCGTCGTCGATGGACAGCTCGAGCAGGCCGGGACCGCTCTCCCGCATCAGGATCCGCACCTGCGCGGCCGCCGGACTCCACTTGGCCGCGTTGTCGAGCACGTTCAACACCGCGCGCTCCAGTCCCGCCTCGTGCCCGTAGACGAACCACGGGCGCAGGTCGGCGACGAACTCGATGCCGGTGCGCCTGCGCCGGGCACGCTCGAGCGCGCGTTCCACCACCTCGCCGAGATCCACCCGCTCGTAGACGGTTTCCGGCGCGTCCTCGCGCGCCAGATCGACCAGATCACCCACCAGCGTCGACAACTCCTCGATCTGGGCCATTACGTCGGCGCGCAGTCCGGCCATGTCCTCGTCCGGGATGCGAGGAGCGCCGGGGCGACTCGAAGCGATGAGCAACTCCATGTTGGTCCGCAGGGATGTCAGCGGCGTCCGCAGTTCGTGCCCGGCGTCCGCGACGAGCCTGCGCTGCCGGTCGCGCGACTCGGTCAGCGCGCGCAGCATGATGTTGAAACTCTCGGTGAGCCTTGCCAGTTCGTCGTCGCCGGTGACCGGGATGGGGGTCAGATCGTCGGTGCGGGCGATCCGCTCGGTGGCCGCGGTCAGCCGCGCGATGGGCCGCAGGCCGGTCCGCCCGACCGCCGTGCCCGCCGCGGCGGCAAGCACTACGCCGCAGCCGCCGACGACGAACAGCAGCCAGGCGAGCCGGTCGAGCACTTCCCTGGTGCGGTCCAGCCGCTGGGAGATGACCAGCGTCGCACCCGAGTCGGTGTTGACGGCGAACACGCGCTGATTGCCGACCGTGCGCAGCGACGAACTCCGCTCGCCACGCGCCACGGCCACCTCCTGTGCCCCGACCGGCGGATCGGTGGACTGCGGCGGCAGCCAGCGCCGCAGATCGGGATAGATCAGCGCGATACCGGTGTCGTCGTAGAAGGCCGCGGCGACCATCAGATTCAGGTTGTTGAACCCGTAGGGGTTGCTGGCGATCACCGCGGTGGACCGGCTGCGCAACTGGGCGTCCACGTCGGCGTAGAGCGCGCGCGCCACCAGCGCGTAGGCCGCGATCGAGGTGACCGCCACCGCGATCGCCACCACGGAGGCGGCCAGCAGCGTCACTCGCCACCGCAACGAGACCGAACGTGTCAGCGGCATGGGCGGGCGCATGTCCGCGGGCTCGAGCGGCCGCTGGCCGAGCGCCGCGACCACGGGACGCTTGGGAACTGTGCGTGCCATGACCTGCGACCTACGGTGGTGTTTCACGCAGCACATAGCCGACGCCGCGCACGGTGTGGATCAGCCGCGGCTCACCCTCGGCCTCGGTCTTGCGGCGCAGGTAACCGATGTAGACCTCCAGCGCGTTTCCGGAAGTCGGGAAATCGTAGCCCCACACCTCCTCGAGAATGCGGCTGCGCGTGAGCACCCGGCGTGGATTGGCCATCAGCATTTCCAGCAGTGAGAACTCGGTGCGGGTGAGACTGATCTGTCTGCCGCCACGGGACACCTCGCGCGTCACCGGATCCAGCGACAGATCGGCGAACTTCATCGCCTCCGACGCGTCACCCGGATCGGCGGTCGTGCGCCGCAACAGCGCGCGCAGTCTGGCCAGCAATTCCTCCAGCGCGAAAGGCTTCGGCAAATAGTCGTCCGCTCCGGCGTCGAGCCCCGCGACCCGCTCGGATACCGAATCTCGCGCGGTGAGAACCAGAATCGGCAAATCGTCGCCGGTGCTGCGGAGCCGGCGGCAGACCTCGAGCCCGTCCAGCCGGGGCATCATCACGTCCAGCACGAGGGCGTCGGGTCGCTGGACGGTTGCCTTCTCCAGTGCGTCCACACCATCCACCGCGAGATCGACGGAGTAGCCGTTGAAGGTGAGCGACCGGCGCAGCGATTCCCGGACCGCCCGATCGTCGTCGACCACCAGAATGCGCATGTCACCAGTTTGACCGTACCGACTGAGAGGTAACTGAGAGGGCGCTCCCGACACGCCGGGGCGAGCAGGCCCGATAACTCTCGGCGCGTCGCGCCCGTCAACCCGGGGTGACCAGGGTCTTCCTCGCCCGCGTCGAGAAGTTGACGCGTCCCTTACACATTCCACCGCGAAACTTGTTCTCTATAGCCATATTCGGCAATTTGCAGACGGCCTCCCCCGGATTGCCGATAACCCCTCTGCACGGTATGTTCCGTGCGGTAAAAAGAAGACCTCTAGTTGGTTCTTTGCGGGTTGAATCAATACCGAACAGCCACGCGCGCCCGAGGTCACTGGTGAAGCGGAGGCGACGGAAGCGGATGGAAGCTGCACCGCGGTCCTGGCAATTCAGCCTGTCGAACTGGTCGGTCACCCGCAAGGTTGGCGTGGTGCTGGTGCTTCCGGTGCTGCTGGCAGGCGTCTTCGCCGTGCTCCGAATCAACAACGAACTGCGCACCATGGCGCAGTTGGACGCGGCGACCGAACAGGCGATCATCATCCGGCCGATCGTCAAGTTCGGCACAGCCACCGAGCAACTCGGCGTCACCGCGACCGCCACCTGGGGCAACACCGCGGACCCGCAGACCGACGCGGCGCTGACGAAGTTCGACCAGGCGCTGGCCGAACTGGAAGCCGCGTTGCAGACCACGAAGGTCAGCGGCCGGGTCACCTCCGAGCTCGCCTCGGCCATCGCCACCGGCACCACGATGCGCAACAGCCTGCGCAACGGCTCCCCCGCCATGGTTGGCGAGCAGTCCGACGAGATCATGGTGCGCATCGGCAACGCGCTCGCGCTGTCGCCCTCGGTGGACGACCTGGTCATCCAGCGATACTTCCTGCAGCTGGCGTCGGTGCAGACGGCGCGGCGTGTGCTCACCCAGCAGCGCATGCTGATCGGCTCGCCGGACGCGGGCCGCAACCCGAGCGTGCGACCCCGCGTGCTGGTCGCCGCGGGCGCCGAGATCACGATGATCTACCAGTACGCGCAGATCCTGCCGGACTACGCGGGCAACATGCGCCCGCTGCTGGACGCGGTGCAGACCCGGCTGGGCACCTTCAGCCAGAACGTCGCCGATCCGGCGAGCAACCCTGCCGTGCTCGACTCGCTGCTGGTCAGCTCGGACACCTACGAGAAGACCACCGTGCAGCTGATCGACACCATCGACGGCGCGCTGGCCGACCGCACCACCGAGGCGCAGACCGGTGCGCTGCGCGAGACGACGATCGTCATCGGCATGCTGCTCGCCGGTCTGGCCCTGGCCCTCTCGGTGGCACGCACCCTGGTCGTGCCGGTCCGCAGGCTGCGCAGGGACGCGCTCGAGGTCGCGCACATCAAGCTGCCCGACGAGCTCGCCGTGGTGCGCGCGGGCGGCACCACGCCGGAGATCACCCCGGTCGCGGTGCACAGCACCGACGAGATCGGCCAGCTGGCCCGCGCGGTGGACGAGATCCACGAACAGGCACTCAACCTGGCCGCCGACCAGGCCCGTCTGCGCTTGCAGATCGGGAACATGTTCGAGACCCTGTCGCGCCGCAGCCAATCGCTGGTCGAGCAGCAGCTGGCGCTGATCGAGGATCTCGAGCACGACGAGGACGACACCGACCGGCTGCAGAGCCTGTTCCGCCTCGACCACCTGGCCACCCGCATGCGCCGCAACGGCGACAACCTGCTGGTGCTCGCCGGTACCGCGCTGCGCCGCGGTCAGCTGCACCCGGTGCCCCTGTCGGACATGCTCTGGAGCGCGGTCTCCCAGGTCGAGGACTACCAGCGGGTCGAGATCGGCGCAGTGCCCGACGGCATCGTCGCGGGCGAGCCCGCCGTCGACATCGAGCACCTGCTCGCCGAGCTGATCGACAACGCGCTGCGTTACTCCCCGCCGACCACGCCGGTCACCGTGATGGTGTCGCGCGCGGTGGACGGCGGCTACCTGATCGAGATCACCGACCGCGGCCTCGGCATGTCGCTGGAGGACCTGCAGACGACCAACGACCGGCTCGCCTCCGGTGGTGAGGTCACCGTCGAGACCGCCCGCCGCATGGGCCTGTTCGTCGTCGGCCGCTTGGCCAAGCGCCACACCATCACGGTCAACCTGCGCCGCACCTCCACCATGGCGCAGCAGCCCGGCATCACCGCCAGCGTGCACCTGCCGGGGGCGCTGGTGGCGCCGCCGATGGACGTCACCGACCCCGCGGGCAAGCCGCTCGACCTCACCGCCGAGCATCAGTTGCCTTCGCTGGTCGATCCGCCCACCGGCGCGCAGCCGCGCAACCTGGTCCCGGTGCCGAGCCTGTCGCCGCGCGACACCGCGCGCTTCGGCGTGACCAGTTCCGGCCTGCCGCAGCGGCGTCCGGCCATCCGCGTCGCCGACGCTCCCGACCAGCCCACGGTCTCCACACCGGTCGGCCGGGCGGTCAGCCCCGCCGATCAGCCGCCCACCCAGCCGTGGCCGGTACTCACGCCGCGTTCCGAGGACCGCACGCCGACCGGTCCGTTCGCCCCGGTGATGCCCGCCACCGGCGAACAGCCCGTCGAGCGGGAGCAACAGCGCCCCGATCTGTGGGCCGAGATCAAGGACGACCAGCCGGCGGCCGGCCCCGCCCCCGCCGCCCCTGT
>NZ_JABLTE010000136.1 GCF_013315795.1 Nocardia barduliensis
CACGGACCTGATCGAGCCGGGAGGACAGCACCTGTTCGACGTGGCTGCACGGTGCTTCGCCGCGGTCGACGATGCTCAGCACCTGGCGGGCTTCGGCGAGCGAGAGCCCAGCAGCCTGGGCGCTTCGTGTCACGTTTCGAAGTCACCTTCAGTGATTTTCGAAGTCTTCTTCAGTGTGGCCTCGTCATTTCTCAGCAGCGACCTGCCGGGTGGCCTTGGTGATACCGGCAATCGTGCGCGGCGAGCCGCCGCTGCCGGGTGTCGCGGCGGCGGGGAGGTGATGGTGGTTCGGTTCATGAGGATTCGAACCGGATGCGGCGGTTGGTTGGGTATCCCCGGATGTAGAGCAGCGACAGCGGCCAGGCCGGTCAACCAGGCCAGCGCGGTGAGCAGTGCCGCGATCTCGTCGAAGTGGTCGGTGAGGCCGGTGTCGAACAGGACGCGGCTGGCGCTGTAGCCGGCATGGCGTGCGCCCAGGCCTGGGGTTCGGGACGCAGCATCGGGCTCTGCGCCAGGCCGAGGTCGAGGAACGGGATGAGGAAGGCGACGAACACCCCGGCGACGCGCCCGAACAAGGGGCCGATGATCACGCCGATGAGCGCATAGGTCGCAGCCAATAGCAGATTCGCTGCGGCGTATCCGGCCCAGTTGCGGGCGTCGAAGACGGTCGCGGTGATCGCGAGTGCCGCGACGGTGACCACAAGCACCGCCAGGGCGATCACTCCCAGTCGTGCCGTGAGCAGGACCCCGGCGCGGTATCCGGCAAGCCGCAGTCGGCGGTCGCCGTCGGCGGCGTCGAGTACCAAGAACAACCCGGCCAGCGTCCCCAAGGAGCCCACGGAGATCGGCGTCATCGTTCCGGCGTGTACCTCGGGGAACCAGAAGGGCATGTGTGACTGCGGTGCCAGGCTCGGCCGCCGTGGCCTCGACTGCGGTGGGCTCAGTGGTCACGGAGTTCTCCGAGGTGACTCATACACCTCTGTAGGCGTTCAAGACCGGCCGGAAGTGGGGCCATGGTCGTGGCGTTTGCCCATCTCATATGGCTCGTCGTCGTTGCCGCCGTGTCCGTGGCCGCCCATCATGAACATCATCATCAGCGGGCAGGCAAGTACGACGAGCAGGAGCAGCAGCGTAGACACCGGCACGCCCGAAATGGCGAGACCAGCGACCAGCACGGCCAACGCGAGCGCGTACCACGGAAGATACCGAGTGTTCATCGCATTCCTTTCGCGATCACCTCCAGTCTGCGCTTGCACACCGGTTGCCGGGATGGGACGAGGTCGCCTCGAGCGGCATCGAAGGGCCTCCGTCCGACCGTCAAAGGTCCCTACCCGTGCAGGGTATCGATGCGGCAACCTCAACGACACCGCCCGACCAACCCGGCGGACCCACCACCCTGCGGCCGGATCGCTCGACGACCCCCGAGAGGAAATCGACGTAATGAACCCCCTGCAAATGTTGTGCCAGTGGATGTGCAGCCTGATGGGCGGTTGCCCAATGATGATGCAGCCGATGTGACACACCCGAGCGCGGCTCCACAGGTGAGCGTGATCGTGGCGTCGCGACCGACACGTCCGGCAGGGGACTGTCGCAGTCTCCGACAGTCCCTCCGGCATTCGACCTCCTGGCATAAGTTGCTGACGAGGCGCTGAAGTCGATGCAGCGCTCGCATCCGTTCCGTATGCGCCAAGCTCCCGCCTGCGGTGGCAGCGGGCAGCAGCGTATGTAGCAGGTCTGCTCTGGGGACCTCCGGTGCGCCGGAAGGGCACCCGGTCTCTACCGGCCGCGCTCGGCGATGGGGACCGTAGGGAGTATGGAGCGCTCGCCACGACCGGCGCGGCAGCGGTATGGGGATCTCGCGACACGACACGACACGACAGCGGTGAGTTCGATCGAGAAGTGCAACGATGATGTTCTCGTGTCAGTGGGTGCACTGGACCATATTGGAGTCATACTCACGACACAAGCTGCAGACTCATGAGCCGTGTGATTCGCCGAGCAAGGAGAGCACTGTGGTGGAGTACTTGTTTCATTTTGGTCCGACCTGGAATACAACGTTCAATCTTTTTTCGTTGATCATCCAAATCGGCCCCGGTCACACGATATGACGGCATCGGCTTCAAACCACGAGCGCGGGTGTCTGCGGGCGCCGGGCCGGCGGCCCTTACGGTTGCCTGAAGCAGGCAGGCTGCCGGCCGACTGCCACTTCGTCGTCACCGCCTTGGTCGGGTAGATCACCGCCACCGCCACGCAGCAGTGCCCCATCACCGCCGTTGCGGCACGATGGCGGCGACTGAGCTGCACCCACCGGGTAAAGTTTCGGTCCGCGCACGCCGAACACCATGCGCGACGATAGTTGCTGTGCGGGTCCTTTTGTGAAGTTTCGTCTCGATGACTACTTGACTGGAGCGTGATGAAACACAAGCATTCGCTGACTCTGGCGGCGATCACGGCGGTGATGGTGGCCGCCACCGGTGCGGTTGCCGTTGTCGATACTGCGGTCGGCGCGGCACCGGGGGAGTTCAGTTCCGGCGGGCTGCGCCTGATTGCGTCGGTAGGTTCCACCAATGTCGTACCCGCTGGCGGTGATGTCGTATCCGGCATACCTTTCGTGCACGCGGTCACGACGTCCGGAGAGTATTCGATCGATCTCGACGGAGCATCGTCGCTGCCAGGCGGGCAGATCGTCGCCGGATATCTGGTCGGCTGCGCCGTGAACATTTCCAACGGCATCTCGATAGGTGTCCCCCCCAAGGCCGGCGTCATCGCTAGAGTCTCACCTTCTTTCGGCCTCGACTCCGGCATCGATCTGGTGATAGACGCTCCGCCCGGTATCAGCGTCGGTACCGGTGTTGGAGGGGGCCGCACCGGAGGGCTTGCGGTGAATCTGGCCCCGGGCACTGTGGCCGCGGCAGTAGTCGGCGGAGTCACCCTGGACGAGAACTCAACGTTCCCGTATACCTTCGCGCACTCCAATACCTCGCTGAACGTCGGGGGATGCCTATCACCGGTCTCGGCTATGCCGTTCGTCATCGTCCGCGCTGATCCCACCAGCGGCACTGTGCAAACGACAGGCTACGGCACCGAATTCGCGTTCTGATGCCCCTGAAGAGGGGTTCTTTGGTCGACCAGGATCACAGAGGCGAGTCTCCACTGTGACGACCGATCCGCCGCCGGCGAAGCCAGGTGCGCAGGGTGGTCTGGTAGGGGACCAGTAAATGCGTGGGTCTCTTGGGCGATGCCGGTCCGGAGGCGGGCACGCAGCGGCCTCCGGCCCGGCGCACCGCGGGCGGCGGCCGACCGGTTCCCCCGGGCCGGTCGCGGTCGGGCTGCCCGGGGGGGTTCGCCGACTTGATCGCGGGCGAGAACGCCTTGGTCAGGCAGGTGCAGGCCGACAAGTATGTCGACCCGGCTTCCGGATACGGTGGGAATGGCCCGATTACCCACGTCGAGTACGCCGGGCAGGTGGCCTTGGCTGCTTGCGGGATCGTCCACGGGGCGCGTTTGTGTCGCTTCGCGATGGCTACCCACCAGGGCAGGAGGTCGAAGGAGGCGCGGCCGTCCCGGCCGGAGCCAGCCCGGCCTCCGCCAGTGAAAGGAGGCAATACCTGATGACCACGGTCAAGGACATGCTCGCCACCTACCCAGCCGACCTCGGCGACGTCGACCGCGACAAGCTCACCAAGTGCATCGAGGAATGCATCGCCTGCGCCCAGGCGTGTACCGCCTGCGCGGACGCTTGCCTTTCGGAGGGCATGGTCGGCGAGCTCACCAAGTGCATCCGCACCGACATGGACTGCGCAGACATCTGCAACGCCACCGCATCCGTCCTGTCCCGGCACACCGGCTACGACGCCAACATCACCCGCGCGATCCTGCAGGCATGCGCCACCGCCTGCAAAGCCTGCGGCGACGAATGCTCCGCCCACGCCGACACTCACGAGCACTGCCGCGTGTGCGCCGATGCATGCCGCCGCTGCGAACAAGCCTGCACCGACCTCATTCGGGCGCTCGGCTGAACGGCCTCGCCGCTGGTACTATCGCCGATCTAGCCGACACGGATCCGATATCAGTCTGTGTACGTGCGCTCTTCGACTCGCTCATTTCAAGTGCCCGAACGCGGCACGCCCGGCCGGTCGCCCCTCGTCCTTGGTCAGAGCGTCGCAGCCACAAGGCGGGCGGCTTCGCCGGCCAACGCCGGTCAGCCCGAGCAGCAGCCCGATGAACAAACCCCACCATGCCCCGATCGCGGCCCCAGTGAGCGTGGCGCGGGTCTTGGTCGTGCGGCCGGTGGTGCTGATTCCGTGTCCGACGATCTGCCGGTTCTCGACCGTGAAGCCGGCGACCACGCGGTCGCCGGGGCCGTGGTGGACGGGTCGGATTCGCCGGTGATCATGGATTAGTCGACGTCGGCGCTGCCGGATTCGACGCTGCCGTCGGCGAGGACGCGTCCACCCGGGCGGACGACGAACTGATCACCGGTGCGCAGGTCACCGACCGGCACAAGTAGTGGTGGTGCCGTCCTTGCCGAGGCGCTTGGTCTCGTCGGGCAGCAGCGCGGCCAACGATAACGGTTCCAGCGCGCTCAAGGTCTGGCCGAGGGAACGCATCTCGATCCAATGGCCCAGCAGCATGATCAGGATGAGCGGTGCTAGTTCGGCCAGTAGTCGAGCTCGTGGGCCAGCAGGCCAAGCGTCGAGCCCAGAAGCGGCGAAGGCCACGGTGATCGCCAGCGTTATTACTGCCGTCGCACACCCGCGCGCCTGGATGCGCGGGCGTGATGATGTGCAGTCACACGATGCAACCGACCGTTTTCGCCTCGGACATGAGCGCAATACCTCGCAGCTGCGGTCTCGGCGGGCCCCGGCGGTCTAGAATCAGCCGGTGCTCAGCGTCGTTGTCGGCGGTTTCGAGTGTGAGCGGCAACGATGGAAGGCCCCTCCTGGGCTTCAGTCGTTCGTTTCGTGCCTTCCTCAACGTGAAGTCATGTTGTCCTGGCTCTGGTACTACAGGAGTTCGCCATGCCTCTACGTTCCACCGCGCTTCGACGATATCTTCCCGGCGTTGCTGTCCTGCTGTTCGTTCTGGCCGGATGCGGCGACAGCGACGAGGCCGACAAGTCCACCACGACTGCGGGACCGGGCGCGCCCGCTATATCGACGACCGTCGGCGCCGCGACGTCCGCGCCGGCGGGCGCCTACAACGATGCCGATGTGACGTTTCTGCAGAGCATGTATCCGCACCACGCGCAGGCCATTCAGATGGCGGATCTGGTGCCGTCGCGCTCGCAGAACCAGCAGGTGCTCGATCTTGCCTCGGCCATCAAAGCCGCGCAGGAACCCGAGATGGCACAGATCCGTTCGCTGCTCGAGGAGTTCGGCAAGCCGGTGCCATCCCCGGACTCCGGCCCGATGGGCCATGACATGCCGGGCATGATGTCGCCGCAGCAGATGTCGTCGCTGCAGGGCATGTCCGGGGCGGAATTCGACCGGATGTGGCTGGAGATGATGATCAACCATCACACCGGCGCCGTGCGGATGGCCCAGACCGAACTCGACACCGGAGCCAACGACCAAGCCAAGCAACTGGCCGCGACGATCGTGCCGGCACAGCAGCGGGAGATCGACCAGATGAAGGCAATGCTCGGGCAGAGGTGAGCCTGCGCGGAGCCGCTGCCCGGCGATGACGATATCTGGAGCGTTTCCGACAGATCAGCACCTCGGACCCGAAGTGCACACAAATTGTGCGCACCTGGTCAGCGTCGCTCGGCGGGGATCTTCGTCGGCCAGCGGCCGCGTCCGGTGTACTCGAATTGCTGCTCGGCCAGCGCAGTGCCGGCGGTGTGTTGCTCGGGGATGCGGTGGCGCCCGCGAGTGCCCGTCGAACGGCTCTCTTCCTCCGCGGGCTGCGGGCGGTCCAGACGATGGAGGGCGAACGCGGCGAGGACACCGATCAAGCTCAGCCCGGCCCAAACCGCCCAATCCATCCCGGCGGCGCGCGCGGCGCCGACCACGGCACCGGTGGCCAGGTTGCCGGTGAGGATGCCGACCCCGACAACGGTGTTGTAGAACCCGTAGTGCGTGGCGACGAGCCGCCCACCGGACAAGGACACGACGGTGTCCATTTCGAACGGGAACACCGCCGCGGTCCCCACGGCCAGCAACGCCGCCGCTAGGAGTAACGCGGCGGCCGCGGCCGCGACACCGAACCGAGCCGGGTTCGGGATGACCGCCAGCGGGACGAACGAGGCCGCGAGAACACCCAGCCCGACGACCAGGCTTCCTCCGGTGCCCCACCTGGTGCGGAACCAGGCGGTGATGCGCAGCTGACCGGCGACGGCCACCACACCGGAGATGACGAACAGCGCCGAGACCAGCGCTTGCGCCTGCGCGCCCGCGACGAACTCGGCTTGCAGCGGCAGGGCGAGGTAGACCTGGAACGACAGCACGTAGGAGCCGATCATCGCCACCGCGAACCACACGAACCGGCGGTTGGTGACCACGGTGCGCCAGTCGTCGAGCACCGAGGTCTGCTCGGCGGGGGTCTCGGCGCGCCGTGTCGGCAGCGCGAACAACTGTGCCACGGTCAGGATCGCGAACACCACCGCCGCGACACCGGCGGTCACCCGGAAGTCGAGGGCCATCAACGCCAGCCCGACCAGGGGACCGGCGAGGATGCCCGCCTGATAGAAGATGTTGAACACCGCGAACGCCTCGACTCGCCGGTCACCGGTGTCGGCGGCGAGGTAGGCGCGCACGGCCGGGTTGAACAGTGCTCCGGCGAACCCGGTCGCTGCCGAGGCGATCAGCAGTCCTGGCAGCGAGGTGGCGAACACCAGAAGCGCGAACCCAGCTGTGCGCAGCAGACAGCCCGCGACGATCAGCGGCTTGTAGCCGAGTCGGTCGGCGAGGGTGCCGCCGATCAGGAACATGCCCTGCTGGGAGAAGTTCCGCACGCCCAGCACCAACCCCACTGCCCAGGCCGCCAACCCGAGCGGCCCGGCCAGGTACCCGGCCAGATACGGCATCAGCATGTAGAAGCCGAGGTTGATGCCGAACTGGTTGATCATCAACAGCCTGGCAGCCGGATCGAAGCTGCGGAATTTCGCGACCACGGTCACGATGCCGGCTCCAGGTCGTGGATGAACTGCCTCGGGTCGACGATGGTGGTGCACCGGGTCCAGGACCGCACCACACGTTCGGCGGGATGGGTGATCGTGTCCGGTTCGACCGGGGGATCCGCGTCGAACAGGCCGTGCTCGTCGCAATAGGTGTCGTTGTAGATGGTGTCGAAGTAGCGGTTGGGCCCGTCGGGGAAGACCGCCGCGATCCTGGTGTCGGCGTCGTGGGTCCGAGCCGCCCATCCCGCGACCAAACCCACGGCGCCGACGCTCCAGCCGCCGGTCGCGTGATGGGTCGCGGCCAGGGTGCGGCACGCCCAGACCGCTTCTGACGGCGCGACCCAATGCACCTCGTCGAAGGCGTCGTAGTCCACATTGATCGGGTAGATGCTCGATCCGAGCCCCCGCATCAACCGCGGGCCCGCGGGCTGGCCGAAGATGGTGGAGGCGACGGTGTCGACTCCGATCAGCTTCATATCCGGGTTGAACCGGCGCAGCACCCGCGCGACACCCGCGGAGTGTCCGCCGGTGCCGACCGCGCACACCAGCACATCCACCCCGCCGAGCTGCTCGACCAACTCGAGTGCGAGCGATTCATAGCTGTCGACGTTGTCGGGGTTGCTGTACTGGTCCGGGCACCATGCATCGGGTTCACCTGCGAGCAGTTGCGCGACCCGAGCGCGGCGAACCTGCTGCCAACCACCTGTTGGGTGGGGCTCGGTCACGACCTCGACCTGGGTTCCGTACGCGGTGAGCATTCGCGCGACGATAGGCTCCAGACCGGGATCGGTCACCACTGTCACCGGATGATGAGTGGCGATCCCCGCCAGCGCCAACCCCAACCCGAGGGTGCCGCTGGTGGATTCGATGATCCTCGCACCCGGGGCCAGATCACCGCGTTGCTCGGCCTTGCGCACCATATGCAGCGCGGGCCGGTCCTTCATGCCGCCGGGATTGAATCCTTCGAGCTTGGCCCAGAACCCGCGCCCTGTGGGTGCCAACGGCGCACCGACCCACAACACGGGCGTGTTGCCGATCAGCGAGTGCGGATACTGGGCAGCCGCCAGCGCGCCGACCAGGGCCGCCGACCGATCGGTGAGTGCATCGAGCACGACCTTGTCCATGATTGTCGCTTTCTGTATCGAACCGCCCTGATAGGCGGCGTAGACGTGAGCAGGCAGCAGACACCGGCCGACAGACAAACGTCGGCCTGGCGCTGACCTGTCAGCGTCGAGCGATACAGAACTGCGTCAAAGTGGCCCGGCCACCGGCAATGGGCCCCCACGCAATCGGCGGACCACGCACACCCCCCGCAGCGGTCCCGCGAATGCCCACAGCGACAACAAGCGCCGATGCCAGCGCGAACAGCAGCACATGCTGCGGCGCAAAATTCTCGGGTGCGCGCAGCACCGACTTCGCGACACAGTGATCGACGTGCGCCACACAGTGACCGTCGCGCACGTCGACGACCACGGCGTTCGCGTGATCACTTATCGAGTGCGCGAAATGCTCTACCCCCGCCGGAACCGATGCATGAGTGTGTGCATGGGCTCGGGCCGTCGAGCAGTCGACCATCGGCACGACCAGCAGCACCGCGGCGAGCAGCGCCGCCACGGAGCCACCATGTCGCAATCGACCGATGAGCCTCACAGTGAGCCGACTGTAGCAGGACCAAAGAAACCACATCTGACGCCGCGAGTCGCGGATGCGACCCAACGACGCGCGGACCAGGCGACTTCGTCGCTCGGCCACCCTCATTTCCACCACCATTCTCCCGACTTCAGTGGATCTGCGCTACAACCATCATACCCCTAGGGGGTATATCTACCGCGGTGAGTTGCCTGCCCGACGGTCGGGGAACGGGGTCGGTGGATCTCAGTGGGCCGCGCGGGCGGACACCGCTCGCAGGGGCGCGCGGCGCTGCCACCACGGGGTGACGCCCGCGGGCTTGTAGACCGCCAGGACGGTGGCGGTGACGAGCAGGATGAGCGCGCCGATGCTGTGGATCAGGACGGTGGGGGTGCGCAGCACGGTGAGGTCGTCGTCGCTCCAGGTCGGTTGCGCGGCGATGCGGGCGAGTTCGGCCAGCGTCCGGGTGTAGGCCAGTAGCACGACGGTCGCGACCACGTTGAGGACGAGTTTGATCAGCACCCAGTAGTGCCGGACCAGCCCCCAGGTGGTGCCGAGTGACTGGACGATCCCGGTCGCCAGCGACGCGACCGACAGGGGCACGAGCACCGTCCAGGCGGACACCTGCATCGCCAGGTAGGCCCCGCGCACCGTGTCCGGGTCGCGGCTGGCGACGACCGCGACCGCGAGGGCGAGCACGACCAAGTCGGCGCCGAGCCAGCCGACCGAGGTGGCGACGTGCGCGGTAAGCACGAGTTTGCGGGTGCGCCGGGACATGATCACTGCGTGTGACCCGTCTGCTGCTGGTGGTCGGACTGATGGATGCCGCTGGTTCCGGTCGGCGGGGTGTGGCCGGGGTCCAGATGGCGGCCGGGACCGTGCCTGCCGCCGCCGAGCAGCATCATCACCGCGACCACCACGACCAGTGCGGTGATCACGGCTCCGAACATCTTCACCCACACCGGTGTTCGCCTCCATGTGGATGGGTGGGAATCGGTCGGGGCGTCGGCCATGGCGGCCACCTCCTGGAAGCATCGGCGAGCACGTATCTAATTTTACGATACATAATGTCTCGATAGTGCCGTCATGTATATAGATTGGTCGTTGCGTATACTCGGGTGGGTGCCGAGGCTGTGGAACACGACGATCGAGACCCATCGCGTGCAGGTGCGTGAGGCGATCCTGGACGCGACAGCCGGATTGGTGGGCGAGCACGGTCTGCGGGCGGTGACGATGGCGCAGATCGCCGACGATGCCGGGATCGGGCGCGCGACGTTGTACAAGTACTTCCCGGACGTCGATGCCATTCTGATCGCCTGGCACGACCGGCAGGTCTCCGCTCATCTGAGCCGGCTCGCCGAGATTCCCGCTCGGGTCGAGGGTGGCGCGGACAGACTCGACGCGGTGTTGCGGGCGTATGCGTCGATGACGTTCGCCGCGCGTGAGCACCGTGAGACCGATGTGGCCCGGATGGTGCATCGCGTCGGGCACGTCGCCCGCGCCGAGCAACACCTCAAGGCGATGATCGTCGATCTGATCGCGGCCGCCGCCGCGGAGGGCTCGGTCCGAACCGATGTCTCACCCGAGGAGTTGGCCGAGTACTGCCTGCACGCCCTGGCCGCGGCCGACCGGCTCCCCTCCGCGGACGCGGTGGCGCGGCTGGTCGCGGTCGTTCTCGCCGGCCTGCGACCCCACGACTGAACCGTGGTCCCACATGACCTCGTCGCCGAGCGAGGCAGCGGGCACCCGAGGATTACCCACGGGGGGTAGCGGTTCGCGCAGGACGATGCCGGCACTACGATGATGGTGTGATGCAGCAGCACCAGCCGTCGCGTGCGTCCCGGTCAGTCCGGGTGCTCGGCCTGCTGGTGCTGATTGTCGGCATCACCGTCATGCATACCAGCGGGTTCCACGGCGGGTCCGACACGCTCCGGTCCGGGGCGCACCACGCCGACTCCTCTGCTCCCGCCGTCACAGCCGTGAGGACCCACCACCACGACGAGGTAACCATGGTGGGCGGTGATCACGGTCTCGGGCATCAGGCGGTGCACGCCTGTGTATTCATCGTGTCGATCCTGACTCTGGCGATCGGCCTGGTATTCCTGTACCGGGCAGACCTCACGCGCGGCATCGGCGCGATGCCGCCGACGGGATACTGGCGTGCGCACGGCGAACGGCCACCACCCTGGGCGGTCCCCTCTCTGGCTGAACTATCGATTCTGCGGATCTGACAGGACCCGCCGCTTCCGCGATTCCAGGAAGCGGCGGTGCTGCCGGAATCCAGTCGCGCGGTGTACACGCCCGCCGTCTGGGTGGGTAGCGACAGCCGGTGCGGCACGAAGCCACTTCAAGGGCATTCGGCCGGCGGCCCTCTGGCTGCACCAGATCACAGGAAGCCGCCCCGACGCCGCGGCGCGGTGCCCCGAATCCTTCACTCCCAGGGAGAAACCCATGTCCTCCAGTCAGTTCCCCCACTCGACGCCGATGACCCGCCGCGGCTTCCTCGCCCTCGGCACCGGCGTCACCGCGGCCGCCGTCCTCACCGCATGCTCGAAGAACTCCACCGCTTCACGCACACTCGTCGAACCGGACTCCGAAGCGGTCCGCGCGGCCGAGAACACGCGGCGGGCGGCCGGTGCCGCTGTACGGCAGGTGCGGCTGCGCGCCGAGCCCGCCACCATCGACCTCGGCGGCGTGCGGGTCCAGACCTGGGCCTACGGTGGCACATTGCCCGGCCAGGAAATCCGCATCACCAAAGGAAACGTACTGCGGGCCGAATTCACCAACGCACTGCCCGCCCCGTCGACGGTCCACTGGCACGGGATCGCGTTGCGCAACGATATGGACGGCGCACCCGAGGTGACACAACCGGCGATCGCGCCGGGCGCCACGTTCGGCTACGAGTTCACCGCACCGGACCCCGGCACCTACTTCTTTCACCCGCACGTCGGGGTCCAGCTCGACCGTGGCCTGTACGCGCCGCTGATCATCGAGGACCCCGCCGACGGCAAGGACTACGACCTGGAAGCCGTCGTGGTGCTCGACGACTGGCTCGACGGCGTCAACGGCCGCGCCCCGGACACCGAACTGGATCAGCTGCGCGCCAAGGGCATGTCTGGCATGGACATGGGCGGCACGAACCACGGCGGCATGAACCACGGCGGCATGAACCACGGCGGCATGAACATGGGCGGATCGTCCACGATGGCGATGCCCACCGACCCCAACGCCCCGCTCGGCTCCGACACCGGAGACGTGAGGGACTATCCGCACTATCTGATCAACGGCCGGATCGGCGCCGATCCGGTGACGATCACCGCCCGCCCCGGCCAGCGCATCCGGCTGCGGATCATCAACGCCGCCTCCGATACCGCCTTCCGCGTCGCCGTGGGCGGCCACCAGCTGCGCGTCACCCACAGCGACGCCTTCCCGGTGCAGCCGGTCACCACCTCCAGCCTGCTCATCAGCATGGGCGAACGCTACGACGCCGTCGTCGAACTGGCCGACGGGGTGTTCCCGCTGGTCGCTTCCGCCGAAGGCAAAGCGGGCCAAGGCTTCGCCCTCATCCGCACCGGCGGCGGCACACCGCCGCCCGCCGACATCCGCCCGCCCGAACTGTCGGCTCCCCCGCTCACCGCGGACCGACTGGTCTGCGCCGAATCCGTACGCCTGCCGAACCGAACGCCGGACAACACGCTCGACCTCACCCTCGAAAACGACACGACCAAGTACCTCTGGACGATCAACGGCAAGGCATTCCCCGACCACGGCATGCTCGATGTGACCGAGGGACAACGGGTCCGGCTGCGGTTGGTCAACAAGACGATGATGTTCCACCCCCATGCATCTGCACGGTCATACCTTCCAGGTCGTCACCGCCGCGGGCACCGGCCCACGCAAGGACACCTCCATCGTGCTGCCGATGCAGACCGTAGAGGTCGACTTCGACGCCGACAACCCTGGACAATGGATGGTCCACTGCCACAACGCCTACCACGGCGAGGCCGGAATGATGAGCGTCGTGTCCTACGTGCGCTGACAGTCGACAACCAGCATCCCGATGACGAGCCGAACCCGGTTCCGGTCGAGAGTCCGCGCTTCAGACGCACGGCGAGGAACCGGTGCATCCAGGAAGCGCACCGCAGTGGCGTGCCGGCCGACAGCACCCCCGGCCGGCACTCCCTGACCTCGAATTGCTGAAGCAAGGGGTACAACCGGCTCGTCGAAGCCATCGAGCAATTCGGCGAGGCAACCCGCCGGACCCAGGCCTGCGGGGACCGCCGACTGAGCTGCCGGTGGTCCCTGCGTAGCGCCCCGGACATCCTCAGACAGGCTCTCCGCTCCCCGCACGAGATTCGTTGCCGGACAACAAATCTCCAGAGTCGGACAGGGCGGCGTAGGAGATTCCCGGGTCGTGCGGCGACTGCTCACCGGGGTCCGGATTCGGCGGCTCGCGGTGCTCGTCGGGCAGTGCCGCGCCACCGGTGGGATTGGCCAGTAGCGGAAGACCGTGCTCGGCGCCGATGCGGTCGACCCAGCGAAAGAACTCCAGCGCTGATCCGGCGAACATCCTGCGCACCCGGTCCTGGAAGGCGCGCACGTCGTGACCGGGCAGGAAGTCGCGCGTCGAGATCTCACCGCAGCCGCAGCCGCAGGGCCCTTCGCGGAACTCGGCCTCCTCGGGCAGGTCGCAGTAGCCGACCGGGTTCTGCGAGGCGTTGACCACCGGATCCGGTTTGCCGATCCACTCGTCGCGGACCGGGTGACCTTCGGGCAGCACCTCACCGTCGACGGCGACCCGATCCTCATGCACGGATACGCCGTGAATCTCGGCGGCTGCGCAAACCCGACCGTTACCGATGATCAGGGCGAATTTCTCCCGAGACAGCCGGTCCTTGTTCGCCTTCCATACGCCACGGCCTGCTGTCCATGCCTCATCTTCGGTCATGCGCGGGAAGTAGCCGACGTACTCCCGATTCAGCGGATCATTGGTGACTGGTGAGTAGTAACCGAGCTTGAACCGGACAGCCATGCAGCACACCCCTCATGTAAACCTGGTTCTGTCTTAACACTATGTCATCGATTAAAGTCAGGTTTCAAACGATGAATTGAAACAGCTCAAACCAGATGCGTACTGATGTAGTGGAGTCGGATCGAACCTGGTTGGGGAGCGTGTTCAGCTCAGAGAGTGGTTGTCGGAAAACGGGCGACAGCCCTATCCCTGGCCGCCGACCGGCGCATCCTGCCCCGGGGGACTCTGGCCGGACAGCTTGTCCTGGATGGGCCATTCCAGATTCTCGTACGGCTGCCACACCGTGAGCCCGGCCCGCACCGGTTCACCGGTCGCGTCCCATATCTGTTCGAGCAACTGCTGCGAACTGCGGGAAATAGTAGATCCGGCGAGGCTGAGTTCGTCGAGCAGACAACGCAACAGCCGAAACCACACCCCGGCGTGCACCGTGCGGCCCGGCAACCTCACCGCGGCATCGAGGAGGGCTTGACGGGTGTAGCCGTCCAGGGTTGTCACTGGTTCGCGGATCGGAACCGCCTCGTGGGGCTCGCCTGCCGCCTCGGCTGCGAAGGTCTCGGTGTCCAGTGTCAGCCGGCAATAGTGTTCGAGGCAGGTCACCGTGAGCGGCAACTGCCAGATCAGCGCGCGGGCCGGGTCGGGCCCGGCCGCGCACTGCGGGCACGATCTCCGCAACGGGTGCTGCGGAATCCAGGGGCCCCGCCAGCGGCGGCGCCGGGTCACCTCGAAACGCGGCGCCTCTCCTGGTGCCAGCAGCACCGAATATTGGCGGACATAGGTGTAGAACCCGTCGGTGGCGTCGCGTTCGGGCAGCGGGTAGGAGTCGAACAGCCACGGCACCCACCCGGGCAGCGTCATCGCCCGCACCTGCCCCGCCGGCACACCGGTGCGCTCGGCCAGCGCAGTGAACACCGCCGGAGGCGGATCGGTGTCGACAACATTCCGGATACCGACCAGCACACCGAGATTCGTGCCCAGCAGATCGGCCACCGACACCCCGTAGATGCGGGCGAGCCGGTCCAGCCACGACGACAACGACTCCAACGCACCCGGGCCCGGGTGCACCGGCCACCGCCGCGGCGACGCTGGGCTCACGCCAGCTCACGTTCGAACATCCGCCGCCGCTCGGTCGGCCCCGCATACGACGCCAGCAGCAGAGTGCGCTGGTCGATCGTCTCCTCCCCGGACTCGATCGCCGCGATCGCCGCGTCCGACAGCAACGCGGTCAACTCCCCGATCGTGCCCTCACACCGGGTGAGCAGATATGACGACATCTCCTCGGTCGCGATCGAAGAGGACCGCCGCAGCGGGAACGACGCCGCGAAACTCGCCAGCAACGCACACGCCTCGTCCCCGGGCTCCCACAACGGCAGCGTGAACGGCGCGAACCGATTCTCCAGCTGCGGATCGGAACGGATCGCCAGATAGGCGTCCCGGGTACCGACACCGACCAAAGGGATCCGCAGCTCGTTGCCCAGAAACCGCAGCACGTTCAGAAACTCCCGGCGCGTGTCTGTCCGCCCGGCGAGCACATTGTGCAGCTCATCGATCACCAGCACCCGCACACCACAGGTCCGCAGCAGGCGCAGCACCAACTGTTCCAGCTCGGCCAGCCGCGGTGCCCGCGGCCGGATCGGCGCGCCGAGCGCGGCCAGCACCGCGACATAGAACCGCGACACCGACGGCTCCGAAGGCATCTGCACAGTCAGCACCGGGATCTCCTCCCGATCGGCGTGTGAGACCGGCGGGTGGTCGCGGCGGAACTTCTCGATGATCATCGACTTGCCGTTGTTCGTCGCGCCGATCAGCAACAGGTTCGGCATCCGCTGCTTGCCGGGCATGCTCAGCAATCCCTCCAGCCGGGCCAACGCCTGCATCGCGCGGGTGTAGCCGATCCACCGATCCGCCCGCACGTAGGAGATCCGCTCGGCATCCGGCAACATCGCCGGCCGCTGCGCCGACGGATGCAGATGCGACAGGTCGAGGGGTTCACCGATGCTCACCACTGCTCGATCACCTCGAACGGCGCCACCACCGGCCCAGAACCCGCCGCCGGTGGCGGTGGTGGTGCCGGTGGCAAGCTCTGGGCCCGTCTGCGTGCCGGGGTCGCCTTGCGGCGTTCGGTGTTGCGGCGCGCTCGCCGGCTGGTCGCGGTCGCTTCGGCGGTGATGTGGCGCATCTGCTCGACCATCGCGAACAGCGCGTTCTCATCGATCTCGGCGCGGCCCTGCTCCCGCAACCGGGCCACCGCCGCCCGCTGCTCCCACAGGCTGATCGCCGGCCGCGACCACGTCCGGTACCCCACCTCCAGATACTCACCGGTCTCCGGATGCAGCGCCCAGACCCGGGAAATATCGCGCGGATCGCGACGCAACACCACCTTCCCCAACTGCTCCCGCCGCGCGATCAACGGCTTCAACGCGTCGCTGTAGTACTGCACGTGATCGAGCACGAACCCGGTGCGCCGCAACGATCTGCGTTCTACCGGCAGGAAATCGACCAGAAACGCCGTCTCGTTCGTCACCATCGGCGGCGCACCCTCAGCGGCCACCTTCTCCGCCCACACCCCACCCGGAGTCCGGCCACCCAACCCCTCATGCGGTTCACCGTGATAGCAGGCCACGGCCAAGGCCATCCAGCGTTGCAACTCGGCCAGGGTGAGAACAGCCTGCTTGTCGCTGTCGTAGTCGCCGCGCTCGCGAGTGTCGGAAAACGTCGTACCCGGCAACTCATGGACCATCCGCATCATCGTCCCGACCAGGCGTTCCACGACCCCGCCGTAATGCGGGGCACCCGGCGGGCGGTAGCCGATCGCGATGCCGTGCTGATCACAACCCCGCCGCAGGGCCTCGCTCTTGAACTCCGTCGCGTTGTCGGTATACAGATGAGCGGGTTTACCGCTCATCGGCCACACCGCCTCCACCCCGATCCGCTCCAGCCACGCGCGTTTATCGATCGCCATATGCGCCAAACACAACCCCACCGAGGTCGCCGACGGCGCCTCCAACGTGAGCACAAACCCCGGCACACACTTGGTGGCCTCGTCGATCGCCACAGTCACATACGGACGCCCGATCGGCAGCCGGTGATGCTCGTCGACCACGATCACATCCGCCGGAGTGTGATCGATCTGCACCCGCTCCAACACCCCCGTCACCGGCTGCGCCACCCCGCCGGCGGGCCTGCGGGACCGAGCCGCGCCCTGGCCCTCCCGCGCCGCCACAGCCTTCACCGGATCCAACCGGCCGATCCGACGCTGCACCGCCGACCGCGACGGCGGCCGCAACCCCCGCACCCTGCACTCCCGATCGATCTCCCGGCAGATCACCGCCACCGACCGCCGCTGCCGGGTCAGATACCGCGCCCGCAACACCGACCGCACAATCGCCTCCACCTCCTCCGGCAGCCGCTCACCACCCCGGCC
>NZ_JABLTE010000137.1 GCF_013315795.1 Nocardia barduliensis
GGCCATAGGCAGGCGGGGCATACCCCGGCGGCGGACCGTAGCCGGGCGGCGGACCGTATCCAGGTGGCGGACCGTAACCCGGACGCGGACCATAAGGCGCACCGTAGCCGGGCGGCGGCGGTACCGGACGCCCCCCGTGCGGGACCGGTCCGTGTCCGTACGGTGGTTGTGTCACGCCCCCGTACCCCCTCGTCCTAGTGATCGCCGACAGCCGCTGACGCAGAATAGCAAGCTGTCTAGAGTAGGCAGCCATGCTGACTTTTCGGGGGGCCGCCCTAGGCGCGCTGCTTCTCGCCATCGTGGGACTGTCCGCGACGGCCCCGGTCACCCAGGCCCAGCCCGCGCCGGACGGCGTGACAATCACCGCCGATCTGAAACTGAGCCGCACGGGCGTACTCGAAGTGGTCGAACAGGTCTCGGTGCCGCCCGAGGGCTCCTTCCGGATGGCGCTGCCGCTGCGGTTGAAGGTGAGCGACGACGCCGAGCGCGTCTTCCGGGTCACCGACGTGGACACCGAAGGCGCGGGTACCGCGACGGTCGCGAACGACCAGTTCACCATCGAGGCCCGGCCCGGTGAATCCACCTTCCGCTACTCCGTGCAGAACACCGTCAGCGACGCGCCGGGCACCCAGGTGTTCCATTGGCTCGGCGTGCTCAACACCGACATCGCCTCCATCAGCGCCTCGTTGATCAGCCCGAGCTTCGAAATGGGCATCGTGGACTGCAAACTCGGCCCGCCCGGCAACACCCGGCCGTGCGCCGACGTCAAGATCGAGGCCGACGGCGTGCTGTTCCTCGAGCAGACCGACCTGCACAAGGGCGACGCGATCGATCTGACGCTGCAACTGCCGCCCGGCACCGTGCCGAGCAACGCCGACGTGCGCGGCAGCGGCGACGCGGGCCCGTTCGCGATCACCGCCCCGGTGCTCGTCGCGTTCGGCGTCCTCCTGCTGGCGCTGGCCGGCCTGGCCGCCTTCGTGCTGCGCGCCCGCCGCCAGGACGCGGCGATGGGCGGTTCGGAGACGATCGACCCACTGCTGCGCGAGGGCGATCGGGTGCAGTTCACCTCGCCGGACGGCGTGCTGCCGGGTGAGGCCGGTCTGCTGCTGGACGGGTATGTCGATCCCGTCGACATCGCCGCCACCGTGGTGGATCTCGCCGTGCGCCGCTACATCCGGATCACCCCGCTCAGCGACAGCGACTGGCGGATCACCCGGGTGAACGCTCCCGACGACCAGCTGCGCGACTACGAGAAGGCCGTCTACCAGGCGCTGCTGCCCGACGGCTCCGACGCGGCGACGATGACCGACCTGCGCGAACCGGGTCGGGTGGCCAGCGGTCCGGTGCGCGCCGCCCTGGTGGCCGACGCCGTCGCCCGAGGCAACTTCCTCGATCGCCGGCGGCCCGGCTTCCCGGTGTGGTTCGGTGGCGCGCTGGTGGTGGCCGGCATCGCGGCGACCGTCGTGCTCGCGCTCACCTCCGGGCATGCCTTGGTCGGAGTCGCCATCGCACTCGGCGGTGTCGCGTCTCTGCTGGCGCCGAAGTACCTGCCTGCGCGGACGGCGCGGGGGCTCGAACTAGCCGGGCAGATCCGCGCACTCCAGCGCGGCCTGGAAACGACGCGCCGGGAACAGATCCCGCCGATCGACCAGGAGACCGTGTTCTCCCGCGCGCTGCCGTTCATGGTGCTCGGCGCGCGCGCCGACAATTGGATCCGCGCCTTCCGCGACCTCGATCCGTCGGCCGACGCGCAACCCGGCCTCTACTGGTTCGCCGGCTTCGAACGCGACCGCAATCTCCAGCGCTTCGCGGGCCACTTCCCGTTCTTCATCACCGCGCTGGAGGGGCTGTTCACGACCGCGGGCGACCCGCATCGGTAGCGCCGTACACACACGAAGGGCGACCGGCCGCCGCGCCGGTCGCCCTTCGTCGTATGGCTCAGTCGTTCGACGCGGTGCGCCGGACGGCGGCCAGCGGGTCGGCGTACAGGACGCTCAGCGAGGTCACCACAGCGGCGTATTCCTGCACCTTGCCGCCGAATCCGCTGATCCGGATGTCGGTGGGCGGCAAGGTGGAACCCTGGTTGAACGCCCGCGCCACATGCGCCACCGCCGGGCGGTAGCCGGTGAAGGCCTGGCCGCCGAGGATCACCCGATCCGGATTGAGCATGTCGCGCACCATCGCCACGGTGTGGCCGAGGATGGTGGCCCGCTCGGCGAGCAGTTCGCGCGCGGATTCCGAACCGGACTCCGCGGCCCGGTACAGGTCCGCGATGGTCGAGCCCGCGGTCCCGTTGTGCGCCGGGATGATGCCGCGGCCCACGGCCCTGGAGTGCAACGACCGATCACCGACGGTCACCTCCAAGCAGCCACGCCGCCCGCAGGTGCATTCGACGTCCGAGCCCGTGGGCAGGTGCGCGATCGATCCGGGGCCGTTGCTGGGTGTGTGCACGCGCCCGTCCAAAGTCACCGCGACACCGGCGGTCTCACGCACGTAGAAGTACAGGCTGCTGCCCCGCTCGACACGGGCCTGGTCCTTCGGCTCGGCGGTAGGCAGCAACAGCTCCGACCCCGCCATCGCCTCGACGTGCGGCGCCACCGAGACGGGCAGCTCCAGCACCTCGCCGAGCACCGAACCGACTTGCGCGCCACGCCATTCCAGTTTCGGGTGGTCCACAACGCCGGTGAGCGGATCGACCCGGCCGCCGATCGCGACGCCGGCCCACAGCGCCTTGCGCCGGTGCCAGCGCTGCAGGAACGCCTTCGCGCTGCGGGCGACGGTGGTGGTGGCGAATTCCTGACCGGTCTGCGGGGTGGCGATGGCCAGGCCGCCGAGGATGCGGCCGCGCAGATCGGCCGCGACGATCTTGGTGACCGCGGCGCCGATGTGGATGCCGATGGTCAGGTAGGCCTCGTGATCGATTTCGAAGGGGACGCGCGGGCGTCCGACCGCACCCGAGGCCGTCAGGTCGGGGCGTTCTCGCAGCAGGCCGGCCGCGAGCAGCGCGGAGACCTGCCGATTGACCGTGGCGATGCTCAAACCCGTTGCGCGCGCGGCATTGTCGCGGGAAACGGGACCTCCGGTAGCGGCGCGCAGGACCGCGGCCGCCGGGTTGTCGGCGATGCGCAGTTCGGGAGCGACAACCGGGCGCTGAACGCGGGCACGACCGCCTGCGACCCTGGAGACGGATCGTTCAAGGGTGGGAATGGACATTGTGCAGATCCTTGCTGAAGTCCCGTCACCGGACGGGACGTGCCTACATGGGCGGCGAGGCAGCAAATGAGCAGGAAAACGAGCTCAGCTGCAGCAAGAGAGGCGACACAGTTCGCGCGTCAACGGCAGCCGCAGACCCAACGCGGCGGTCACGTAAGTGACGCGCAGGAGGTTCGATCGGCCGGCAGACATGTCATTAAAATTAACACCGATTTCCGCGACGCACCAACCCCCGACGCGCCGTTGTGTGCACCCGCACATTGTTTCCCCAGGTCGTGAGTACCCGAAAAGACCCCACTCCCCCGGAACGGTCCGCGGGGCGGGGTCTTTTCAGGCGGAAGGATTACTTCGGCGCGTTGAACGGCTGGTTGATCGTCGTGAAGTACTGGATCGCGGCACCGATCGCGACCGGGGCGGTGATCAGGATCTGCCCCGCGACGGTGCCGAGCGCACCGACCGCGGCGATGCCGACCAGGCAGCCGACACCCGCGGCCGGGATGAACGGCCCGAACAACCCCGCGATGGTCCCCGCGGCGATGGTCGCGCCCGCGATGCCGCCGAGCACGCAGCCGACCGTCGCGCCGCCGATGCCGCCCACCAAGGTGCCGATCGCGGCACCCATGGTGATGGTGCTGGTCAAGCGGGTCCAGGCGGCGACCTCACGGTCGTACTCGCTCTTCCACGGCGCCTTGTCCTCGTACGGCAGGGCGACCGGCTTGTAGACCGCGTGTTCCCGGTCCAACAGCGGCGTCAGCGTCGCGCTGCGGCCGGAAATCTCGGCCGCGATGGGGAATTCGAAGTCGTCCAGCTGGAACCGCAGCGGATGACCCGCGAGCACGGTACCGTTGGATGCCTTCACTTTGAACACACCGTCCTCGACGACCAGCGAACCCGCGTCGGTTTCGATGATCGACTGGGTATCGGTCGCGTAAGCGGTGAAATTGACTGCGCTTTCGGCGCTTTCCTCCGCCGGCGTAGCGCCGGACGTACCCGCGGCCACTCCGGTCGCGATCGTCACCAGCGCCGCCACCACGGCGAGCTTCCTCATTCTCATGTCCTGCAATCCCTCATCTCAGGTTCAGCCGTTCCAGGCAAAAGCATCCGGTACCGACTTCGCGAGAACGAGGAAAAAACGCACGCGGATTTCAAATAGGCGACCGCCGAATTAACACCGCACTACTTCGCTTTGGCGGCCGCTTTCGCCTGCTTCTTGAATTCCCTTACCTGAGCGAGGGTTTCGGCATCCGTCACGTCGGCAACCGACCGGCGCGAGCCCTCCTCCCCGTACGCGCCCGCCGCCGCCTGCCAGCCCTCGGGCCGCACGCCGCGCTGCTTGCCGAGCAGGGCCAGGAAGATCTTCGCCTTCTGCTCGCCGTAGCCCGGGAGTTCCTTCAGTCGGCGCAGCACTTCCTTGCCGTCCGGGTCGCCCGCCGTCCAGATGTTCTCGGCCGAGCCGTCGTAGTGCTCGATGACGTAGCGGGCCAGTTCCTGGGCGCGCCGGGCCATGGAGCGACCGTAGCGGTGGATCGCGGGCGGCGTGGCCGCGAGTTCCTCGAACTCCTGCGGGTCGGCCTCGGCGATGCGCTGGATGTCGAAGCCGCCCATCCGGTCGGCGATCTTCTTCGGGCCGCGAAAGGCGTGCTCCATCGGGTACTGCTGGTCCAAGAGCATGCCGAGCAGCGTGGCGAAGTGGTCCTCGGTCAGTAGCTTGTCGGCCTCGGCGTCCTGCGCCAGGCATAGCGTGCGAGTCACTGTCCCTCCGGGTGTTCAGCCGTATTAGATAGGTGCCGCAGGCTTCGCTCAGTGCCCGCGTTCGGTGCCACTGGTGTTCCGGGCGCGCCCGACGAGTGACCGATGTGCTCCCTGAAAGCATATCCGCCGGCATGGGGCCGGCAGTACCGTGCGTTCTGTGGCCATCTGCCATCCAATTGTCAAGAATTCGGGTTACGTGTAGGGCGGTGCTGAATGACGCCGTGTGCTGGTCTCGCCCGGTCGGGTCGGGCTGGTGGCTGACTGCGGTGTCGCCGGAACCCACCCGCATTTCATCGCCGTACTCTCACGGCACACCGAACCTTCGTGCGCCCCTCGACCGAGCGGAGCACGCTCAATCACTGGCACTGACCTGGCAACTTACCGTCGCGCTGGGTGTCGGTTGCCACCGTCGTGGGACCACCACGTTGCCAGCTGCAGGACCATTGGCAGCGGTGCAGGAGTGGAACGGTATCGCGCTGTTGATTGGCGGACCCCGCGTTCCCGAACCACCGATATGCGGCTACAGTGCCCCGCTTCTTGGGAACTCACGGTGATTGGGCTTTGCTCGGACGGCCCCGACTTGGCGGCGGCTATCTCGATCTTGTGAGTACGACGATGTCGTTGCCGATACCGAGGATCAATTCTGCAGCGGGCCGGTGCCTAGACGAGTGATTCCTGATGTCAGTGGTCGTAGGCGGTGAGTGATCGGCTGGTCGGGCGTTGGTGGTGAGGTTTTGCCAGATCGCGGCGGCCAGGGCGAGTAGGCGCTGGGCGGTTCGGGCGAGCAGGCCGGCGCGAGTGGGTGCGCCGTGGCTTCGAGGGAGAGTTGTCCTTTGCAGGTGTCGTAGACCGATTCGATGAGTTGACGGATGCCGCCGCGTCGCCGCTGCGGTGGGGTTCGCCTTTGCGGTCGGGGCGCAGGAAGTGCACGCCGACGAGCGCGGACAAGTGATGAAACTCATTGCCCGCCAGTCTTTTATCGCCGATCAAGGTGCCGTCCAGCGGTAGCATGGCCCGGTCGTGGGCGTGGCCTATCAGTTCGGCGGCAACCTCGCGTTCACCGATTCTCGGGTCGGCGAGGCACCAGGCGATCGGCATATCGTGGGCGGTGGTGATCAGACACAGCTTCACTTCACACCCCAGTACCAGCGTGACAGTGCAGCGCAGTAGCCGTAATTGGCGAACCCGGCCAGTGCGGATCGTTTGACGGTGGGCACCGAGGTGCCGCACGGAATCGGGGTGGCGTCGATGAACCGGAACTGGTCACGGGTGGCCGAGACCTGCGCGGCCAGCTGCTCGATGGTCGCGGCGATCAAAGGCCCGGCCGCGTTGATCCGCTTGTTGTAGCCGGGCTGGTGGGGCAGGTAGGGAAACAATGCGCCCAGACGGTCGGACCGCAATCGCCAGCGCTGCCGGGCCGCGTCTCCGGCTCCGTCGTGATGTGGCGCGTCGAGGACTCCGAAATTAGTTGGAACCGTTCGGAGCCCCGGCGCGTCCTACCTAGTGACCAATCAAGAATCGAGGAAGGAGCGGTCAGGTAGCCCGGTGTGCGCGACCGGCTGATCGTTCCGAAACCGAGAGACTGGCGGTGCCATGCGTTGTTCCCCAACTGGACAGGGCTGGACCATGCATGCCCGGAGCCGCGATTCCATCGGAACAGGAGTAGCTGTTGCAACCATCGACACGAATGCGGTGCAGGGCACCGCGACAGATCTGGCCGTCTCGAGCCGAGACCGTACTGGATCTGGACTCGGCAGCGCGATTTGCTGCCGCACATGTAAATCCGTCCCAAGTAGGGCAGAACTATCGGCAGTTCGGCGACCAGCTGCCGCGGGCGTTCTCGGATGCCGCGAGCATTCTGGCGCGTTGGGGTGCGAGCATCGGTGACTGCCCAACGGCGCTCAACCGTTGCGCTACGACCTACCAGGCACAGAAGCAGGAATCGAACCTCGATCGTCACCTGCCGACTGAATATGGCTGCGTGATGGACACTCGAGCCGAGCGCCAACGCCCTGTTCGACCGCGGCGAATCCGAACTACGGCGACTGCCAGGAGCTCGTCGAGCCTCGGGTGTGGCAACCGGCGAAAAACGTTATCCCTCAGGCGAAAAGCTACAACGCGCCCAGTTGCGCAACGTTAGTCTGCGTACTATGCTCACATGGGAGGCTGGGGAGGCCATCATCTTCTGGGAGGGGTTCTTCAATCTAGTTGCACACCGATCTGTTATCGGTATAACTACTGTTTGAGCAGTTGATAAGAAATCCGAACCGAGCACGGTTTGGTGTGTCGGTGTACTTCTATTCGCATCCAATACAAAGAGGCATTTCCAGGACCAGGCGCGACGCTGGGCGGCTCCGTGGCCGCTACCAGCGGCGATGCTGAGTGCCACCTGAATTAGCCTTGAGATTGACATCAACTATGCATGCGATTTGCACGAGTAAACGTCGGGGAGGGTTTCTGTGTTCGTTAAAATTGTTGGTTTGGTTGCGATCGTTACAGCTGTTGGCGCAGGAGAATCGGCTGCTGCTCAGTATTTCCCGCAGCCTTCCGGGGATGAATGCGAAATCATTGCCCAAGAGCCGGAGTGCTGTATAGCGATTTCCGGCGATTGGTATCGAAATCCAGACTACCCCAACGCATGTCCGATCTCCTGATCACAGTGAGCCGAAATGATCTTAGAGCAGTATTGCATGCAGGACCGTGAATTCTTCAGCGCACCGTCGGACGTCGGCGTCGACGATGCTGACAGGGTTTTCGCTGGGGATATTCCAGGATATACATCACAGACCGGCAGATATTGGACATATTGGACTCCCGACGTGGGTCCGGACGCTCCTCATCAGGGTTGGAAAATCCATCTCAGCGCCACACTGGGTACAGAGCGAAAAGTAGCAGAAATCGCCGCAGATCTTTGTCGAGATATGGGCTTGCACTTCAAGGTTGCTACATCGATCGCACAGTATCGTGCGACGAACTCCAAGAATGCCGACCGGGTATCCTCCGGAAAGCTGGTGACTGTATATCCAGATTCGGATCGATTCGAGCGGGCGGTCATCGAATTGGGTAATCGTACTGCCGATTTCGACGGTCCGCATATTCTGACCGATCTGCGGTGGAAACGTGGACCCGTTTTCGTCAGATACGGTGGATTCCGGCGACTGGAGGTCGACGGAAAGCTGTGCATCATCGACCCGCATGGACGGCCGGAGGAGGACCAGCGGCTGCCCTGGTTCAGCCCACCTCCCTGGGTGGAAATACCAGAATTCTTGCGGGGCGTCATGGACCGACCGCAGGGTGGACCTGTTCCTTTCACCATCGAATCTGCTATCAGTCATTCCAACGCAGGCGGAGTTTACCTCGCCACGATCCTGGAAAATGGCGAGAAAGTCGTCGTCAAGGAGGGACGGCCGAACGCAGGTTACACGCCGGACGGCCGCGATGGCTACCGAAGGACACGTGATGAGGTGACGACCATCCGCCGGCTAGGCGATCCGGACCTCTTTCCGCGAGTTCTCTGGAGCGGGGAGGTGGGCGGTCATTACTTCATGGCGATGTCCCGTGCTGTCGGTATCACTTTGCAATCATGGATAGTCGGCAATATGCCGCTTTACGCGGCGGACGGCGCCGATTGGGATCGGTATGGGAAAGACTGCTGCGTGATTCTGGACAACGCGGAGCGTGGGGTCAATCATCTACGAAAAGCAGGCCTGGCTCACGCGGACCTCCATCCCCGAAACATCATTGTCGATCCCGACACGCTGGCTGTCACAATCATCGACTTCGAGACCGCCAAGGACATCACCGGTTGGCAATCGAGCGGTATACACGCACCGGGGTTCGCCCCGCCGCCCGGTGTTGCCCCTCAGGACATAGATTCGTACGCCCTCGCGCAGACGATTACGCAGATGCTCACTGCAAGGGTGGAGCACGCCGAGATCACGTCGAATCGTTTCAATTGGGCGCTTCCAGGATTGCTGGAAATCCTGGAGCGACATAACGGTCGCGTGCCGGACGGCGTAGCCGAGAATGTGATCAAACGGGACGGCATCATGGCGGCGCTGTCCTTGCCGGCAACTCTGCAGCAAAATCCTCCTCCGAAGAACTTTTTGGCCGCTCTTCGCGACGATCTCCCTGCGGTTCTCCGGGCGGCGCACGATCGGCTGAATCGATTACCCGTCCATGCCGAGGCGCTGGAGGACTCCCTCTTCGGCCTGGCCTTCGGTGCTGCGGGCCACGCACTCGCTTTGCCCGACATGTTCGGTGCTTCGGCCACTCAACAAGTGGTCGCCGAGGCGGGCCGGGTCACTAGGTCCGGACTCTTCGATGGATTGTGCGGGTCGATTTATGCCCTGCTCGTACTGAACGAGGCCGTGGCCGCAGAAAAGCTCGCGAGAGATACGAATCTGCTGGATCGCGCGGATGGATGGCGCATCTTCGACGGGAAGGCAGGCATTATGCTTGCCGCTCTGCGGATGGAGCATTTCCCCGACGTCGAATCGGTGCTCGTTCCCGATTTGGCAGCACAGCTGGCGGATGCTGCGCAGCGATACTGCGCGGGTGTCCCGTTGCTTCCTTCTCCGGAAAGCAAGGTGATGACCAACAGATTCACCGCGCAAACATCGGGTCTGATGTACGGCCACCTGGGGCTGGCGTGGTTGTTCGCGGAGGCACACCGTCGGTTCGGTGATGATCTCTTCATCGATGCAATGAATCACGCTCTGCTCACTGAGTTGGACCATTACGAGAGAGACGACAGAAACATACTTCATTACAAGCAGGGAAAGCGGCTGATACCGTATCTTGCGACAGGATCCGCGGGATTCGGTGTGGCGTTGAACAACGTCGATGTCAAGCGGCTCGACGGCAAAGTGACGTCGTGCCTAGAGGATCTCGCCAGGGTCGATTCTGCGTTATTCACTGTCAATTGCAGTCTGTTCAATGGATATGCTGGTCTACTGTACGGCACAAATGGTTTGAAGATGGTCATGGGCCTTCCCGTGCGGCCCGTTTCCGATCTCAATCGGATGGTCCGAAGTATGGCAGTCCGGATGTCGTCAGATACCTGGGCTATTCCTGGAGATTCGAATTTCCGCATCACAACGGATCTCGCCTCCGGCTCCAGTGGTGTGCTGCACGTGGAGTCCATGATGAAACGACGCGACTATGGGCTTCTGCCTCCTATACCGGAACCAACCCAAGGACTTGGCTCGCGAACCGCGTGATCAAGGCGGCCATACTCGGCCGAAAGCGACGATTTTAAAGAGAGGAGGATGACATGACGGTACTTGACGTTCTCGAGCTCCAGAAGCTGGAGATTCCCGAACAGTGGCTGGAAGCAGACAATCTGCGAAGCACTCTGAGCCACAACGAATGCGGCACCCAAGGTACTAGCTACATCAGCTGGCACGGATGCATCGTTCCGTCGTAGCCGAGAGGAGAACACGCTGACGCGGTATCGTGTCGATCAAGAATCTCAGTAGGCACGATACCGTGGCAGGTTTACTCGGAGAACATGCGGTGTGACCAGACCACTTTGTCGGTGTAACCGTCGTCTCTGTCCGAGTAAGTGGACGCCAGGTGCGCTGTCACCCCGTCAGCGATGTGGGTCAGCTGAAGGTGGATTGGGTCGTCACGGTTCTGGCTGATGACAATCCGATGATGAGTCCGTGGCCCAGCGTCCTTTCCGGGGTTCCGGGCGAACCACTCTTTGCTCAGCTCGTGTTGTTCCGCTGAAAGAGTGGTGGAAGCGATATCGAAGGTGCCCTGTTCGGCATATGCGTCGACAATCTCTTCGACGTAGGACCGAAGGTCCTCGAACTCTTCGTCGGTGCTGAAGATCGCAATCTCCAGCTTATTGGATAGGTTGGTCATTGGATTCCTTTGCGGTCTCGGGTCGGACGGCTTCGGCATCAGAGTACCGGTTGGACAGTTGATGAGCCACCGAACTTTGATTGATGGGGGAGGTAACTTCGAGAATCATTCGATAAGACCTGTGCAGTTTATTTCAGATCGATCCGGTCGCAGATGACGAAACCGTGGCCGGTTGACAAAGGGGAGAACGGAATGAAATCGAAATTCGGCAGGAGCCTGGGCACCGCTATCGTGAGTGCGGGTGTCGTAGTATCGGCGCTCGTCGGAACGGGGGTGGCGGAGGCGGCAACCGTTACCGCTAAAGTTCGGTGTGACAAGGTCGAGAACAAGGGCGGCGCCACCGTTGGCTGGCTGGAAGCAGAGGGGACCGGCAACAGCGTGGGAGAGGCGCTCGCGAACGCCGAGAAGAATGTCCAGGTGCCGGAAGGCTACTACAAGCGCCACTGCCGTCCGACAAAATAGCCATCCTGATGCCGGTATCGGCCTTCTGAAGGCTCCGAGGCTTTGAGCGGCAGCGGCCGGTCGGAACACCGTAGGTCCGGTCGCCCGCTGCCCCGGCTGACCGGGATTATCGGAGGCGATCAAATGGTGACGCGCTGCTCTTCGGGAAGCCACAGTTTGTCGGTGGGTTGCACAGTGAAGGTGGCGTAGAACTCGGGCAGGTTGCGGACGGGCTGGTTGCAGCGAAACTCGCTGGGAGAGTGGGGATCAGTGGCGACCTGGTCGGCAGTCGCCTCGTGGCGCCGTTTCTCCCGCCAGGTGCGGGCCCAGGCCATGAAAACGGCGGTGTAGTCGAGGGCAGCGCCGCGCTTCTGCATGGCGATCCGGTAGGCGGCCAGCGAGGTGGCGAGACCACGGAGGTCCGCCAGGTTCTCGCCGACCGTGAACTTGCCGTTGACGTGCTGATCGGGTGGGACGCCGTCCGGGACGAGCTTGTCGTACTGGGCGATGAGCATGTCGGCGCGCTCGGCAAAGGCGGCGCGGTCTTCGGGGTTCCACCAGTCGTACAGGATACCGTCACCGTCGTATCTGGAGCCCTGATCGTCGAAACCGTGGCCCAATTCGTGGCCGATCATCGCGCCGATGCCGCCGTAGTTGACAGCAGGGCCGGCTTCGGGGTCGAAGAACGGCGGCTGCAGGATGCCTGCGGGGAAGACGATCATGTTCATGCTGACCGTGTAGTAGGCGTTGACGGTCTGCGGAGTCATCCCCCACTCGCCGCGGTCCACAGGTGTGCCCAATTTGGCGAGCTGACGCCTGCTTTCGAAGACGTTCGCGGCGCGAATACTGGTAACGAGCTGGTCCTTGGTGACGGAGAGGTTCGAGTAGTCGCGCCACTTGTCGGGGTAGCCGATCATCGGCTGGACCTTGTCGAGCTTGGCGATGGCGGCGTCGCGAGTCGCCTTGCTCATCCATTCGGTGCGCTGGAACCGCTCGCGGTAGGCCTCGCGCAGGTTGGCGACGAGATCGAGCGCCTGCTTCTTGGCCTCAGGGGGGAAGTGCTCGGCGACATATTTCTGGCCGAGCAGCTCGCCCGCCGTGGTGTTGATCAGGCGGACCGCAAGCTTCCACCGGTCCTCCGGCTGCTCGAGTCCTTTCAGACTCTTGCCCGCGAAGTCGAAGTCGGCGTCGGCGAAATCCTTCTTCAGGAAGGGGGCGAATGCGCGGACGATGGCCAGTGTGAAGTACTCGCGCCAGACGGCGATGTCGGTATCGACCCACAGCTGCGCAAAAGCCGTGACGTACGAGGGCTCGTCGACCACCACAGTGGCGAACTTGGCGGGGCTTTCGGATATCGCCGCGAGCCAGCTGTCCCAATCGAATCCCGGTGCCTGCGTGCGCAACTCAGCCCAACTGCGGATATTGTAGGTCTTGTCGGCGTCGCGGGTGTCGACCCGGTTCCATTGTCCTGCAGCGATTCCTGTCTCCAGGTCGAGCACGCGTTGTGCCGCGCCTACCGGGTCTGGTAGTCCCGCGCCGGCGCCGAGGCGTTGCAGATACGTGCGATAGGCGTCGCGGATCGGGGCTTTCCGCAGGTCGCGGTAGTAGGCCTCGTCCGACATACCGAGGCCGGACTGAGCCATCCTCGGCAGGTAACGGGTTGAGTCCTTGGGATCGACGCCGACGTACAGCTGGAGCGGAGTGGTCTGAAACTGGGTGCGGAAACCTCCCGTCATGACCAGCTGACCGGCGACGTATGCAAGGTCCGACTTGGTCACAGCGTTGTCCACGGCCGCGAGCAGGTCGGCGATCGGCTTCGTGCCCTGACGCTCGATCGTGTCGATGTCGAGACAGCCGCGGTAGAGGTCGCGCAGCTTCTGTTCCGGTGAGCCCGGCGCAGCGTCGTCATCGATGCCCTCGAGGATGGCATTGAGGTTATGGCGGGCGCGCTCGTCCATCTCCTCGAATGAGCCATAGCGGGACTTGTCCGGCGGTAACTGGTAGGTCCGCAACCAGGTGCCGTTGACGTGAAGATACAGGTCGTCCTGAGGCCGGATTGTGTTGTCAACCTTGGACAGGTCCGGCCCCTCCGGCTTCGTGGACTCCGACGTACACGCTACGGGCGCCACGCCGAGAGCGAGCAGAAAAGCGCGGCGGCCAAACGGCGTTACAGCCAAAGAATCCCCCTCAATCTACGGCCCGACGCCCGAGCGTACCGGAGAGAGTCGTTTGGCCCAATGGGGACTCATGCGCCTGGGTTTGGTTGGACGGCCGCATTACTGCGGCGGTCCGGCTGCTAGCCAGCGGCTCGAACTGTAGACGTGCCATTCGCAGACAACCTGGCATGAAACCCCCTGATATGCAGACGATTACATCGAGTACCTGATCTAGCGACGAAGCAAACAACGTGGCCTACCTGAAGCTTAGTGGTCCTGCCCGTAGGTCTGTCGGGGTCAGTGGTTGAGTTAGAGGCCACAGGCGCAGTCGAAAGCTTCTTGGGGGCTGCCGATGGATAGCCTGGAGGGCAGGATCCGGTCCTGGTATTTGCCGTTGCTGGCCAGGTAGAGCCCGAATCCCCAGGACGATGCCGACGAGCCGTATCGCAGCCCGCAGCACCGGTAACCGGTTCCCGTCGGCCAGCTCGGCTTCGACGTAGGCAGTTGCTGGCCAGCCGTCGAGGCTTGTCATCAAACCCCCATCGCA
The DNA here is from genome assembly GCF_013315795.1 of Nocardia barduliensis. Classification (GTDB taxonomy): domain Bacteria; phylum Actinomycetota; class Actinomycetes; order Mycobacteriales; family Mycobacteriaceae; genus Nocardia; species Nocardia barduliensis. Next base: position 13,981 of record NZ_JABLTE010000137.1, read on the forward strand.
CGCTAGTTCGATGCGAGTACATGGAATTACCCATGTACTCACGAAAGCGCTCGGTTCATCAACCATAGTGACTCGCGTCACAGTCCCTACGCGCGGGTAGACGACGTGCCGCGTAGGCTCCAGGCCATGCCTCCGACGACGGCGACACCGACCACGACGGCCAGGGATGGACACGGGCCTATGAACACATACGCATTGCGCCCCGATCGGTTCGACCGAGCAGGACAGGACCAGCTCGTCGACGTGCGTGACCTACAGGCCGCGCTGCCCGGCATCCGCCGCCTGCGCGCGTGGGCGCACGAAGCGCTCGCGCTGCGGCCCGGCGAGCACGCCGTCGACATCGGCTCCGGTACCGGAACGGAGGTCGTCACCTTCGCCGAAGCGGTGGGCCCGGCCGGCAGCGCGGTCGGCGTCGAGCCGGACCCGCATCTGCTCGCCTCGGCCGAACGCCGCGCCGAGCAGGCCGGCTCGACGGCCAAATTCCACTCCGGTGATGCCTACGGCGTGCCGTTCGGCGCGGACAGCTTCGACGCTGTTCTGTGCGAGCGCGTCTTCCAGCACCTCACCGCCCCCGCCCGCGCGGCCAACGAGATCGCGCGCGTGCTTCGTCCTGGCGGCCGCGTCGTCGTGGTGGACAGCGATTGGGGCACCGCGATCATGCACCCCGGTGACCGGCGGGTCGTCCGCGAGGTGATCGACACCCTCGTCTCGGCCACCACCAATCCGCTGTCGGGCCGTCGCCTCCCCGGTCTGCTCACCAAAGCGGGCCTGGTGGTCGACGACATCGGCTCGCAGGCGCTGGTGCAGGACCGCAGCGTGGGCGCGGGCTCGCTGGTCACCAGGATCTCGGCGATGGCGGTCGCGCGCGGCGCGATCACCGAGACGCAGCGCGAGCAACTGCTCGCCGATCTCGACGCGGCCGCGGCCAACGGCGACATCCATCTCTCGGTCACCATGTTCGCCGTCCTCGCGCACAAACCGCGCTGACCGGGCCGATGGCCGTCGATGTAGAAACCGACATCGCGATAGACCGCTCCCGCGAGCTGGTCGCGGCGTACGCGGCCGATCCGGCGCACGCGCCCACCTGGTACTCGCGCATCCACAGCGTCACCTGGGAAACGGAGCCGCCGCTGCGCGTCGGCTCGCGCATGGCCTTCGTCGCGCACTTCCTGGGCAACAGGCTGACCTACACCTACGAGGTGGTCGCCTACGACCCCGGCACGCGACTGGTGATGCGCACCGCGCAGGGGCCGTTCCCGATGGAGACCACCTACACCTGGGCCGACACACCGGAGGGCGGCACCCGCATGACGCTGCGCAACCGCGGCGAGCCGAGCGGATTCGCGAAACTCGCCGCGCCGGTACTCGAAGCAGCGATCCGGCGGGCGAACCGCGGGGATCTGGCGCGACTCAAAGAATTGCTGGAGACCGGGTAGCACAACGGAAAACGCCCGGCACGAACTCGTGCCGGGCGCAGATCCGTCAGCGATCCGCCGCTACTTGCCCAGCGACTTCTCGGTGGCCGCGAGCAGCACACAGGTGGCCAGCCCGTCCATCGCCTTCTCCAGCTCCGACAGCTTCGGGAAGCTCGGCGCGATCCGAATGTTCTTGTCCTCCGGGTCGTTGCGGTACGGGAAGGCCGAGCCGGCCGCGGTGAGCGCGATGCCCGCCTCCTTCGCGAGCGCGATCACCCGCGCCGCCGTGCCCTCCAGCACGTCCAGGCTGATGAAGTAGCCGCCCTTGGGCTCGGTCCAGGACGCCACCTTGGACGCGCCGAGGCGGTCCTCGAGGATCTTCAGCACCAAGGCGAACTTCGGTTCCAGGATGGCGCGGTGCTTCTGCATGTGCGCGCGCACGCCGTCGGCGTCCCGGAAGAAGCGCAGGTGGCGAAGTTGGTTGATCTTGTCCGGGCCGATGCTCTTCTTCGACGCGTGGCTCAGGTACCAATCCAGGTTCGCGGTGGAACCACCGATGAAGCTCACGCCCGCACCCGCGAAGGTGATCTTCGACGTGGAGGCGAACACCAAGGGGCGGTTCGGGTTTCCGGCAGCGGCGGCCAAGCCGAGCACGTCGATCACCGGAGCCGCGGTGTCGGTGAGCGGGTGCACCGCGTACGCGTTGTCCCAGAACAGCCGGAAGTCGGGCGCCGCCGCGGGCATCGAAACGAGCTCGCGGACAACATCTTCGGAGAAGACCACGCCGGTCGGGTTCGAGTAGTTCGGCACCGCCCACAGACCCTTGATCTGCGGGTCGTTCGCCAGCAAGTCGGCGATGGCGTGAGTGTCCGGCCCGTCGTGGCGCATCGGGATCGGGATCATCTCGAAGCCGAGTGCCTCGGTGATCGCGAAGTGCCGGTCGTAGCCGGGGGCCGGGCACAGGAACTTCAGCGTGTCCTCGGCGGCCCAGCGACGCTCGGAATCGTTGGTGCCGTACAGCATCGCGTAGGTGATCACGTCGTGCATCAGCTCGAGGCTGGCGTTGTTGCCCGCGAGCAGGTTGTCCACCGGGATGTTGAGCAGCTCGCCGAAGATCGCGCGCAGTTCCGGCAGACCGTGCAGGCCACCGTAGTTACGGCAGTCGGTGCCGGCGCCGTCGCGGAAATCGCCCTCGCCGGGCAGTTGCAGCAGCGCGGCGGACAGGTCGAGTTGTTCCGGCGAAGGTTTTCCTCGGGTCAGGTCCAGCGTGAGCTTCTCGGTCTGGAGCTTCGCGTAGTTCGCGGTCTGGGTCTCGTGCTCGGACACGAGCTCCTCATGGCTCATCAAACCGATCTGCGTTTGCCGGGGCATCCTGGGCAGCCTTTCAAGCAGCGAAGGGACGAATGGGTCTGGCCGGACCGATGTGCGGCGGCGGCCGAACAGTTGTCCGTGCAGACGCACGTGCATCCACGGACGGTGTTCACGTTACCCGTGCGGTGCCCGGAATTGGGGGCGTTATCCGCCGACCGGCAGGAGTCCGCTCGAACCGGGTCCGCCCACAGCCCGCACCGGTGGAGCGAAAGGCGAGGCGGCTTCGCGTCCGCCCGCGCGAGCCCTTGGAAAGGGGACCCCGCGCACCCGGCAGAGCCCGTTGACCCTTGCTGCCTTCCGGCCCTGGGGGAGTTCACAGGATGCGCGCCGCGCGGGATCCGTCGGCCAGTGTAGCGCCTCCCGCCCGCAATCC
>NZ_JABLTE010000138.1 GCF_013315795.1 Nocardia barduliensis
GGGGAGCGGGCGGGTGGTAGCTGGCGCCCGCGGCCCGCGGTGCAATCGAAAGTACGTGTGGCGCATTGAGATTCGCCACCATGGTGTGCCAGGCCTCGGGCCGTGCGGTGTGCACGATGGCATGCGCCCCGAGCGCGGTAGCGCGCAGGATCACCTGCTGGGCCAGGTCCAGGTTGCCGATGACTTCGAGGTGCCTTGTGCCCTCGCCGATCAACGGCACCGCGATGCCCTGGCCGCGTTCGTCGGCGCCGATGAGCTGACCGCAGCCCGCGGTCGGCACCGCGAACCCGGTGAGCGCGGCCAAAGTGCCGCGGTAGGCGATGTCACTGCCCCAGCGGCCCGCGTAGCCGATGGGCAAGGTGTCCAGCAGGATTCGCAGCTGGTTGCCGACCAGCTCACGCAGACCGGGCAGCGGCGGCTGCTCCGGCGGGGAGACGGTGTCGAAGCGGACGACGGCGTTGAGCACCACGGTGTCGGCCAGATCGGCGTGCCGATCATGGCGGCCGGCGCCCGGCCGCAAGCGCAACGTCACCGTGGTGGACAGGCTGGGCACCGCCCAGATGTCGGCTAGGCCGCGCGGGCCGATCATGTCGGCCGCGATCTGGTACTGAGTGAGGTAGCGGCCGTGGAACTCCAGCGATTTCGGTGATTCGGCGAGCTGGTCGACATCGAAGCCATGGGTGAGCTGGCGCACCGCGGCGTTCATCTCGGTGGCGGTCAGCACCGAGGCGGCGATGTCGTGGGCGGCGAGCCGGTTGGCGACCCGGCGGGTGGCGATGATCGCGGTACGCAGCGCACCGCCGCTGCCGCCGCCGCGGTTGTCCACCGCCTCGGCGTTGGCCAGCGGGTCCATCCGCAGCACCAGCCAGCAGGTGCGGTGCGCGATGGCGGGCAGCGGGCCGAGGATGCGGTCGTACAGCTGGGCCGCGACGCCGGTGCCCGCGGTGCGCGCGCCGGTGCTCACCACGTCGATACCGGCCAGCGTCAGATCGAATTGATCGAGGCAGCGGGCGATCTCGGCGAGCGGGAGCAGCTGGTCGGTGCTGAGCGAGCCGCGATCGAGCAGCGTCAGCGTGTCCGGCGGCGGATCGATCCGCAGCATGGTGAGCAGCAGATCACCGTCCCAGCGCACGCCGTAACCACCGCCCTCGGCCAGCGGCACGTCGAGGGCAGGCGCCTGCGCGAGGCGTTCGGCCGGACGCAGGCCGGGGCGGCGGCGGGCGATCGCGCTGCCGACCCGTTGGGCGGGCGTGCGGCCACCGATCGGTGCGAGACCGGCAAGCCCGGCCACCGCGCCCGCGGCGCAGGCGCCCCAGACCGAATCGCTGAACGCGAGAACGATCCAAGCGAGGGCGGCGGCGATCAAAACCACGGGCACGATCACGCGCAGCGGAAAAACGCGAAACAACCAGAATTCCGGATCACGCAATGTGTCATAGGCCGACCGGCGTTCAATTCCCGGCTCCGGCGCATCCGATATTTCGCTGCCGGTTGGTTCGCCGTTCATCGTCTCGTCCACAGTTGTTTATCCCTGCCTCGCCTGCCTGGCATTGATCGGCTTCGGATTCCATCGGTTCAGGGCCGTCGTCGAATTACGGTACCGTGTCGAAAGAGATGGTGATCGATAGCTCGATGGAGACCACGTGCCTGCACAGCTGACCACCCGCGCTCAGGTGAACGGATACCGATTCCTGTTGCGCAGGCTCGATCACGCACTGGTTCGTCGTGACGTGCGCATGCTGCACGATCCGATGCGTTCCCAGATTCGCTCGCTGCTGGTCGGCGCGGTGCTCGGCGTACTGGTCGTGGCCGGCGCCGCGATCCTGGCCTTCCTGCGTCCGCAGGGTGCGATCGGCGATGCCCTGATCGTGTCGGGCAAGCAGAGCGGCGCGCTGTACGTGGTGGTGCAGCGCCAGGACGGCGGTAAGACCCTGCACCCGGTGCTGAACCTGGCATCGGCGCGGTTGATCACCGGTACGAACGCCGAGCCGCACGCGGTGAAGGACAGCAAGCTGAACGACCTGCCGCGCGGGGCGCTGCTCGGCATTCCAGGAGCGCCGAGCGCATTGCCCGGATCCGCCCAGGGCAACGACTCGGAGTGGTCACTGTGCGAGACCATTCCGCTGTCCGAGGGCGGTAGCGCCGCCGCTTCCTCGGGGGCCGTGACGACGGTCGTCGCGGGCCGTCCCGCGCTCACCGACCGGATCAGAACCGCGGCCGCGGACGAGGCGCTGCTGGTCCGTCGCGACAACAAGACCTACCTGGTCTACGACGGCAAGCGCGCCGAGATCGACCCGGCGAATTCGGTGATGAGCAGGGCATTGGAGCTCACCGCGCACCGGCCACGGCCGGTCGGCACCGGATTCCTCGGCGCGACGACGCAGGTGCCCGCGCTGACCCCGCCGCAGATACCGCAGGCCGGTGCGCGGGGTCCGGGCCCGCTGGGGGACATCCCGGTCGGCGGCGTCATCTCGGTGTCCGGCGTGGGCCGAGAAGGCGGTTCCGCGCTGTATGTCGTACTCGCCGACGGTGTGCAGCCGGTGTCGCCGTTCACCGCACAGGTGATCAGGTACGCCGATTCGCACGGCATGCGGGAGATCGCGACCGTGCCGCCCGACGTGCTGGACCGGGTTCCCGTGGTCCAGCACTTGCCGATCGACGACTTCCCGGTGCGCAATCCCGAGATCCTGCCCGCCGAAGACGCGCCCGTCACCTGTGTGGCCTGGGCGAAGTCACCGGGCACCGCGCCTGCGCAGCGGACGGACGACGCGGGCGACGGCCCCGGCGAACGCGCGACGGTCGGCCTGCTGGTCGGCACCCGGCTGCCGATTCCGGAATCCGCGAAGCCCGTCGAGCTGTCCACCTCCGACGGCGTCGGCGACCGGGTCGACGCGGTCTATCTGTCACCGGGCTCGGGGGAGTATGTCCAGGTGACCGGAATGGAGCCCGGCAGCCCGCGCCGGGGCAGCCTGTTCTACGTCGCCGACACCGGAGTGCGCTACGGCGTTCCGGACGCCGCCGCCGCGAACGTGCTCGGCTTGGGGAACAACCCACGCCTGGCACCCTGGGCGATCATCGGCCAGATGGTCCCCGGCCCCACCCTGTCCGCGCGTGAAGCGCTGGTCGGTCACGATTCGCTGCCCACGCGATAGACGTTCGGCGGACCCGGGAGACCGGGTCCGCCGAGGCTCGGGGAAATCGCCGACCGGACTCAGTCCGTCCAACCGACGTTCAGCGAGGTGAGCAGGCCGGACAGGGCCAGCTTCATATCCGACGCCTCGATGCGGCGCAGCACCGCTTCGTCGATGTCGGTCAGGTCCAGCGATTCGTCGTTGGCCAACCGGAACTCGCGCTCTTCCTCTGCCGCCTCGATCACGTTGCGGACGAACCGCCCGTTGCCCGCGAGGTCGACGCCGCGGCGCGGCTGCCCGCTCTGGTCGGTGCTCTGCATCGCGTACAGGCGCTCGCAGGCCTGCACCAGCTGTTCGAGCGCGCCGTCGGACAGGTCCGAGTCGCGCTTGCGGGCGATGACCTGGCCGATCTGCCCCAGTTCCGCAGGGGTGTAGGAGGGGAACTGCAGCCGCTTCGAAAAGCGTGAGGCCAGGCCGTCGTTGGCGGCGAGCAGCCGGTCGATCTCGCCGTCGTAGCCCGCGATGATCACGACGAGGCGATCACGGTCGTTCTCCATGCGCGCCAGCAGCGTGTCCACCGCCTCGCGGCCGAACGCGTCACCGCCTTGCAGGCCGGTCTGGATCAGCGTGTACGCCTCGTCGATGAACAGCACGCCGTCCATGGCGGTGTCGATCAGCTTCTCGGTCTTGATCGCGGTGCCGCCGAGGTTCTGGCTGACGAAGTCGACGCGCTTGGCCTCGACCACCTTGTCGGTCTTCAACAGCCCGACCCCGCAGTAGATCTTGGCGACCACCCTGGCGATGGTCGTCTTACCGGTGCCCGGCGGCCCGGTGAAGGCCAGGTGCTGGCCGCGCGGCTGGCTCGCCAATCCCTTCTCGGCCCGGATCTTCGCCAGCTGCGCGGACGACTGGAGCTTGGCCACCTGGGTTTTCACCGAGGCGAGGCCGATCTGCGAGTCCAGTTCGGCGCGGGCTTCGACGAGGATCTTCTTCGCCCGGTCCTGGCTCTCGGCCTGCTCCATCTGCTCCATCGACGGCGAGGACGCCGGGTCCCACTTGTCGGTCCGCGCATCGATCACCTCGCGGCTGGTGACGGTGATCCGATAGGTGCGGTCGCGCATCGCGGCCGCGTTCGCCTCGAAATCCGGGGCCTGCGAATACACCTTCTCGAACAGCGCTTGCGCTTCCTCCTCGTTGCCCGATTCCCGCAGGCACAGGCCGCGGCAGAACATCGCGGTGGAGCGGGCCGCCGGGATCGGGCCCGCCTCGGCCTGCTGCATCCGCCGGATCGCCTCGCCGAACAAGCCGAGCTGGGCGCAGGCGGTGCCCACCATGACGTGCGCGCCCGCTGCCAGGTACGGATCCTCCCAGTCCGCCGAACCGGCGAGCACCGTCATCACATCGGGCCAGCGCTGGGTGTTGTAGTGCAGGATGCCGCGCACATACGCGCAGATGCGGTTGTCGATCTCGCCTTCGGTATTGCTCAGCTGGCCTTTGCGGAACGTGTCGAGCTCGTCGAGCACCCGCTCGGCCTCGTCGTACTCCTTGTCGGCGATCAGGTGTGCCGCCCAGGCCAAGGTGATCTCGGTGTGGTTGGCCAGCGGATAGTCGATGTACAGGCCGGGCAGGAAGCGGCCCGCGAGCTCCCTCGGACGCAGACCGAGCCTGCGTTGCTCGCGATAGAGCGTGCTCGCACTGGTCTTGTGCAGATTGAACAGAACGTCCTTGGTCAGCTCTCCGGCGGCGGCGCGGCCGAGCCAGGCGTCGCACATCGTGGGATCCCACTCCGTGGCGCGTTGAAAAGCCAGTTTCGCGTAGTCGAGATCACGTGCGGATTCTTGCCCCTCGATGGACAATCCGAGTGACAGGATTCCGGCGTCGAATGCGCGTTGTGCTTGGCGGTTGCCGGTCATTGCTGTCGAACCCCGAAATCTTCGTTTCTCGTAGTAGCGACGTTCATCTGGATACCAGACTACCGATCGCGCGTGGCCCGGTGCGTCCGTTACATTAGGTTCAGCTGCCGGGAGGTCGCAACGCAAGAGTCGTCTATGTGTGAGAGTGCTTGACGCGGTGAAGTCGTTCACTCAGGACGTGTTCGGTCGATTTCGGTTGGCCGGGCGTGAATCGGTGTTCCGGATGAGGGCGGGGGATGGTTTCCGTTGATCGAGTCGGCGAGCGGTACTCGTGCCACCGAGCCCGTATTGAGTCGTGTCTCGGTCATCGGTGGCAACACGCAGGTCGATGTCGGGTTGCCCGCCACCGTGCCGATCGCCACCTTCATCGGCGATCTGGTGGCGCTGATCGAATCGCGCAACCCGCAGCGGCCGGAGGCCGAGGAGGAGGCGGCGCCGCTGGAGGCGCAGCACTGGACCTTGGCTCGGCTGGGCAGGGAGGCGATCGCGCCGAGCCGCACGCTCACCGAGGCCGAGGTCTACGACGGTGAGTTGCTGGTGCTGCGGTCGGTCACCGCGAAGGAAGCGCCCGCCCTCTTCGACGACGTCATCGACGCCGTATCCCGGCTGACCGCAGAGGAATTCCAGAGCTGGTCCGGTACCGCAGCCCGCTGGATGGGCTTGGTCGTCTCGGCGCTGACCGTGCTCACCGCCCTGGCCGTGCTGGTGGTCTCGCGCGGCAACGGCGATCCGCTCGCACCCGCCTTCGCCTTGCTCGGCAGTGGCGTCGCGGCATTCGTCGCCGCGGGCATCGCGGCGCGCAAGTACACCGATCCGGTCACCGCCACCTGGTTGTCGCTGGACGGACTGCTGCTGCTGTTCGGCGGCGCCGCACTGCTCGTGCCGGGCGCGCTCGGCAGTCCCCATCTGCTGCTCGGCAGTTCGGTGCTGCTGATCGCGGCGCTGCTGGGGTATCGGATAACCGGTACCGGCGCCACGCTGTTCTCCTGCGCCGCGGCGCTCGCGGTGATCGCGGGTGTGGCCGCGGTGATCTACCTGATCTGGCATCCCGGTCTGCCTAAGCTGTCGGCCGGCCTGCTGGTGGCCGGGATCGCGATCGTCTCGGCGGTGCCCCGGCTGGCGGCCGTGCTCGCGCGGCTGCCGATTCCGCCGGTGCCGACCGCGGGCGGTGCGATCGACCCGGCCGACCACGAGCCGCGACCGACCATCGAGGGCATCGGTGCCATCGGGGCCAGCGCCCTGCCGTCGGCGGCCGGGCTCGGGGAACGGGCTCGCGCGGCCAATCAGTTCCAGTCCGGCCTGCTCGCCGCGTGCACCGCGAGCGCCGTCGTCGGCGCGTTCGGCGTGGCCGATCCGCTGGGTTCGCCACGCTGGCAGGGCATCACACTGGCGGTCTTGACCGCGATCATCCTCGCGCTGCGCGGCCGCTCGTTCGCCGATCTCGTCCAGGCCGCGACGATGATCGGCGGTGGTTGCGTGACCGCCGTCGCCCTGATCGTCGGGTTGGCCGCGGGCGACATCGAACACACCCCGCTCGCGGCGGGCGTGCTGCTCGCGTTCGCGACCGGGGTGATCGGGTTCGGTGTGATCGGCCCGCACATCGAGGTCACCCCGGTGACCAGGCGGATGATCGAGATCTTCGAGTACCTGCTGATCGTGGCGTTGATCCCGCTGGTGCTGTGGGTCATGAACGTCTACTCGATGGCCCGGAACATATGACCCGCAGCGCCTTCCGCCGGAGGATCACGCGGGTGGCCTGCGCCGCGACGGTGATCGGCGCTGCGATCGGCGTGCCGTGGCCGAGTGCGCAGGCGATCACGCCGCCCGCGATCGATCCCGGCGCGCTGGGCGCCGCACAGGCATTGAGCGGGCGGCCCGCGCCGCTGGAACCGACCGAGCAGCGAGCCGTCTGCGCCGAACCCGTGCTCACCGGCAGTCCGCCCAGCGAACCGCCGATGGCGCAGCGAGTGCTGGATCTACCGTCGGCGTGGCAGTTCAGCCGCGGCGCCGGGCAGAAGGTGGCCGTCATCGATACCGGGGTGAATCCCCATCCGCGGCTGCGCTCCCTGCAACCGGGCGGTGACTTCGTCTCCGACAGCGACGGCATGGTCGACTGCGACGGCCACGGCACCTTGGTCGCCGGGATCATCGCGGCCCAGCCCAGTCCCGGCGACGCCTTCGCCGGTGTCGCGCCCGACGCGGAGCTGCTCACCATCCGGCAACTGAGCCTGGCCTACGAACCGAAGGACCGCAGTGGCCGGGACGACCCGCCGGGCAAGATCAGCAGCGACGGCTACGGCAGTGTGCTCACGCTGGCGGCGGCCGTCGTCCGTGCCGTCGACCTCGGCGCGACCGTCATCAACATCTCCGAGGTGGCCTGCACCGCAGCCGGTTCCGACACGGCCGACGGCTCGCTGGGCGCGGCGGTGAAGTACGCCTACGAGCGGAATGTCGTCGTGGTCGCGGCCGCGGGCAACCTACAGCCCGACGGCGCGTGCTCGAAGCAGAACGAGGGATCAGGCTGGGGCTCGGTGGTGACGGTCGCGAGCCCGGCCTGGTTCACGCCCTACGTGCTCTCGGTGGGCTCGGTGGACTCGACGGGCCAGGCGTCCGAGCTCTCGCTGCACGGTCCATGGGTGGCCGTCGCCGCGATCGGCCGCAATATCGTGTCGCTGGACAGCAAGCCGGGCGGCACTGGGCTGGTCGACGGCGTGCAGACCACCGAGGGGATCAGGAGTGTGGAGGGCACCAGTTTCGCGGCCCCCTATGTGGCCGGACTGGCGGCGCTGGTGCGCTCGCGTTTTCCGGAACTCACCGCGCAGCAGGTGATGGACCGCATCATCCGCACCGCGCACGGGCCGGGCACCGGACGCGACGACCGGATCGGGCACGGCCTGATCGATCCGCTCGCCGCGCTGACCGCGCAGCTGCCCGAACGGCCCGTCAGCGCCGGGGCCGACGTCCCACGGGAGGTCGCCGCGCCGGTGATTCCGCCCGGCCCCGACCCGCGGCCGCGCCGGATCGCCGTCATCGGTTCGATTGTCTGCCTGGCCTGTCTGGCCGTCGGCGCCGCGGTGGCGATCCCGTTCCGCCGGTCCGGACCGGACCTGAACGCGGAGTTCGATCCGTAGCGCGGCCGAGGCATCGACCGCTCGTCGCCGACCGAACGAAGGAACCATGGCTACCGAAGGCTTTGTGCGCCGCCCCCGCATCGCGCCGCCCCGGGCACCCGGCGGCGAAGTCGCGCTGACCGCACCGCCGGAGATCCCGCGCGCGCTGCCCGCGCCGCTGATGATGAAGCTGATGCCCGTCGTCATGGTGATCGCGGTGGTCGGCATGATCGCCATGATGGCGATGATGGGCCGCAACATGCTGGCCAATCCGTTCATGATGATGTTCCCGCTGATGATGCTCATGTCGATGGTCGGCATGATGGCGGGCTTCCGGGGCGGCGGCCCCAAACGCGCGGTCGAACTCAACGAGGAGCGCAAGGACTACTTCCGTTACTTGGACCAGGTCCGAAAGGACGTGCGGCGCACCGGCGGCAAGCAGCTGGAGACGCTTCGGTGGAGTCACCCTGAGCCCGCCGACCTGCCGTCCCTGATCGGGACGAGGCGGATGTGGGAGCGCAGGCCCAACGACCCGGACTTCGGGCACGTGCGCGTCGGGGTCGGCAGCCACCGGCTGGCCACCAAGCTGGCGCGCCCGGAGACCGGACCGCTGGAGGACCTGGAACCGGTCTCCACCGTGGCGTTGCGCCGCTTCGTGCGCACCCACTCGGTGGTGCACCGGCTGCCGACCGCGGTGTCGTTGCGCGCGTTTCCCGCGATCAACATCAGCGGTCCCGCCGAGGACGCGCACATGCTGGTGCGGGCGATGCTGATGGAGCTGGTCACCTTCCACGGCCCCGACCATCTCGCCGTCGCGATCGTCTGCGCCGACCCGGACGGTCCGGCCTGGTCCTGGGCGAAATGGATACCGCAGCTGCAACATCCGACCCAGCGCGACGGCATGGGCTCGGCGCGGATGATGTATCACTCGCTCGGCGAGCTGGAGACGGCGCTGGCGGCCGAACTGCTCGAGCGCGGCCGGTTCATGCGCAACCCGCAGCCGACCCAGGGGCGGTTGCACCTCGTGGTCGTCATCGATGACGGTTACGTCAGCGGCAGCGAACGGCTGGTCAGCGAATCGGGCCTGGACTCGGTAACCGTGCTCGACCTCACCGCGCCGGAAGGCGGGCTCGCGGCGCGGCGCGGACTGCAACTGGTTGCCGCCGACGGCGAAGTGTCGGCGCGCAGTGCGGCCGGTGTGGAGAAGTTCGCCACCGCCGACCGGGTGAGCACGGCCGAGGCCGAGTCCTTCGCCCGCTCGCTGGCCAGGTATCGCCTCGCGACGGCGGCGCAGATCGTCAGTCTCGGGGAGGGAACCACGACGGACCCGGGACTGATGGCGCTGCTGAAGATCCCGGACGCGGCCCAGATCGATCCGGCGCGGGTGTGGCGCCCGCGCACGGCCCGCGAGCGGTTGCGCGTGCCGATCGGCATCACCCCCGACGGCACCCCGGTGGAGATCGACATCAAGGAGTCGGCCGAGAACGGTATGGGACCGCACGGTCTGTGCATCGGCGCCACCGGGTCCGGTAAGTCGGAATTCCTGCGCACCCTGGTGCTCTCGCTGGTCACCACGCATTCGCCGGACGCGCTGAACCTGGTGCTCGTCGACTTCAAGGGCGGCGCGACCTTCCTCGGCCTGGACTCGCTGCCGCACGTCGCCGCGGTGATCACCAACCTGGAAGAGGAACTGTCGCTGGTCGACCGCATGAAGGACGCGCTCGCCGGTGAGATGAACCGCCGCCAGGAGCTGCTGCGTTCGGCGGGCAACTACGCCAACGTCACCGATTACGAGAAGGCGCGCGCCGCGGGCGTGCCGCTCGACCCGCTGCCCGCCCTGTTCATCGTCGTCGACGAGTTCTCCGAGTTGCTCTCGCAGAAGCCGGATTTCGCGGAACTGTTCGTGATGATCGGCCGCCTGGGCCGCTCGCTGCACGTGCACCTGCTGCTGGCCTCGCAGCGCTTGGAGGAGAACAAGCTGCGCGGCCTGGAATCGCATCTGTCCTACCGCATCGGCCTGCGCACGTTCTCGGCGAACGAATCGCGCGCGGTACTCGGCATCACCGACGCCTACCACCTGCCGAGCGTGCCCGGCTCGGGATACCTGAAGAGCGATGCGTCGGATCCGTTGCGGTTCAACGCGAGTTACGTGTCCGGACCGTACGTCGCGCCGCAGGGAACGGTGACCGGCGAGGACGGCAGCCCGGTCGCCGGGCACCGTCCCGCGCTGTTCACCGCATCGCCCGTGGAACTGCCCGAGCCGATCGAGGCGGAGACGGAAGCGGAACCCGCGGCGCCGTCGAACCCGCTGCTGGAACTGCCCCCGCCGCCGTCGGCCGCCGGGGCGGTCCCCGGCGCCGACGAGGGCATCCCGGACACGCTGCTCGACGTGGTCGTCAAGCGGCTCACCGGGCACGGCCGCCCGGCGCACGAGGTGTGGCTGCCGCCCCTGGACGAATCCCCGACCGTCGACATGCTGCTGCCCGACCCGGACTGGCGTTCGCCGGTCAACCGGCACGGCCAGTTGTGGATGCCGATCGGCGTCATCGACAAGCCGTACGAGCAGCGGCGCGATGTGCTCACCATCAATCTTTCCGGCGCACAGGGTCATGTCGCGGTGGTCGGCGGCCCGCAGTCGGGCAAGTCGACGACGCTGCGCACCATCATCATGGCGACCGCGGCCACACACAGCCCCGAACAGGCGCAGTTCTACTGCCTGGACTTCGGTGGCGGCAGCATGGCGGGCCTGTCCGGGGTGCCGCATGTGGGTTCGGTGGCCGGTCGCCTCGACAGCGACCGGGTACGCCGCACCGTCGCCGAGCTCACCACGCTGATGCGACAACGCGAGGAGCGGTTCGCCGCACTGGGCATCGAGTCGATGGCCGAGTTCCGGCGCCGCAAGTTCACCGATGACCAGCGCGTCATCGACGGCACCGCCGGAGCGGGAAACCCGCTGGCCGACGACAAGTTCGGCGACGTGTTCCTGGTGATCGACGGCTGGGCGGCGATCCGCGAAGAGTTCGACGTGCTGGAACCGCAGATCAACGCCATCGCCGCGCAGGGTTTGTCGTTCGGCGTCCACCTGATCGTCGCCGCCTCGCGCTGGGCCGAGATCCGTCCGGTGGTCAAGGACCAGATCGGTACCCGACTCGAATTGCGGCTCGGCGATCCGTCGGATTCGGAGATGGGCAGGCGCACCGCGCACCAGGTTCCGGTCGGCCGCCCCGGTCGCGGTATGACCCCCGACCAGCTGCACATGCTGATCGCCCTGCCGCGCTTGGATTCCGATTCCGAGCCGGGCAGCCTGGCCGAAGGCGTCGCGCACGCGCGCACCGAACTCGAGCAGCTGTACCCGAATCGCCGCGCGCCGGAAGTACGCATGCTGCCGCTGCGGTTCGGCCGCGACGAGCTGCTGGCCTCCGCGCGAGCCCAGGGGATCGAACTGGGCCCCACCCGGGTCGTCGTCGGGCTCGGCGAATCCGAATTGCAGCCGCTGGTCCTGGATTTCGGCACCGAACCGCACTTCATGGCTTTCGCCGACGTGGAATGCGGCAAGACCACCCTGCTGCGCAACATCGTGATGGGTGTGGTCGAGCAGTCGACCACCGAGCAGGCCAGGATCATCATGATCGACTACCGCCGCACCATGCTCGGCGTGGTCGAGGGCGACCACCTGGCCGGATACTCCACCTCGTCGCAGACCTGCGGTCCGATGTTGCAGGAGGTGGCCGGATATCTGGCCAAGCGGATTCCCGGCTCGGACATCACACCGCAGCAGTTGCGGGAACGCAGCTGGTGGAGCGGCCCGGAGATCTACATCGTGGTCGACGACTACGACATGGTGGTGACCGGCAGCGGCATGAATCCGTTCGCGCCGCTGCTGGAATACCTGCCGCAGGCCCGCGACATCGGCATGCACCTCGTGGTCACCCGTCGCAGCGGCGGTGTGTCCCGTGCACTGTACGACCCGGTACTGGGCACCATGAAGAACCTGTCGGTGGAGACATTGATCATGAGCGGGTCGCGCGACGAGGGCAAACTGATGGGCGACGTGCGGCCGAGCAAGCTGCCACCCGGCCGCGGGACATTGGTGTCGCGCAGTCGAGGTATCGAGATGGTGCACATCGCGCACCTGCCGCCGGTCTGACCCGGCCGCGGTCGTGCGCCCGGCTCGGGAAGGCGCCGCGGCGATCGTCCACGGTCCGCACGGTCGCGGAGCGGGAGTCAGTTGTTCGGCTGCGGTGGTCGCAGAACCGCCGCGGCGCCCGCCCGGCCGACCGCCGGGATCGGTACCGGTACCGGTAGTTCGGGCTCCCAACTGTCCACCCGCCGCTCGAACAGCGCGCGCGACGGACCCAGCATGAGCGGCCCCGCGATGCGGACCAGCCGGAATCCCGCCGAGCGGTAGTAGTCGTGCAGGTCGGTATTGGTGGTCCAGGCGTCCAGCCGCACCCACTCGCGTTGCTGGTGGCGGGCCAGCGTTCCCGCGTGGGCGAGCATGCGATGGCCCACGCGCTGGCCCGCGAATCGCAGGTCCACGATCATGAAATGGACGATCACCGAATCATCGAGTTCCCACCGCGACCACAGACCGGCATCGGCGCGGTCGTTGACGGTGATGGTCCCCGCCGGTTCGCCCGCGACCTCGGCGATCCAGGTCTCGCCCGCGTCCAGCGCGTGCCCGACGGCGCGGGCGAAGATCTCGATGGGCAGGCCGCGCCCGGCGACCGTCCACTGGTCGGACCCACGCGCGGTGAGCCACGCCGTACGCTGCACGCGCAGGCGGCAGATCATGCCGAGATCGCCCACTGTTGCCTGACGGAGCGCGATCGTCATGGGGCTAGGCCGGACCGGACCCGGGCGAGTCGGCGAGCGTGGTCCGGATGACCGCCGTGCCCTCGGCGTCGCCGAGTTCGTAGGCCAAGCGGTTGCCGGTGGCGAGCGAGCGATGCCGGGTGGCCCGGGTGACGCGGGTGTGGGTCGCGCCGATGCGCAGATGATCGAGCAGGATGGTGCCGGTGGCGACGCCGAGCACCAGGGCCTCTTCCGCGTTCGCGGGCCGGGCGACGATCGTGTCGCGGTGCGCGGTCTCGGCATGGCCGCGGTCGGCGAGGCGACGGGTGGTGCCCTCCGGAATGTCGTGCGGCGAGTCGATTCCAGTGGCCTCGGCCAGATCCCGGGGATAGAAACTGACCTCCCATGACCACGGCTCGTTGTCCAGATACTGGACCACGGTCCTGGCCAGCACCCAGGAATCCCGCGGTACACCCAGCCAGGACGCGACCTCGGGACCGGCCGGCTCCATTTTCGCGCTGAACTCCTTCGACGGCTCCCGGCTCGCGGCCCGCGCGATCTCCTCGAAGATGTCGTGCGGGGTCTGCGGCCGGTCGGGGCGGATAGAGTCGGTCACAACGGATTCGAGCACTTCTTGGTTTCGAACGATCGTCCCACGGGAAGTAGCTGTGTAGACCAGGTTTTCGGTCACCAGCACCTGGATCGCGTTGCGAGCTGTGGTGATCGAGACCTGCATTTGATCGGCGAGCTCGGAATGACTGGGCAGACGATCGCCCGGCTTCCACTTGGCTGCGCGGATCTCCTCGCGGAGGAGGTCTGCGATCCGGTGATACGTCGGACCGTCCGCCATCTTGCTCCTCGGTTGGTCATGCAGGTAACGAAGTGTACTCTCCGTGACTGCATTGGGCCCGTTAACGCTTGACAGGTGCCTTCAGAGGTTTATTGTAATGAACGTCCTGATCCGGTGTTGTGCGGCGATGACGGCGAGGCAACGTGGCAGGTTCGGATACAACGGTCGTAATGGCCCTCCCCGGCACATCGAGGTGTGTCGATCCTTCGGTGCGCTCTTCGGCACCGGGATTAGTTCCCACGTCCGATCTATTGGTTCGGGCGTGTCGCGGGCACCGCGTGGTCGGTGGTCCGCTCCTGTGGTTCGCTCGTGATCTGGCAGTGCTACATGAGCGCCGTCTGGTCGGCCGCGGTGGTTCGGTGGATACCGCCGTGGCGGTGATCCGCGAAATCGAGCGTCGCAGAGTCGAGTTGGTGATGGCCATCGATGACTGGGTGATGCGCAGCGTGCCGCAGCATCGGCTCGGGGCAACGTTGCACACCGAAACGGTGGGTGCGGTGATCGACCGCCTCGCCGAGTCCTCGGTGCGCGCGCACCACGCCTTGATGACTCTCGACGCGCACGACGAGTTGTTGCACAACGCGTGGCACCACCTCGCCGAACTCGCGGACGCCTACGACGATCTGGTGCGCGACGTCATGGCGGGCAGACGGCGTCTGCCCGAGTGGTGAGCGGCTGATCCGCTCGCCCTTGCCCGCCGGGCCCCGGCCCGGCGGGTGTCATGGACGGTAACGGCGGTGATCGGTGGCGAAGTCGTCGGCGACGGTCGCCGCCAGTTCGACGTAGGCCCGCTTGGTCTGCTTGTGCAGCCGGTGCAAATCGATCTCGGCGCCCTCGGACATGTGCGGGTCGAACGGGATGATGTGCACGGCGCGGCACCGGGACAGGAAGTATTCCCGTAGCTGCTGGATACCGACATTCGGCGATCCGGCCCGCGGCGAGTTGATCACCACCACCGCGTTGCGCACCAAGTGGTCGTGGCCGTGCAGCGACAACCAGTCCAACGTCGCCGCGGCGCTGCGGGCTCCGTCGATCGCGGGGGAGGAGATCAGCACCAGCGAGTGCGCCAGATCCAGCACACCGGACATGGCCGAATGCATCAGTCCCGTACCGCAGTCGGTGAGGATGATGTTGTAGAACCGCTGCAGGATCCTGGCGACCGCGCGGTACTCGTCTTCGCTGAACGCCTCCGACGCGGCCGGATCGCGTTCGCTGGCCAGCACTTCCAGGCGGCTCGTCGCCTGCGAGGTGTGCCTGCGCACGTCCGAATAGCGCTGGATGGACGAGTCGAGCAGCAGGTCGCGCACGGTGGACCTGGTCTGCAGCGGCACCCGCTGCGACAGCGTGCCGAAGTCGGGGTTGGCGTCCACGGCGATCACCCGGTCGCCCCGAATGGAGGCGAAGATCGAGCCGATACCCATTGTGGTGGTGGTCTTTCCGACACCGCCCTTGAGCGAGAGCACCGCGATCCGGTAGTCGCCGCGCACCGGCTGCCTGATCCGCGCGACCAGTTCCTGCAGTCTGCGTTCCTCGGCGGACATGCCCGGGTTGATCGCGCCGCCGGACACGTGATGCACGGCCTTGCGCCATCCGGAGCCCGGCGCCCGCTTGGCTCGGCGCATCGGCACGTTCTCCAGCGAAGGCTGCTGGAACGGGCCGCCCGGCTGCTGGGCGGGCGGTTGCGCGTAGCCCGGCGGCGTTCCCCACTGCTGCGGACCTGCCTGCGCGGCCGGTTGCCCGTAGTTCTGCCGTCCGGCATGCTGCGGTGGGATCGGCGCGGAATACGGTGCCGCCTGGTCGGATTCGGGCGCGGAACTCCGCTCGGCGACGCTGCGCCACTGGTCCGCGGGCTGCTCGGCGGGGGCGGGCCCGCCGGTGAACCGGTCCGGACGGCCGTCGGGGCCGGTCGCCGCGGCGCCCGGATGTCCGGCGGTGGTCCACTGGTCGGCCGGGGCCTGCGTTCCGGCACCGGCCATCGGCTCACCCGCGAATTGCGGTGCGTGCCCGGCGTACGGTCCGGGCGGTGCAGCGCCCGCCTCGTTGTAGGCCGGTGCGGGCCGCTGCTGGGGTACCGGTTCCTGGTCGAAATCCGGCGCTTGGGCGGCAGGTGCCGCAGGAGCGATCGGCGCGTTGGGCTCGGCGGGCAATCGGTGTCGTCCACCGCCGATCGGTCGCGTGGACGCGCCACCGGCTTCGGCGGCGGCGGTCCAGCCCGACGCCGTGGCGCCGTATTGCCATTGCGGAGCGGGCGGATTCGCCTGCACGGCCGCCGGGGGCCGGCCGGGGGCTTCGGTCGGCCGCACAGGAGCCGGGCCACCCACCGCGAAGGCGTTGCCGGGAACGGCAGGCGCCGGGCCGACTCCGCTCTGTCCGGCGTGCGGACCGGGCGCGGACGCGGGGGCAGGCGTTTCGGTAGCGCTGCTGTTCGTGGGCCGGTGTGCCGATTCCGGGTGAGCGAGTGCCCGATCTCCCGGTGCCGCGGTCGCGTTCGGCGCGGGCGGGAGTCCGGGTGCGCTCGGCTGGCCTGCCTGCTCCGGCGGGGTGTGCCCGAGCCAAGGCGGCGGACCGTCTACGCCGAGTGGCGGCAGGCGTCGCTCGTCGTGCGCCGGTGCGGGCGGCTGCGTGCCGGTTACACCCTGGTCCGGCCGCTCCTGCGGTGCGGGCGCGTCGGGCAGCGGCGGAAGACGGCGGGGCGCACCCGTCGCGGATGCCTCGGACTCCTCGGGACGCGGCCCGGCAAGCCAGGGCGGCGGCCCGTCGGCACCGGTGGCGGGCTCGGTCGGCGTCACAGGCTGATCGGGCCTGCGCAGCGCTCGGTCGTCTCCGGTGGGTGATTCGGCACGTCCGGTATCCGGCTCCGTCGACAGTTCGTCCGAATCGAAGGCGGCCGTCCACGGTTGACCGACGGCGGGCCGGCCAACCGTCGGCGGTACGTGGCCCGCGTCCGCGGGCTTCGTCGCATCGGCCTCGATCGGCGGCGTGACTTCGGTGGCACCGGGGGTGGGCCGAGGACCTGCCTCCACATCCGCCGCCGCGGTCGGGGCTGCCTGGTGGCTCTGCCGGACCGCATCATCACCATCGGGAACCGCCGGGGTGGTGGCGCCGGGCACGAGCGGATCGCTGTATTGCCGCGTCCGGTCGTCGGTCGGCATTCCCGGGTGCGCGCCGGGCAGCGTCGAACCCGGGCCGGGCGGGTCGCTCGCCTGCCGCGCGTGAGTTGCGCCGGTGGCGGCCGACGGCGCGGCAGCCGGGGACGAGGACTCCGCGCTCGGTGTCTGATCGGTGCCCGGCGCGGGCGCGATGGGC
>NZ_JABLTE010000139.1 GCF_013315795.1 Nocardia barduliensis
GGGGGTGGGCACCCTCCACCCCCCGGGGCCCCAAAGGGGCTTGTGTGGGTTCGGCTTGCAGTGATGCAGACCACCCATAGCAGATAACTCTAAGTCCCCGAGCGGCCGCACGCGAGGGTTCGCTCCAAGTTGGCCCCTGACCGGCCGATCCTCCTTACCGGAGCGTTGACCAGCGCCTACGTGAGAGACCAAGGCACGCCGGATAGTTCGCTCTCGACCTGACCGCGGAACGGAAAGCATCGAATCCGTCTGCCACCCTCCGCCGATCCGGTCTGCGAGTACTCCCACCGAAATGCCCGTTGTCACGATCCCCAGTGCCGTGGCCGCGTCGCGCCGGTCCCCCGAAACGTCCGGCGATCGAACTCGATTGCGTACCGACCGACGGCCCTGCTCCGATCAGGCCGACGACGAAGCCGAGCAGCCAGGGGAACCGGCCGCCGCACCCGCCGCCAATGCATCTGCCAGCGCGCCGGATCGGCGGATACTACGGGTATCGGTCGACCAGCGGTTCCGGCAGCGCGAGTCCCACGAGATAGCCGATCGGTCCGCCGAGAACACCGAGCAGACGATTCCTGCGGGAAAGGACGCGATCGTCGGTGACAGCACGCGGCAGGGTCGACTCAGCCGGCGGGTTCGGGCGATTCCACGGCCTCGTCGTACACCTGGCACGCGTCGCGGACTTTGGTCGCGAGGAATCGCATTCGCTCAGCGGTGAGGTAGCCGCCGCGAAAAGCGGTCTGGTCCAGCTCGGCGGCCACCTGGTCCAGCGCCAACCGCGCGAAACGGATCTGATCAGGCATGAACAAGTTGTACCGGCGATTACCGACGAAAACACCACCCCACGCCGGGAACAGCGGCAGTCGAAATAGAAGCGATCATATTCGGCTGGGCCGATTCGAAATCTCGGTGATCTGATCCCCTGCTGCCAACGGCGCGCACGATCAAGAATTATTCGACAGCGCCTGCCGTATGGCTTTTACGGCAGCGGTCGGCGCGTAATCGGCGGGGACGCCCTCGACCAGAATGATGTCGCCCTCGATGTGCCGCGAGCGCAGCGGCGCGATCTCCCGATATGCGGGCGAGTCCCACCATTCCCGTGCCTCGGCGATCCCTGGAAAGCCGATCATCACCACGGCGCCGGGCCAGCTGCCTTCCTTCACCTCATGTTGCGCCGCGTGCACGAGGTAGCGGCCGCCGTAGGGTTCGAAGGTGCCGGGGAGGCGCTCGATGTATTCGGCGATCTCCGGGTGAGGATCCGCGTCTTGCAAGTGGGCGATGGCGTAGGCGGGCATGGCTCGTCCCTCCGGTCGATCGGATTCGGTTACGCCGTGATCGTGGCACCTCGACGGCCCACGGTCGATTACCTGCCAGGTAAGCGATACCGGTCTTACGCCTATGCGCTGGTGGGCGCGAGCCCCGAGCCCGTACTCGTCCCCGCTCGAACCCGAGCCGCACGGTCTCGGGCGTACGCGATGACCTTCGCCGCGTCGACCGACATGTCCTCCGCCGCACAGCACGCCTGGAATCGGTCGCATGCGTCGTCCAATCCCGGTCCTGGTCCGCGGTCGGCGAGCAGGACGACGATCGCCTCCCGAGCGCCGAGCCGCGGATCGGGGAGGGCCAGCAGTTCATCGAGATACCGGCCCGGTTCCAGCAATCGCAGCGCCCGGCGCGCGTAGGTGTGCACCCGCCGGGGCAATTCGGCGCGGATGGCGTCGACGTCTGCCTGCAGCACCCGGCCCGGTTGCGCCGGGTCGACCCGCAGGGACCACAACTCGGTCGGATCGTCGGGCATACCGTGGTCGTCGATCAGGCCGGGACCGCTCGCCTGCTCGAACGGCACGGGCGGGAGACCCAGCTGCGCGTTGCGCCAGTTGCCGAACTCCCACCAGGCGGTCGGCGTGGCGCTCAGGCTCAAGCCGAACCTCAGCTCCTGCTGCCCGTCGGTCCAGGTACGCAGGGTCCGGGTGCGGCCGACACGGGCCACACCGTCCGGCACGACCCGCACCCACATGGCCTCGGAGCCATCGAAGCCATACGGTCGCAGCAGCTTTCCCGCCGAACGCGTCAGTCGGCGCAGCGCCGTGTCCGGTCCGACCATGCGAGCAGATTAGCGGGAGGCACCGACACGAGCACCGAGCCGATGGAGAAACGGGCACGGCGGAGTGCCGTCGGCCGGTCCGGGTATCCCCTCCGCACAGCGACCATCGATAGCACCTGGCACACCACGCCTGCGCACCCGGCCCTGGACGACTGAAGGAGAGCGCTATGCCGGCGCGACACCGCACCTATCTCGTCCGTCTCGACCCCTACCTGCTCGTCGAGAGTGCGACGCCGAGAGGGATTCGGGGAAAGTTCTTCGACTGGTTGCAGACCGTCGACGCCGAGGTCGTCGAACTCTGCGGCGCCGATCGCGTCGTCATCTCCGCCGCGCCGGAGGTAGCGGACCGGATCCGCGACCTCGGGTATGTGCTGGACGTCGAGCGGCACGAATAGTCGTCAGCCCACATAGCGCCGTGCGACAGAACGGCGCTGAGATTCTTCCAACTGGACGAGCCCGGCCTCGACCTGCGGCGGGAGGACTCGTCGTTCGCGCAGCACCCACGGTAGTCCGCGCAGTGTCTCGAGGACGGCCGCGGCCGTCGTCAGGTCGGCCGGGGCCGAGCTGAGCACGACGGCGGTCCGGCGGGCGGCGCTGCGGGCGGGACGGCGCAACCACAGCGTCCACAACGTGTTGCGGATACCGAGTCGGCGACGACGGGTCGCATCACGGCTGCGGGAGGGCTCGTGATGGATGATCATGTCCTCTATCCAGCACATCCACCAGCCGCGTGCCGCGAGGTCCAGCGCGAGCAGTTCCTCTTCGCCGCCGAACCACAACCGCCGGGAGAAGCCGCCGACTTCCCGGAACGCGCTGACCCGGAATGCGGACAGCGCCGCAAGCACGCCGAGCAGGGCGGGGCCGGGCAGCCATTCGGGCCCGCGCACCGGTGAATCGCGCAGCTCCGGCGTGATCGGGTCCTCGTGGAGACGGGGCGCGACCAGGCAACGCCCGGTCACCGAAGCCAGGCCGGGGAACTGGTCGAGCAGGTCGGCGGCGCGGGTCAACGCGCCCGGCTGCCATCGGGTGTCGTCATCGCAGAAGGCCACATACGGCGTGACCACCTGCTCGATCGCGATGTTGCGCGCCACCGCGCCCAGATTGTCGCGCGAGCGGATGAGCCGCACGGTGGGGAACGCCGCGGCGACCGCGTCCGCCGTGCCGTCGCTCGACCCGTTGTCCACGAGGATGATCGGCGCCGCGTCGGCCAGCGCGGTCATGTGCGTGAGCGTGCGCAGCAGCTGTTCACGCCGGTTGTGGCTGATGACGACGACCGTCATCCGTTGCTCGGCCATCCGGCCACCTCCTGTCCTCGGCGAGTTCCAGCAGCCTGGCCCGGCGCTCCACCTCCGGCGGCAACGGGCGCCGCTGCGCCAACGCCCACGGGAGACGGCGAATGATCCCGCCGACCGCCAGCAACGTCGAGGGGTCGCGCGCCGCCCGGCACAGCAGACCGGCGGATTCGGCCGCGCACCGCCGTAGCGGTCGCCGCATCCAGGCGATCAACGCGTTGTTGCGCTGCTCGACCCGCCTGCGCCACGCGTGCGGCGGTCGCCGCGCCGACGGGTGGTGGTGGGCGCGCACTTCCGCCACGTAGCAGAGGTCCCAGCCGCAGGCCGCCAGGTCGAGTGACAGCAATCGTTCTTCGGCACCGAAGTGCAGCAGCGAACTGAATCCGGTGGCCTGCAGGTACGCCTCCTTCCGGACGACCGCCGCACAGGCCAGGAAGCCCAGTATCAATGGACCGGGCAGCTCGGGAGGGTGTCCGAGCGGGCTGGTCGCCATCAGTTCGTTGACGGGATCGTCGCGGTGGTCGGCGCCGACGAGCGTGCGTCCGGCCACGAGGCCGAGCCGGGGATGGGCGTCCAGCACCCGCTCGGCTTCGGCGAGCGCGTCACCGGCCCACCACGAGTCGTCGTCACTGAAGGCGACGTAGGGGGTCCGGGCGATCGCGACGCCGAGGTTGCGCGCCGCCGCTCCGAAATTGCGCGGGAGCCGGATGACCTTCACCTCCGGGAACGACTCCGCCGCGAGGACGGTGTCATCGACGGACGCGTTGTCCAGCACCACGATCGCGGGACGCGGACGCAGCGCGCGCAACTCGGTCAAGGTGCGGGCCAATTCGGGAGCGCGGTTACGGGTCGCGATGACGACAGTGGTCTTCGCCCCGGTCCGTGCGCTCACGCCGAGCGTCCCGAGCGCAATTCATCCGACAGGTCCTGGATCGAGGCGCCGGCCACATCGCCGACCGTTCTTTCCGCGTGTACAGAACTGGGCAACCCGGTGACAAGTACCCGCATGTCTCGGCGCGTACCCCGGTGCACCGCCGCCCAATCAGATGACAGCAATCTTTCGGCAACACTCGCGGCTGTCGTCGTCCCATGGTCTGCGGCAGGCCGGACGAGCAGCGGCCGAAACTCGCCGTGCCGGGCGGCGTCTGGTGACCATTGCGGGGAACAGTGGCCGCCTAGCCTGCGGCCGGGCGCAGGTGGACGACTTTGGTCTGGGTCATCTCGTCCAGCAATTCGGGTCCGTAACCGAAGCCGGTTCCGCTGGCACGGCGGGGGTGCGCCGCTCCGCCGGGCGCCCCGCCGAACACCGCGTTGATCTTCACCGTCCCCACCGGCAGTTCACGCCAGGCGTACTGGGCATTGGCCAGCGACGGAGTGAGCACGGTCGCCGCGAGCCCGTAGTCGTCGCTCGCGGCCTCGGCGATGCCCTGCTCGAACGAATCCACCACCCGAACCGGCGCGACCGGACCGAACGTTTCCTCACGCATGATCCGCATATCCGGATGGCAGCGTGTCAGCACGGTGGCCGGATAGTGCGCACCGGCGCCGTCCGGCACGGCTCCGCCCGCCATCAGGTCGGCCCCGCGCTCCACCGCGTCGCGCACGTGGGCATGGACCTGGTCGCGATGGCGCCGGTCGACCAGCGGCGCGGGGTTCCAGGACTCGGCTTCGGCGACCAAGGCCGCGAGAAACGCCTCCGCCACGTCCCGGTGCACGAAGACCCTTTCCACCGACACACAGATCTGACCGGAGTTCGCGAACGCGCCGAGCGCCGCCTGCCCGGCGGCCCATACGGGATCCACACCGGCGTCGACCACGAGTGCGTCGTTGCCGCCGTTTTCCAGCAGCGCCTTGGCGCCGGTGGCCGCAGCGCTTTTCGCGATCGAACGTCCCGTCGCCGTGCTGCCGACGTGCGCGATGACGTCCACATCGGACCGTGCGGCGAGCAGTGCGCCGACCCGCCCATCGCCTTGGACCGTCTGTAGCACACCCTCGGGCAGCCCACGGGCGAGCAGATCGCCGAGCAGAGCGCCGGTGTGCGGTGCGCGTTCGCTCGGCTTGTACACCACCGTATTCCCGGTGACCAGTGCCGCGCCGAGCAGACCGCAGGACACCGCCACGGGATCGTTCCACGGCGTCAGGGCGACGACGACGCCGCGCGGTTCCCACACCATGAAGTCGGTCGCTTCGAAGTCCCCTTGCAAGCTCTTTCCGCGGTGCACCGGTCCCAGTTCGGCATACTGCTCCAAGGTCGCGGCGCCGGCCAGCACCCCTTCCCTGCCCTCGGCCCGCGGGCGTCCGGTTTCGGCCTGGTTGAGTTCGGCCAGTTCATCGGCACGTTCGCGAAGCAGAGCGGCACCGGCGCGCAGCGCGGCGGCGCGTTCGGCGACCGGGGTTCGCGCCCACCCGGCCTGCACGCGCTTCGCCAGCGCTACCTGCCGATCCATCTCCGCGATGCCGGTCACGGGCACCGTGCCGACGGTGGCGCCGGTCGCGGGGTCGCAGATCTCGATCGTCTCGGTTGCCCGATGGTCAGTGGGAAACGTGACAGCATCCGGTGCGCTCATATCGCGGGCGTTACCTGGCGCCCCCGGTTCAAACCAGCGATGACGGACGGTAGTCGTCGGCCGCCGACCAGGTTTGATCCTGCGGTCAGAGGCAAGAGCTATCGACATGGCCGAGATGACCGGACGGCTCACTGTGCTCTTGTGGCACGTGCACGGGTCTTGGACGACGTCGTTCGTCCGGGGGCCGCACCGCTACCTGGTCCCCGTGGTGGAAGGCGGCGGGCCGTGGGGCCACGGTCGGTGCGGCCGCGACTGGCCCTCCGTCACGGAGGTGCCCGCGGCCCGATTGCGCGAAACCGAGCCCGACGTGGTCGTTCTGCAACGCCCGGAGGAGATCGACCTCACCGAGCGATGGCTCGGGCGTCGTCCCGGCGCCGGCATTCCGGCGGTCTACGTCGAGCACAACGCTCCGCGCCCCAGCGCGGCGACCACCCGGCATCCGCTGGCGGACCGCGGCGACATCCCGCTCGTGCACGTCACGCATTTCAACAACCTGATGTGGGACAACGGCAGAGCGCCCACCCGGGTGGTGCCCCACGGCATCGTGGACCCCGGCGCGCTGTACACCGGCGAAATACCACACGGCGTAGCGCTGATCAACGAACCGACGCGGCGCGGAAGGATCACCGGCAGCGATCTGCTGCCCGACTTCGCGATGGCGGGGCCGATCGATCTGTACGGCATCGGAGCGGACGAATTCACGGCGGACAGACCCACCGGGCACCCGATCCGCGGCATCGGCGACCTCGAGCAGTCCGCATTGCATCCGGACATGGCGCGGCGAAGGGTGTATCTGCACACCGCGCGGTGGACCTCGCTCGGATTGTCCCTCCTGGAAGCCATGCACCTGGCCATGCCGGTCGTCGCCCTCGCCACGACCGAGGCCGTCAGCGCGGTGCCGCCGGAAGCGGGCGCCCTCTCGTGCGACATCGCGACGCTCACCGCGAAATTTCACGAATTCCTCCACGAACCCGATCTGGCGGTGCTCGCGGGCAAGTCGGGACGGCAGTTCGCGCTGGAGCATTTCGGCCTCGAGGTCTTCCTGCACCGGTGGGATTCCCTCCTGGCCGAGGTCACCGAATGAAGGCAGTGTCCCGGAGCGCAAAGGCGGAATCATGAAGATCGCGATGGTGTCCGAACACGCAAGCCCGCTCGCCGTATTGGGCGGCGTCGACGCCGGTGGACAGAACGTTCATGTCGCGGAGCTGTCCGCGGCTCTGTGCAGGCAGGGGCACGAGGTCACCGTCTATACGCGCCGTGAGGAGACGCAGGCGCCGCCCACGGTCGTCACCGACCAGGGTTACCGCGTGGTCCATGTCCCGGCCGGGCCCGCCCAGCCGCTGCCCAAGGACGAGTTGCTCCCGTTCATGGGCGAATTCGGCGCCTTCCTGCGACAGCACTGGCGCCGCCTGCGCCCCGATGTGGTGCACGCCCACTTCTGGATGTCCGGGCTGGCCGCCTTGCGGGCCGCTCGCCCCGCCGACGTCCCGGTCGTGCAGACATTTCACGCGCTCGGGGTGGTGAAACGCCGGTACCAGGGCGCGAACGACACCAGTCCACCTGAGCGGGTGCGCCTGGAACGATCGATCGCCGAACAGGTCGACCGCATCATCGCCACGTGTTCCGACGAGGTCTTCGAGCTGGCCAGGATGGGCGTGCCGCGGTCGCGAACGTCGGTGATTCCCTGCGGCGTGGATCTCGGGCAGTTCACGCCGGACGGGCCGAGCGCACCGAGGTCGGCCGAGCACAGGATGGTCAGCGTGGGCAGGCTGGTGCCGCGCAAAGGTTTCGACACCGCCATCACCGCGCTCACCAGCCTGCCCGGCACCGAGTTGGTCGTGGTCGGCGGTCCGGACGACGGCGAACTCGCCGACGACCCGGAGGGCAGGCGACTGCTGGCACTGGCGGACGAACTCGGCGTGCGCGACCGGCTGCACATGCTGGGGCAGGTGCCGAGAGCACGGATGGCTCCCCTATTGCGGTCGGCGGACGTGGCCGTGTGCACGCCGTGGTACGAACCGTTCGGCATCACACCGCTGGAAGCGATGGCATGCGGGGTTCCGGTGGTGGCCGCCGCGGTCGGAGGTCTCATCGACACCGTCGTCGACGGCGTGACCGGCAGGCTGATCCCTCCACGGGCGCCCGCGGAACTGGCCGCGGCGGTGGGCGATCTTCTGGTCGAACCCGAAACCAGGGAAGCCTACGGCCGTGCCGGACACGATCGGGTCGAGGCGCGTTATTCGTGGGACCGGATCGCCACGGAGACCCTCCATACCTACCGCCGGGTGACCTCCCAGCACGAGAGCGGGCCAGGCGCCAGCGGATCGGGCGACGTTCGCGCGAGCGGTCAAGGGTAGGCGATGACGTGACCGAACCATGTGAACGCGCGTTGGTCACCGGCGGTTGCGGATTCGTCGGATCGCACCTGTGTGCGCAGTTGCTCGACGCGGGCACGGCCGTGGTCGCGCTGGACAACTTCGCTACCTCCGCACCGGACAACGTCGCCCTGCTACTGGACCGGCCCGGGTTCGAACTCCGCCAGCACGACGTCACCGAACCATTGCCCGAAATGGGCTGTTTCGACGTCGTCTTCCACCTCGCGTCGGCCGCGTCGCCGCCGGACTACCTCCGGCTGCCGATCGAGACGCTGCGAGCCGGTTCGCTCGGGACCGCCAACGCCCTCGACCTGGCCGAGCGGAACCGGGCTCGCTTCGTGCTCGCTTCGACGAGCGAGGTATACGGCGACCCGGCGGTCCACCCCCAGCCCGAGAGATATTGGGGCCACGTCAATCCGGTGGGTCCGCGCAGCGTCTACGACGAGGCGAAACGGTATGCCGAGGCGTTGACCATGGCGTATCGCCGGGAACGGGGCGTGAATGCCGGAATAGTCCGCATTTTCAACACCTACGGTCCCGGCATGCGCACCGACGACGGCCGGATGGTGCCCACCTTCATCGCGCAGGCGCTGGCGGACGCGCCGCTCACCATCGCCGGGACCGGCGAGCAGACCCGCTCCCTCTGTTACGTGCTGGACACGGTGCGCGGCCTGCTCGTGCTGGCGTCCACCGACCACCCTGGACCGGTCAACATCGGCAATCCGCACGAGGTCTCCGTCCGGTGCCTCGCCGAGGAGATCCGAGCGATGACCGGCAGCCGGTCCACCGTGACGTACGTCGAGAGCCCGATCGACGATCCGCAGCGGCGCTGCCCGGACATCTCGCTGGCCCGGCGTCAATTGGGCTGGTGGCCGACGGTCACCCGCGCGGAGGGGCTGCGCCGCACCATCGACTGGTTCGCCGGGCGTGCTTCCGCGGCGACCGAGGAGTCTTTGCGCTGATCAGCGGCTTGCGGCGGATCGGTTTAGTGGTGACTTCAGCGGGTAGCGCCAGACATATGTCAGCGGGCAGACCGACAGGTCCCGCGGCTCGAACAGAAAGGCGGGCCCGTGCGCATTCTCGGTATCAACGCGGTTTTCCATGACCCTGCCGCCGCCCTGATCGTGGACGGCGAAATCGTCGCGGCCGCCGAAGAAGAACGGTTCACCCGCCGCAAGCACGGCAAGCGGCCGGTGCCGTTCTCCGCGTGGGAGCTGCCCGAGCAAGCGGCCGCCTGGTGTCTGGAGCGAGCGGGATTGCGTCCCGATCAGCTCGACGCCGTTGGCTACTCCTACGATCCGAGGCTGGTCGACCATTCGCTCGGCGGTCTGGATCGGAGCAGCGAGGAGACCCGGACCGACTACGCTTTCCGAGCGCCCGCGTTCCTCGCGGCCGCGTTGCCCGGCCTCGATCCCGCGATCGTGCGCTTCGTGCGGCATCATCTGGCGCATGCCGCGTCCGCGGCGCTCGCGGCTCCGTCGGGCGACTGCGCGGTCCTGGTAGCCGACGGACGCGGCGAAAGCCATTCCTATCTCGCCGGGGAATACCGCGACGGCAAGTTCGTGGAGTTGGCGGCACAGCGGCTGCCGCACTCGCTCGGGCTGATGTACGAAGACCTCACCGAACATCTCGGATTCACCAGGTCCAGCGACGAATACAAGGTGATGGCGCTGGCCTCCTACGGCACGCCCCGGTTCCTCGACCGGTTGCGCGAACTCGTGTACTCCACCGATGACGGTGGTTATCGCACCGAGCCGGTGGACTGGGCGGGCTTCGCCCCCGCCGTGACCGGCGGTGAGATCGGCCGGGAGCACGCCGATCTCGCCGCGAGTGTCCAGCGACGGCTAGAGGACGTACTGCTCGAGCTGACTTGCTGGCTGCATCGACAGACCGGACAGCGGACACTGACGCTGGCCGGTGGCATCGCGCTGAACTGCGTGGCCAACAGCCGGTTGCACGCCGAAGGCCCCTACGAGCAGATCTGGGTGCAGCCGGCCGCGGGTGACGCGGGCACCGCGCTGGGCGCCGCGCTGCAATTGGCGGCCGAGTTCGGTGAGCGCGCCGCACCGATGCGAGGGGCCGATCTCGGCCGCGAGTGGACCGATTCGGAACTGGAAGAGGTGCTGCGCACGGCGAAAGTCCGGTACACGAGGTCCGAGGACGTCGCGGCCGACGTGGCGCGAGCGCTCGCGGAGGACGACGTGGTGGCCTGGTTCCAGGGCCGGGCGGAATTCGGCCCGCGCGCACTCGGGCATCGCTCGCTGCTCGCGCACCCCGGTCGGGCGGAGAATCTCGAACGTCTCAACGACGTGAAGGGTCGCGAACAGTTCCGGCCGCTCGCGCCGATGGTGCTCGCCGACCGGGCGTCCGAGATTTTCGGACGCGGGCCGCTGCCGAGCCCGTACATGCTGTTCGTCCACGATGTCGCCCCCGCGTGGCGCGCGCGCATCCCCGCGGTGACCCATGTGGACAGCACCGCACGGGTCCAGACCGTCGATCCCGCCGACAACCCGGTTCTGTCGAGGATGCTGGCGGAGTTCGACCGGCGCACCGGGTTGCCTGTGGTGGTCAACACGAGCCTGAACACCGCGGGCAGGCCGATGGTCGATTCGCCCCGCGACGCCCTCGAATGCTTCGGTTCCGCCCCGATCGACCTGCTCGCCCTCGGCCCGTTCCTGGTGCGCCGCTCATGAACGACCACACCGTGGACTACAGCGTCGTCATTCCGACCACGGGCCGGGAAAGCCTTCGTTTGCTGCTCGAATCACTCGACAACGCGGTGGGTCCCAAGCCACGGGAGACCATCGTCGTCGACGATCGACCCGGCGACGGGCCGCTGCCGCTGCGCGACACGGTGCCGCCGGTGCGGGTCGTCCGCTCGGGTGGCCGTGGACCCGCCGCGGCGAGGAACGCGGGCTGGCGGCACGCCACGGGCGCTTGGATCGCCTTCCTCGACGACGATGTGCTCACCGCGCCGGATTGGCCGGCCCGCTTGGCCGAGGACCTGCACGGGCTCGATGAGACAACGGCGGCCTCCACCGCCCGGATCGAGGTTCCGCTGCCGAAGCACCGCCGACCGACCGACGAAGAACGCGGCACCGCGCGCCTGGCCGCGGCGCGGTGGATCACCGCGGACATGGCCTATCGCCGCTGCGCGCTGGTCGCGGTCGGCGGCTTCGACGAACGGTTCCCCAGGGCCTTCCGCGAAGACGCCGACCTTGCGCTTCGCGTCTGCCTCGCGGGTTACGTCATCGCGCCAGGACAGCGGCTCACCCGCCACCCGCCGCGCGGTGGATCGGGACCCATGGCCAGCGTGCGGGCACAACGCGGGAACGCCGACAACGCTTTGCTGCGGCGAAAGTACGGCGCTCGGTGGCGTCAGCGCATCGGCGAAGACGCCGGAATGCTGCCCCGCCACGCGCTCACCACGGCCGCGGGGGCGGCGGCGACGGCGCTCGGCGTCGCGGGCCGGAAACGTTCCGCCCTCGCGTTCGCGACGCTGTGGACGGCGCTGACCGGCGAATTCGCCACGCGCCGAATCCTGCCCGGGCCTCGGACGCCCGCCGAGATCGGCCGGATGGCGTTGAGCAGCGCGCTGATTCCGCCTGCCGCGTGCTGGCACCGGCTGCGCGGTGAGTGGCGCCACCGCCACGCGACCCACGAATCGCCCCTGGCGTTGCTGTTCGACCGGGACGACACCCTCATCATCGATGTCCCCTATCTCGCCGATCCCACCGGGGTGCGGCCGGTGCCGGGAGCCGTCGACGCGCTGCGGCGGGTGCGCGAGGCCGGCATCCAGCTCGGCGTCGTGAGCAACCAGTCCGGCGTCGCGCGTGGATTGATCAGCCCGCAGCAGCTGGCCGCGGTGAATTCCCGGGTCGAGGAACTGCTCGGACCATTCGCGACATGGCAGGTGTGCGTGCACGGCGAAAGCGACGGCTGCCCGTGCCGCAAACCGCGGCCCGGCCTGGTTCGGCGGGCCGCGGCGGAACTCGGCGTCGACGTCGGCCGGTGCGTGCTCATCGGGGACACCGGCGCCGATGTCAGCGCCGCGATCTCCGCGGGCGCCCGCGCGATCCTGGTGCCGACGGCCAGGACTCGCCCCGAAGAGGTGCACCACGCGCGGCGCGAAGCGACCGTCGCGCAGGACCTGACCGAGGCGATACGACTGGCGATGGCCGGTGTGCCGTGACCGGCCGGGCGCTGGTGGCGCGCATGGACAACCTCGGCGATGTGCTGCTGGCCGGGCCGTGTGTGCGCGCGGTGGCAGCGCACGCCGATTCGGTGACGCTGTTGACCGGGCCGCGCGGCCGTGGCGCCGGTGACCTCCTGCCGGGTGTGGACCGGATCCTGTCCTGGTGCGCGCCCTGGATCGATCCCGAGCCGCCCCCGATCGCCTCGGCGGACGTCACCGCGTTCATCGAGCGGATACGCGAGCTCGAGGTCGATCTGGCGTTGATCCTGACGTCTTTTCACCAGTCGCCGCTGCCGCTGGCGCTGCTGCTCCGAATGGCCGGTGTTCCGTGGATCGGCGCGATCTCCGACGACTACCCCGGTTCGTTGCTGGACCTGCGCCATCGCGTCGAAGGCGATCCGCCCGAAGCGGAACGCGCGCTTTCGCTCGCCGACGCGGCCGGTTTCCGGCTATCCCCCGGTGACGACGGGAAACTCGCCCTGCGGCAGCCGTTGCCGGACGTCGGCGGCCTTACCGGCGAACCGGGCTACGTGGTGGTGCATCCCGCCGCGTCGGTACCGGCGCGGCAGCCGTCCGCGTCCCGATCGGCGGCCATCGTCGCCGCACTGACCAGCGCCGGACACCGGGTGATCGTGACCGGCGCCCCCGCCGACCGCCCACTCACCGACGCGGTCGCCGGTGGGCACGCCCTCGACCTCGGCGGAGCCACCACCCTGCCCGAACTCGCCGCCGTACTGCGCGACGCGAGCGTGGTGGTGGCGCCCAACACCGGTCCGGCACATCTGGCCGCGGCCGTGGGGACACCCGTGGTCTCCCTGTTCGCACCGGTGGTGCCCGCCGAACGCTGGGCGCCCTACGGCGTCCCGGTGGCCATGCTCGGTGACCAGCGCGCGCCGTGCCGGGGCAGCCGGGCTCGGGAGTGCCCGGTCGTCGGCCACCCGTGCCTCGAGTCGATCACCCCGGAACAGGTCGTCGGGGTGGCGGAAGAACTCGGTGCAGGCAGGCATGAGCGTCTGTGGACAGGAGGTGTGCGGTGATCGAGGAACATTTCGCGGCTTTGCGCACGGCACTGGAACGCACCAGTCGCTGCGCACCGAACATTCGCCGATGGGGGCGCGAACTGGCGGTGGTGCTCGACAACGGCGGCAGATTGCTCGCCTGCGGCAACGGTGGCAGCGCCGCCGAAGCCCAGCACCTTACCGGGGAACTGGTCGGCCGCTTCCGCCATGAACGCCGCCCGCTGTCGGCGATCGCCTTGCACGCCGACACCTCGGCGGGCACCGCGATCGTGAACGACTACGGCGAAACCGAGCTGTTCGCACGCCAGGTCCGCGCGCACGGCAGGCCCGGCGATGTTCTCGTGCTGTTGTCCACCAGTGGCACCAGCCCGAACGTCGTGGCCGCCGCGAAGGCTGCGCACGACATCGGCGTCACCACGTGGGCCATGACCGGCCCCGCGCCCAATCCGCTCGCGGCGCTGTGCGACGAGGCGGTGTCCGTGGACGCGCCCAGCACCGCCACCGTGCAAGAAGTGCATCTGGTCCTGGTGCATGCCCTGTGCTCGGCGCTCGACGAGGCGCTGGGAGTCCCCACATGAAGCCGTTGGTCGTGGTCGGCGACACCATTCTCGACGTCGATATCGAGGGTGCCGCCGACCGGTTGTCTCCCGAAGCGCCCGTGCCCGTGGTGGACGTGCAGCGCCAGTGGGTACGCCCGGGCGGCGCCGGTCTGGCCGCCGCGCTCGCCGCGCGGTCGGTCACCGAGGTCTCGCTCGTCACGGCGACCGCCGACGACCGGGACGGCCGCACTCTCGCGGGGTTGCTGGACCGGGACGTCCAGGTCGTTCCGATGCTGTTGCGCGGCGAGACGGTACGCAAGACCCGCATCCGCGCCGCCGGGCAGTCGCTGCTGCGGCTGGACACCGGGGACGGCACGGCGGATGGCGGTTCGGTGAGCGCCTCGGTCACCGAGATCCTGCGTGCGGCCGGCGCGATCCTCGTGGCCGACTACGGCCGAGGCGTCGCCGCGCATCCGGAGATCCGGCGCCTGCTGACCGAGCTGGCCCGGTCCGTTCCGGTGGTGTGGGACCCACACCCGCGCGGCCCGGCGCCTACGCCGGGTGCGTCGCTGGTCTCGCCGAACCTGAAAGAGGCGCGTCAGTTCGCCCCGGGATACGTGGAACCCGACGAGTTGGCGAAGGTACTTCGTGACGAGTGGGCCGCGGATTCCGTCGCGGTCACCACCGGAGCGGGCGGGGCCGTGCTCGCCAACGGGAAACGGCTCACCGTGGTGCCCGTACCCGCCGAAGTCCGTATCGCCGGCCACGTCCGTTCCGACACGTGCGGCGCGGGCGACCGCTTCGCGTCGGCCGCGACCGCCGCGCTTTTCGACGGGTCCACGGTGGCGGACGCCGTCTCGCACGCCGTGGACGCGGCGGCCAGGTTCGTCGCGGCCGGTGGCGCGGCCACGCTGTCCACCTGCGACAGCACCGCCGCCGCGCAGGTCGGGCAGGAGCGCCGATCGGCGTTCGAGGTGGCGGCCGCGATCAGGGCGCGCGGCGGCAGACTCGTCGCCACCGGCGGCTGTTTCGATCTGCTGCACCCCGGTCATGTGAGCCTGCTGCGCCAGGCTCGCGCCATGGGCGACGCGTTGGTGGTCTGCCTGAACTCCGATGCGTCGGTGCGGCGGCTGAAGGGGCCACGCCGCCCGATCGTCACCGCCGGTGACCGAGCGCGGTTGCTCACCGCGCTGTCCTCGGTGGACGCCGTCGTCGAGTTCGACGAATCCACACCGAGCGCGCTGCTGGAGCGCCTGCGCCCCGATGTGTGGGTGAAGGGCGGCGACTACTCCGGCGCGCACCTCCCCGAAGCCGAGGTCGTTCGCGGTTACGGCGGCGAGATCGCGCTGATCCCCATGGTTCCCGGTTACTCGACCTCACAGCTCGTCGCCGCGGCCGAGGGCCGAGGCTGACCCGAGAACGAAGGAGCGCGATGCGAACCCTTGGCAATATCTTGATCACCGGTGGCGCTTCCGGGCTCGGCGCGGCGGTGACCGCCGCGGTCCGCGAGCACGGGGGCCGTCCCTTCGTGATCGACCGGGTGCAGCCCGAGACGCCCGTCGACTTCGTGGGTGCCGACCTCGCCGACAGCGCCGCCGCCGAACGAGCGGTGCGCGAACTCGTCGAGCGCGCGGACGGCCGCATCGACGGCGTGTTCACCGCCGCGGGAACCGACGCCTGCGGCCCGCTGGACAAGGTGCCCACCGCGAAGTGGGAGCATGTGGTCCGGGTCAACCTGTTCGGCACGGCCGCCGTGGTGCGTGCTGCTCTTCCGGCCTTGCGCAGGAGCAAGGGAACGGTGGTGACCTGCGCTTCCACCCTGGGCGTCAAGGCGGTCGGTGACGCGACCGCCTATTGCGCGTCGAAATTCGGCGTCGTCGGCTTCACCAGGGCGCTCGCCGCCGAGACCGCGGGCAGCGTCGGGGTGACGCTGCTGATCCCGGGCGGCATGCACACCGCGTTCTTCGACGACCGCGACGAGCAGTACAAGCCGCCGGCCGACGCGAAACTCAACCAACCCGAGGATGTCGCCAACGCGGTGGTCTTCGCGCTGCGCCAGCCGCCCGGCTGCGAGGTCAGGGAAATGGTCGTGTGCGCCTCGGAAGAGGGATCGTGGCCCTGACCGGCTCGATTCTCGTGCTCCGCGCACTCGGGCTCGGCGACCTGCTGACCATCGTGCCCGCGCTGCGTGGACTGCGCAGCGCGCACCCGGACGACCGCCTGGTGCTGGCCGCACCGGAAGCGCTCCGCGATCTCGTCGGCCTCATCGACGCGGTCGACGAACTGCTGCCGACCGCGGGATTGGGTGCGCTGCGGTGGCAGGGCGCACCGCCGAGATGGGCGGTCAACTTGCACGGCAGCGGGCCGGAGAGCATCCGTGATCTGCTCGCGCAGCGTCCGGAGGCACTGCTGACGCATCGTCATCCGGATTTCCCCGAGCTGCCCGGCCCCGAGTGGCGCGACGACCTGCACGAGGTGGAGCGCTGGTGCCGGCTGCTGGAGTACGGACGGATCGACGCCGATCCGACCGACTTGCTGCTCCCCGCCCCACCGCGGCC